>NZ_JBVHTP010000009.1:175468-387829 GCF_055565795.1 Streptomyces sp. NPDC028314
TTGCCCGGGCGGGGTTGCCCGGGCGGGGTTGCCCGGGCGGGGTTGCCCGGGCGGGGTTGCCCGGGCGGGGTTGCCCGGGCGGGGTTGCCCGGGCGGGGTTGCCCGGGCGGCAGCGCCCGGGCCGGGTCCAGCAGGCCCGCAGGGCGTCAGGCCGGGACGCGCCAGACGCTCAGGCGGCGTTCGATCGCGACGAGGAGCTGGTTGAAGGCCAGCCCGATCGCGGAGATCGTCACGATGCCCGCGTACATCTGGGGGATGGCGAAGTTGAACTGCGAGGCGTTGATCAGATAGCCCAGCCCCGCCTTCGCTCCGATCATCTCGGCGGCGACGAGGACCAGGATCGACACCGCCCCCGCCAGCCGGATCCCGGTGAAGATCGCCGGCACGGACGACGGCAGGATCACCTTCTGGAAGAGCCTCGGGGTCGACAGGTCCATCGACCGGGCCAGTTTCACGAGCGTCGGGTCCGCGTTGCCCACCGCGCTGATGGTGTTCAGCAGGATCGGCCAGACGCAGGCGTAGACGACGATGGACACCTTCGAGGTCTCCCCGATCCCCAGCAGCAGCACGAAGACCGGCAGCAGCGCGAGCGCCGCCGTGTTGCGGAAGACCTCCAGCAGCGGCCCGAGCAGGGCGGCGACCGGCCGGTACCAGCCGATGAGCAGGCCGAGCGGGACCGCGACGACGACCGCGATGCCGAAGCCGCCGAAGGAGCGGGCCAGGCTGGCCTTGGTGTGCTCGGCGAGCTGGCCGTCCCCGAGCAGCTCCCACCAGGCCTTGGCGACCTCGCTGACCGGCGGCAGGAACGTGGCGTCGACGAGGCCGAGCCGGGGCGCCGTCTCCCAGAGGGCGAGCAGGGCCAGGATGGCCGCCGAGCGCAGCGCGACGGCGCTCAGCCCGCGCCCGACGGCGGCCAGCGGGCCGCGCCCGGCACGCCGTACGGGGGCCTTGGCCGCGGCGGGCCCCGGCGTCGCGGCCTCGGCCGCTTCCGGCGCGGCCGCTTCCGGCGCGGCCGCTTCCGGCGCGGCGGGCTCCGGCGTGGCCTGCGGCTCCGGGCGCGCGGGCGCCCGTACGGGATCCGCGACCTCCGGCGGCGGTGTCAGGCCCGCCAGGGCGGCGGCGGTGATGTCGGTTCCGGTGGTCATACGGCGGCCTCCTCCTTCTCCAGTTGCTGGGCGCGGGCCACCTCGTCGTGGAGCAGGGTCCAGATCTCGTGGCGGTAGCGGGCGAACTCGGGGCTGGAGCGCAGGTCCTCGCCCGTGGCTCCGGCGGCGCGGTCCCCGAAGGAGACCGGGACGACCTCCTTGACGCGGCCGGGTCGGGAGGTGATGACGGCGACCTTCTGCCCGAGGTACACGGCCTCTTCGATGCCGTGCGTGATGAACACGATCGTCTTGCCGGTGCGCTGCCAGATGCGGCGCAGCTCGTCCTGGAGGGATTCGCGGGTCTGCGCGTCGAGCGCCGCGAACGGCTCGTCCATGAGCAGCACGTCCGGGTCGTACGCGAGCGAGCGCGCGATCGCGACCCGCTGGCGCATCCCGCCGGAGAGCTCGTGCGGATGCCGGTCCTCGAAGCCGGTCAGGCCGACGAGTTCCAGGAACTCCCGCGCCTTCGCCGTGCGTTGGCGTCGCGGGACGCCAGTCGCCTCCAGGCCGAACTCGATGTTGCCCAGCGCCGTCCGCCACGGCAGCAGCGCGTACTGCTGGAAGACGATGCCCCGGTCCAGGCCGGGCCCGGTGACCGGCTTGCCGTCGAGCAGGATCCGGCCGGAGGTCGGCCGGGTCAGACCGCCGAGGAGGTCCAGGAGGGTCGATTTGCCGCAGCCGCTGGGGCCGACGACGACGAGGAACTCGCCCGCCTCGATCTCCAGGTCGATGCCGTCGAGAGCGGTGAACTCCTCCCTGCCCCTCCTGTTCTTCCTGTCCTTGGTCGGGAAGGTCTTCGTCACGGATTCGAACACGATTTTCGCCATGGCAGCCGGTCAGCCCTTCCCCTGCGCGTTGAACTCGTTGGTGTAGAGGTCCGAGGCCTTGAGCTGGCCCTTCTTGACCTCGCCGCGGTCGCCCAGCCAGTCGAGCCAGAGCTGGAACTCCTTGTCCTCGATCCGGCCGCCGGTCTCGGCGACCCCGTACGAGTGCCAGTACTGGAGGGTCGAGGTGTCCTCGTTGCGCCCCCGCTTCTTGACGATCTCGGTCATCCGGGCGATGACCTCCTCCCGCGGGGTGGTGCGGGACCACTCGATCGCCTTGGCGACACCGGTGGTGAAGGTGCGGGCGGTGTCCGGGTTCTCCTTGATGAAGCGCTGGGTCATCACGTACGTGCCCGCGCTGAAGGCGCCCAGCAGCTCGAAGTCGGTGAACAGGGGGCGGATCCCGCCGGCCGCGAGGGCCTTGTCCCGCAGGACGCCGCCGAGCACGCCCACCTCGATCTGCTTCTGGCGCAGGGCCTGTTCGGTGTTGACGGGCGGGATGACGAGGGACTCCACCTTGCCCGCGTCGGTCTTGGAGAGGCCGTTGCGGCTCAGGTAGATGTCGAGGATGGCCTGGGAGTGCGCGCCCAGGGTGTTCATGCCGACCTTCTTGCCTATCAGGTCGCGGGCGGACCGGATCGGGCTGTCCTCCAGCACGTAGTAGCCGCTGTACGCGTACTGGTCGGAGCCGTAGTAGGAGACGACGGCCTTGATCGGGGCCTTGCTGGCGGCGAGTTTGACGACCGCGCCGTTGAAGGCACCTCCGAAGTGGGTCTGGCCGGTGGCGGCGGACTGGATGTCCTGGGGGCCGCTGATGGTGTTGCCGACCCAGTCGAGGGTGACGTCCCCGAGGTAGCCGAGGTCGGCGGCCAGTTCGGGCAGGGTGACCGCGCCGACCGCGCCCTGGTACTTGAGGGACTTGACCTGCTTGCCGGAACCGCCGGAGCCGCCGGAGGCGGTGGCCGTGCCGCAGCTCACCGCTGCCGCCGAGATGCCGAGCAGGGTCAGGAACTGGCGTCGGGAGGTGGAGCGCGTGGCGAAGGCTGCGGGCATGACGGGTCCTTGTCGGTTACGCGGGTCAGTGAGCGGAGGTGAGGGCGCTGGCCTCGGCGGCGCGCAGCGCGTCGGCGAACTCGTCGACGGCCTGGAAGAGGTCCAGTTCCGCCTCGGGCCTCAGCCGGTCGGGGCCGTCCCCGCGCTCCACGGAGGAGTCCAGGACGAACCGGCCGGCGGTGACGTGCCGGGCGCCGAGCGCGGAGAGGACCGGGCGCAGGGCGTAGTCGATGGTCAGTACGTGCGCGAGGCTGCCGCCGGTGGCGATCGGCAGGACGGTCTTGCCGGCCAGGCCGTCCTGCGGGAGCAGGTCGAGGAAGGCCTTCAGCAGGCCGGTGTACGAGGCCTTGTAGATCGGGGTCGCGATGACCAGGCCGTCGGCTTCGGCGACGGCCTCCAGGGCGCGGCGGATCTCCGGCTCGCCGCGGCGGGCGGAGAGGAGGTCGGCGGCGGGGAGCTCCCGTACGGAGAGGTGCGCGGTGTCGAACCCGGCGTGGGACAGGCGCCGCAGCACGTGGTCGGCGACGACGGCGGTGCGGGAGTGGACGGAGGGGCTGCCGGTGAGGGCGAGCAGTCGGGGCACGGGGCTCTCCTTGAGCGGCGGGTGGTCAGGCGGAGGTGGTGGAGGCGCCGGAGGCGATGCCGAAGGCCGGGTCCGGGACGGCCTCGGGGCTGATCAGCCGGGACGCGGCGCCGTCGGGTCCGACCGGGACGTCGCCGTCGACCGTCACGCGGCGCAGGGTGCGCTCGTGGTCGTCGGAGTCGTCGACGCCGTAGTGCTGGGTGGCGCGGTTGTCCCAGATCGCCACGTCGCCGGCCTGCCACTGCCAGCGGACGGTGTTCTCGGGGCTCTCGATGTGCGCCTGGAAGAGGTCCTGGAGGACGCGGGAGTCGCGGCCGGTGAGGCCCTGGATGCGCTGGACGAAGTTGCCGAGGAGCAGGGTGCGTTCACCGGTCTCGGGGTGGACGCGGACCACCGGGTGCTCGGTGAGGAACTTGGTGGAGGTGAACACCTCGCGGTACTGGGCGAGCGCCTCGGGGAGCGCGTCGGGCCTGAGCGCGGCGTAGTCGTACTCGTTGGAGTGCACGGCGCGCAGGCTGTCGGCCAGGGCGCGCAGCGGCTCGGGGAGGTGGGAGTAGGCGGTGGCGGTGTTGGCCCAGAGCGTGTTGCCGCCGTACGGGGGGATGGTGACGGCGCGGAGGATGGAGAAGGCCGGGTAGGCGGGTACGAAGGTCACGTCGGTGTGCCACTGGTTGGCGCGGGCGCCGTGGTGGGAGTCGATGCCGAGGGCGTAACGGCCGTCCGCGGAGGGCACGGTGGGGTGCGCGACCGGTGCGCCGAGCAGCTGGGCGAAGGCCTCGTGGCCGGCCTCGTCGAGGTGGTCCTGGCCGCGGAAGAAGACCACCTTGTGGGCGAGGAGGGCGGCGCGGATCTCGCCGACGGTCTCGGCCGGCAGCTCGCCGCCCAGGCGGACGCCGCCGATCTCGGCCCCGATCCGGCCGCCGATCTTGCTGACGGAGACAGCGGTGACAGTGGTCATGGGAACTCCCAGGTCAGAGATTTATTTCCGCAGAGGAAGAAATGCCGTGACGAAGACGGCTCGCTGCGCGCGGCAAGGCGGCGCGCACACGGGGAGACGGGCGATCGGCCGAGGCCGGCCAGGGGGTCACTCGACCCCGGGGGCGGCGCTCAGGCGCGGCGGGGGGCCGGACAGCGGCCCTGACACTCGCCCGGCGCGGTACAGAGGCCGGGGGTGTGGAGCCGCGGGGCGAGGTGCTCGATCGCGGACATGGCTCGGAGCCTGTCAGCGCCCCCGCCCGCGGTCAACCCCCGCCGGACTCCCCCCGCCGCACCTCGCCGGCCACCCCCCGCGCCCACCCTGACCAGCCGATTCCCCACCCCGGGAGCCCCCGGCACGACCCCGCCGACGGCCGAAAACCGTGGCCGGATTTCACGCCCCCGCAACGCCACCGCCATGTGCCCTGGCCGGGCGGGGAGGGGAGGGGGTCGGGGTGTCCCCGTGGCCCCGGGACCGTTGCCCTGGCCGGGCGGTTAACGGGTTCGGGTTGCCCCTGCGGGGCGGGGCTCGTTTGCAGCTCGGCTGCTGCGGGGCGCCTCAAGCGCCGGCCGGTGCCCTGGCCGGGCGGTTGAGCTGGTCGCCTGCGGCGCCGTTGCTTCCGGCCCCGGGCTGCGCCCGGGCGCCTCAAGCGCCGGCGGGGCTGGGTTTGGCTGCGGTCTGGGCGGGGTGCCGGTGGCGCCGACCGGGCTGGGTTTGGCTGCGGTCTGGGCGGGGTGCCGGGGACGACGCCGGGGTGGGGTGTGGTCCGGGGCAGGCATGATTTATGGCGCCCGATCCGAGTCCCCAGTCGCGGAGCGGCACAGGGCGCCAACAAATCACGTTTTAGCCCCGGACAACACCCCACCCCGACACCCCCGCCCACGAAGCCCAACCCCCACCGTGAGGGGCAAAGAACACCCGACCACCTGGGTCGGTGACGGGGCCGGGGTGGGGTGTCGACCGGGGCTAAAACGTGATTTGTGGCGCGCAGAAGCCCGAACTTCAAGGCCCTGAACAGGCGCCATAAATCATGCCCGCCCCGGACGACACCCCACCCCGGACCCGGCACCGACCCACCACCCCAGCCCCGCCGGCGCTTGAGGCGACCCGCAGCAGCCGAGCTGCAAACCGACCCGGCCCGGCACGGGCAGCCCGAACCCCGCCACCCGCCCGGCCAGGGCAACGGCAGCCGAGCTGCAAACAGGCCCGGGGCACCGGGGACACCCCGAACCCCGCCACCCGCCCGGCCAGGGCACCGGCAGCCGAGCTACAAACCGGCCCGGCCCGGCACGGGGCAGCCCGAACCCCGTAAACGCCCGGCCAGGGCACCGGCCCCGCCGGCGATTGAGGCGACCACGCTGCCGAGCAGCAGACCAAGCCCGGGGTACCGGGGACACCCCGAACCCCGGAAACCGCCCGGCCAGGGCACCGGCAGCCCGAGCTGCAAACAGGCCCGGCCCGGCACGGGCACCCCGAACCCCCCGTCAACCGCCCGGCCAGGGCAACGGCATGATCGGCCCCATGCCCCCTACCCCCGGCGACAGCCGCGCGGCCGCCAACGCCGCCACCGTCTTGCGGACCGTGCTCGAGCACGGCCCCGTCGCCCGCAGCGGGATCTCGACGCTGTGCGGTCTGAGCCCCGCCGCCGTCTCGCGGCAGACCACCGGCCTGCTCCGCGGCGGCCTGCTGCGCGAGCTCCCGCCCCCCGCCGCAGCCGCCGACACGGCCGGCCGCCCCCGGATTCCGCTCGACCTGCACACCGGCCCCATCGGCGGCCCCCTCGTGGCGGGGCTGCACATCGGCGTGCCGTCCTCCACCTTCAGCCTCGTCGACCTCCGCGGCCGGATCCTGGCCCGCCGCAACCTCCCCCACATCCCCCGCCAGTCCCCCGCTCCCGCCCACCTCGCCGGGGAACTGACCCGCTTCCTCCGCGACTCCGCCGCCCACACCTCCCGCCGCCCCCTCCTCGGCGTCGGCGCCGCCCTCGGCGGCTGGATCCGCCCCGCCGAGGGGGTCGTGGTCCGGCACGAGGCGCTCGGCTGGCACCACAAGCCCCTCGCCGCCGAGCTCTCCGCCGCCCTCGGCCTCCCCGTGCACGTGGACAACCACGCCCGCGCCGTCGCCCGCGCGGAAATCCTGTTCGGGCACCCCGCGGCCCGCCGCAGCCTGGTCCACCTCTTCATCGGCAACGTCGTCGACGCCGCGTTCGGGATCGAGGGCACCGTCCACCAGGGCCCCGGCGCCGCCGCCGGCGACGTCGCGCACCTCCCGGTCCCCGGGTCGCAGGCCCCCTGCGCGTGCGGACGTACGGGCTGCCTCCAGGCGACCGCGTCCGATACGGCCCTGGGAGCCGAGGCCGTGCGCCGCGGGATCGTTCCCGACCCGGCCATCGGTCTGATCGTCGACGCCGCCGCCACGGGCGATCCCCGCGCCGACCGGCTGCTGCGCGAGCGCGCCCGGGCGGTCGGGCGGGCCGCGGCCCTGCTGCTGGACATCTTCAACCCGGCCGTGATGCTGGTCTCCGAGCTGTCGAGCATCCTCCACGACGGCTACCTCGACGAGATCCGCGAGGCGGCGACCGCCCAGTCGCACGTCTGCGACGACCCCGCCCGGATCATCGCCCCGCACGCCGGTCCGGCCGTCCTCTCCGAGGCCTCGGCGACCGTCCTGCTGGGCCCGCTCTTCCAGGACCCCGCCGCCCTGACCGCCCCGTGACCGCCGCCCTGCCGTCGTCCCCCGTCCGCCGCCCCCGCCCCAACCCCTCCCCATACCCCTACCACGGAGTAACTCATAGCCTGACCTGCGAGTGCGAGATCACATCCGGCGGTTATGGTCTCGATTGAGCGGCCCCCCTAGCATTCGAGCCATGACGGTCCTGCCTGACGACGGGCTCTCCCTGGCCGCCGAGTTTCCTGACGCGACACATGAGCAGTGGCAGCGCCTGGTTGAAGGCGTACTGCGCAAGTCGGGCAAGGAAGCATCCGGCGAGGCAGCTGAAGACGCGTTGTCCACCACACTCGAGGACGGGCTCCGCACCCGCCCGCTGTACACCGCGCTCCCCGACGGGGAGGACACCGGATTCCCCGGTTTCGCCCCCTTCGTCCGGGGCGGCAAGCCCGAGGGGACCAGCGCGTCCGGCTGGCACGTCCTGCAGCGGCTCGCGGGTACCGACCCCGTACGGGTGAACGAGGCGGCCCTGGCCGACCTGGAGAACGGCACCACCGCCCTCTGGCTGACCGTCGGCCGCGCCGGCCTCCCGCTGGACGGGCTCGCCCGGGCCCTGGACGGCGTCTACCTCGACCTGGCCCCGGTCACCCTCGACGCCGGCGCCGAGTACGCCGACGCCGCCCGCGCGCTGCTGCGCCTGTACACCGAGCGCGCAGTTGCCCCGGAGGCCGCCCGCGCCTGTCTCGGCGCCGACCCGCTGGGCCACGAGGCCCGTACGGGTGAACGGCTCGACCTCGCCGAAGCGGCCGTCCTCGCGCACGGGACGGCCGAAGCCTGGCCCCACGTACGCACCCTGACGGCGGATGCCCTGCCGTACCACGAGGCGGGCGGCAGTGCCGCCGAGGAGCTGGGGCTGTCCCTGGCCACCGGCGTCGCCTACCTCCGCGCCCTCACCGAGGCCGGACTGAGCACCGAAGCCGCCTTCGGGCAGCTGGAGTTCCGCTACGCGGCGACCGCCGACCAGTTCCTCACCATCGCCAAGCTGCGCGCGGCCCGCCGCCTGTGGGCCCGGATCGGCGAGGCCTGCGGGGTCCCGGAGGCCGGCGCCCAGCGCCAGCACGCGGTCACCTCACCGGTGATGATGACCCGGCGCGACCCGTGGGTGAACATGCTGCGCACCACCGTCGCCTGCATGGCGGCGGGCGTGGGCGGCGCGGATTCCGTCACCGTCCTCCCCTTCGACCACGAGCTGGGCCTGCCGGACGCGTTCGCGCGCCGCATCGCCCGTAACACCTCCACGATCCTGCTGGAGGAATCGCACCTGGCACGGGTGATCGACCCGGCGGGCGGCTCGTACTACGTGGAGCAGCTGACCGACGAACTCGCGCACGCCGCCTGGGAGTTCTTCCAGACCGTGGAAAAGGCCGGCGGTCTGCCCGGCGCGCTGCGCTCCGGTCTGGTCGCCGAGCGGCTGGCCGCCACCTGGGCCGAGCGCTCCAAGAAGCTGGCCAAGCGCCGCGAACCCATCACGGGCGTCAGCGAGTTCCCGCTGCTGGCGGAGAAGCCGGTCGTCCGCGAGCCCGCGCCCGAGGGACCCACCGGGGGCCTGCCGCGCGTGCGGCGCGACGAGGCGTACGAGGCCCTGCGCGCCCGCGGCGACGCCCACCTGGCGGCGACCGGCGCGCGGCCGAGGATCTTCCTGGCCGCGCTGGGTCCGGCGGCCGCGCACACCGCGCGGGCCACCTTCGCCTCGAACCTGTTTCAGGCGGGCGGCATCGAGCCGGTGCACGACCCGGTGTCCGTGAACCCGGAGACGGCCGCCGCGGCCTACGCCGCCAGCGGCGCGGACGGCGTGGCCGTGGTGTGCTCCAGCGACGCGCTGTACGAGGAGCAGGCCGAGGCGGTGGCCGCGGCCCTGCGCTCGGCGGGCGCGACGACCGTGTTCCTCGCCGGGAAGCCCGGCACCGCCGGTCAGGCCGTGGACGAGTACGTCTTCGCCGGCTGCGACGCGGTCGCCGTGCTGTCCTCCGTACTCGACCGGATGGGAGTGGCGTCTTGAGCAGCATCCCCGACTTCTCCGAACTCGCACTGAACGGCTCCGGACCGGCCGCCGGGTCCGAGGAGCAGTGGCGGACCGCCGTCAAGGAGTCCACCGGCACCGGCGTCTCCGACCTGCTGTGGGAGACCCCGGAGGGCATCGGCGTCAAGCCGCTGTACACCGGGCGGGACCTGGAGGGCCTGGACTTCCTGCGGACGTACCCGGGCGTGGCCCCGTACCTGCGCGGCCCGTACCCGACGATGTACGTGAACCAGCCCTGGACGATCCGGCAGTACGCCGGATTCTCCACGGCCGAGGAGTCGAACGCCTTCTACCGGCGCAACCTGGCGTCCGGCCAGAAGGGCCTGTCGATCGCGTTCGACCTGCCGACGCACCGCGGTTACGACAGCGACCACCCGCGCGTCACCGGCGACGTCGGCATGGCGGGCGTGGCGATCGACTCGATCTACGACATGCGCCAGCTGTTCGACGGGATCCCGCTGGACAAGATGACGGTGTCGATGACGATGAACGGCGCGGTGCTGCCGGTCCTCGCGCTCTACATCGTGGCGGCGGAGGAGCAGGGCGTCTCCCCCGACAAGCTCGCCGGGACCATCCAGAACGACATCCTCAAGGAGTTCATGGTCCGCAACACCTACATCTATCCGCCGAAGCCCTCGATGCGGATCATCTCGGACATCTTCGCGTTCACCTCGCAGAAGATGCCGCGCTACAACTCGATCTCGATCTCGGGCTACCACATCCAGGAGGCCGGCGCGACGGCCGACCTGGAGCTGGCGTACACGCTCGCGGACGGCGTGGAGTACCTGCGGGCCGGTCAGGCCGTCGGGCTGGACGTGGACGCGTTCGCGCCGCGGCTGTCGTTCTTCTGGGCGATCGGCATGAACTTCTTCATGGAGGTCGCGAAGCTGCGCGCCGCCCGCCTGCTGTGGGCGCGCCTGGTCAAGCAGTTCGACCCGAAGAACGCCAAGTCCCTGTCGCTGCGCACGCATTCGCAGACCTCGGGCTGGTCCCTCACCGCGCAGGACGTCTTCAACAACGTCACCCGCACCTGCATCGAGGCGATGGCCGCGACCCAGGGGCACACGCAGTCGCTGCACACCAACGCCCTGGACGAGGCCCTCGCCCTGCCGACGGACTTCTCGGCGCGCATCGCCCGCAACACCCAGCTGCTGCTCCAGCAGGAGTCGGGGACCTGCCGGTCGATCGACCCGTGGGGCGGCAGCGCGTACGTCGAGAAGCTGACGTACGACCTGGCGCGGCGGGCCTGGCAGCACATCGAGGAGGTCGAGGCGGCGGGCGGCATGGCGCAGGCCATCGACGCGGGCATCCCGAAGCTCCGGGTGGAGGAGGCCGCGGCCCGCACCCAGGCGCGGATCGACTCCGGCCGGCAGCCGGTGATCGGCGTGAACAAGTACCGCGTGGAGAACGACGAGCAGATCGACGTGCTCAAGGTCGACAACTCCTCGGTGCGCAGCCAGCAGATCGCCAAGCTGCGGCGGCTGCGCGAGGAGCGCGACGAGGCGGTCACGCAGGACACGCTCCGGGCGCTGACGAACGCGGCCGGCCGCGGTGACGGCAATCTCCTCGCGCTGGCGGTGGACGCGGCGCGCGCCAAGGCCACCGTGGGTGAGATCTCCGACGCCCTGGAGAAGGTGTACGGGCGGCACGCGAGCCAGATCCGTACGATTTCGGGTGTGTACCGCACCGAAGCAGGCGAGTCCCCGTCCCTGGAGCGCACCCGTGCGCTCATCGACCGGTTCGAGGAGGCGGAGGGCCGCCGTCCGCGCATCCTGGTCTGCAAGATGGGGCAGGACGGTCACGACCGCGGCCAGAAGGTGATCGCGTCCGCCTTCGCCGACCTGGGCTTCGACGTGGACGTCGGCCCGCTGTTCCAGACTCCGGCGGAGGTGGCCCGCCAGGCCGTCGAGGCGGACGTCCACGTGGTGGGCGTCTCGTCGCTGGCGGCCGGCCACCTGACCCTCGTACCGGCGCTGCGGGAGCAGCTGGCGGAGGAGGGGCGCGAGGACATCATGATCGTGGTGGGCGGGGTGATCCCGCCGGCGGACGTGCCCACGCTGCTGGAGATGGGCGCGACGGCGGTCTTCCCGCCGGGCACGGTGATCCCGGACGCGGCCCACGACCTGGTGACGCGGCTGGCCGCGGATCTCGGGCACGAGCTGTAGGCGGGCGTCGATGCCGAAGATCGACATCGAGGCCTACGCGAAGGGGGTGCTCGACGGGAAGCGCGCGTTCATCGCGCGCGCCATCACCCTCGTCGAGTCCACCCTGCCCGCTCACCGGGCGCTGGCGCAGCAGCTGCTGACGGAACTGCTCCCGCACTCGGGGCGGGCCCGGCGGATCGGCATCAGCGGTGTGCCGGGGGTGGGCAAGTCCACGTTCATCGATGCGTTCGGCACGATGCTGACCGCGCTGGGGCACCGGGTGGCGGTGCTGGCCGTCGACCCCTCGTCGACGCGTACGGGCGGCTCCATCCTGGGCGACAAGACCCGGATGGAACGGCTGTCCGTGGACCCGGCGGCCTTCGTCCGCCCCTCGCCCTCGGCGGGCACGCTGGGCGGGGTCGCCAAGGCGACCCGGGAGTCCATCATCGTGATGGAGGCGGCCGGGTACGACGTGGTCCTCGTCGAGACGGTCGGTGTCGGCCAGTCGGAGACGACGGTGGCGGGCATGGTCGACTCCTTCCTCCTGCTCTCCCTGGCCCGTACGGGAGACCAGCTCCAGGGCATCAAGAAGGGCGTGCTGGAGCTGGCGGACGTACTGGCGGTCAACAAGGCGGACGGCCCGCACGAGCGCGACGCGAAGGCCGCCGCGCGTGAACTGGCGGGCGCGCTGCGCCTGATGCACCCGGCCGACGCGGCCTGGACCCCGCCGGTCCTGACCTGCAGCGCGCGGGAGTCGGCGGGTCTGGACGAGATCTGGAACCGCCTGGAGCAGCACCGCCGCCTGCTGGACGCGGGCGGCCGCCTGGCGGCGAAGCGGGCCGCGCAGCAGGTGGAGTGGACCTGGTCGATGGTCCGCGACGAGCTGCTGGAGCGCCTGCGCGCCAGCCCGGCCGTACGGGAGCTGGCTCCGGACCTGGAAGCCTCGGTCCGCGCGGGCACCCTGACGCCGACCCTGGCGGCGGACCGCATCCTGGGCGCGTTCAGCGGCGCCTGACCAAACACCGGGAACGGCGAAGGGCGGGGACCGGGTCCCCGCCCTCCCCACACCCGGTTCACGCGTCCAGCCGTCAGGCCTCGACGAGCACCGGGCCCTCGGCGGACAGCGTTTCGCGCAGCACCCGTACCCGCTCGCCGGGCTCATCGGCGGCCAGCAGCGCCGCCAGTACGGCGATCCGCGCCTGCCCCGCCCGCAGCGTGCCGGTCGGCACGGCCCCGGCGGCCACCAGGTCCACCGCCCCGCCGTGCGTGTAGATCTCCGTCACCGGGCCGGCCGCGACCCGCGTGGTCAGCGCGACCAGCACGCCCCGCGCCACGGCGCCCCGTACCGCCTCCACGATCTCCGGGGTCGCGTTGCCGGCCCCGGTGCCGATGAGGACGATGCCGCGCGCCCCCGCCTCGACGGCGGCGTTCAGCAGGACCGGGTCGCCGTCGGCGTGGTGCATCACCATGTCCACGCGCGGCGGCAGCTCCGGCATCGCGGGCAGCGCGAGCGGGGCCGGCCGCTGCGGCTTGCGCAGCATGGCGACCTTGCCGAAGCCGATCTTGCCGAGCAGTTCCTTCGAGGGGTCGGCGAACGCGTCCAGGGCCACGGCCTGCGTCTTCACGGTCCCCCGCGCGGCGTGCACCCGTCCGGCGAAGGTGATCAGTACGCCGAGCCCGCGCGTGGTGGCGGCGGTGAGCAGCGCGTCGTAGAGGTTGCCGGGCCCGTCCCCGTCGGCGGAGCCCATGGGCAGCTGCGAGCCGGTGAACACGACCGTGCGCGGGTCGTGGTGGTGCAGGTCGACCAGGAAGGCCGACTCCTCCAGGGTGTCGGTGCCGTGCGTGACGACGATGCCGTCGACGCCGGGGTCCGCGAGCACCTCGTGGACGGTGCGCAGCAGGGTGAGCTGGTGGGCGGTGGTGAGCCGGGGGCTGTTCACGCTGAACAGGTCGACCACCTCGACGCTGATCCCCTCGGGCAGCGGAGCGGTGGCCATCACCTCACTGCCGTCGGCATCGGCGGCGAAGCCGGATCCCTTCCAGCGACTGGCTATCGTCCCGCCCGTGCTGATGACGACGATGCGTCCCATGCCCGCCCTTCCCCTCACGCTACTCGTACAGAATTCCTATATACGGCAATGATAGTGAGATCTACGCGCAATACGATTGCCTCTTTAAGCTCTCACGTAACACTCACTGGGTGATAATTGCGCAATGGACGCCATCGATAGAGAAATCTTGCGCGAGCTCCAGCAGGACGGTCGCCTCAGCAACCAGGAGCTGGCCCAGCGCGTGGGCCTGACCCCCTCCCCCTGCATGCGCCGGGTCCGCCAGCTGGAGCAGGACGGGGTGATCCAGGGGTACCGCGCGGTCATCGACCCCGAGGCCGTGGGCCGCGGCTTCGAGGTCCTGGTCTCGGTCGAGGTGCGCCGCGACCGCGACGCGGTGGAAGCCTTCGAAGCCGCCCTCCAGGACATCCCCGACGTCATCGAGGCCTACCGCCTCTTCGGCAGCCCCGGCTGCCTGCTCCGCATCGCGGTGGCCGACCTGCGCGCGTACGAGCGCCTCTGGATCGAGCAGCTGACCGCCCTCTCCGGAGTCACGGAGGTCAACTCGCAGATCATCATGAAGCGCATCAAGGACCACACGGGCCTCCCGGTCACCACCTGACCGCCCCCAACCACGCAACAGGCCCGGCCGCATCCACAGATGCGACCGGGCCCGCTGAAGGAACGCTCCGCTCACTCAGCCAATTCAGGCGTCCTCGCGCACCGGCTCCAGGATCGCCACGCACTCCACGTGGTGCGTCATCGGGAAGAGGTCGAAGACGCGGAGCGTGCGGACGCGGTAGCCGTTCTCCTTGAAGTAGCCCAGGTCCCGGGCCAAGGCCGCCGGGTCGCAGGCCACGTAGGCGATGCGGCGGGCGGAGAGGCCCGCGATGTGGCGGACGGTCTGCTTGCCGGCGCCGGCGCGGGGCGGGTCCAGGACGACCAGGTCGCACTCGGTGATGCCGGTCTTCGGGAGGATCTGCTCGACCTTGCCCTGCTCGACGCGGACCCGGGGGAAGTCCGCCAGGTTGTGCCGGGCGTCCTCGACCGCGCGCTTCGTGGACTCGATGCCGAGCACCGCGCCCGTGTCGCCGAGGCGCTCCGCCAGCGCGCCCGCGAAGATGCCGACGCCGCAGTAGAGGTCCAGGGCCATCTCACCCTTGCGCGGCATCAGGCCCTGCATGACGGCCTTGATCAGGGTGTCGGCGGCCTGCGGGTGGACCTGCCAGAAGCCGCCCATGCCCACGCGGTACGTACGGCCGTCCGCGCGCTCGCGCACGAAGGGGCGGCCGTGGACCCGGTGGACCCCGCCGTCCTTCTCCTCGACCCGCAGGACCGAGACCGGCTTGTCCAGCTCGACGAGCGGGAGGCGGCCGCCGGGACGGGGAGTGAGGACGACCTGGCGGTCCTGGGAGCCGGTCGCCGCGATCGCCTCGACCGACGCCATCTGGGGCCAGTCCTGCTGCTCGATGCCCAGTTCGCTGACGCCGGGAGCGGCGATCATGCAGCGGTCGATCAGCTCGATGTCGTGCGAGCGGTGCTTGCGCAGGCCCACCCGCCCGTCCTCGTCGATCGCGAACTGGACCCGGGTGCGCCACTGCGGCACCTGCCCGGCCGGGAGCTTGTCGCCCTCGGCCGGCATGACCGTGCCGTCCCAGCCGGCCTCCTCCGGGGTGAGCCCGGCGAGCCGCTTCAGCTGCTCGGCGACGACCTCGCCCTTGAGCCGGCGCTGGGCGCCCGGCTTGGCGTGCTGCCAGTCGCAGCCGCCGCACTTGCCGGGACCGGCGTACGGGCACGGTGCCTCGACGCGGTCCTTGGAGGCGTCCAGCACGGTGATGGCGTCGGCGCGCAGGAAGCGGGAGTCCGTCTCGCCTTCGGTCACGCGCGCGACGACCTTCTCGCCGGGCAGTGCGTGGCGGACGAACAGGACCCGGCCCTCGGCGGTGCGGGCGATGCAGTGGCCGCCGTGCGCGACGGGACCGACCTCGACCTCGTACTCCTCCCCGACCAGTGACTGCTTCTCGTTCTGCTCGGTCATGGTGGGGAGACTCCAAAAAATGAAAAAAGGGAACGGCCGGACGACCGACCCACCAGTTTACGTGGATCTCGTCCGGCCGTTCACCAACCGGGGTGCGGCCTCCGTCCGGGCTACTTGCCCGCGTTGTCCTTCGGCCGCGGCCGCGGGGTGTCCACCGGCCCGCGGCGCACCGCGCCCGGGGCGTTCCACTCCTGCCGCTTCTTCGCCCGCCGCTTGGCGAGCTCCGAGGACTCCAGCTGGTACGGCACCGAGGTGACCATCACGCCGGGCGTGAAGAGCAGCCGGCCCTTGAGCCGCAGCGCGCTCTGGTTGTGCAGCAGGTGCTCGTACCAGCGGCCGACGACGTACTCCGGGATGTACACGCTGACGGCGTCGCGCGGGTTCTCGCTGCGCAGGCCCTTGACGTACTCGACCACCGGGCGGGTGATCTCGCGGTACGGGGAGTCGAGGATCTTGAGCGGGACGTTGATGCCCCGCCGCTCCCACTCCTCGCGCAGGGCCTTGGTCTCGGCCGGGTCGACGCTGATGCTCAGCGCCTCCAGGGTGTCCGAGCGGGTCAGCTTGGCGAAGGCCAGGGCCCGCAGCGTGGGCTTGTGGACCTTGGAGACCAGGACGATCGAGTGGACCCGGGAGGGGCGCACGCTGTCGTCGCTCGGGCCTTCGGCGGCGGCGATCTCCGCGGCGACCCGGTCGTAGTGCTTGCGGATCGCGGTCATCGTTCCGTAGAAGATCACCATGCCGAGCAGGGCGACCCAGGCGCCGTGCGTGAACTTGGTGGCCAGGACGACGACCAGCACCAGGCCGGTGAAGATCGCACCGAAGGTGTTGATGGCGCGCGAGCGGTGCATCCGGCGGCGGGCGGCCTGGTCCCGCTCCGTGCGCAGGTGGCGGTTCCAGTGCCGGACCATGCCGATCTGGCTCAGCGTGAAGGAGACGAAGACGCCCACGATGTAGAGCTGGATCAGCTTCGTCGAGTCGGCGTCGTAGACCCACACCAGCAGCATGGCGGCGCCCGCGAGCAGCACGATGCCGTTGGAGAAGGCGAGCCGGTCGCCGCGGGTGTGCAGCTGGCGCGGCAGGTAGCGGTCCTGGGCGAGGATCGAGCCGAGCAGCGGGAAGCCGTTGTACGCGGTGTTCGCGGCCAGGAACAGGACGAGCGCGGTGGCCGCGGCGAGGACGATGAAGAGGAAGCTGCCGGCGCCGAAGACGGCCTCGGCCACCTGGGAGATGACCGGGTGCTGGACGTAGTCGGGGCCGACCGGGGTGCCGTCCTCCAGCAGGTCGGTGGCGGGGTTCTCCGACATTCGCACGTTGGTGGCCATGGCCAGGCCGATGATCCCGCAGAACATGGTGACGGCCAGGCCGCCCATGAGGGCGAGGGTGGTGGCGGCGTTCTTGCTCTTGGGCTTGCGGAAGGCGGGCACGCCGTTGCTGATGGCCTCGACGCCGGTGAGGGCGGCGCAGCCGGAGGAGAAGGCCCGCAGCAGCAGGAAGACCAGCGCGAAGCCGGCCAGCCCCTCGTGCTCGGCCTTGATCTCCAGATCGGCGGTCGGGGCCTCCATGGTGTCCCCGAGGACGATGCCCCGCCAGGCACCCCAGGCGATCATGACGAATACCGCTCCGACGAAGATGTACGTCGGAATGGCGAAGAGGTTCCCCGATTCCTTCACGCCGCGCAGATTCATCAGCGTGAGCAGCAGAATCATGATCATCGCCGAGAGCACCTTGTGCTCGATCACGAAATCGACGGCCGAGCCCAGGTTCTCCACCCCGGAGGAGATGGAGACGGCGACCGTGAGGACGTAGTCGACGAGCAGGGCGCTCGCCACGGTGAGACCCGCCTTGGGCCCGAGGTTGGTGTTGGCGACCTCGTAGTCGCCGCCGCCGCTGGGGTAGGCGTGGACGTTCTGCCGGTAGGAGGCGACGACGGTGAACATGAGCACCACGACCGCGAGGGCGATCCAGGGGCTGAAGTGGTACGCCGACACACCCGCGATCGACAGGACCAGCAGAACCTCGCCCGGGGCGTAGGCCACGGACGAGAGCGGGTCGGATGCGAAGACGGGGAGGGCGATCCGCTTGGGGAGGAGCGTTTCTCCGAGGCGGTCGCTGCGTAGCGCCCGGCCGATCAGGATCCGTTTGGGCACGTCGGTCAGTTTGGACACGCAGAGGATCGTAAGCGTTCGAAATCTGCCTGACGAACCCCCCGCCCCATTACAAGGCAATCCGCAGCCAATGAGGCGCCACCTGCACCCCAAATGGTCACACCGGTGACCGCCCGTGTGTAGCTTGGGCCATGGTCTGAGACCCTGTTTAGCCAGAGCATGCAATGAGGCTGGTCATCAGCGAGCCGCTGTCAGCCGGAAGGACGGCCGTGCACATCGTCATCATGGGTTGCGGAAGAGTGGGCTCCGCCCTCGCGCAGACCCTGGAACAGCAGGGTCACACGGTCGCGGTCGTCGACCAGGACCCCACCGCATTCCGTCGACTGGGGGCATCGTTCGGCGGCCGCCGCGTCACGGGGGTCGGCTTCGACCAGGACACCCTGCGGGAGGCCGGCATCGAGGAGGCAGGCGCCTTCGCGGCCGTCAGCAGTGGTGACAATTCCAACATCATCGCCGCCCGCGTGGCCCGCGAGATGTTCGGCGTCGAGAACGTCGCCGCCCGCATCTACGACCCCAAGCGCGCCGAGGTCTACCAGCGCCTCGGCATCCCCACCGTCGCGACCGTACGGTGGACCGCGGACCAGATGCTGCGCCGGCTGCTGCCCTCGGGCGCGGAGCCGCTGTGGCGGGACCCGAGCGGCGGTGTCCAGCTCGCCGAGGTGCACACCTCCCCGGCCTGGATCGGGCACAAGGTCAGCAAGCTCCAGGAGGAGACCGGGGTCCGCGTCGCCTTCATCACCCGTCTGGGCGAGGCCGTCCTGCCCACTTCGGCAACCGTGCTCCAGGAGGGCGACCTCGTCCACGTGATGATGCGCACGGACGAGATCGACAAGGTCGAGGCGGCCTTCGCCGAGGGTCCTGAGGAGGCACACGCATGAGGGTCGCTATCGCCGGAGCGGGCGCCGTCGGCCGCTCCATCGCGGGTGAGCTGCTGGAGAACGGCCACGAGGTGCTGCTGGTCGACAAGGCGCCGACCGCCATCTCCGTGGAGCGGGTGCCTCAGGCCGAGTGGCTGCTGGCCGACGCCTGCGAGATCACCTCGCTGGACGAGGCCGCGCTGCAGCGCTGCAACGTGGTCATCGCCGCCACGGGTGACGACAAGGTCAACCTGGTCGTCTCCCTCCTCGCCAAGACCGAGTACGGGGTCCCCCGGGTCGTGGCGCGGGTCAACAACCCGAAGAACGAGTGGCTCTTCAACGAGTCCTGGGGCGTCGACGTCGCGGTCTCCACTCCGCGACTGATGTCGGCCCTGGTCGAGGAGGCCGTCAGCGTCGGCGACCTGGTGCGGCTGCTGCGCTTCAGCCACGGCGACGCCAACCTGGTCGAGCTGACCCTGCCCGCCGACTCCTCGGTCGCGGGTACGCAGATCAGCGAGATCAGCTGGCCCGAGGACACCTCGCTCGTCACGATCATCCGCGGCAACCGGGTGCTCACCCCGCACGGCGAGGAGACCCTGGAGCCGGGCGACGAGCTCCTCTTCGTGGCCGCCCAGGCCCGTGAGGAGCAGCTGGAGGACCTCCTCCAGGCCCGTCACCCGTGACGCGGCGGCACTGACGCGGGAACAGGCGAAGGGGCGGGGCGGCCATCGGGCCGCCCCGCCCCTTCGCGTTGGTGTGCGCGTACCTCCGCCGTCCGTCAGCTCGCGGCGGACTTACGGGCCTTCTCCGCGGCCTCCTCGGCCTCCCACTCCGCGATCACGTCGATCGGCGGCGGCGCCTTCGCCAGGAACACCCACGTGAAGTAGACCGCCAGCACCATCGGCGGCAGCTTCAGCGCGATCAGCACCCAGCCCAGCTGCGTGTCGTCCCCCCACCAGTACAGCGGGAAGAGGATCGCGTACTTGGCGAGGAAGATGAGCCCCCACGCCAGGCTCGCCTTGGTGTACGCCTTCTTGCGCCCGGGGTTGCGGGTCCGCCACGACAGGTTCTCCTTGAACACCGGTCCGAGGATCACCCCCAGCAGCGGGAAGCCCACCAGTGCCGAGATCGTGAACGCGGCGCCCAGACCGACGCCGTAGATCATGCCGGGCAGGTAGAAGCCCTTGGCGCTGCCCGTGAAGAGGGCGAAGGCCACGCCCACGCCCACGCCGAAGACCCCGCTGAAGGCGTGCTTGACGGTGTCCTTGCGCGCGAGGCGCACGATCACCAGCAGCACCGCGACGGCGCCCGCCGCGATGGCGGACCACTGCACGTTCTTGTTGATCGTGTAGATCATCACGAAGAGCAGCCCGGGAAGCATCGTCTCCACGGTGCCCCGGATACCGCCGAAGGCGTCGAAGAGCGCCGCCTGGGTCACTGCCTTCTGGTCCGCCGCGGGTTCCGGCTGCGCCGGCGTGGTCGGTTTGTCGAGTGACGTCACCGGTTACAGCTCCTGTCCGAGCGGTCGGAGTTCGTACTTCGGGTTGAAGAGCACCCGGCGCCCATGGCTCATGGAAATCCGCCCGGAGGCGATCATGCGGCGGCCGGGCTCGATTCCCACGATCGAGCGACGCCCGAGCCACACCACGTCCAGCGCGGCCGAGCCGTCGAACAGCTCCGCCTCCAGGGCCGGGACGCCCGCGCGCGGCCGCAGGGTCACGGTACGCAGGGTTCCCGTCACCTTGACGATCTCGCGGTCGTGGCAGTCGCAGATCCGTCGGCACCCCGCGGCTTCTGCGTCCTCCTGCAGCTCCGCCGAATGCAGCTCCTCCTGGGAGGTGGAAAGCCGCTCTATCATCCGGCGGAACCGGCCCGCCGGCCTGACCGGTTTGGCGGACTTCTCGGGACGCGGTTCAGCACTCATACAGGAAGCGTACCGGCGCCCCCGCTACCTCTCGAAGCGGTATCCCATGCCCGGTTCGGTGATGAAGTGCCGCGGGTGCGAGGGGTCCGCCTCCAGCTTGCGGCGCAGTTGTGCCATGTAGACCCGCAGGTAGTTGGTCTCCGTGCCGTACGAGGGCCCCCAGACCTCCTGGAGCAGCTGCTTCTGGCTGACGAGCTTGCCCCCGTTGCGGACCAGCACCTCCAGCAGGTGCCACTCGGTGGGCGTGAGGCGTACGTCGCGCCCCGCGCGCACCGCCTTCTTGGCGGCCAGGTCCACGGTGAAGCCCTCGGTCTCCACGATCACCTCGTCCTCGCCGCCGGCGGGCTCGGCCCGGCGGACGGCCGCGCGCAGCCGGGCCAGCAGCTCGTCCATGCCGAAGGGCTTGGTGACGTAGTCGTCGGCGCCCGCGTCCAGCGCCTCGACCTTCTCGTCGGAGCTGTGCCGGGCCGAGAGGACGAGGATCGGCACCCGGGTCCAGCCGCGCAGCCCCTTGATCACCTCGACGCCGTCCATGTCGGGCAGGCCGAGGTCGAGGACGACCACGTCGGGGTGGCGGGCGGCCGCCAGTTCCAGGGCGCTCGCCCCGTCGACGGCGGCGTCGACCTCGTACTTGCGCGCCTTCAGGTTGATCACGAGGGCTCGGACGATCTGCGGCTCGTCGTCCACCACGAGCACCCGGGTCATTGAGGTCCTGCTTTCTGTCGTACGGAGAGGTCGACGGGGTGATCCGGCGAGGGAGGCGGTTCCGGGGAACCGGCGTGGTCGGGGCCGCCCGCACCGGCAGGGGCCGCGTCGTCCGCCGGATCGTACGGCGGTGTCCGGCCGCCCCGCGCCGCGCGCAGGGTGAGCACCATGGTCAGCCCTCCCCCGGGGGTGTCCTCGGCGTCGAGGGTGCCGTCCATGGCCTCCGCGAATCCGCGCGCCACCGCGAGGCCGAGGCCCACGCCGGCGCCGCGCGGGGCGTCCCCGTACCGCTGGAAGGGGGCGAAGATCCGGTCCTTGGCCGGATCGGGCACTCCGGGGCCGCGGTCCACCACCCGTACCTCGACCCGGTCGCCGAGGAAGCTGGCGGCGACCAGGACGGGACGGCCCGCCGGGCTGTACTTGACGGCGTTCTCCACCACGTTGGCCACCGACCGCTCCAGCAGCCCGGGGTCCACGGCCACCATCGGCAGGCTCTCCGGGATGTCCAGCAGCACGCTGTCCTCCGGTACGCCTCCCAGCGCCATCGGGACCACCTCGTCCAGGTCGATCTCCCGGATCAGCGGGGTCACGGTGCCCGTCTGGAGCCTGGACATGTCGAGCAGGTTGCCCACGAGGTGGTCGAGCCGGTCGGCGCCGTCCTCGATGCCTTCGAGCAGCTCGGCCCGGTCCTCCTCGGACCACTCCACGTCGTCGGAGCGCAAGGAGCTGACGGACGCCTTGATCGAGGCGAGCGGCGTACGGAGGTCATGGCTGACGGCGGCCAGCAGCGCGGTGCGGATCCGGTTGCCCTCGGCCAGGCGCCGGGCCTCCTCGGCCTGCCCGACCAGCCGCTGCCGGTCCAGCACCACGGCGGCCTGCGCGGCGAAGGCACCGAGCACCCGGCGGTCCTCCGCGGGCAGCACCCGGCCGGACAGGGCCAGGGCCATGTGGTCCCCGATCGGCATGTCCACGTCGGCGTCCTCGGGCCGGGCGACCGGGTGCGGGCCGACGCTCCCGGCCGGGGCCCAGGGCTCCACGTCGCTCTGCCGCTCCAGCAGGGCCACCGACTCCATCGCGAAGGTCTCGCGCACCCGCTCCAGCAGCGCGTCCAGGGTGGTCTCGCCGCGCAGCACGCTGCCCGCCAGGAAGGACAGGATCTCGGACTCGGCACGCAGCCGCGCGGCCTGCTGGGTCCGCCGTGCGGCGACGTCCACCACCGAGGCGACGGCCACGGCCACCCCGAAGAAGACCGAGATGGCCACGATGTTCTTGGGGTCGGAGACGGTGAACCGGTGCACCGGCGGCGCGAAGAAGTAGTTCAGCAGCAGCGAGCCGAAGGCGGCCGAGGCCAGCGCGGGCACGAGTCCGCCGAGCAGCGCCGCGGCCACGGTCAGCGCCAGGAACAGCAGCATCTCGTTGGCGAGGCCGGGGTCCCCGTCGATGTTGGCGAGCAGGGTGGCCAGCAGCGCGGGGAAGAGCACCCCGACGATCCAGCCGGCCACGATCCGGGGCCGGCCCAGCCGGGCGGCCGTGCGGACCACGGGCAGCCCGCGCCCCTTGGCGACCTCCTCGTGCGTGACGATGTGCACGTCGAGGTCGGGCCCCGAGTCCCGGGCCACGGTGGCGCCCACGCCCGGCCCCAGGACGTACTGCCAGGCCTTGCGGCGGCTGGAGCCGAGCACGATCTGGGTGGCGTTGACCCCGCGGGCGAATTCCAGGAGCGCCTCGGGGATGTTGTCGCCGATGACGTGGTGGAACGTTCCGCCGAGGTCCTCGACCAGGGTCCGCTGGACCGCGAGCTCCTTCGGCGAGGCCGCGGTCAGGCCGTCGCTGCGGGCGATGTAGACGGCCATGATCTCGCTGCCGGAGCCCTTGGCGGCCATCCGGGACGCCCTGCGGATGAGCGTGCGCCCCTCCGGGCCGCCGGTGAGGCCGACGACGATCCGCTCCCGCGCCTGCCAGGTGGAGCGGATGTCGTGCTCGCCCCGGTACTGCTGGAGGTACTCGTCGGCCCGGTCGGCCACCCACAGCAGCGCGAGCTCGCGCAGCGCGGTGAGGTTGCCGGGGCGGAAGTAGTTGGACAGGGCCGCGTCGACCTTGTCGGACTTGTATATGTTCCCGTGCGCCATCCGCCGTCGCAGGGCCTGCGGGGACATGTCGACGAGCTCGATCTGGTCGGCCCGCCGCACCACCTCGTCCGGCACGGTCTCCCGCTGCCGCACCCCGGTGATCGACTCGACCACGTCCCCGAGCGACTCCAGGTGCTGGATGTTCACGGTGGACACGACGTCGACGCCGGCCCGGAGCAGTTCCTCCACGTCCTGCCAGCGCTTGGCGTTGCGCGAGCCCGGCACATTGGTGTGCGCGAGCTCGTCGACCAGTGCCACGGCGGGTTTGCGGGCCAGGACCGCGTCCACGTCCATCTCCGTGAACGCGGCGCCGCGGTACGCCAGCTCCTTGCGCGGCAGCTGTTCCAGGCCGTGCAGCATGACCTCGGTGCGCGGCCGCCCGTGGTGCTCGACGAAGCCCACGACGCAGTCGCCGCCCCGCTCCACCCGGCGGTGGCCCTCGGAGAGCATGGCGTACGTCTTGCCCACGCCGGGTGCCGAGCCGAGGTATATCCGTAGCCTGCCGCGTCCCATGCGCCCATTCTCGGGGACGTTCCCGCAGTTCACGCGCCGATGGGGGGCCATCCGGCCATCCCTGACGGATCCCTGACGCGGCGGCCGCGAAGGCCGCCCCGGGGACCGCCTCGAAGACCGGTGGGCCGTACCCCGCGAGGAGTACGGCCCACCGGCCGGAAACCGTCCACCGGTCCGCGGTCAGCGGACCTCGGTGATCTCCGGGCCGCGCTCCAGCTGGCCCATGCCGCCGCCGAAGCGGGAACCCTCGGGCTCCTCCGCCGTCTGCACGCCGTCCGGCACCATCTGGGCGTCGTTCGGCAGCTTCAGGACGATGGGGTCGCGCGGGGCCATCGGGCCGTCGCCGCGGACGACGACGGTGTCCCGGAAGATCTGCTCCAGCACGCCGGCCGACTCCGGGCGCACCGCGCCCTGGCCGGAGATGACACCGCGCAGGAACCAGCGGGGTCCGTCGACGCCGACGAAGCGCACCAGCTGGGCGCCGGTCTGGCCGTCGGGCAGCGGTACGGGGACCTGCGCGCGCAGCTCCCAGCCCAGCGGGCCCTCGACCTCGTCGATGATGCCGCCCTGCTGGGTGATGCCCGTGGCGATCTCGTCGCGGACCTCGCCCCAGATGCCTTCCTTCTTGGGCGCCGCGAAAGCCTGCAGCTGCACGGCGCTGTCGCCGAGGACCACGGTGGCGGCCACGATCGCGTCACCGGCGACCTCGACGCGCAGCTCCATGCCCTCGACACCGGGTACGAGGATGCCTCCGAGGTCGACACGGCCGTCCTCCGGCTTGCCGAGTACCTCGGAGACGTCCCAGGGGCCGTCGGGCCGCGGGGCCGGCGGCAGGTTCACCCTGCGCGGCTTCGCGGCGTCGAGCTCTTCGGCGTCGTCCTGCTCATCGGCGCGCGCGCCGTCGACCTGCTCGGCCGCGCCGCCGTCCTTGACGGAGTCGTTCTTCTTGCGACGTCCGAACACGTCACTGTCCTTCCCGGTCGGTTACGACCGAAGCGTAGCCATTCCCACCCTGCTGACCAGCGCCGGATCCGGCCACGGCCGCATGACCGCCGGTGGAGCCGAAACCCCCCTCGGCCCGGGCCGAGCCGGGAAGTTCCGCCACCTCGTGGAAGCGCACCTTCTCGACCCGCTGGACAACCAGCTGGGCAATGCGGTCGAAACGCTCGAACCTGACGCTCTCGCGAGGGTCGAGATTGACCACGATCACCTTGATTTCCCCACGGTACCCGGCATCCACCGTCCCCGGGGCATTCACCATCGCGAGGCCGCAGCGGGCGGCCAGACCCGAGCGCGGGTGCACGAAGGCCGCGTACCCGTCGGGCAGCGCGATGGAGATGCCGGTGGGCAGCACGGTCCGCTCGCCGGGCGCCAGCTCGGCGGCCTCGGTGGTCACCAGATCGCAGCCCGCGTCGCCGGGGTGGCCGTAGGCGGGCAGGGGCACCTCGGGGTCGACGCGGCGGATCAGCACGTCGAGAGGAGCGTTGTTGGGGTTGTGCAGAGACATCAGGGGTTCACCTCGAAGGCGCGTGCGCGCCTGACCTGGTCCGGGTCGGCCATCGCCGCCCGGATCTCCTCGGGCCGTCCGTTGTCGATGAAGTGGTCGACCTTCACCTCGATGAAGAGGGCGTCGGCGCGTACGGCCACCGGCCCCTGCGGCCCGCCTATTCGGCCGACCGCACAGGAGTAGATCTTCCGCCCGGCCACGGCGGTGACCTCGGCCTCCAGGTGCAGCACCGTGCCCACGGGCACCGGCCGTACGTAGTCGGTCTCCAGCCGACCGGTCACCGCGATGACGCGCAGCAGCCAGTTCAGGGAGCCCAGCGTGTCGTCGAGCGCGGTGGCGAGTACGCCGCCGTGGGCGAGGCCGGGAGCGCCCTGGTGGGCCTCCTTGACGGTGAACTCGGCGGTGACGCTCACACCCTCGCCGGCGCGGGCCGCGAGATGCAGCCCGTGCGGCTGGCTGCCACCGCAGCCGAAACAGTGCTCGTAGTGCGCACCGAGGAGCTCGCCGGGCGCCGGGGCATCGGGGTGCCGGATGGGCGCCGTGGCATCGGCCGGAGGCGTCAACGCTGTGTTTCGTCCACTCACAGCCGCTGACCTTACCCGCGCGGCTACCCGCCGGTCGCCTCGTGGCAGGCTTGGACGCATGCAGCTCTCCTCCGCGCACCACGACGAACGCCTGACCGCCCCCCGCTCCTGGTGGGGCGTCGCCGCGCTCAGCGGCCTGGCGTGCGCGCTGATGCTGCTCCCGCTGGGCACGCTGCCGATGCTGGCCGGTCTGGTGGGGGGCGCCGCGCTGACGGGGATGGTGGTGAGTTCGTACGGGTCCGCGCGCGTGCGCGTGGTGAACGGTGCGCTGGCCGCCGGTGACGCCCGGATCCCGGTGACGGCCCTGGGCGAGCCCGAGATCCTGGACGCGCAGGAAGCCCTCGCCTGGCGCACGTACAAGGCCGACACCCGTGCCTTCATGCTGATGCGCAGCTACGTGCCGACGGCGGTCCGCGTCGAGGTCACCGACCCGGCGGACCCGACCCCGTACGTCTACGTCTCCACGCGCGAGCCCCAGGCCCTGGTGGCGGCCATCCGCGCCGCGAAGAGCAGCCCGGCCGCGGCGTCCGGACCGGCCGGCGCCTGAGGCGGGGGGCCCGGTCGGGGTTCCGATCGGGTCCGGTCGGGGTCCGGTCGGGGTCCGGTCGGCGTCCCTGGGAAGGGCCTTCAGTCCCGCTCGCGCGGATCGGGGCCCTCGATGGCGGCCCTGATGGCCTCGGGAAGGGGCTCAGCGGCCCGCTCAAGGGGCGCAAGTCTCGGCAGGGCGTCCCAGGCCACGGCGCGGGCCCGCAGGTCACCCCGCACCTTCTCGGCGAGTTTGCGGGTGTCCCGGCGGTTCATGACCGCGCCGACGGCCGCGCCCACCATGAAGGGCATCAGGTTCGGAAGGTTGCGGAACATCCGCTTCATGATCTGCTGGCGCAGTTCGCGCTTCATCTGACCGCCCAGCGCCGCGTTCAGCGTCGTCGGCTTGGTCAGGTCGACCCCGCGCTCCTCGGTCCACGAGGTCAGATACGCGAAGCTGCGGTCCTTGAGGCCGCCGGGCGGGCGGAGCCCGTACACCTCGTGGAGCTCGGCGATCAGCTTCAGCTCGATCGCGGCGACGGCGGTGATCTCCGCGGCCAGCTCCGCCGGCATGGCGGGCGGTACCGGCAGCATGGCCGCCGCGCCGATACCGGCGCCCACCGTGGAGGTGGCGTTGGCGGCGCCCGCGATCAGCTTGTCGGCCAGCTGATCGGGAGCGAGGCCCGGGAACTGCGCGCGCAGGGTCGCGAGGTCCCGAACCGGAACGCGCGGTGCGTTCTCGATGACTCGGTCGGTGATGTACAGGGCGACGGCCTTCGCACCTTCGCCGCCCTTGCGCACACCGTTCTTGACGGCTTGCATCCGACGGGCCCCGGACGTGTTCCAGGACCCCTCGTCAGCGTCCGTGGCCGACGGCACCGCTGGGGCGGTGTCGGAGGGCACGGCACTCGTCTCGAAAGCGGGGTCGCCGGGGGCTCCAGGACCCGTTGCCGGGTCCGTGGCTCCCACCTGCGTCTCCGCCGGACCGCCAGATTTCCGGAAGCGTCGCTTCCGAAATGGCGTCGAGCCTGTCACGGCCGAGGCCTTTCAGTCGCAGTCGCGACAGATCGGCTGGCCGTTCTTCTCACGTGCCAGCTGGCTGCGGTGGTGCACCAGGAAGCAGCTCATGCAGGTGAACTCGTCGGCCTGCTTGGGCAGGACCCGTACGGCCAGCTCCTCGTTGGAGAGGTCCGCACCGGGAAGCTCCATGCCTTCCGCGGCCTCAAAGTCGTCCACATCGACGTTCGAGGACGACTTCTCGTTACGCCGGGCCTTCAGCTCTTCGATGCTGTCGTTGTCGACGTCGTCGTCGGTCTTGCGTGGGGTGTCGTAGTCCGTTGCCATTGTTCGCTCTCCCCCTCTGGGATTTAGCGGTGTCTCAGCGCACGTAACGCGCGAGAGGCCGGACTTGTGCCCGACCTGAGGCGGAGATTTTGCCTCACATCAAGGTCTGTTACTCAATCGACACCCAGCGCCACGCCCGAAGGAGCATGTAGCTGGGATGACGACCGGGACCGTACACGGTCCGGGGGCCGTCTTGCACAAACGCCACCCCGTGTATTTCCCGCCATCAGGGGGGCCGGAAACCCGGACTTCCCGGGCTTTCCGGCCTTCCCAGGGTCACTGAACGCACATGCCCCAACACTCGACAATGTGATCGATCACACAGAGTCCGTCTCGTCCACCCTGTGGTGATTCAGCCAACAGCGAACAGACGGGACTCCGGCTCACAGGGGCAGAGTGACACGCATCACGAGGCCACCGCCCTCGCGGGGGGTCGCCTGGATCCGGCCGCCGTGTGCGCGCGCCACAGAGCGCGCGATCGACAGGCCGAGCCCCACACCCTTGTCACTGCCCGTTCGCTCCGTACGCAGCCGCCTGAAGGGCTCGAAGAGGTTGTCCACCTCGTACGCGGGAACAACGGGACCCGTGTTCGATACCAGGAGCACCGCCTGACCGTGCTGGGCCTCGGTGGTGACCTCCACCCAGCCGCCCTCCGGCACGTTGTACCGGACCGCGTTCTGCACCAGGTTGAGGGCGATCCGCTCCAGCAGCACGCCGTTGCCCTGGACGACGGCGAGCGCGCGCTCGCCGCGGATCTCCACGCCCTTCGCCACGGCCTCGCCGCGCGCCTGGTCGATGGCCCGCGAGGCGACCTCCGCCAGGTCCACGGGCTTGCGCTCGATTATCTGGTTGTCGCTCCGGGCCAGCAGCAGCAGGCCCTCGACCAGCTGCTCGCTGCGCTCGTTCGTGGCGAGGAGGGTCTTGCCGAGCTGCTGGAGCTCCACCGGAGCCCCCGGATCGGAGAGGTGCACCTCCAGCAGGGTCCGGTTGATCGCGAGCGGGGTCCGCAGCTCGTGCGAGGCGTTGGCCACGAAGCGCTGCTGGGCCGTGAAGGCCCGCTCCAGCCGGTCCAGCATCTCGTCGAAGGTGTCGGCGAGCTCCTTCAGCTCGTCGTCCGGCCCGTCCAGCTCGATCCGCCGGGTCAGGTCGGAGCCGACCACCCGGCGGGCGGTCCGGGTGATCTTGCCGAGCGGCGAGAGCACCCGGCCGGCCATCGCGTAGCCGAAGGCGAAGGCGATGATGCTGAGGCCGAGCAGGGCCATGAGGGAGCGGCTGAGCAGGTCGTCCAGGGCGTGCTTGCGCTGTTCCAGGACGCACGCGTTGATCGCGGCGTTGAACTGGTCGAGCGGCTGGCCCGTACCGCCCACACCGGGGCAGGTGTTGCTGATGACCTGCACCTCGGAGCCGCCGACGATCTTGAACGGCAGCCCGTTCCCCTCGCGCAGCGCCTGCGCCGCCAGGAGGTAGATGATCGACAGCAGCAGGATGCCGGCGATCAGGAACATCCCGCCGTAGAGCAGGGTGAGCCGTATCCGGATGGTCGGCCGCAGCCAAGGGAAGGGACCCTCGGGCTGGCCGGGGTCCCAGGTCGGTTTCGGTGGCGCCGCCGGTGGCGCCGGGGTCGCTGCCATCCCCGTCAGATCCGGTATCCGGAGCCCGGCACGGTGACGATCACGGGCGGCTCGCCGAGCTTGCGCCGCAGGGTCATGACGGTCACCCGGACCACGTTGGTGAACGGGTCGGTGTTCTCGTCCCAGGCCTTCTCCAGCAGCTGCTCGGCCGAGACCACGGTCCCCTCGCTGCGCATGAGCACCTCCAGCACCGCGAACTCCTTCGGCGCCAGCTGCACCTCCCTGCCCTCGCGGAAGACCTCGCGGCGGTTCGGGTCCAGCTTGATGCCGGCCCGCTCCAGCACGGGCGGCAGCGCCACGGTCGTACGGCGCCCGAGGGCCCGTACGCGGGCGGTCAGCTCGGTGAAGGCGAAGGGCTTGGGCAGGTAGTCGTCCGCTCCGAGCTCCAGGCCCTCGACCCGGTCGCTCACATCGCCGGAGGCGGTGAGCATGAGCACGCGGGTGGGCATGCCGAGTTCGACGATCTTCCGGCAGACGTCGTCACCGTGTACGAGCGGGAGGTCCCGGTCGAGCACGACCACGTCGTAGTCGTTCACCCCGACGCGCTCAAGGGCCGCGGCGCCGTCGTACACGACGTCCACGGCCATGGCCTCCCGGCGCAGGCCGGTGGCCACCGCATCGGCGAGCAGCTGCTCGTCCTCGACGACGAGTACGCGCACGTCGTTTCCTTCCTTCGAGCCCAGAAGGGCACACGTGTATTGCGTCGTCCATCCTGCCCGTTTAAGCCGTAAACCGGCTGTAAGGCGCCCCTGGACCGGGATTCCGGGGTGGAGGTGAGGATTTCCCGGCCTTACGAGGTTTCTGGGCCCAGGGTGCCGGGGAGGACGACTGCACACCCCAACCACTCCCTGACGGCGGACTGCCACGTGCTCACCCGCCGCCGACCCACGAAGAGGGGGCGCACCCACCATGGACGCATTCACCGCGGGTCTTCTGCAGCGCATCAAAGCCACGCAGTCGGACCTCAGCAAGGCCCGTGAGACGGGCGACGACTACCTCGCGGATGTGGAACAGGCCGAGCTGGAAGACCTCCAGCGCCTGGCCGCCGAACACGGCGTACCGGTCACGGCCGCCTGACCCCGTACCTCCGGACCCCGGCTGCCTCCCTCGGCGGCCGGGGTTCTCTCATGCCCGCACGACCTCGTGCCCGTGCCCCCGTGCCCGTGTGCCCCCGCGTCCGCGTGCCCGCGCCCTGGTCGCCCTCCGTGTCAGCCGCGTCAGTCGCGCCAGGCCTCCGCCTCGTCCAGCAGCGGCTGGAGCGAGGCGAACACGGCGGGCGTGGCGGCGATCGCCAGCTCCCCCGAAGCCGGCTGCCCCGGCCGGCCGCCCGTCAGCGCCCCCGCCTCCCGCGCGATCAGCGCCCCGGCCGCCAGGTCCCAGGGGTTCAGCCCCCGCTCCCAGTACCCGTCGAGGCGCCCCGCGGCCACGTCGCACAGGTCCACCGCCGCCGAACCGCCCCGCCGGATGTCCCGCACCACCGGGATGATCCGCTGCGCCACGTCGGCCTGGTGCGCCCGCCGGGTCTGCACGTAGGCGAACCCGGTCGCGACCAGCGCCTGGTCCAGCGGCGCCGCGGGCCGGCAGGCGAGCCGGAGGTCGCCCAGCCACGCCCCGCCGCCCAGCACCGCGTGGTACGTCTCCCCGCGCATCGGCGCCGCGACGACCCCCACCACCGTCTCGCCCCGGTACTCGGCCGCGATGGACACGGCCCAGCTCGGCAGCCCGTACAGGTAGTTGACGGTGCCGTCCAGCGGGTCCACGACCCAGCGCACCCCGCTCGTCCCCGGCGTGTCCGCGCCCTCCTCGCCGAGCAGCCCGTCCTCGGGGCGCCGCTCCGCGAGGATGCCGGCGATCAGCTTCTCCGCCGCGATGTCCATCTCGGTCACCACGTCGATCGGGCTGGACTTGGTCGCGGCCACCGCCAGATCGGCCGGCCTGCCGTCCCGCAGCAGTTCGCCCGCCTGCCGGGCGGCCTCCAGGCCCACTTCGAGCAGTTCGGCGCGCAGTTCCGCAGAAATCATGGTCGTGCCACTCCCTGGAGTCGGGTCCTGTCCGGGTGGGTCTTCGTGGATCGGGCCGCGGCGTCCGGGCCCTCAGGCGTACGGGCTGTCCGCGCCCGCGGCGGCCGGCCGCGGCGCCCGCGCCGGGCAGCAGCCCACCGCGCACAGGTCGTGGCTCGGCCCGAGCAGCCCCAGCGCGCACCGCTCGGCCGGCTCCCCGCGCTCGGTGGCGGCCCGCTCCAGCACGAGGTCACGTACCGCCGCGGCGAACCGCGGATCGGCGCCGACCGTCGCCGAGCGGGCGATGGGCAGGCCGAGCTCGGCGGCCTTGGCCGTGGCCTCCGTGTCGAGGTCGTACAGGACCTCCATGTGGTCCGAGACGAACCCGATCGGCACCATCACCACCGCCGGGGCGCCCGCCGCGTGCAGGGCCTCCAGGTGGTCGCAGATGTCCGGCTCCAGCCACGGGATGTGCGGGGCGCCGCTGCGCGACTGGTAGACCAGCTCCCAGGGCAGCTCGGTGCCCGTCTCGGCCCGCACCGCGTCCGCGATCACCCCGGCGACGTCCAGGTGCTGCTTGACGTACGCGCCGCCCTCGCCGTGCTCCTCGGCCGGCCCGGAGGTGTCGGCGGCCGCTTCCGGGATCGAGTGCGTGGTGAACGCCAGGTGCGCGCCCGCCCGCACCTCCTCCGGCAGGGCGGCGAGCGAGGCGAGGACCCCGTCGATCATGGGCCGCACGAAGCCGGGGTGGTTGAAGTAGTGCCGCAGCTTGTCCACCCTGGGCAGCTCGGCCACGCCCTCCCCGGCCAGCCGGCCGAGCGCGTCGGCGAGGTTCTCGCGGTACTGCCGGCAGCCCGAGTACGAGGCGTAGGCGCTGGTCGCCAGCACGGCGATCCGGCGGCGCCCGTCGGCGGCCATCTCGCGCATCACGTCGGTCAGGTACGGGGCCCAGTTCCTGTTGCCCCAGTACACGGGCAGGTCCAGTCCGTGCTCCGCGAAGTCCTTGCGCAGTGCGTCCAGCAGCTCGCGGTTCTGCCCGTTGATCGGGCTGACCCCGCCGAAGCCGAAGTAGTGCTGCCCGACCTCCTTGAGCCGCTCGCGCGGGATCCCCCGCCCCCGCGTGACGTTCTCCAGGAACGGCACGACGTCGTCGGGGCCCTCGGGGCCGCCGAAGGACAGCAGCAGGAGGGCGTCGTAGGGGGCGGCGAGGCCTTCGGCCGCGGGCGTGGCAGAGGCGCGAAGCTGGTCAGACATGCGTCGAATCCTGCCACTCGGCATCCGCCGGGGAGAACCGGCCCGGTCCCGACGCCACCGCGCGTCACAGGTAAGGTCACCCTAAGTTTCCTGTGTTCTCCCCATGCGGGTGCCTTGCCGGCGGTCGTAACCTGTATGGGCCGATGACGTCCCTTACGGAGGGCACCTTGCCCAGTCCCTACCGCGCGATATTCGCCGCTCCCGGAACCAAGGCGTTCAGCGCGGCCGGCCTCATAGGCCGGATGCCGCTGTCCATGGTGGGCGTCGGCATCCTCACGATGATCTCCGAGATCACCGGCCGGTACGGGCTGGCCAGCGCCCTCACCGGAACCCTCGCGCTGTCCGCCGCCGCGGTCGGTCCCCAGGTCTCCAAGCTGGTCGACCGCTACGGGCAGCGCCGTGTGCTGCGGCCCGCGACGCTCTTCGCGGTCGCGGCGGTGGCCGGACTGCTGCTGGCCGCGGCGAACGGCTGGCCCGACTGGACCCTGTTCCTCTTCTCCGCCCTCGCCGGCTGCGTACCGAGCGTCGGATCGATGATCCGGGCCCGCTGGACGGCGATCTACCGGGACACCCCGAGCCTGCACACCGCGTACTCGTTCGAGTCCGTGATCGACGAGGTGTGCTTCATCTTCGGCCCCATCATCGCGATCTCGCTGTCCACCACCTGGTTCCCGGAGGCCGGCCCGCTGATCGCGGCGCTCTGCCTGCTGGTGGGCGTGTGGTGGCTGACGGCGCTGCGCTCGACCGAGCCGGAGCCGCACCCCCACAGCGAGCACACGGACCGGACTTCGGCGCTCCGCTCCCCCGGCCTCCAGGTCCTGATGGCCACGTTCGTGGCGACGGGCGCGATCTTCGGGTCGATCGACGTGGCGACCCTGGCCTTCGCCGACGAACAGGGCCACAAGCCCCTCGCGAGCGTGATCCTGGCCGTCTGGGCGCTCGGTTCCTGTCTGGCCGGCATCGTCTTCGGGCTGCTGCACCTCAAGGGAACGGCCGAACGCAGGTGGGTACTGGGCATCTGTGCGATGGCCGTGAGTATGATCCCCCTCCTACTGGCCGGGAACCTTCCGTTTCTGGCCGTGGCGCTCTTCGTCTCGGGCCTCGCCATCGCTCCCACGATGATCACCACGATGGCCCTGATCGAGGCGCACGTACCACGCTCGAAGCTGACCGAGGGCATGACCTGGATCAGCACCGGCCTCGCGGTCGGTGTCGCGGCCGGTTCCTCGGTGACCGGCTTGGTCATCGACACGGCCGGCGCCAAGAGCGGGTACGTCGTCTCCATCTCGGCGGGAGCGGCCGCGGCAGCGGTGGCGTTCGCGGGATACCGCCGGCTGACGAAGCCGGCGCAAGGGGAGGAGCCAGCTACCGATGGGGACGGCGACAGCAGGTCAGAGCGGTTCGAGGACACGGGCCACGTGGCATAACTGGGCGGGCAACGTCTCGTCCGCGCCCGCCCGCGTGGTCACCCCGGCCTCGGTCGGGGAGCTTCAGGAGGCGGTCCGCCGGGCCGCCGAGGAGGGCCTGAAGGTGAAGGCGGTGGGCACCGGCCACTCCTTCACCGCGGCCGCCGCCACCGACGGGGTGCTGATACGGCCGCAGGCCCTGGCCGGGATCCGGGCGATCGACCGGGCGGCCGGAACCGTCACGGTCTCGGCCGGCACGGTCCTCAAGGACCTCAACCAGGCCCTCGCGAAGGAGGGCCTGTCGCTCACGAACATGGGCGACATCATGGAGCAGACGGTCTCCGGAGCCACCAGCACCGGCACCCACGGCACCGGCCGCGACTCGGCCTCCCTCTCCGCGCAGATCCGCGGCCTGGAGCTGGTCACGGCCGACGGCCGGCTCCTGAACTGCTCCGCAAACGGAAACGAAGAGGAACGCGCGGTCTTCGCCGCGGCCCGCCTCGGCATCGGGGCGCTCGGCGTCGTCACCGCCCTCACCCTGGCCGTGGAGCCGCTGTTCTTCCTGACGGCCCGCGAGGAGCCGATGCCCTTCGACCGGGTCACGGCCGAGTTCGAGGAGCACTTCGCGGAGAACGAGCACTTCGAGTTCTACTGGTTCCCGCACACCGGCAACTGCAACACCAAGCGGAACAACCGCAGCCAGGGCCCGGCCGCCCCGCCCGGAGCGGTGAGCGGCTGGGTGGAGGACGAACTGCTGTCCAACGGGCTCTTCCAGGCCGTCAACTCACTGGGCCGCGCCGTCCCGGCCGCCATCCCGGGCATCGCCCGGATCGCCAGCCGCGCGCTGTCGGCGCGCACGTACACCGACATCCCGTACAAGGTGTTCACCAGTCCGCGCCGGGTGCGGTTCGTGGAGATGGAGTACGCGCTCGCCCGCGAGCACGTCGTCGAGGCGCTGCGGGAGCTCAAGGCGATGGTGGAACGTTCCGGGCTGCGGATCAGCTTCCCGGTGGAGGTCCGCACGGCCCCGGCCGACGACATCACCCTGTCGACGGCCTCGGGGCGCGAGACGGCCTACATCGCGGTCCACATGTACAAGGGCACGCCCTACCAGGCCTACTTCACCGCGGCGGAGCGCATCTTCACCGCGCACGGCGGGCGGCCGCACTGGGGCAAGGTGCACACGCGCGACGCGGAGTACTTCGCGAAGGTGTACCCGCGTTTCGGCGAGTTCACCGCGCTCCGCGACCGGCTGGACCCGGACCGGGTGTTCGGCAACGACTACCTGCGGCGCGTGCTGGGCGACTGACCCCGGGTCAGGAGGCTCCCGGCGCGGCCGTTCCGGCGCCGGTGCCGGCGCCGGTGCTGTCGGAGCCCGGACCGGGCGTGCCGCCGGAGCCCGTCCCGCCGGCCGCCGAGCGGCTCGGGGTGGGCGTGGGCTTCGGGTCGGGCTTCGGGTCGGGCTTCGGCGGGGTCGGGCCGGGGGTCGGCTCCCCCGAACCGGAGGGGGTCGTCCCGGGGCTCGGGCTCCGGCCGCCGCGGGAGCCCGCGGGGTCCGGGGAGGTGCCGGTCCCGGGACTCTCGCCGCCCTTCCCGCCCTGCTCGCCCTTGTCTCCGGTGCCGGGCCCGTCCTCGGGCGGGGCCGGCCGGTGGTCGGCGGCCTTGCGGGTGCCGCCGGAGAGGATGGTGTCGCCGCCCGAGCTGACCGAGGTGCCCGCGACCGCCTCGTAGGCGCCGAGACCGCCGACGGCTACGGCGAACGCCGCGCCCGAGGCGACCGCCGTCCGCTTCCAGCCGCGCACGCGGGTGCCGTGCACGGTGGCCTCGCCGAAGTCCTCGGACGGCGGGGCGGCGCCGGGCGACAGCGTGCCGTCGGCCGCCTGGTCCTCGTGCACCACCGGCACCTGACGGGCCCTCGGGCGGGAGGTCTCGCGCAGCTGGTCGCCCGTACGCCGGAAGAAGTGCTGGATCACGGGTCCGCCCGCGGTGGCGACCACGCTCACCACGCCCGCGCCGAGGATGGTGCCGTAGACCCCCATCTTCGAGGCGAGCAGGGCCGCCGCGACGGTGGCGAGGGAGGAGCCCGCGATCTGCGCCACGCTCAGATCGAGCTTCTTCTTCTCCGGTTCGTCGTCCTGCGTGCCTCGCGGCGTCTTCTGACCCATCGACATCCCCTGCGTGTCCCGCCTCTCGCGCTTCTCCTCTTCCTGGAGTTACTGACCCCTGAGCGAAACAGATAGTTCCATTTCTGGTGATTCTGTGAAGCAGGACACCCGAAAACGGTCCGGGACGCAGGTCCGCGCGGATACGGAGGGGATTCAGGGCAGCCCAACTCCCGCCGTCGGAGACAAGTTCGGCGGCGCGGCGGTCCACCTGGGTGGCCCGAATGGAGTACTGTGGCGAGCCCTGGGGCCGTCCTTCCTTACGGATGTCCGGACTCGGGAGAGGGGGCCGGACGATGGAGAAACGGCACTCGAGACCGGCGATGCCGCGGTGTTGCACGGGTTCCTGCTGCGCACAGTAATCGTTCGGTCACTGTGCGTGCCCAACAGGTAACCGTGCCATAACGGCGATCAAGGGCGCATGCCCGACACGCCGGTTTAACTCGGCAAGGTTGTGGCAGGCTGCACCCGGGCAGGCCACACTCGACTAGCGGAAGCAGCGACGCACGTGACGTCGGCAGGCACCACCCGGGAGGTCCCCATGCCCGAACTGCGTGTCGTGGCCGTCTCAAATGACGGCACACGACTGGTGCTCAAGGCTGCGGACAGCACGGAGTACACGCTTCCGATCGATGAGCGTCTACGGGCTGCCGTACGCAACGACCGTGCGCGCCTGAACCAGATCGAGATCGAGGTGGAGAGCCACCTCCGCCCCCGCGACATCCAGGCCCGCATACGGGCCGGTGCCTCCGCGGAGGAGGTCGCTCAACTCGCCGGCATCCCGGTCGACCGCGTACGCCGCTTCGAGGGCCCGGTGCTCGCCGAGCGCGCGTTCATGGCGGAGCGGGCGCGCAAGACTCCCGTGCGCCGACCCGGCGAGAACACCGGACCCCAGCTCGGCGAGGCCGTGCAGGAGCGGCTGACGCTGCGCGGGGCCGACAAGGAGTCCGTGCAGTGGGACTCCTGGCGCCGCGACGACGGCACCTGGGAGGTCCTGCTGGTCTACCGGGTCGCGGGCGAACCGCACTCGGCCAGCTGGACGTACGACCCGCCCCGCCGGCTGGTCGTGGCCGTGGACGACGAGGCCCGCTCCCTCATCGGCGAGTCGGACGACCTGCCCGCGACGCCGGAGCCGAGCTTCCCCTTCGTGCCGAGGATCGCGCGCCTGCCGCGCGACCGGCCGCTGGACCGCGCCCTCGACCGCCAGCTGGAACGTCCCGCCCCGCCGCCGGAGCCGGAGGAGGAGCGGGACACGCTGACCAGCCTGCTGGAGGCCGTGCCAAGCTTCCGCGGCGACATGGTGGTCCCGGAACGCACCGACCTCCCCGCGGAGGAGGCGGAGGCGGAGGAGCCGCCCGCCGCCTCGGCGGGAGCCGGTACGGCGTACGCCGATGTCCTGATGCCGCGTACGGTGGCCGGCCACCGCGACCGCCTGACCGGCACCACGGACCGCCAGGCCGAGGCCGACGGGGTCCGCCCGGGCCGCCGCGCGGCGGTGCCCAGCTGGGACGAGATCGTCTTCGGGACCCGGCGCAAGAAGCAGGAGTAGCCCGCGGCGCGGGTGAGCGCCCCGGCGGCTACCGCCGGGGCGCTCACCCGCGCCGAGCCGGCGGCCCTACTGCGGCTGCGGCCCCACCGCCACCGGCCGGTCGGGGTCGGAGGACCAGTCCGACCAGCTGCCCGCGTACAGCGCCGACGGGATGCCCGCCACCTCCAGGGCCAGCACCTCGTGCGCGCCCGAGACCCCCGACCCGCAGTACACCCCCACCGGGACGTCCCCGGCTGCGCCCAGCGCTCCGAACCGCGAGCGCAGCTCCGGCGCGGGCAGGAAACGCCCGTCCGCGTCCACGTTCTGCGAGGTCGGGGCCGACACCGCGCCCGGCACGTGCCCGCCGACCCGGTCGATCGGCTCGACCTCGCCCCGGTACCGCTCCCCCGCCCGCGCGTCCAGCAGTACACCCGAACGGGCCAGTGCCGCCGCTCCGTCCGCGTCGAGCACTCGCAGCGCGCCCGGGTTTGGCTTGAAATCGCCCTCGGTCGGGGTGGGTGCGTCGGCCGTGACCTCGCCACCGGCCGCCGTCCAGGCGGCCAGGCCCCCGTCCAGGACCCGCACCTGCGCGTGACCCGTCCAGCGCAACAGCCACCAGGCTCGGGCCGCGGCCCACCCCTGGCCGCCGTCGTACACGACCACCGGGACGCCGGCCGAGACCCCGGCCCGCCGCATCACCGCGCCGAACGCCTCCGGTTCCGGCAGCGGGTGGCGCCCGCCAAGACCCGTCGCGCTGACCGGACCTGCCAGTTCGCGGTCCAGGTCCACGTACACCGCACCCGGCAGGTGCCCGGCCTCGTACGCGGGCCGCTGGTCGGGGCCGCCCAGCTGCCAGCGGACGTCCAGGAGCACCGGCGGCGCGGTTCCGGCCAGCTCGCTCATCAGTTCGGAAGCCGAGAGAATCGCATTCATGGGGCACATCTTCCTCCCCACCCGGGCACCCTGTGTAACAAGCCGGACATCAACGCGCCGCGACGGGCCGCAGTGATTCGGTCATCTCTGCTCCGCCACCGGGAAACGCGGCGCGGTCGAGGCGCGCCGGGCCTCGCGGAGTGGAACCATCACCCTGGGGCGGGGCGACAGGGATACGACGGAGGAGACGGCTGACATGACCGAGGCAGCGGAAGCGACCAGGCCCGTGCCCGGCACCCCGTGCTGGGTGAGCCTGATGGTGCACAGCCTCGGAACCACCGAGGAGTTCTACGCGGACCTCTTCGGCTGGGAGTACGAGCCGGGCCCGGAGCAACTGGGCCCGTACGTCCGGGCGGTCCTCGACGGCCAAGAGGTGGCCGGCATCGGGGAGATGCCCCCGGACCGGCACCTGCCGGTCGCCTGGACCACCTATCTCGCCACCGACGACGCCGACGCCACGGCCGAGGCGATCCGTTCCTGCGGCGGCACGGTCGCGGTGGGGCCGCTGGACGCGGGCAGCGCGGGCCGGATGGCGATCTGCTCCGACCCGCTGGGCGCGATCTTCGGGGTCTGGCAGGCCGGCGCCCACCTCGGCACCCGGCTGCACGGCGTCCCCGGCACCCCGGTCTGGAACGAGCTGGTCACCCAGGACGCCACCACCGTGGGCAAGTTCTACGAGCACGTCTTCGGCCACGAGGCACGGCAACACCCGGACGTCTCGACGGACTTCGACTACCTGACCCTGAACCTTCAGGGCCGGCCGGTCGCGGCGGTGCACGGAGTCGGCCGGTCGCTGCCGCACGACCGCGGCCCGCACTGGATGACGTACTTCGAGGTCGACGACACCGACGCGGCCGCGACCCGGGTCGCCGACCTCGGCGGGCGGATCGTCCAGCCGCCCCGAGACCGGCCCAGCGGCCGGCTGGCCACGGTCGCGGACCCCGAGGGTGCGGTGTTCACCCTCGTCCACACCCTGGCCTAGCGCGAGCGCGCTCGCGGCCCCTTCGCCGAAGCCCCGGCCGGCCCGGGCCACTTCGGCGAAGGATCCGGGTACCTAGCGGCCGAGCGCCAGCCGCAGGGTGATCCCGTACCGCGCCCGCAGCCGGCGCAGTTCCCACGCCGACAGGGCGGTCACCGACAGCGGCGGACCCACCAGGAACAGGATCCGCACCGCCAACGGGGCGTCCACCGGGACGTCGTCGAAGAGCTGGAAGAAGAACATCACCCACACCACCACCGGCGAGACCAGCGGCGGCAGCACCTCGTGGACGTCCGCGGTGCGGAAGGCGTGGTGCACGCAGAGCACCGCCGAGGCCAGGCCGAACGGCAGCAGGAACAGGCCCAGGAGTCCGGCGAGGAAGCCCAGCCCGTTCATCCCGCCCGCGCCGTGCATCACGGTGACCCACAGCCCCAGCGCGGTGCCGAAGAGCGCGCCCAGCGCGGTCAGCGGGCCGCGCAGCCGCTGCCGGTAGAAGGCGGGGCCCGGCGGCCTGGCGCTCATCACGAACGCGGCCAGCGCGATCGGCCCGAGCACGAGCAACATGCCCGCGCTCACGAGGACTTCACCGAGCTTGTCGTTGACGACGGAACCGGCCGTCTCGCGCAGCGGGTAGGCGAAGAGGAGCCAGCAGGTGGCCACCACGCCGATGGCGGTGCGGGCGATCTGCGCCCGCTCGATGGCCTCGTCGACGATCCGGTCGGGCCGCGCGGGCCGGTAGATCCGGGCGGCCAGCTCGAAGGGCAGCAGCAGGAAGGTCACGCAGCCGTGCCGGCGGTCGCCTCCCGGTCCTGCCGCAGGCCCGCGGGTGTACGTACTCACTGCTCGCTCCCCCGAAACGATGTTGATCAACGAATGATAGGGGGATCTCCCTCCCGCCACCTCGTTGCTGCGCATCTCGGCCAGCGGTGAACGCCGCCCCATGGCGGCGGGAGACGGCGGAAGGCGGCAGGGGCGGCAGGGGCGGCAACGGAATCGGGTTCACCGGCTCGGAACGCGCTCCAATTCAGGTGGAGAACAAGCCATTCCGCTTATGTAGATTCGGAATGCCTCCTCTCGCTTCACCGCGATCGGACCGTTGTGGGGAAGACGCATTTCTCGTCGCTCCAGGCAACCGATTTCTTCGAGCCAACGTTCGCTCCTCCGTAGATCTTTGAGGTGTCGTGCGTTTGGCCGGGCAACTAAGTTGATCTCCACGCGTAGCCATTCCGGCCGGATGCCGGTGCGCGCGCCGACCCATGCCCCGAGGGCGTTGTGGTCACGGGGGGATGTACCGGCACGCCGCACCGTGCCGTCGTCACGCGCGCCTGCGCTCTTCCGTGCCCGCATCACCGCGTGGCCTGCGGTCCGGCTTCCGGCTTGCTGCCCAGCAGTCCGCCTGACCCCTGACACCTGATGAGGAGCAAGAATGAAGAAGGCAGTAGCCCGTGGTGCCGCGATCTCGGCGGCCGTCCTGACCCTGGGCCTCGTCCCGCTCGCCGGGACCTCCTACGCCGCGTCGTGCAGCGGCACCAGCTGTGACAACAAGGGCCCCAAGGGCACCGGCTGTGAGCTGGAGGGCGTCAACACCCAGCGCACCGTGGACAACAACGGCCGCAAGGCTGAGCTGCGCTGGTCCAACGGTTGCAGCGCGGCCTGGGTCCGGGTCACCGACAATTCGAGCAACTCGATCTACAACTCGTACGGTTACATCGAGAAGTACGACTCCGCGGGCAAGCTCATCCGCTCGCTCAGCGTCGAGATCCCGCACAACGGCAGCGACTGGTCGAACATGCTGGGCGGCGCCGGCTACTACTACCGCATCTGCGTGAGGTTCGTGGGCAACGAATACCCCATGGAGTGCAGCACGAAGTTCTAGCACTTCCCTCCCGCACGAGATGACGGATCACGGGGCCACGGCCTTCCCGGGCTGTGGCCCCGTCGTCCTCCCGTCCTTCGGACAGCCCTGCGCCGTCGAGGCCCGCGCGCTACGGTCTGCCTGAGATCGTCATGGAAGCGGGGGAACATGGCCGGTACGGCGCACGAGAACGGCCCGAGCGGGACGTGGTCGTCCGAGCTGTGGGACTACGCCCAGGCCGTGCTCGGGGAGTGGCAGTCCACCAAGGTCTGGCAACCGGCCCAGCAGCTGCGCGCGGCCTCGCACGGCAACGCGCGGGACTACGCCGGCCGCTTCCTCCTGGAGCTGCTGCAGAACGGCCACGACGCCCATCCCCGAGGCCGGAACGACGGACGCGTCCACGTCCTGCTCGACGAGGACGAGGGGACGCACGGGACGCTCTACGTGGGCAACGGCGGAACGCCCTTCACCTGGGCCAGGATCGAGGCCGTGTGCAAGCTCGCCCGGAGCGAGAAGACCGTCGGCGAGGGCATCGGGAACAAGGGAGTCGGCTTCCGCAGCATCCTGGAGATCACGGATGCCCCGGAGATCTACAGCGCCGGCGCGGCCGGAGAGGGCCCGGCCGTGCTGGACGGGTACTGCTTCCGGTTCGCGGTCCGGGACGACCTGCGGGTGCTGCTCGGGGACGAGGACCTCGTCCGCAGGGCGGAGGAGGAACTACCGCCCTTCCAGGTCCCCTTCCCCCTCGCGGACGTGCCCCCGGCCTGCAAGGAACTGGCCGCCGACGGGCACGTGACGGTCATCCGGATCCCGCTGCGCAACGAGGCCTCCCGCCGCGCGGCCGTCCGCCGCCTCGAGGAGCTCGGCACGACGAAGGCCCCGGTGATGCTGTTCCTGGACCGGCTCGACCGGCTGGTCATCGAGCGGCGGGGCGGCGAGAGCCCCCGCCGCACGGAACTCACCCGCCGGGAAACCCCCTTGGGGCCCGCCGAGGTCCGGCCCCCAGGACACGCCGGGCAGGCCGGTGCGGCGGGGCCCGTCCCCGCCGTCTCCCTCGCCCGTGTCGTACTCGGCTCCCTGGGCGCCTTCCTCGTGGCCCGGGGCCGGATCCCCGTGGAGCGGCTGCGCGGCACGATCGACGCCGCGACCGGGCTCGGACAGCTGGACGATTCGTGGGGGGACTGGAAGGAACCGGCCGTGGTCGAGGTGGCGTTGCCCCTCGACGGCGCCGACTCGTTGCGCGGGGGCCGGATCTACACCTTCCTCCCGCTGGGCGAGGACGCCGCCGCGCCGCTGCGCGGGCATCTCAACGCCCCGTTCTTCACGAAGGTGGACCGTACGGCCCTCGACCGGGAGCACCCGCTGAACGCCATGCTCTTCGCGGCGGCCGCCGAGACCTGCCTGGCGGCAGCCGCCCGGCTGCGGGATCAGGGCCGGCCGGCCGACCGCGGGCTGGCGGTCACGCTGGTGACCTGGGAGAACGAGCCGCGCTCCCACAATCTGCTGCTCGAAGCGGCACGCCGGGTCCACGGCGAGGAGTTCGCGGACGTTCCCGTCGTCCCCCTGCTGGACCGGAAAACCCCGCACGGTACCTGGGGCACGCCCCGGAACTCCGTGCTCTGGCCCGAGCACGAACTGTCGGTGCTCACGGCCGAGGCGGCCGAGGCGGCGGGCATCGCCGTGGCCGATCCGGCTGTCGGAACCAAGCCGCTGCAGCGCCTCGCGAGGACGTGCGAGGCGCTCAAGTGCCCGTTGGAGCCCTCCGCGCAGCAGCGCGCGGACCACGCCGAACTGATCGTCAGCACCCTTCCGCTGCCCGCTCCCGGCGCTCCCGTCGACGACTGGAACGGCGTCTACGCCGATCTCGCCCTGCTCTTCAAGGGCGACGGCGGGGTACTGCAAGGCAGGAAGCTGCTGCTGGCGGACGACGGGGAGCTCCGCCGCGCCAACGGCGGCCCTGCCGCGGACAGGAAGGACGGTTCGCGGCGCACGGCGGCCCGGCGGGAGGCGTTCTTCCAGCCGGCGCGCGGCGAGGCGACGGGCGGCGAAGGCCTGGCCGTGCCCGATGCCTTGAAGAAGCGCCTGTTCTATCTGCATCCCGGGCTGAACTGGGTGGAGGAGGAAGGGCACGTACGGCGCCAGGAAGCCCGCCTGTTCCTCGAACGCTTCCGGCTCGTCCGGCGTTTCGACGCCGCCGGTCTTCTCGACCACGTCCGCCGCGCCCTCACCGAGAGCACTTCGGCGCGGCTGCGCGAGCAGGCACTGCGCTTCGTGTTCCGCCTCTACCGGTCGCGGCAGTCCGCACAGTCCCTGCACCTGCGCCCGCTGGGGCTGTACGTTCCCTCCGCCGAGGGCCCTCCCGTCAAGGCGGCCGGCGCCGCCTTCGGGGCCGGATGGACCGGCACCCACGGGGACGAACTCGCCTCCGTCGTGGCCGCGGGGCAGGAGTCCTCGGCCGATCTCCGCCTCATGGCGCAGCGGCTCGTGGCGGGGCCGCAGGAGTTCCTGAGGCGGGGCGAAACGCTGGACGAGTGGCGGGAGTTCCTGACCGACCTCGGCGTCACCGACGGGCTGCTCCCCATGTCATCGCCCGGTGCGGAGACGGAAGCCGAGGGCGGCGAACTGACCACGGGCAACATCATCCGCATGGCCAAGGTGTCCGGCGCGGTCGCCGACCAGTGGCAGCCCTACATCGACCGCGCGTGGAGCGGTGTCGCCCATCCCTACACCCCGTACGTCGGGACCTCCGCGTTCCGGCTGCCGGGCCAGGACATCGCCGGGCGGATGGGCGAGGCGGGCCGGATCGCCTACGCGCGACTGGTCCTGCACGGCCTGGCCCGGTGGAGCGACACCGCCTTCGCCAGCGTCTGGAACCGGGACCGGACCGGCAATCAGGATCTGCAGCACGTCCCGACCCCGCTGGCCGCCTTCGTCCGCGGCCGGCCCTGGCTCCCGGTGCGCGGCCGTGGCGGCACCGTCCGCTTCGTGCGGCCGGACGAAGCGTGGCACGCCCCCGCGACCCTGGAGGAAGAGCCGTCCTTCGCCCCGGCCGTCCTGCGGCAGCTGCGCCCGCTGCTGGAGGACGACCGCGCCCTGCGGCGGCTGCGCGATGCCGGGTTGCCGACCTGGGGCGACCCCAGGGACAGCGCCCGGCTCCTCGCCGCGCTGGGCGAGCTGGTGAAGTCGGATGCCGTGGACGACGGGGACCGGCCCGCCCTGCAGCGCGCGAGCGAGCACGCCTGGCAGAGCCTGGCGGCGCAGGCCGGGGCCGCAGCCCGATCCGGGGTCACACGGGCCGGTGCCGCGCAGGCCGCGGCCGCACGGGCCGGTGCTGCGCAGGCCGGTGCCGCACAGGCAGCCCTGCTCGAACCGCTCGTCGGCTCGGCCCTGCTCGCCGAGCGGGGGAAACGGCTGGTCGCGGTGGACTTCGCCGGGCTCCTCGACGGCTCCGTGCGGCTGTACGTCACGGGAGACCGGGACAATCTCAAGGCCCGCCTGGCCAGGGAGCTCAAGCTCCCGCTGCTCGTGGTGCCGGATGCGGCGGCGGAAACGGCCCGCATCCTGCGCCGGCGCTGCCCGGACGCGATCCGGCATGTCGACGACGCCGACCTGTCGGTCGAGGTCGACGGCCCCTGCGGCCCCTCCGGCCCCTCCGGCACCACCGAGGGCCTCGGATCGCCGCTCGTCGACGAGCTGCCCTGGCTTCCGCTCGCGGTGGGCGTCCTGGCCGACCACCCGACCCGGGGCGGACGTCCGACCGATGCCGAGCTCACCGATTTCGTCGCCGCCGTCCGCCGCATCCGCATCCACCGCTACGCCTCGCTGGAGATCACCCTCGACGGTGTGGCCGTGGAACTCCCGGACCGGCAGGACGGCGTGCTGCCCCTCCCCGGCCCCCGCCACCCGCTGGTCCTCACCCCGGACGTGCCACCCTCCTGGGACTTCGCGGCCCGGCTCGCCTACGCGGTCAGCCAGGTCGTGGACCGTCCGGAGTTCGCCGGCCCGCTCAAGCTCGCCGCCCGCGAACTGGAGCGCGAGCACGCCCCGCTCGGGGAACCGACCGAGCGGCAGCTCGCGGAGGCGCTCGGCCTGTCCGTCCACCAGGTCACGGGCACCGCCCACCGCCTCGACGGCTCCCTCGCGGGCGTACTGGAGCGCTGCCACCCCTTCCTCGTACACGCTCTCGGCGCCGACCGGGCGAGGGAGCTCACGGACCCGGCTCCGGCCGACGCGCGGGAGTTCCGGGCACGCCTCGAACCGTACGAGGCAGCCCTACCGCTGCCCGCCGGGAAGCTCATCGCGGCGGCGCGCGACGCCCGGGACATCGACGGCCTCCGGGCCGTGGCCGAAGTCGACTTCGCGGACCTCAACCGCACCCTGGCCGGCCTCACGCCCCGGTACCGCCCGACCAGCCACGCCGAGGCCCACGACGAGGCCGTACGCCGGCACGTGGATCTCGGTCGCGGCGCTCTCGTCGACCGGCTCCGCTGGGCCCATCTGGCCCGGTTCGACGCCCGGAGGCCGATCGCCGACTGGCCCGCCACCTGCTCGCTGAAATGGGTCACGGCCCCGCAGGAATGGGCGCTCACCGTCGACACCGCCGACGACGGCCTGCTGCGGGCCCTCGTCGAACAGGCGCTCACCGCCCGCCTGGGGGCGCCCGCCCCGGCCAGGGGCGAACGCCTCCCCGCCAGGGACCTGTTGCGCAGCCGCAACCGCGCCCACATAGCCCGGACGGCACCCGACCTGGTCGCCCTGGTCAAGGCCGCGAAACGCCCGCTGCCCACCGCGCTGGCGCATGCGGACCCCGCGCAGGAGATCACCTCCCTGCTGGACGAGGCGGGCGCGCTCGACTTCCGGGACCTGTCGGCCGACGATGTCGTCGGCTGGCTCGCGGCCCTGGGGCAGTGGCCGGCGGGCATGGCCGCCTCCTCGGCGCCCGAGGCGCACGAGCTCACTTCCGCCGACCTGGAACTCGTACGGAACGACACGGAGGTGGCCCGCACCGAACGGGCCAAGCGCAGGCGGATCATCTCCATTGGTGAACGGGACTTCGACATCGAGTCCGGCGACTTCACCGAGCTGGCCTCGGAGCTGCGCCGCGCCCTGGAATCCGGCCCACCGCCGGGCGTCGGCGCCCGCAGGCGCTTCGCCGCACTGAAGCCGATCCCGCCCCGGAGGGCGGCCGGCCCCTCGGGCGGAGCGCCGGGCGGGCGCGTCGACGGGGAGCGCGGGCTGTCGTCGGCCCAGCGCTCGGCGATCGGCTTCGTGGGCGAGTGGTACGCGTACCAATGGCTACGCGAGCAGGACCGGGCGACCGACGAGACGAGCTGGGTCTCGGGCAACCGGGCCCACGTCTTCCCCGGGCCGTCCGGAGACGACGGCCTCGGCTACGACTTCAAGGTCGGCTCCGGCAGGAACCCGCAGCTGTACGAGGTCAAGGCCACCAAGGGGCCGGGCGGCCAGATCGAGCTCGGAGAGACCGAGGTCCGGGCGGCGCAGCGGTACGGCGGCAGTGACCGCTGGAGGATCCTGGTGGTCACCTCGGTGCTGGATCCGGAGCTCCGGCAGCTGCGCATGCTGCCGAACCCCTTCAGCGAGCGCGGCCGCGGACTCTACCGCGAGGAAGGCGGCGCACTCCGCTTCGCGTACCGCCTGTAACGCCGCGTCCGGATCCGGTCCGGCCCCGTTGCCACCGATTCCAGCGTATGGGCCACCACATCGGCTTCGCCATCGGCGGCGCCACCACAAAAAACGGCGACGCACACCGACTCCACAAGGCGGCCCGAAGAAGCAGACCGGTGACCACGGCGGAACCGCGCCAAGGCCAACTTACGATCAGCTTGTCTCCTGCTCGCCCAATCCTTCACCCTCTATGTCTTCGAGGAGTCGCCGAGCCAGGTCAACGAGGGTGTCTCCATCCTCAGTCGCCCAACGGGCCGTGCCCTGGTTGGAGACGGGACGCTCCTCCCATTCAGCGAGTTCCCACATTCGGGCGATGAGGCCGGAGGGCGAGTAGCGGTTGCCGTCGGCGGCCCACAGAAGCGGTTTGGTGTGGTGGTTGACCCACGTGGCTCGCGCGCGCAGTTCATTCGCGGCGAGCCAGGGTTCGAGGGCCCTGCGTTCGGGCTCGATGTATGTGTGCAGGAACATCGGTGCTCCGTCCTTCAAAGCACCCTGACCAACGATGACGTGTACAGCATTGGGCCGACGGCGCTTGCGCTCCTTGGTCGGACGATTGCGGTACTTCTCCGGAAGCTCGCTGCTGCCCGTCACCCCCGAGCCAAGGGTGTCGAGTACGTCCGTCACCAGTGCGCGCACCGACCCGGCATCCGCGCACAAATACTGGATGCGGGAACGTTCGCCGATCGCATCCATGGCCATGACCAGAGCCGGAACCGTACGAGCAAGCAGCTCGGGTACCTGCCGGATCGCCTTCTCCGCCCAAGCAAGCGCGGGATCGGGTTCCTCGATGGTCCCATTGGCTTCGTCCGCGTCACGGAGCTGCCGGAACACCAAGTGGGCGACAAGGTACGTCCCGTGCTCGACGGCGGCGGCAGCCCGACTTGAGTAGTTCTTGCGGAGCTCGGCCAGCCCCGCGCGTACGGCACGCAGTACCCTGACCGCGTTCCACAGTAGGAAGACGCTCGGCTGCGGGCGGAAGAGTGCGTCATACACGCCTTGCCCGCCCCGCTCCCAGAGAACATCCAGGTTCGATGCGATGCGGGCTACGTACTGGCTTCCCGGATGTGCACAGGCAAGGGCGCACGCCGCTTCCACAACGGAGCAGCCGGCGTCCTGCATCGGTTCCAGCTCGCCACGCCGCACCCCGTAAACAAGCCCGAACTCCGCTTCCATCTCCTCGATGAGCGCTGCCTGTACCGGGTCGAGAGAGATGAAGTCTCGTGCCTCTACGCTGTTCTGGCGATTGGTGGCGCGGGTGGCCTGCTTCGCGAACTCCGTCGCCCCACCGGTGACGATGACCCTGATCCCGACGTCCGCCGCATACGCGTCGTTGCCGCCCTTGGCGACGGCATCTGCGATCGAGCGCACCGTCTGGGCACCGTTGACGACGCTCGCGCCACGGATCTTCAGGTTGAGCGGATACCTCTCCGGTACCCCGATCTGCCGGTGCGTCGCCTCCAGGGAATCGCAGAGCACTGTGATCCCGTTGTTGAAGTACCAGAAGTGATTGGGCTCTTCGACGAGCGTGGTGACGAGTTCGTTGTTGATCGAGGTCAGGCCGAGCGGGTTACGGATGTTACGCGCGAAGAGACCGTTGCCTGCCTGCGCCCAGGAAGCGACCTGATCCGCTGACACGACACCCTGATAGGACTCGTACAGGTTGGGTAGCTTGAACCAAGGGCTGAGATCCGCTTCCAAGTCGATCGGCTCGTCTGTTATGTCGTCGCGCACCAGGGCATAGATCTCGCGCGCAAGGATCACCTTGTGGTCCAGCCGGTCACCGTGGTGGTTGAACTCCCGTTCGCCGTTGACCAGAGCCTGGTTCAGTTCGGCCGCCAGCTGATCGGTCCCCATGAGCACGATGACTTGAGTAACCGGGACAGTCCCACTCACCATCAGCCGCTTCGCCTGCTCCGCGAGGAGCCGCCCGCGCGGATTGAACTGAGCGAACTGCTCACTGTCGATCAGCCGCAGGCCGGCGAAGAGGCCGTGGATCACCGGGAGTTTCGCCGTGGCGTTCCCCTTGTTGGACCATTTGCTCTGCACCAGGTAGACGTGTTTGCGGTCGTGGTCCACTGCAATCGCGTCGATGCCCTGGTCCGCTCCGCCGTCGATGACGGTGAGCGCGGCGTCACCCGGGCTCCATCCGGTGACGATCCGTACGGCGTGCGCGGCCAGCGCCCTACTCCGAAAGTTGCTGACCCTGCTGTCCTCGGAGTGATTGGCAAAGTCGCTGACATCGATGAGGTCGGCATAGGTCTCGTCCAGGGCCCGGGCGACCTGACGGACCTGGGTGGGCACATCCTGAGTGGACGGACGAGAAGTGCGGTGCGGTGCGGGCATGTGCGCGGAATCCTCGATCTTCCGGACGACGGCGGGGCGCCGTCGTGTTGCGGTTGTTGCGGCCGATACGGGCAGAGAACCACCCACAGCGGTGCGACGGGTGCAGTTCCCCCGCCGGAGCTTCGACCGGCCTTACCCGAGGTTCGCCGCCACCGTGCGGAAACGCTTGCCTGCCTCGTCAAGGTGTTCGGCGATGGACAGGGCGATCTCTCCTGGGGAACCGAAGTCTTCAAGGGTTGCAGCGATGTTGGCCTTCAAGTCGAGGCTGACACCTGGCCTTTGGAGCAGTTCACTCACCGAATACGAACGAAATCGCGGCGACGGAGTGCGCCCCTGGTGGTTGAGATCGCCAGGCCCGTAGGCGGCGAGGAAGTCCGCGAAATCGGCCTCGGTGAGGGGCCTCCCCGTGTCCGTGTAGTGGTTGTCGGTCCGGGCGTCGTACACCCACAGCTCTCGGGTGACAGGCTCATCGGTCAGCCGGGGGACGGACTTGGTGAAGAAGAGGATGTTCGACTTGGAGTTGGTGCCGTGGAAGATGCCCGTGGGGAGCCGCAGCAGAGTGTGGACATCACAGTTCTTGAGGAGCGCTTCGCGGACAACAGCGGCAGCACCGCTTCCGAAGAGAACCCCGTCAGGGACGAACACGGCAGCCCGGGCGCCCTTCGGCAACGTGATCGCAAGGTGCTGAAGGAAATTGGTTGGCAGGTCGGCCTTCTGCGCCCAGAAGTCGTCGCGTTGGTCGGTGTCGGGGACGACGTCGCCGCTCTTGAACGGGGGGTTGCAGATGGCGACGGTCGCGTCCACGTCCCGGTGGTAACGGTGGACGGGAACGTCCTTCGCCTTGAGGGAGTCGGCGCGCAGAACAGGCGGCATATCCGAGAGGACTCGTCCTGTGTTGAGCAGGATGTTCATAGTGGCGAACCGACACATCTGTGCGTCGATGTCGGCCGCCGCGATAGCGGTCGAGTCGACATAGGTACTGGAGGCGGCCATCTCCCGGTGCGCGGCAATCAACGTGCTACCGAGGCCGCCGGCCGCGTCGATGACCCGGTCTTCCCCGGTGACGGCAAGGGCCTTCGCGACGACGGCAAGGAGTGGCGGCGGGGTGAGGATCTGACCGGTCTGCCGCTTGGTGAGGAAGTCCTCGCGACAGTCGGCGAGCATGGATGAGAAAGCCTCACCGAGGGCGCTCTGCGGCACTGCGGTCCACTGGTACGGGGCGAATTCCTCGACGACGAGCCGCCTGAGCTCGGACATCCGGTCTATGTTCCAGGGCTGGGCATCGTGGAAGAGGACACTCGCAGTGGCCCTGCGCGGATCAGTGGGGTTAGGGGTGCCAAGCCCATTCATGAGGTCTGCGAGGAAGGCATGCAGGTCCTCGCCATTGAGGTCGGTGAGCCTAGGCCAAGTGCCGGCCGGGGCGATGGGCGGTTTGGCGAACCGCCCGGGGCGTTGGGTGTGCTCGTGATCGAGCTTGAGGAAGAGCAAGTAGGCGATGTGCTCGACGAACTCGAGACGGGTCAGGGCCTTGAAGCTGGTCTCTTCCCGATAGAACTTCCACAAGCGCTCTGCGATCCGACTGCTCGTCCAGTTGCGTTCCTGGGGTTCCGCCACCCCACCCCGACCCATGCCCCGCCCGACCGCCATGCTTCGCCCTGCCTTCCGTCGTGCTGCCGAGCGGGCCTGGGCCTTACGGCTCCGTCGACCCGCTCGGGGTGACGCCGGCTTACCGCTCGTGCGCTTCTTCGCCTTCGGTGGTGCTGTCGTCCGCGGTCTGCACACCCGTCTTGAGCGCGCGGGCCACTGCGGTGAACTGGGCCAGGGCCGTCTCCAGTTCGTCCACGATCTCCTGGGCGATCACGTCGGGGGACGCGAAGACCGTGTCGGAGGACGAGGCGGACTGAAGGACTGTCAGATCCAGGTTGACCTTGTCGCGAGCGATCAACTCATCGTAAGCGAACGCACGGAAGCGTTCACTGGGCTTTCGCGCCGAATAGTCGGAACCGCCGGAGTGGTAAGCCGAGACGAAGTCGTCAAGATGCTCGCGGCGCAACTGGCGCTGCTTGAGCGTGAAGCGCTGATCGGTCCGGAAGTCGTAGACCCACAGTTGGCGGGTGCCGGGGCGACCTCCGGAGCGCTGACCCGTCTTGTCGAAGAACAGGACGTTTGCCTTGACTCCATTGGCATAGAAGATGCCGGTGGGGAGCCTCAACAGGGTGTGCACGTTGCACAGATCGAGGAGGTTGCGGCGGATCGTGGTGCCCGCGCCCCCCTCAAAGAGGACGTTGTCGGGCAGGACAAGGGCGCCACGCCCATTGGTCTTCAGCAGGTTGTAGATGTGTTGGACGAAGTTGAGCTGCTTGTTGGTGGTCGGCGCCCAGAAATCCGTGCGGGCGGTATACGCCTCGCCGGTCACCGAGCCCACGCCGAACGGCGGGTTGGCGAGCACGATGTCGTAGTGCTTGTGGATCGGCTTCGCCAGCGAGTCCTGAATGGTGATCAGCGGCTTGGCCTCGGAGGTTCCGATGCCGTGCAGCAGCATGTTCATCAGGGCGAGGCGGGCGGTCTCGCGAACCAGCTCGTAACCAGTGATCGAACCGGTCTGGAGCTTGCGGCCCTCGTCGCCGTACAGCTCGCCCTCGTAGCGGGTGGCGATGTGGGCGTGCGCGGCAATCAGGAAGCCGCCGGTACCGCAAGCCGGGTCGGTGATCGTCTCGCCGATCTTCGGTTGGACGCAGTCGACCATGGCGTCGATGAGTGGGCGGGGGGTGAAGTACTGACCCGCACCGGTCTTACGGTCTTCCGCACCACGCTGGAGGAGGCCTTCGTAGGCGTCGCCCTTGAGATCCTGATTCTCGGTGGTCCAGGTGTGCGGATCGATCAGATCCTTGATCAGACGTTCCAGAACGGCCGGCTCATGGATCTTGTTCGACGCCTTGGTGAAGACCTCCCCAAGCATGGTGCCGCCCCGCTGGCCGAGGTCCTTGAGGATGAACTCATAGTGGTCGAGCAGAGCTTCGGCGGACCGGGTGGTCAGGCTCGTCCAGTCGCGGCCTTCGGGAACAAGGGGTGCCTCGGGGGTGTTGCGGCGGAACTTGGCTGGGCGCTTGGCGCGTTCGTCGGCCATCTTCAGGAAGAGCAGGTAGGTGAGCTGCTCGACGTAGTCGAGCGTCGAGACGCCGGAGTGGCGGAGTAGCTCGCAGTACGACCAGAGACGGTTGACGAGGGTGGAGGTCGGGACCGGGGCGGAGGCAGCCGGGGTCTGAGCGGCCTGCTTGTCGGTACTCACGGCGGTGCTCACAGGGGAAGTTCTTCCTGGCCCGAGGAGGCCGGCTTGCTGGTGATCTTGCGTGGGGTGCGCTTGCGCACGGGCTTGTCGGCAGCCTGACGCTGGGCGCGGATGCGGTCGAGCAGGGCTGAGGCGGGCTCGTCGGTCGGGTCCTGGGGGACGAGGCTGCCGGTGTAGGCGGCATGGAGAAGCGCTCCACGCAGGGCGCTGCTGTCCTCCTGGGAGGACCGCACCGTCGACACCAGAGGAGCCAGCTCTGCCTCAAGTCGCCGAACTTGTTCTACGATGCCGCGTTGCTCAGCTAGCGACGGCAATGGGATTCGCACATTCTCGATCGTCGCTTGATCAATCTTCGGCATTGACCCCGAGAGTCCTCGAGCGTTCTGCCGAAAATATCGACACACCCGACTCGTCCGAAGCACTAGAGCAACATATTCGGGAAGCGCCCGAGCTCGATCTACGCGTACACGAATCAGCAGGTCTGGATAGATTGCCCAATTACTCGACCCTTGATAGAGGGCCGAGGTACCCACCAGCTCAGCCGAATTTGACCTCTGTACGAAAATGTCACCCTTTTCGAGCCACAGCTTCGCAACTCGCCCCGGATCTGCGGTAGTGAGTTTTGTGTAGACATCACTGAACTCACCTCGCGTGACAGCGGTGAGCGTAAGCGTTCTGATTCCCGACCCGTCTACTGTCGCTTTCGCTGAAACACCGTTACGAAGCGGCTCACTCAGAATCGACGATAGCGGAACGGCCGAAACAGATTTAAGTTGATCGATCGGAAAATCAGCGACACAGGCTCCTAGAATATCCGCCTTGGCGACCGCCTGAGCAACGGCAATCTCACCGGCCTCGATGTGGGCCAGCTGTTCACCCAGCTTGAGGACGATTCGACGCTGTTCTGGGAGAGGTGGAACCGGGATTTCAAGGCTCTCCAAGTAAGGGCGAGGGACTCGGCGCTGCCCCACCGCGCCAGACATGTGCTGTTCGGCTACACGTCGCACGTTTCGCTGAAGAAGATAATGCATCAGATATTCAGGGAGAACTCCCCCCATACTGCGAAGCACGTGAAACTCAGTACTTCCCAACGCTCGACCACCAACCAGGCCCTGCGCCTTGGCGATCTTCCCATTTTCCATGCACGGCGTGATCTTGGAGAAGAGAACATCGTTTTCCTGGAACCTGGTCAGCGATTTCTTCTTGAAGTCACCGAATCGCACTTGCGTCGAAGCATCCATTCGACCCGATTCCGCCTCGACAAAGGCCATCGGCACCTGGGAGATCAGGTCATTGTCGTCCGGTTCCTCGTCAAACGCTCGCGGATTGACTTCGCACAGATCACCGATTCGCGCCCGAACCCAGCCCTCCGGCAGCTTCTCCCCCGGCGCGATCGCCACTGAATCCCCCGCGCCCGAGTTCGTCACGCGCCCAGCTCCTTGTCCAGTTCGTCAATGATTTCTTCCGCCCGATTCGCGCCGAATTCGGCGAGGAATCCGTCCGTTCCATTGCGTGTGGTGAACGGGGCGTAGTCAAGGTCGGCGGTGTCGAATCGTACACGCTCGATGGTCGCGCCGACGATGTGGTCAAGCCACCAGCGCTCGCGCGTAGTGAAGCTGACGCCGGACTGTTCCTGGCGGGCAAGCCAGGCTGTATACCGCTCCCGTACTGCCTCTTCGTGGGGGCGCGGAGCCGGGGCTCCGCGCCCCGCACCGCCGGCGAGTTCGTAGCGCAGGAGGGCGAGGAGGTCGGCGGCGGTGCGCTTGGCCCGGGTACGTGCCAGCGCCTCGCCGACATTCTCATATGCCTTCCAGAGAGTGTCGGGGGTCCAGGAGCGCGGTGGCCTTGCAACGCTGCGAGCCACGTCCTGGAGGCGTCGTAGAGCGGCGGCGGGCGGAATGTCCGAGTCGGCCCCGAAGGCGACGGTCAGGGCCACGATCTCGTCGCGGTTGTCATCGATGTACTGCTTCCAGCCGCGGACGGTGTCGTGCGCGCTCTCCTCGTCATCGACAGCCGCGCCCGCCCGGACCAGCGCGTCACGGCTGTTCTCGTCGTACAGGATGTCCTTGGCGCGGCGCATCTCCAGGAGCCTGGTACGCAGAGCCGGTGCGGCGGCAAGTGGCTTCAGAGCACGTTCGATGAGTTCACGGACCGCCCGTTCGGGGTCGCGACCGGCGCGCTCGGCGGCCTCGCGGGCCTCCAGCTGGTCATCAGTCGAGACTGCTTTGACCATGCCGTGGACGATGTCCTTCAGCGGTACGCCACCGCTGATTCTTTCGATCTCGGCGCGCTCCTCACTCGTCATCTGAAGATCGAGTTTGGCGAGACGTGAAGCGAGCGTGGAGACCTCTTCCTCTTCGATCGTGTGCGCGGCGGTCTTGCGGAGCAGTTTCTCCAAGCTGATCTGCTTGTCGCTGTGGCGCTCCAGGGGCGCGGCGTCGACCTTTGGCTTTCGTGTGACACCAACCGCGTCGACCATGACGAAACGGGTCTTGGGACCGACCCCGGGTGTAACCCGCTCGAAGTCGGTAAGAGAGAGCGTGCGCGCGCCCCGGCCCTTCATCTGCTCGAAGTAGGCCCAGCTCTTGACGTCCCGCAGGAAGATCAGGCATTCGAGGGGCTTGACGTCCGTGCCCGTGGCGATCATGTCCACGGTGACCGCGATACGGAGCTGGGGAAGGTTGCGGAAGTCGGCGAGCCGTTCGGCCGGCTTCCGGGCCGCATGCGTGATCTTGGTACAGAAGTCGTTGCCCTTACCGAATACGTCTCGGATGACCTCGACGATCTCTTCCGCGTGGTTGTCGTTCTTCGCGAAGACCAGGGTTTTGGGGACGTACATCTCGTCCCACAGAAGCACACCAGTGTCCGGGGCGCGCTTGGCTCGTTCCGGGAAGATCTCCGTGAAGAGCCGGTCTCTGAAAGTCTGGATGACCGTCCGCAGCTGATCCTTGCTGATGATGCCGACGCCCACCTCCTTCGCTCCGTACGCGATGTCCTCGGCGATGTCCTCGTAACGCTGACGTCGGGTGCGGCGGTCGCGGACCGGAACCGTGCCCTGGGCGATAACCCCGCCCTCGCCTGTTATCCGCGTCTCGATCTCGTACACGGAGAAGTCGACGTTCACTCCGTCGGCGACGGCCTCCCGGTAGGTGTACTCGCTGACCAGGTTGCCGTTGAAGTAGCCGAAGGTTTGGGCGACGGGAGTGGCTGTGAGGCCGACAATCGGGGCGTCGAAGTACTCCAGGACCGAACGCCACTTTCCGTAGATGGAACGGTGGCACTCGTCGACGACAATCAAGTCAAAAGCTTCGGGAGGAATGGTGTCGTTGTAGCCGACCTCAATGTCTACCGGCACGTCGTACGGCAGATCGGATTCATCGCCCTCGCCTTCAGGGGCAGAGTCGGGAAGGCTGTGGCCAGTGAGCTCCATGTAGAGGCGCTGGACGGTGGAAATGACGACCTTCGAGGAGGCGAGCATCCCTTCAGCACCCAGCCGCTGCACGTTGAAGAGGTCTGCGAACTTTCGGTGGGTGTCCGGGGTGGTGAAGTTCTCGAATTCCGCGAAGGCCTGTGCGCCCAGGTTGTTCCGGTCGACGAGGAAGAGCACCCGTTCGGCTCGGGCGTACTTGAGCATGCGATAGGAGAACGTGACGGCCGTGAACGTCTTGCCGGCACCGGTGGCCATCTGGACGAGAGAGCGGGACTGCCCCATACCGTGCTGCCCCCTGCCGAGAGCGACGGAGTTTTCCACCCCCTGGACGGCCGTGACCTGAGCCGGGCGCAGCGGGCGCTCGTCGAGTTCGGGCATCCGCAGCCGCAGCCTGGCCCGGTAGCTGGGGGCCTGTGGGTCCTCGTCGGCTTGGCGCATCCACCGTGCCAAGGTGCGCGGCTGGTGGAAGGAAAAGATGCGGCGGGTGCGGGAGTCGGGGTCGAGGGTGGAACGGAAGCGAGTCTCACCGCCATCGCTCACGTACCGGAACGGCAGCGGGGTGCGCCAGGCCACGAGACGCTGCTGTGCATCGGTGAGGTGGTCGGCATACCCGTTGGCCTGCGTCTCTGCTGCCGAGAGGTCTGCGCCCTCTCGCTTGGCTTCGATGACGCCGACGAGCTTGGCCTCCACATACAAGGCATAGTCGGCGCGGCCGCGTGCGGTCGTCACCTCACGCACGGCGACTCCGCTGCCCCGCCGGTCGCCCGGGACATGAAGGTTGAGGCCCGATGCGGCGTCCTGGACGTCCCAACCGGCCTGCGTCAACATCTCGTCGAGCCTGGAACGGACCTGGGCCTCGGTGAGAGGCTCTCGGGATGCCTGCTCTGCGTTGTCGAGGAGCCGAGCGCGCTCTGCTACCGCGGCGGAGGCAGCGGCCGCGCTGGTGGCGTCGGCAAGGTGCCGGTGAGCACGCTCCTGATGGGCTGTCGTCTCCATAGCCGCCAGCTGGGCCTGCATCGCGGCGACCTGGCGGGCCAACTCCTCGCGTTCGAGCTGGGCTTGGGCGAGCTCGCGCTCGGCAGCGGTGCGCGCAGCCTGTTCGACCTGGGCACGGGATGCCTGGCCCTGGTAGCTGAGCCGGGCCTCCTCGAGGGCCTTGCGGGCAGCGGCAACGTCGTCCGCAAGGCGGGCGTTCCGAGCAGCGGGAGTTCGGTCCGGGCTCGGCGGTACGAAGGTGAGCTGCTCGCGGGAACCGGTGAGCAGACGGTGGTACCAGACACCGAGACGGAAACAGGTACGCAAGGCACGGAAAGCGTCTTCGGCGCTGTCGTGGCCCTTGTGGTTGGCGTCATTGCCGAGTGCGCGTACCTCGTGGAATGCCTTACCGACGTCGCCGTGGAGATACCCCTCCCGGTCCAGCGCCCTGAGCCGGTCGAACTGGGTGCTTCCTTCGACCCGGACCCGGCCCCGGCTCACCAGGTCTTCTGCGAGAGCTTCTCCGAACTGTCGCGACTTGATCAGCGAGGTGTTGGGATCGTCGAAGACGTTAGTCTCGGCGGCGGCCCCATAGGCGACGAGCAGCGGGAGGTCGGACAGAAGGAATCCAAAGTTCCTGGACTGCTGAGCGAGTCGCGCCAGCCTGGGGTCCGCCGTAGAACCGCCTGCGTCGTCTGCACTCATGTGGCCCTTCCGCCTTCTCCAAATAGTCCGTGCCCGCTCATCAGGCCTCGGGGTGATCACGGCCCCTCACCAGACGCGTGCGTGATCCTCCATCGACCCTAACGGGGCAGGTCCTCACCCCGCCAAGGTTTCCGGGGACGCCGTGCTGGCACAGCCCTTACCTGGCTCCGCTCTTCCGTCAAACCAGCGCGACGCACTTCTGCGAGGAGGGCGAAAAACGAAACATCGCGCCCGCCCTTGTCGTCGCACTCAGCCCAGACGGCACGAAGAAGGCACCCAAGCTCACCACACCTGCCTCCATCCGCCCCACGCGACGGCGCATACGCCCACCCCCATGGCCATTTTTTTCACCTTGGCAATGGCATCGACCCACGCATCTGGCTCTCGCGGAAACTCAACGGCTGGATGAGTGGGGGGTTTTGGCCACGGTTCAGGCGTGGTTGACCGGGAGGACGTCCGGGGAGAGGGCGCTCGCGTGGGCGGCGGCCGAGGTCATGCGGCGGCGGTGGTGGCGGCGGCAGAGGACCTCGTAGCCGATCTCCCCCGCGGGGCGGTTCACGTCGCCGACCACGACCTGGGCGCCCTCGACCACCATCTCACCGTCTATCGTGCGGGCGTTGTGGGTGGCGCGGGCCCCGCACCAGCACAGGGCCTCGACCTGGAGCTGCTCGATCCGGTCGGCCAGCTCGATCAGGCGCTGCGAGCCGGGGAACAGCTTCGTGCGGAAGTCCGTGGTGATGCCGAACGCGAAGACGTCCATGTCGAGGTCGTCGACGATGCGGGCCAGCTGGTCGATCTGCTCCGGGGCCAGGAACTGCGCCTCGTCCACGATCACGTAGTCCGCCTTGCCGCCCTTGGACAGCTGGGCGACGAGGTAGGCGTACAGGTCCATGCCTTCGGTCGCCTCGACCGCCTCCGTGACCAGACCCAGGCGGGAGGACAGCTTGCCCTCGCCCGCCCGGTCGTCGCGGGTGAAAATCACGCCCTGGAGGCCGCGAGCAGATCGGTTGTGCCCGATCTGGAGAGCCAGCGTGCTCTTTCCGCAGTCCATCGTTCCGGAGAAGAACACCAGCTCGGGCATGGGAAGTACGGGACCTTTCGGGTCGTGATCAGGAGGAGGGAGGGGGCGGCGGGGTCAGGTGCGGACTTCGAGCAGCGGGACCAGTTGCTCGGCCGCCGTCATGGAGCCGTGCATGCCGGCGAGCCCTGATTCGTTGGGTTCGTTGCGGGAGGCCGTGATCGCGACGTCGGCGTGGGCGGCGGCGACCACATCGCCGATCCGGCCGAGCACGCGTTCGTCGCACTCCCCCGGCGGCCCGAACCAGCCCAGTTCCAGGGCCTCTTCGCGGCTCGCGATCCAGAAGCGGTCCCCGAGCACCTCGCGCCACACCGTCAGGACGTCGGCCTCGGCACCCGGCACCGCGTACACGTGCCGGGCCCGTCCCTCGCCGCCGAGCAGGGCCACGCCCGCGCCCAGCTCCCAGTCCTCGTCGAAGTCGATCCGCGAGTCCTCGTCGAACGGGATGTCCACCATGCCGTGGTCGGCGGTCACGTACAGCGCGGTACGCGGCGGCAACTGCTCCACGAGCCGCTGCACCAGCCGGTCGACGTGCATCAGCTGGCCGCGCCAGACGTCGGAGTCGACGCCGTGCCGGTGGCCTGCTCCGTCGAGCTCGCTGTAGTACGTGTACACGAGCGAGCGCTCTCCGGCGGCGAGCTGGATGGCCGCGAGGTCCATCCGCTCCTCGCCGGTCATCCGGCCGTGGAAGGTGCCGCCGCTCAGCGCGATCTTCGTGAGCGGGGTGGACTGGAAGGCGGGCGCCGAGACCTGGGCGGTGTGCACCCCGGCCGCGTCCGCGAGCTGGAAGACGGTCGGGTACGGCTGCCAGGGCTTCGGCGGGGTCCACGGATGCCAGCGGAGCTGGTTCATCAGCTCGCCCGAGGCCGGGTTCCGCACGGCGTAGCCGGGCAGGCCGTGCCGGGCCGGGGGCAGGCCGGTGCCGACGGAGGCCAGCGAGGTGGCGGTGGTCGCCGGGAAGCCCGCGGTGATCGGGCGGCCGGTGCCGCCGCGCGAGCTGCCGAGCAGGGAGGCCAGGTACGGGGCCTCCTGCGGGTGGGCCTTTATCTGCTCCCAGCCCATGCCGTCCACCAGGAACACGCAGTTCCGGTCGGCCGGGGTCAGCTCGGCGATCCCGGCGGTGAGGCCGGGGACGCCCTGGCCGGCCGCGAGGGTCGGCAGGAGGTCGGCGAGCGAGCCGGTGCCGTAGTGCGGGACGGGCGCGCCGGCGAGGTCCAGCAGCTCCGGCTCGTCCCAGTTCGGCGGCGCGGAGTAGGACATCAGCGGCCGGCGGCGGGCGCCGCCGCGGTGGCCTCGGACAGGGCCTGGGCGAAGACCAGCGTCTGGCGCACCGTCTCCGGGCCGTCGCCGGCCTCGCTGACGCGCAGGCTGAGGTCGTCGGCGGTGGAGTTGCCGGTGTAACCGTGGTCGGAGTCGCAGTTCGGGTCGCCGCAGGCGGCGGGCTCCAGGTCGATGCGCGAGACCGCGCCCCAGCCGATGGTCAGCACGACCTCGCGGGGCAGGGTGCCGGGGGTGTACGACTCCGGGTTGGCGACCACGCGGCTGAGCACGACCGAGGAGATGCTGCCGAGCTTGACCGACTCGGTGGAGGTGGTCGCGTACGGGGACGGGGACCCGGCGTCGGCGGCCTGCTCGTCGGTGTGGCTCACGATGAAGCGGTTTCCGGTGAGCACGAGGACGGTGACGTGCCGACGCACCTCGTTGGAGTCGAAGGTCGTCTCCTGGTGGACCAGGTACGACGAGATCGGCTCGCCGCCCACCGCGGCCTCCACCGCCTCGGCCACGAGGGCCGGGTAGTAGCCGCTGCGCTCGATCGCCGCGCGCAGCCCCTGGGTCGTCGTACCGGATTTCGCCATGAGGTCCATCTTAAGGCCCGTCCGGGGCGGCCGGACCGCGCCGGTGCCCGCTAGTAGTCGGGCAGCGTGCGCGGTCCGAGGTCGGTGCGGGCGGGCGGGTGGGCGACCCGGACCGTGGCGCTGAGCACGGAGAGCCCCGCCGTGGCGACGACCACCGGCTCCAGCGATACGCCGACCACTTCGGGGTGGTCGTGGACGAGTCGGGACAGGCGCAGGAGGAGCTCCTCCAGCGCCGGGGTGTCCACGGGGTCGCTGCCGCGCCAGCCGAAGAGGAGGGGGGCGGCCCGGATGGACCGGATCAGGGCGGCCGTGTCCCGGCCGGTCGCCGGGACGAGGCGGTGGGCGATGTCGCCGAGCAGCTCGGAGGCCACGCCGGCGAGGCCGAAGGACAGGACGGCTCCGGCGGCCGGGTCGACGACGGAGCGGACGACGGTGTCGACCCCGCGCGGCACCATGGCCTGCACGACGGGGAGCAGCTCGCGCGGCTTGCCCAGGGCCTCGGTGAGCTCGTCGTAGCTCCTGCGCAGCTCGGCCTCGGTGGTGAGGTCGAGGCGTACGCCGCCGAGGTCCGCGCGGTGGCGCAGGTGCGGGGCGGTCGTCTTGAGGGCCACCGGGTAGCCGAGCACCCGGGCGGCCCGGACCGCGGCGTCGGCGCTGGGCGCGGGGAGGGTGGGCAGGACCCGGATCCCGTACCGGGCGAGCAGCGTGCGGCCGTCGGCCTCGTCGAGGGTCACCACGGTGTCCCCGACGCCGTCGAGGAGCGCGGCGAGCTGGGCGGCGGTCCCGGGCTCGTCGATGTCCTCGTACTCGGGGACGTGCCCGGCGTCGGCGTTTGCCCGCCGCCAGTCCGCGTACCGGACGGCCTCGGCGACGGCCCGGACGGCCCGCTCGGCGGCGGGGTACGCGGGGATCCGCCCGTCGCCTCGGGCGGCGGGGCGCGGCGGGGGGCTGGTCGGCGGGGGGCCGGGCAGCGGGGGGCCTGGCGGCGCGGTGCCGGTCAGCCCGGTTCCGGTCGGCAGGGGGCCCGGCGGCGTGGTGCCGGTCAGCCGGGCCCCCGCCGGCAGGGGGCCGGCCGGCCCGGCGCCGGTCGGCGTGGTGCCGGCTGCGGCGTGCGGTGTCCCGGACGCGGCCCGCGGGAGGTCGGCGCCCGGCGGCGCGTCCGGGCCGGGGGGCGTCGGCTGCGAGCCCGTCGGGGGCGCTTCGCCCGAGACCGCCGAGAGGGCTTCGGCCAGCGCGCCCAGCTCCACGTGCACCACCGCCACCGGCTTCCCGGGGTGCCCGGCCACGGCCTCGCGCAGGGCGCCGGCCAGGTCGTCGGCCAGCGCGTGCTCGCTCACCCACGGGATCGCCGTCACGATGACCGCGTCGCTGTCCGGCGAGGCCAGCGCCGCGGACAGGGCCGCGCGGAAGTCCTCCGGCGAGGCGGCCGTCGTCAGGTCCAGCGGCGGGAGCGGCCGCAGCCCCTGCGTCAGGCAGGCGTCGTACGTGAGCACGCCCAGCGACTCGGAGTTGCCGAGGATCGCCACCCTCGGCCCGGCCGGCAGCGGCTGCCCCGCCAGCAGCAGGCCGACGTCGACCAGCTCCGTGACCGTGTCGACCCGGATGACGCCCGCCTGTCTCAGCAGTGCCGAGACGGTGGCCTCGGGCAGCCGGGTCCCGGGGACCACGTGCCCGGCCGGGGTGTGCCGGCCGCCCCGGGCCACGACCACCGGCTTGACGGCGGCCGTGCGCCGGGCGAGCCGGGTGAACTTGCGGGGGTTGCCCAGGGTTTCCAGGTACATCAGCGCCACGTCGGTGGCCTCGTCGTCGTACCAGTACTGCAGGATGTCGTTGCCGGACACGTCCGCCCGGTTGCCCGCCGAGACGAACGAGGACAGTCCCTCGCCCCGCCGCAGGAGCCCCGACAGCAGGGCGATGCCGATGGCGCCGGACTGGGTGAACAGGCCGATCCGGCCGCGCGCGGAGACCGGCGTCGGGGCCAGCGAGGCGTTCAGCTCCACCTCCGGCGCCGTGTTGATCACCCCGAAGGCGTTCGGGCCGATGAGCCGCATCCCGTACGAGCGCACCTGCCGCACCAGTTCGCGCTGCCGCTCCAGCCCCACCGGGCCGCTCTCCCCGTATCCGGCGGAGAGCACCACCAGCCCCTGCACCCCGTGCTCCCCGCACGCGGCGACCACGTCCGGGACCCGCTCCGCCGGGACGGCGACCACCGCGAGGTCGACCGGGGCGCCGATGTCGGCGACGGCGCGGTAGGCCCGTACGCCCTCCAGCAGATCGGCGGAGGCGGCCTCGTTGACCGCGTACAGGTGCCCGTGGAAGCCGGTGTCGCGCAGGTTGCGCAGCGCGGCGGCGCCCACGCCCCCGCCGGAGCGGCTGACCCCGATCACCGCGACGGACCCGGGGGCCAGCAGCCGCTGGACCGAGCGGGCCTCGGCGCGCTGCTCGCGGGCGCGCTGCACGGCAAGGGACTCGGCGGTGGGTTCGAGGTCGAGGGTGAGGTGGACGGAGCCGTCCTCGAAGCTGCGCTTCTGCTGGTAGCCGACATCCGTGAACACTTTGATCATCTTGGTGTTGGCGGGCAGCACCTCGGCGACGAAGCGGCGGATGCCGCGCTCCCGGGCCACCGCGCCGATGTGTTCGAGCAGCGCGGAGGCGACTCCGCGGCCCTGGTGCGCGTCCTGGACGAGGAAGGCGACCTCGGCCTCGTCGGCCGGGACGGAGGCGGGCCGGCCGTCGGGGCCGATGCGGTCGAAGCGGACGGTGCCGATGAACTCCCCGCCGATGGTTGCCGCGAGACCGACCCGGTCCACGAAGTCGTGGTGGGTGAAGCGGCGCACGTCGCGGTCGGAGAGCCGTGGGTAGGGGGCGAAGAACCGGTAGTACTTCGACTCGTCGGAGACCTGTTCGTAGAAGCTGACCAGGCGGCCCGCGTCCTCGGTGGTGATGGGCCGGATCCGGGCCGTGCCGCCGTCGCGGAGCACGACGTCGGCTTCCCAGTGCGCCGGGTACGAGGGGTCCGACTCGATGGTCATGGGCACACCCTAAGGGGCGGATCCACTGGACGGTGCTCGCGCGGCGCGTGCGGCACACCGGGGCAAATCAGTGCAAGCTGGGGAAGGTCGAACGGCGGCGAATTCGGGCCGAAGGTCGGTTCGAGCATTCCGGGTGCCGTGAGAGACTGGTCTAGACAACCGTTAGCACCTGAAGGGCATCACCATGGCAGAGCGCCGCGTCAACGTCGGCTGGGCCGAGGGCCTGCACGCTCGTCCCGCCTCGATCTTCGTCCGGGCGACGACCGCTTCCGGCGTCCCGGTGACCATCGCCAAGGCCGGTGGCGACCCCGTCAACGCCGCCTCCATGCTGGCGGTTCTGGGCCTGGGCGCCCAGGGTGGCGAGGAGATCGTCCTCGCGTCCGAGGCCGAGGGCGCCGAGGCCGCGCTGGACCGCCTCGCGAAGCTCGTCGCCGAGGGCCTCGAGGAGCTCCCGGAGACGGTCTGACCCCTTCGGGTCCGCACACGCGGCGAAGCCGCGGCCCCCGGTGCGGGGGCCGCGGCTTCGTTGTTTCCGCGGGGCGCCCGCGCACGCGCTTGCGGAAATCACCCCCACCCGCGGATAAATACCGTCCGGGAATTCCGATGATCCGCGCAGGGGAAATCTGCACGACTCCGTTTATCGCCCCGGTGTCGCGCGGATATCCGTCCTTTGTATACGGGCTCTGTTAATGCCGGCCGCTCGCCATGTTTACGGCAGGTTGCGAAGTCCTCACCCGCGGCCGGTGCGCCTGCGCCGCGCGGTCCGCGTGCAGCGCGGTGAGCGACCGGGCCCGCTCGGCGTCCCCGCGCGCCACCGCGTCCACGATCGCGCCGTGCTCCGCCCAGGACTCCGCGGGCCGCACCGGGGCCTCCACCGAGTACATCCAGGCGACCTTGTGCCGCATCTGGGTCAGCAGGGCGATCAGCCCGGGACTGCCGGAGGCCTGGGCCAGCGTCTCGTGGAACCATCCCCCCAGGGCCCGCAGATCCTCGCCCTGCCCCTTCCTGGCCCGCTCCTGCCCCAGCCTGACCAGCCCGCGCAGCACCTTCAGGTGCGCCTCGGTGCGCCGGCGGGCGGCTCTGGCCGCCGCCAGGGGCTCCAGCAGCATCCGCACCTCCAGGAGGTCGGCGGCCTCCTGCTCGGTCGGCTCGGCCACGCAGGCGCCCGCGTGCCGGCGGGTCGTGACGAAGCCCTCGGACTCCAGGGTGCGCAGCGCCTCGCGGACCGGGACGCGCGAGACTCCGTACCGGCGGGCCAGCACCTCCTCGGTGAGGCGGCTGCCGGGTCCGAAGACTCCGGAGATGATGTCGTCGCGGATCGCTGTGCATACCGCGTGCGCAGGAATTCGCAAGACCGGACCTCCGCTTGATTTCGTGACCGCGCTGCGACTCTATTGCAACACACGATAATTACCGAAGGCGGCCCTCAATACGAAACATTTGGCCGAAAACGAAGAAGACCCCGGCTCGGCGAGCCGGGGTCTTCGACGGAAAGTGCGGTGCGGGTCAGACGTCCACGCCGTGCGAGCGCAGGTACGCGGCCGGGTCGATGTCCGAGCCGTAGCCGGCCCCGGTGCGCGCCTCGAAGTGCAGGTGCGGGCCGCTGGAGTTGCCGGTGGAGCCCGACAGGCCGATCTGCTGGCCCGGGGTGACCGTCTGGCCGACGGAGACGCTCAGCGAGGACATGTGCCCGTACTGGGTGTAGGTGCCGTCGTTGTGCTTGATGACGACGTTGTTGCCGTACGCACCGCCGTAGCCGGCCTCGACGATGGTGCCCGCGCCCACGGCGTGGACCGAGGTGCCGGAGGCGGCGTGGAAGTCGATGCCCGTGTGGCTGCCGGAGGACCACATGCCGCCACCGGCGTGGTACTGGGTGCTGATGTACGAGCCGTCGACGGGCGCGACGAAGGTGTTGAGGCGCTTGCGCTCCTCCTCGCGGGCGGCGCGCTCGGCGGCCTCGCGCTCGGCCTTCGCCTTGGCCTCCGCGAAGCGCTTGGCCTCGGAGGCGCGCTGCTTGGCGTCGGCCTCGGCCTGCGCCTTGACGGCGGCGGCATCGGCGGCCCGCTGCTGCGACTCGGCCTGCGCCTCGATCTCGCCCTGGAGGTCCTCGGCGACGACGACGGCGTTCAGGCCGGTGTCCTCCATCGAGGGGGCGGCGGCCTGGTCCGCGGCGAACGCGGGGCCGGCCAGCGTGCCCACGACGCCGGTGGTGGCGAGGGCCGCGATACCGGCGTAACCGGCGGTCTTGCGGCTCATACGGCTGGAACCACGGTGCTTACCGGCCACACGACTGCTGCCAAACGCCATGAAGGGGTTGATCCTTTCCTTCCTTCTCGCCTACCGGGTTAGCTGACGGGTTCGGAGCAGGAAGGTCTCCTACGGGCCCCCTCTTGCGAGGCGGTCCGATTCACCCCAGGGACACATGTGGGTCCCCGGCTCCCCAGGCTCGCGCCTGACGGGGACTCGGCGATCGCTGTCCGGTGCCGCGGGTGCGGCGGGCACAACTGACGAACAGCACGGCCGACGCTAGGCGGATCATCAGTCAATCGCCAAACAGGTGCGCGCTTTTGTTACCTACGCCACACCACATACAAGCAACCACACCACTAAATGGACAAAAGGGGCCCCGGCGGGCAAGCCGCCAGAGCCCCTTCGGTTTCAGGTCAGTTGGAGACCACGGTCACGTCACCGATCCCGAGCGCCCGGACGGGCTCAGCGATCTGCGACGCGTCGCCCACCAGGACCGTCACCAGCCGGTCCACCGGGAAGGCGCCCACGACCGCCGCGGTCGCCTCCACCGTGCCGGTGGCGGCGAGCTGGGCGTACAACTGCGCCTGGTAGTCGTCCGGCAGCTCCTGCTCGACCTGGTCGGCGAGGGTGCCCGCGACCGAGGCGGCCGTCTCGAACTTCAGCGGGGCGACGCCCACCAAGTTCTGCACCGCCACGTCCCGTTCGGCGTCCGTCAGACCGCCCTCCGAGAGGACGCGCAGCACCTTCCAGAGGTCCTCCAGCGCCGGCCCGGTGTTGGGGGTGTCCACGGAGCCGCTGATGGCGAGCATCGAGGCGCCCTTGCCGTCGGCGGTGGAACGCAGCACCTGGCCGAAGGCGCGCACGCCGTACGTGTACCCCTTCTCCTCGCGCAGCACCTTGTCCAGGCGGGAGGTGAGGGTGCCGCCGAGGCAATACGTGCCGAGCACCTGGGCGGCCCAGACGCGGTCGTGCCGGTCCGCGCCGATCCGGCCGATCAGCAGCTGCGTCTGGACCGCTCCGGGCCGGTCCACGATGACCACGCGCCCGCTGTCGTCCGCGGTCACCGGCGGCACGGGCAGGGGCTCGGCGGAGTTGCCCGTCCAGGTGCCCAGGGTCTCCGCCAGGACGGCGTCCAGGTCGATCCCGGTCAGGTCGCCGACGACCACCGCGGTGGCGGTCGCGGGGCGCACGTGGGCCTCGTAGAAGGCGCGTACGGCCCCGGAGTCGATGCGGGCGACCGTCTCCTCGGTGCCCTGCCGCGGGCGGGACATCCGCAGGGTGGCCGGGAAGAGCTCCTTCGAGAGCTCCTTGGCGGCGCGGCGCTGCGGGTTGGCCAGCTCGTGCGGGATCTCGTCGAGCCGGTTGCGCACCAGCCGGTCGACCTCGGCGTCGGCGAAGGCCGGGGCGCGCAGTGCCTCGGCGAGCAGGCCGAGGGCCTTCGCCAGGCGGGAGGCCGGGACCTCCAGGGAGACCCGGATGCCCGGGTGGTCGGCATGCGCGTCGAGGGTGGCGCCGCAGCGCTCCAGCTCCGCCGCGAACTCCTCGGCGGAGCGCTTGTCGGTGCCCTCGGACAGCGCGCGGGCCATGATGGTGGCCACCCCGTCCAGACCCTGGGGTTCCGCGTCCAGCGGGGCCGCGAGGTTGATCTCGACGGCGATGACCTGCTGGCCCGGACGGTGGCAGCGCAGCAGGGTCAGGCCGTTGGGGAGCCCACCGCGCTCGGGGGCGGGGAAGGCCCACGGCCTGGCCTCGCCGGCCTGCGGCTGCGGGTGGAAGGTCATCGTGACGGCTGCGGTGTCGCTCACTGCTCCGCCCCTTCGTTCTCGTCGGACTCGGCGGACTCGGCGGCGGCCAGGGGCTCGTACACGAGCACCGCGCGGTTGTCCGGGCGCAGTCGGGCTGCGGCCACGGCCTGCACCTCCTCGGCGGTGACGTCGAGGACGCGCTGGACGGCGGTCAGGGCGAGCTGCGGGTCGCCGAACAGCACCGCGAAGCGGCACAGTTCGTCGGCGCGGCCGGCCACCGTGCTCAGCCGGTCCAGCCACTCGCGTTCCAGCTGCGCCTGGGCGCGCTCCATCTCCTCGGCCGTGGGGCCCTCGGCGGCGAACCGCGCGAGCTCCTCGTCCACGGCCGCCTCGATGGCGGGCACCTCGACCCCGCTGGAGGTCTTGACGTCGAGCCAGCCCAGGGAGGGCGCCCCGGCCAGGCGCAGCATGCCGAATCCGGCGGCCACGGCGCTCTGGTCACGGCGGACCAGGCGGTTGTGCAGCCGGGAGGACTCGCCGCCGCCGAGGATCGTCAGCGCCACGTCGGCGGCGTCGCACTCGCGGGTGCCGTCGTGCGGGAGGCGGTAGGCGGCCATCAGCGCGCGGGCCGGGACCTTCTCGACGATCTCCTCGCGGAGCTGCCCGCCCATGATCTCGGGGAGCGAGCCGTCGCGCGGCGGCTGCTTGCCCTCGTGCGAGGGGATGGAGCCGAAGTACTTCTCGACCCAGGCGAGCGTCTGCTCGGGGTCGATGTCCCCGACGACCGACAGCACGGCGTTGTTGGGCGCGTAGTACGTACGGAAGAAGGTGCGCGCGTCCTCCAGGGACGCGGCGTCCAGATCGGCCATGGAGCCGATCGGCGTGTGGTGGTACGGGTGGCCCTCGGGGTAGGCGAGGGCGGTCAGCTTCTCGAACGCGGTGCCGTAGGGCACGTTGTCGTACCGCTGGCGGCGCTCGTTCTTGACGACGTCGCGCTGGTTCTCCATGGACTCGTCGTCCAGGGCCGCCAGCAGCGAGCCCATCCGGTCCGCCTCCAGCCAGAGGGCGAGCTCCAGCTGGTGCGTCGGCATCGTCTCGAAGTAGTTGGTGCGCTCGAAGCTGGTGGTGCCGTTCAGCGAACCGCCGGCGCCCTGGACGAGCTCGAAGTGCCCGTTGCCCGGTACGCTCGCGGATCCCTGGAACATCAGGTGCTCGAAGAGGTGAGCCAGGCCGGTTCGCCCCTTGACTTCGTGGCGCGAGCCGACGTCGTACCAGAGGCAGACCGCGGCGACCGGAGTCAGGTGATCCTCGGAAAGCACCACGCGCAGGCCGTTGGCCAGCCGGTGCTCGGTCGCTGTCAGGCCGCCGGAGCCGGCCTGAGCTGTGGCCGTGTGACCCATGGGCATGTGGTCCCTTCGATCGCGATGCAGAGATTTCTGTCAGACCTGCCACTGTATGCAAGCGCGTCGGCCGCCGGAGAAGTTCCCGGGTTCACTCCTGGGTCGGAGTCGGCGTTGTCGGTGCCTCGGGCCACAATGGTCCGCGTCAACACCGGTCGAAAGACCGTCCGCACCACCAGTCACATCCCAGCCACACCCCCGCAAGACCCCCGCCAGACCCCGAGTACACCCCACTTTCATGGTTAAGGAGCCGCGCAGCGATGGCCCGCCGCAGCACGAAGACCCCGCCGCCGGAGGATTTCGAGGAGAAGATCCTCGACATCGACGTCGTCGACGAAATGCAGGGCTCCTTCCTCGAGTACGCGTACTCGGTGATCTACTCCCGCGCCCTGCCCGACGCCCGTGACGGCATGAAGCCGGTGCACCGGCGCATCGTCTACCAGATGAACGAGATGGGCCTGCGCCCCGACCGCGGCTACGTGAAGTGCGCCCGCGTCGTGGGCGAGGTCATGGGCAAGCTGCACCCGCACGGCGACGCGTCGATCTACGACGCCCTCGTGCGCATGGCCCAGCCCTTCTCGATGCGGCTGCCGCTGGTCGACGGCCACGGCAACTTCGGCTCGCTCGGCAACGACGACCCGCCGGCCGCGATGCGTTACACCGAGTGCAAGATGGCGGACGCCACGTCACTGATGACGGAGTCGATCGACGAGGACACCGTCGACTTCACCGCCAACTACGACGGCCAGGAGCGGGAGCCGGTGGCACTGCCCGCCGCCTACCCGAACCTGCTGGTCAACGGCGCCTCCGGGATCGCGGTCGGCATGGCCACCAACATGCCCCCGCACAACCTGGGCGAGGTCATCGCGGCCGCCCGCCACCTGATCCGCTATCCGCAGGCGGACCTGGAGGCGCTGATGCGCTTCGTGCCGGGTCCGGACCTGCCCACCGGCGGGCGGATCGTGGGCCTGTCGGGGATCAAGGACGCCTACGAGAACGGTCGAGGCACCTTCAAGATCCGCGCGACGGTGGCCGTGGAGAACGTGACCGCCCGCCGCAAGGGCCTGGTCGTCACCGAACTGCCCTTCACGGTCGGCCCCGAGAAGGTCATCGCGAAGATCAAGGACCTGGTCGGCTCCAAGAAGCTCCAGGGCATCGCGGACGTCAAGGACCTCACCGACCGCTCGCACGGCCTGCGCCTGGTCATCGAGATCAAGAACGGCTTCCACCCGGAGGCCGTGCTGGAGCAGCTCTACAAGCTGACGCCGATGGAGGAGTCCTTCGGCATCAACAACGTCGCGCTGGTCGACGGCCAGCCGCTGACGCTGGGCCTCAAGGAACTGCTGGAGGTCTACCTGGACCACCGGTTCGAGGTCGTCCGGCGGCGCAGCGAGTTCCGCCGGGGCAAGCGGCGCGACCGCCTGCACCTGGTCGAGGGCCTGCTGGTCGCCCTGCTCGACATCGACGAGGTCATCCGGCTCATCCGGGACAGCGACAACTCCGCCCAGGCCAAGGAGCGCCTGATCGAGCGCTTCTCCCTCAGCGAGATCCAGACCCAGTACATCCTGGACACCCCGCTGCGCCGCCTCACCCGCTTCGACCGGATCGAGCTGGAGTCCGAGCGGGACCGGCTGACCGGCGAGATCGACGAGCTGACCGGGATCCTCGACTCGGACAACGAGCTGCGCAAGCTGGTCTCCTCGGAACTGGCCTCGGTCGCGAAGAAGTTCGGCACCGAGCGCCGTACGGTCCTGCTGGAGTCGGCGGGCACGACGGTGGCGGCGGTTCCGCTGGAGGTCGCCGACGACCCCTGCCGGGTGCTGCTGTCGTCCACGGGCCTGCTGGCCCGTACGGCGAACGGCGACCCGCTGCCGGAGGAGGAGGGCGGCGCCCGCACGAAGCACGACCTGATCATCTCGCAGGTCGCGGCGACCGCACGGGCCGAGATCGGTGTGGTCACCTCGTACGGCCGCCTGCTGCGGCTGTCGGTGATCGACCTGCCGCAGCTGCCGGACACCCACGCCGCGCCGAACCTGGCGGGCGGCGCCCCGGTCTCGGAGTTCCTCTCCGGGCTGGAGGCGGACGAGAAGGTGATCTGCCTCCTCTCGCTGGACGAGTCCTCCCAGGGCCTGGCGCTGGGCACCGAGCAGGGCGTGGTCAAGCGGGTCGTGCCGGACTACCCGGCCAACAAGGACGAGCTGGAGGTCATCACCCTCAAGGAGGGCGACCGGATCGTCGGCGCGGTCGAGCTGCGCACGGGCGAGGAGGACCTGGTCTTCATCACCGACGACGCCCAGCTGCTGCGCTATCCGGCCGCTCAGGTGCGCCCGCAGGGCCGCCCGGCGGGCGGTATGGCGGGCATCAAGCTCTCCGACAACGCCAAGGTGATCCACTTCTCGGCCGTGGACCCGGCCCGGGACGCGCTGGTGTTCACGGTCGCGGGCTCGCACGGCACGCTGGACGACTCGGTGCAGTCCGTGAAGCTGACCCCCTTCGACCAGTACCCGCGCAAGGGCCGGGCCACCGGCGGCGTGCGCTGCCAGCGGTTCCTGAAGGGCGAGGACGTGCTGGTGCTGGCGTGGGCCGGGGGCGTCCCGGTCCGGGCGGCCTCGGCGAACGGCAGCCCGGTCGCCCTGCCGGCCGTGGACCCGCGGCGTGACGGCTCGGGCACGACGCTCGCCGCTCCCGTCGGGGCGCTGGCCGGAGGCGCTCTGTAGGACGTACGGCACCGCCTGGATCAGGCACTGGGGCGTGCGGGGTGCGCGGACTGAGGAACGCGCACCCCGCACGCCCATTAGTGTTTTCTTGATACATAGTGGTGGGGGCGGGAGAACAGAGCTGATGAGTCGTCGGTCGAGCGGGTTGATCGGGGTCTGGGCCGAGGCCCAGCGCCAGCAGCAGCGGACGCAGCTGATCCAGCAGCGCGAGGCCGAACGCAGACAGCGTGCCTACGAACGGGACATGGCCCGCGGACAGCGGGAGCAGCAGGCCGCCTACAAGCAGCACCGCGAGGCCGAGGCCCGGCGACGGACCGAGCAGCTCGACGCGGAAGTGGCCGCTCTGCAGGGGCTGCTCGTCGCCGGCTGCCGGGCACCGGCGTTCCGGATGACCGCACTGGTGCGGTCCGAGCGGCTGGAGCCCTTCAACCCCGGCACCCTCGCGCACCCCGTGCCGATGCCGCACCTCCAGCAGTTCCAGCAGCAGAGCAGTGGCTGGACGCTCGGCTCGAACCGGCGGGCGCAGGCCGAGCGCGAGGCGCACGAGCGCTACACCCAGGCCTGGCAGGCCGCCCACGCGGCGGAGCAGCAGCGGCAGGCGCAGCTGGCCGCGTACCGGCAGCAGTACGACCAGTGGGCGGCGGGGCAGCTCGCCGGGATCCGCGCCCACAACAGCGGGCTCACCGAACTGGGCGGTGCCCTGCGCGCGGGCGACGCCGAGGCCGCGGTGGAGTACTTCTCGGCCGCCCTGTACGCCTCCACGGCCTGGCCCGAGGACCTGCCGAGGCAGGTGTCCGCGGCGTACGACCCGGCGGCCCGGCAGCTGGTGCTGGACTGGGAGCTGCCGCGCTACGAGGTGGTACCGGAAGCCAAGTCGGTGCGCTATATGCCGAGCACGGACCAGGACAAGGAGACGGCGCGGCCGGCCGCCCAGCGCAGGGCGGTGTACCGGGACCTCCTGGCACAGTGCCTGCTGCTGGTGCTGCGCGAGCTGTACGCGGCGGACGAGTTCGGTGCGCTGGACTCGGTGGTGGTCAACGGCTTCGTGGACGCACACGATCCGGTGACGGGCCTGGAGACGCAGCTGGTGCTGGGCACGGTGTCGGCGGCCCGGTCCGCCTTCGAGGTGCTGCGGCTGGAACAGGTCAGCGCGGTGGACTGTCTGGTGGAGGGCTTGAGGGGACAGCTGTCGGCGCGGCCGGACCAGCTGGCCGCCGTACGCCCCGGCCGCCGGCCCGGCGAGGTGGGCGGTGTCGTCAGCCACGGCGGGCAGGAGGGCGGCGACGGGGACGAGCCCGATCTCTTCGAGATGGACCCGATCGCCTTCGAGAACCTGGTCGCGGAACTCTTCCGGGCGATGGGCATGGAGGCGGTGACCACCCAGAGGTCGGGCGACGGCGGGGTGGACGTCGAGGCGCTGGACCCGGCGCCGATCCGGGGCGGGCGGATCGTGGTGCAGGTCAAGCGCTACCGCAACACCGTGCCGCCCACGGCGGTACGGGATCTGTACGGCACGGTCCAGGACGCCGGGGCGAACAAGGGGGTGCTGGTCACCACCTCGTCCTTCGGGCCGAGCTCGTACACCTTTGCCAACGGCAAGCCGCTGGAGTTGGTTCCCGGGGTGGAGCTGGTGGACCTGCTGCACCGGTACGGGCTGCGGGGACGCCTCGGCGGCGGCCCGGCCGCGGCGCCCGCCGCCGCTTCGGAGGCGGTGACGGTGGCGTTCGCGACGCCCGCTCCGGAGCCGGCCTCGGTGCCCGCCCAGCGCACGGCACGGGGAGCGGGTCGGCAGACCGCCCAGGCCGAGGCCGAACCTGGGGCCGGGGCTCTTGAGCACAACGTCCTCGGCATGTCCTGGGCGGGCAGCGTGGCGCTGGACGTGTGCGCGCTGGTCTGCGAGGGCGGCCGGGTGCTGGACGAGGACCACTTCGTGTTCTTCAACAACCCCCGCACCCCGGACGGTTCGGTCCGCTCCCGCGCGCAGGCCGCACCCGACAAGGCCGCGGTCGACGTCGACTTCGACGCCCTGCCGCTGCGCGCCGACCGACTGGTCCTCGCCGCCGCGATCGACCCGGAGGTCAACCCGCACGCCGACCTCGCGGGCTTCACCGATGCCCGGATCCGGCTCCTCACAGCGGCCGGCCAGGAGATCGACCAGCTGGAGGTCTCCGACGGCCGGGCCGGCGAGACGGCCCTGGTGCTCGGCTCGTTCCGCCGCCGGCCCAACGGCGACTGGAAGTTCGTGATCGGCGGCAAGGGCTACCGGGGCGGGCTGGAGGACCTGCTGCGGGAGTACGGGGTCGAGGTGGCCTAGGGCGTCAGGTCGTCGCCGCGCCCGTCGGGTTCGCCGGGTTCGCCGGGCTCATCGGACTGCGCGGGCCGGGGCACGTACCGCAGCACGCCCCACATGCTCTCGGGGCGGGCGTGCTGCGGCTCCGGCTCGCGGCAGGCATCCAGTTCGCGGAGCAGGGCGGGGCCGTCGGTGCCCGAGCCGATCAGGACGAGCCGGGTCAGCCGGGGCTCGCCCTTCCCCCAGGGGCCGGGGGTGAAGCGGAGGAACCGGCCGACCGCGTGGACCTCGTAGCGCTCCTGGTGACCGGGGACGCCGAAGTAGACGAAGCCCTTGATCCGGTAGAGCCCGGCCGGGCGGCGGTCGAGGAAGTCGATGAACCTGCGCGGGCTCAGGGCCTGCTCGGACACGAACTCGGTGCTCTGGTAGGCGGCGTGGGCATGACCCGCGTGGCCGGCGCGGTCCGCATGATCCGCGTGGCCAAAGTCGTCACCTTCCCCGGCCTCGGCCAGCAGGTCCTCGAAGGAGAGCTGCCCGCGCGTCTGCGTCCAGGGGCGGCGGTCGAAGAGCAGCTCCGGGTCGATCCGCCCGTGGTCGGCGCCGATCACCGGGGTGCCCGGCGCGCAGAGGCCCGCCAGCACGTCCTCGATGCGGGCGCGCTCGGCGGCGTCCACCCGGTCGGTCTTGTTGAGCACCACCAGGTCCGCGACGGCGAGGTGCCGGTCGGTCTCCGGATGCCTGGCCCGGGTCGCGTCGAACTCCGCCGCGTCGACGACCTCCACCATGCCGCCGTAGCGGACCGCCGGATTCTCGCTGGCCATCAGCATCCGGATCAGCTCCTGCGGCTCGGCCAGGCCGCTCGCCTCGATGACGATGACGTCGATCCGGTGGACGGGCGCGGAGAGCTTCTCCAGGTACGCGTCCAGCTCGCTGCCGTCGACGGCGCAGCACAGGCAGCCGCCGCCGAGCGAGACCATCGAGTCGCCCAGCTGTCCGGCCACCGACATCGCGTCGACCTCGATGGAGCCGAAGTCGTTGACGACGACCCCGATCCGGGTGCCGCCCCGGTTGCCGAGGAGGTGGTTGAGCAGGGTGGTCTTGCCGGATCCGAGGAATCCGGCGAGGACCACGACGGGGATGGCTGGGGTGGGCTGCCTGCTGTTCACCCAGCCGATGGTAGCCAGCCGGCCGCGGTGGGCGGTCAGCCGAGCGGCGGCACCGGCTGGGGCGGGGTCGGCCCGGTGTAGCGGGCGGCCGGGCGGATGATCTTCGAGTCGGCGGCCTGTTCCAGGATGTTGGCGCTCCAGCCGACCACCCGGGCCGCGCAGAAGGTGGGGGTGAACATCTCGCGCGGCAGCCCGCACAGTTCCATGACCACGCCGGCGTAGAACTCCACGTTGGTGTGCAGCTCGCGGCCCGGCTTGAGCTCGGCCAGGATCGCCTCGACCTGCCGCTCGACCTCGACGGCGAAGTCGACGAGCGGGCCGCCGAACCCGCGGGCGATGCCGCGCAGCATCCGCGAGCGCGGGTCCTCGGTGCGGTAGACGGGGTGGCCGAAGCCCATGATGCGCTCTCCGGCGCGCACGCGTTCGCGGATCCACGGCTGGATGCGGTCGGCCGTGCCGATGGCGTCGAGGGTGTCCAGGGCGCGGCTGGGGGCGCCGCCGTGCAGCGGTCCGGAGAGCGCGCCGATCGCCCCGGTCAGGCAGGCGGCGACGTCGGCGCCGGTGGAGGCGATCACGCGGGCGGTGAAGGTCGAGGCGTTGAAGCCGTGGTCGACGGTGGAGATCAGGTACTGCTCCACCGCGCGGGCCTTGACCGGGTCCGGCTCCTGGCCGGTCAGCATGTAGAGGTAGTTGGCGGCGTACGGCAGGTCGTCGCGCGGTTCCACCGGATCCAGGCCCTGCCCCAGCCGGTGCAGGGCGGTGAGCAGCGTGGGTACGGCGGCGCAGGCGGCGAGGGCGTCGGCGGCCCGGCGGCCGGGGTCGAGGTCGTAGACCGGGCGGAAGCCGGCGGAGGCGCCGAGCAGCGAGAGGGCGGTACGCAGACCTGCGAGCGGCCCGGACAGTGCGGTGCCCCGGGCGAGGGCGGGCAGGGCGTCCCGGACCGCGGCGGGAAGGTGGCGCAGCGGGGCGATCTCCTCGGCGAACGCGGCCCGCTCGGCGGTGTCGGCGGGCAGTGCCCCGCGGAACATCAGGTGCCACACGTCCTCGAAGCTGCGGCTCTCGGCGAGCTCGACGGCGGAGTACTGGCGGTAGTGGTAGAAGCCCTCGCGGCCTCGGACGTCACCGAGTGCGGTTTCGGTGACCACGACTCCCGCGAGTCCGCGGGGTACTTCGACGGCTGTATTCATGGATCGACCATCCATGATGGATTCAATCCCTGTCAATATTGATCGAATCAATATATGTAGGGTGGGCGTCATGGACGAGCAGCCGGACGGCGGGCACCGGATCAGCACCCAGGAAGCGGCGCGACTGCTCGGGGTGAAGCCCGCGACCGTGTACGCGTACGTCAGCCGGGGCCTGCTCAGCAGCCGCCGCGACCCCGTCGGACGCGGCAGCAGCTTCGACGCGCGCGAGGTGGAGGCGCTGGCCGGGCGCAGTCGGCGCGAGGCGGCGGCGGCGGCCCCGTCCGGAGAGCTCTCCGTACGCACCTCGCTCACCCTCATCGAGTCCGACCGGTACTACTTCCGGGGCGTGGACGCGGTGGAGCTGGCCACGCGGTACCGCTACGAGGAGGTCGCCGAGTGGCTCTGGACGGGGACCCTGAAGCACGGGGCCCGGTTCACCGCTCCCCCGGAGGCACTGGCCGCCGCCCGGCGGGCGGTCGCCGCACTGTCCGGGCACAGCGGGCCGCTGGACCGGCTGCGGGTGGCCGTCGCCGCCGCGGCGGTGGCGGATCCGCTGCGGTTCGACCTGTCCGAGGAGGCCGTACTGGGCTCCGCGCGCTCCCTGATCCCGACGCTGGTCGGCGCCCTGCCCGAGCTGGGTCCCGCCCAGTGGGGCGGCGACACCCGGCTGGCCCGGCAGCTCTGGCCCCGGCTGACGGCGCGGGACCCTGACCCGGACTCGCTGGCGGTGCTCGACCTGGCGCTCGCCCTGCTGGTCGACCACGACCTGGCCGCCTCGACCCTGGCCGTACGGGTGGCCGCGTCGGCGCGGGCCCATCCGTACGCGGTGGTCTCGGCCGGGCTCGGCGCCCTCGAAGGCCCGCTGCACGGCGCGGCCGGCCGGCTCGCGCACCGGATGCTGGTCGAGGTACTGGAGCGGGGCGGGGCGGCGCCGGTGGTCGCGGAGTACCTGCGCGCGGGACGCCGGGTACCGGGGCTCGGCCACCGCCTGTACACGGGCGAGGACCCGCGTGCCGGGGCGCTGTTCGCCCGGCTGGAGGGGCTGCCCCAGGCCGGCCCGGCGCTGGGCGCGGCCAGGGACGTCGCCGCGGTGATGGCCCGGCACGCGGGCGGGCTGCATCCCAACGTGGACCTGGCGCTGGCGGTGCTGACGGTGTCCTGCGGGATGCCCGCGGAGGCCGGGGAGACGGTGTTCGCGGTGGCCCGGACGGCCGGCTGGATCGCGCACGCGCTGGAGGAGTACCAGGAGCGGCCGCTGCGGATGCGGCCGAGCGGGCAGTACCAGGGCCCCCGCCCGCCACAGCCGATGCCGTGACGGGCGGGGCGCCTTCCGGGCGGGTCGCGGGTCAGCCCGCGTACGCCTCGAACTCGCCGATCTGCCCGGCGGGCCAGCCGGTGTTGCCGGTGACGGTCAGCCGCAGGTGGCGCACGCTCGTGCCGTCCGGAAGGGCGAGGGTCACCCTGTTCCCCGTCGCGGGGTCGAAGCGGAGGCTCTGCGAGGGGACCACGGTGGTGAAGTTCGCCCCGTCGGCGCTGCCGAGCAGGGAGAGGGTCTGCGTCCTGGCCGCCCAGGCGGCGGGCGGCGGCAGTTCCAGGACGACGCGCTTGACGGTGGTGGTGGCGCCGAGGTCCACGGTGAGGGACTGCGGGAAGGCGTTGTTGGCGCTCTCCCAGTAGCTGTTCGGGTCACCGTCCACCGCCTTGGCCGCGTCGTAGACCTGGGTGTGGGAGGTCCCGGTCACCGGCCGGCCCAGGGCGAGGTTCCGCGTGGGATCGGGCGTCGGAGTCGGGGTCGGAGTGGGCGTGGGAGTGGGCGTGGGGGTCGGTGTCGGGGTCGGAACCGGCTGCTGGGCGGCCGGCGGGAACGGTCCGCAGTAGGTGTTCGGCAGCTTGGTGTTCCAGCCGGAGTTGCCGCTTCCCTGGGTGAGCTTCAGCTGAGAGCCCAGGCAGCTGTAGACGGGCTCCGCGAACCCCATACCGGTGGCCCGGACGTTCGTCATCGACAGTTCGGCAGGGTCGTTGAACTGGAGCGCGAAGGTCCCCGTCCGGTCGATGTCGATGTTGTCGAACCGGACGCCCTTGGTGGTCCCGGACACGAAGTGGATGGCCGCGTACGAGCTGTCCAGGATGGCGCTGTCGGTGACGTTGATCGTCGCCTTGTCGATCGAGCTCGCCCGGCTGTCGAACCAGACCGCCCCGATCGGGAAGTTCCAGCCGTAATCGGTGTTCCCGGTCCGGATCAGGGTGTTCCGGGCCAGCGTGAAGGTGCCCTGTACGTCGGTGCCCTGTCCGGGGGTGACCCCCGGGTACCGGTTGCCGACGTGCAGGCCGCCGCCGTTGGTCAGCGTCTCCGCGACCACGTTGTCGGTCACCGAGATGTCCTTGCCGCCGTAGACCGCGATGTTGTTGGCGAGGATCGGCAGGACGACCGTGTTGTGCGCGAACGAGTTGGCGACGTTGGGCCTGGTGTCGGCCCACATCGCCAGACCGTCGTCACCGAGGTTGCGCAGGAAGGTGTTCTCGACCGAGGAGTTGGTGACGCCCCAGTGGAAGTTCACCCCGTCCGCCGTCTGGTCGAGGATCCGGCTGTTCCTGATGTGGAAGTTGTCCATCGGGCCGTCCATCCAGGCCCCGACCTTGGTCCGCTGCATCCACACGTTGTCCACGACGGAGTCGCTCATCGCGCCGCCGATGGCGTTGACCTGGTCGTCGTCGACGCGCTCACCGATCTCGCCGATGATGGCGAAGTCCTTCAACGTGACGTGCCTGCTCGGCCCGCCCGCCTCGTGAGCGCGTATCCGGCCGCCGTAGCCGCCGCCCTGTACGTACTTTCCGTAGATCCCGGCGGCGCGGTTGCGGTCGGTGGGGTGGCGGCCGGTCAGGACGGAGTACCAGGGTCCGGCTCCGCGCAGGGTCACCTCGTCGACCACCACGTGGTCGGTGAGCTTGAAGGTGCCCTGCGGGATCCACACCGCCTTCGCCTGGGACCGGCCCGCGTCCACCGCCTGCTGGAAGGCGGCCGTGGAGTCGGCGGAGCCGTTCGGGTCGGCCCCGAATTCGGTGACCGAGAGCGAACCGGCCGGCCTGGCCACGGCCGCCCCGACCTCCTCGAAGTCGGCCAGGTCCACCACGGCCCACGGGGTGGCGCCGACCGAGGGCAGGGTGATCCGGACCTTGGAGCCCACCGGCAGGGTCCTCCCGAAGAGCGTGCGGGTCTCCTCGTAGAAGTGGTGAGGTTTGTCGCCCGGCTGGTTGGTGAAGGGGTAGCTGCCGTAGAACCAGCTGTACCTGGAGGTGAACTCCATGTCCTTGAGCTTGCTCCCGTCCAGCTTCAGCTCGACGGGCGCGCTGATCCCCGTACCGGACCCGTTGTCCGGGACCGAGTACCGCACGCTCATCGCGTTCGCGGGTCGCTCCAGCGTGAACTCCACGTACTCCCCCGCCGCGTCCAGCCGGACGGCGCTACGGCCGGAGGCCTCGGCGGGCAGGCTCGTATAGGTGCGGTCGGGGCCGATCACCGAACCGTTGGTGGCCGCCCGCTCCGCCTCCTGCTCGGTGAAGGGGACGCTCGCCCCGCGCCCCGGCACCTCCAGCGGTGACAGCACGGCCGGGGCGACGGCCGGGGCTGAGCTCGCCGTCGGCAAGGGGAGGGCCGCGGCGGCCCCGAGGAACGCGGTGGTGGCCAGGACGGCCGTGGCGGCCAGACCGGCGAGCAGGGCGCTCGTCGGCCTGCCGCGTGCTGCGATACGTGCTGCGCTCATGACGGTGTGGACCTCTCCATGCGTGGGGGTGCACGGGCGGCTGTGAGGAGTCGTACGAGGGTTCGTGCAGCAGTGGTGCGGCGGTGCGGGCTGTGGTGCGGGGGTACGTGCTGTGGTGCGGCGGTGCGGGCTGTGGCGCCGGCGGTCCGGCTGCGGCGTCAGGTCCGCAGCCAGACCGCCGTGTCCCGCGGGAGCAGCCCCGCGTCGTCCAGGGCGGAACTGCCCAGCAGGAGCTGGGTACGGTCCGGCTGCGGGACCGGACCGTCGGACAGGTTGACCACGCAGATCAGCCCGTCGGGGCGGCCGAAGGCGAGCACCCCGGGCGGCGCGTGCAGCCACTCCAGCGAGCCGCCGCCGAACCCGCGCGCCGCTCGGCGCAGCCCGAGGGCCGTCCGGTAGAGGGTGAGCATCGAGTCCGGGTCGCCGTCCTGGTGGTCGGCGGCGTACGTGGACCAGTCCGCGGGCTGGGGCAGCCAGGGGTCGTTCCAGGGCTCGGCGGTCCAAGGCAGCGGGACCCGGCAGCCGTCCCGCCCGGGGTCGGTCCCGCCCGAGCGGAAGTGCATCGGGTCCTGAATACGGCTGAGCGGTACCTCAGCTTCCGGAAGTCCGAGTTCCTCGCCCTGGTAGATGTACACGGCGCCGGGCAGGGCGAGCGTCAGCAGGGCGGCGGCACGCGCCCGCCGGGTGCCGAGCGCCAGGTCGGTGGGGGTCCCGAAGGCCTTGGCAGCGAAGTCGAAGCCGGTGTCGGCGCGGCCGTAGCGGGTGACGGTGCGGGTCACGTCGTGGTTGCACAGCACCCAGGTGGCGGGCGCTCCGACCGGGGCGTGCTCGGCGAGGGTCTCCTCGATGGTGGTGCGCAGCCGGGCCGCGTCCCAAGGGCAGCTGAGGAAGGAGAAGTTGAAGGCGGTGTGCAGTTCGTCGGGCCGCAGGTAGCGGGCGAACCGCTCGGAGTCCGGCAGCCAGACCTCGCCGACGAAGACGGCCCCGTACTCGTCGGCGACGGCACGCCAGGACCGGTAGATGGCGTGCAGTTCGTCGCGGTCGATGTACGGGTGGGTCTCGCCGGGCCAGGGCCCGGGCGAGCGCCCGGCCAGGTCGGGCAGGGCCGGGTCCTTCGCGAGCAGGGCTGCCGAGTCGATCCGTACTCCGGACACCCCTCGCTCGAACCAGAAGCGCAGCACCTCCTCGTGTTCCCGGCGGACGGCGGGATGGTCCCAGTTCAGGTCGGGCTGCTGCGGAGTGAACAGGTGCAGGTACCACTCCCCGTCCGGTACCTGCGTCCAGGTGGCGGCGCCGTTGAACTGCGAGGGCCAGTCCCCGGGCGGCAGTTCGCCGTGCTCACCGCGGCCGGGGCGGAAGTGGAACAGCTCCCTCTCCGGGCTGCCGGGGCCGGCGGCGAGGGCGGCCCTGAACCAGGCGTGCTGGTCGGACACGTGGTTCGGGACGATGTCGACGATGGTGCGGATGCCCAGCTCACGGGCCTCCGCGATGAGCTTCTCGGCCTCCGCGAGGGTGCCGAAGGCGGGGTCGATGCTGCGGTAGTCGGCGACGTCGTAGCCGCCGTCCGCGAGCGGCGAGAGGTACCAGGGGGTGAACCACAGGGCGTCCACTCCGAGTTCGGCGAGGTACGGGAGGCGGGCCCGGACGCCTGCGAGGTCGCCGGTGCCGTCCCCGTCGCCGTCCGCGAAGCTGCGTACGTACACCTGGTAGATGGCGGCCGAGCGCCACCAGTCGGCGTCGTCTGCGGGCAGGGGAAAGTCAGCCACGAAGGGGTCCTTTCACGGGGGGCGGCCGGGCGCGGCGCCCTTGGGGGCTCAGCCCTTCAGGGACCCTGCCGTCAGGCCGCTCATGATGTTGCGCTGGAAGATCAGGAAGATGACGAGCGTGGGGGCGCAGGCCATCGCGAGTGCGGCGATGAGGTGGTTCTCCGGGACTCCGCTGGCCAGCGAGTAGATGCCGACGTTGAGCGTCTGCAGCGCCGGGTCGGGGAGGGTGAGCATCGGCCAGAGGAAGTCCTTCCAGACCCCGACGATCGCGAAGATGGACACGACCCCGAGGATGGGGCGGGACATCGGCAGGACGACCGAGCGCAGGGTCCGCATCGCGCCCGCGCCGTCGATGGCCGCGGCGTCGAGGATCTCCTGCGGGATGGAGTCGAAGAATCGCTTCAGCAGGAAGATGTTGAAGGCGTTGGTGACGGACGGCAGCCATATCACCCAGGGCGAGTTGAGCAGGTTCCGCTCGATGAGCGGCATGTCCAGGACCGTGAGGTACTGCGGTACGACGAGGACGGTGGCCGGGATCATCAGGGTCGCCAGCATCATGCCGAGGACCGCTTTGCCGAACACGGGCCGCAGTCTGGAGAGCGAGTAGGCGGCGGCGACGTCCAGGACGAGCTGGAAGGCCAGGGCCCCGAAGGCGTAGTAGAGGGTGTTGAAGAGCAGCTTGGCCAGGTCCATGACCTTCCAGGCGGCCGTGTAGTTGGCCGTGTGGAGGGAGTCCGGGACCAGGGTGGGCGGGACTTGGGCGAACTCCTCGGTGCTTTTGAGGCCGTTGGCGACCATCCAGTAGAGCGGCCCCAGGAAGACGAGGGTGAAGCCGACGACGACCAGGGCGAGGACGGTCCAGTAGAGGACCTTCCCTCGGGTGCGGCCCAGCTGTGCGGGCGATATGAGCGTGCGCTCTGCCACGGGCGGGCTCCTTTCGGCTTTCTTGCGGCTCTCGTCACCGGTTCTCGTTGCCGGCGCTCGGTCTCAGCACTCGGTCTCAGCACTCGGTTTCAGCTGTCGTTGTCGCGGCTGAGGCGGACGTACAAGGCGGAAAACCCCGCGAGCAGCACGAGCAGGCACAGGCCCAGGGCGGCCGCGCCGCCGTACTGGTTGAAGCTGAAGGCGTACTGGTAGATCAGGACCACCACGGTGGTCGTGGAGCCCTCCGGTCCGGCGCCGCCGGTCAGCAGGAACGGTTCGACGAACACCTGCATGGTCGCGATGATCTGCATCAGCAGCAGGAGCGAGAGGATGAGCCGGGTCTGCGGGATGGTGATGTGCCACACCTTGCGGAGCAGTCCGGCTCCGTCGAGCTCGGCGGCCTCGTACAGCTCGCCGGGGATCCCCTGGAGCGCGGCCAGGTAGATGAGGGTCGCGCCGCCCATGTTCATCCACGTCGAGGCGATGACCACGGAGAGCATCGCGGTGTCGGTGGACTGGAGCCAGTCCTGGGCCGGCAGGTGCACGGCCGCCAGGATCCTGTTGAAGAGGCCGTAGCCCGGGTCGTAGAAGTACTTGAACAGCAGGATCGAGGCCACCGGCGGCATCATCACCGGCAGGTAGACCAGCAGGCGCAGGTAGCCCTGCGCGTGCCGGAACTCGTTGAGCACGACGGCGACCACGAAGGGGACCGCGAAGCCGAAGAGCAGGGCGAGCCCGGTGAAGAGCAGGGTGTTGCGCCAGGCCTGCCAGAAGTTCGGGTCGCCGAAGACGTAGGCGAAGTTGTCCCAGCCGACCCAGCGGGTGGCGCCGCCCTCGGTCTTCTGGAAGGCCAGCAGGAACTCCCGGACCATCGGGTACCAGGAGAAGAAGGAGAAGCAGAGGACGGCGCCGATCAGGAAGCCGTGCGCCGTGAGGTTCCGCTTGACCGTGCGCCGGAAGGCCTCGCGGGAGGGAGCCGAGGTCCGGGAACCACCGGTCTCGGGGGATCCGGCAGTCCGGGGTCCGGCGGTCCCGGGAGATCCGGGCAGGGTGGGGGCCGACATCGCCGCTCTCCTTGGTGGGTCGTCGCCATCGGTACGCGGGCCGGGGTGTGGAGCCGGGTGGGGCGGGGCCCGGGCGGGGAGGGGCGGGGCCACCCGGCGCCGCCCGGGCCGCTACTGGTTGGCCAGCACCTGGTTGACCGCCTTCTCGGCGTCGCCCAGCAGCTGCGCGGTGTTGGCGTCCTTGTTGGTGAGGACGCCCGACATCACCTTGTCGAGGACCTTGTAGACCTCCTGCGCCTTCGGCGGCTCCGCCTTGCCGGGCACCGGGTTGTCCAGGAAGGACTTGAAGTTGGCGACCGGCATCGTGGCGCTCGCCGCCTTCAGTTCGTCGTCCTTGGTCTTGCTGGCGCCGGTGAAGAAGGCGGGCTGCGGGAGGCCGACCGGCAGGCCGTCGGCCTTGCTGCGGTCGTACTGGAACTGGCCCTTGCCGACCGCGAGGGTCTTGAAGTTCAGCCAGGCGATGGCGGCCTTGACCTTGTCGGGCGAACTGCCCTTCTTGATCATGTAGCCGTTGCCGCCGGACAGCGTGGACGCGCCGCCGGGGACCGGTCCCATGCCGAAGTTCTCGTACTTGGCGCCGAGCTGCTGGACCATGTACGTGATGTCGTCGGGCGCGGCGAGGAACATCCCGAGCTTGTCCGAGGCCATCTGCTTCTGCAGGTCGCCCCACTTGAGCAGCTGGGTCTTGCCCATGCTGTCGTCCTCCCAGCGCATGGCCCTGAGGTTCTCGACGATCTGTTTGCCGGTGGCGTTGTTGAAGGCCGCCTTGCCGTCGGTGCCGACGATGTCGCCGCCCATGCCGTACATGGTGGCCGTGTAGTGCCAGCCGCCGGTGTTCTCGACGCTGTACTCGCCGAATCCGGCGACGCCGTTGCCCAGGGCCGCGATCTTCTTCGCGGCGGCCCGGACCTCTTCCCAGTTGCGCGGCGGGGAGTCGGGGTCGAGGCCCGCCTGCTGGAAGAGCTTTCGGTTGACGAGCAGGCCCATCGTGTAGTTGCTGGTGGGGACGCCGTAGAGCTTGCCGTCCTGCTTGAGGACGTTCAGGACGTTCTTGTCGATGTCGTCGATCGCGGGGACGGTCTTGGGGGTGACGTACGCCGAGATGTCCTCGGCCCCGTCGTTGTCGAGCACCTGCTTCAGGTCGGTGAAGTAGGCGTAGAAGACGTCCGGCTGGGACTTGGCCTTGAGCATCGCGGTGAAGCGCGGGGGCTCCAGGCACTGTCCGGGCGTCGACCGACCTTCGACGGTGACGTTCGGGTAGGTCTTGTTGAACTCCGCCACGTCCTCCTTCCACTCCTTGAGCTCGGCCGCCTTGGCCGCGGGCGGCATGCAGTCGATGGAGATGGTGACCTTGGTCTTCGGGTCGAGCGGGGCGGAGGCGTCGGTGGCGCCGCCGCTCGGCTTCTCCTTCGGGTCGTCGCCGCTGCTGCTCGTACCGCAGGCCGCGAGGGCGCCGACGGCGAGCGCGGAGACGAGGGCGGCCGCGACGTTGCGGCGGACGTTGGTTCTCATCGGTGGTCCCCTTCGAGCATCGAACAGGAGGCGTGGGGGCGAGCGGGGCACACTCAATCACCGTCGACAGATGAACGCAATATCTCGCGCAGATTTCGTAAGAGACTGACATCGATGCGCCGGGCACTGCGGACAGGAGACGCAAAAAGGGCTCCGAAACGTCCCTGGGGACGTTCCGGAGCCCTGGACGGAGCGCGCGGAGGCGGTACGAGTTACCGGCGCGGGGCTTGCGCGGTGGAGCCGCGGACCACCAGCTCGGGCTCGAAGAGCAGCTCTCCCGGCTGTACGGCGGCGCCCTGGATCTGGGCGGTGAGCAGCTCCACGGCGGCCCGGCCCATCGCCTCGATCGGCTGCCGGACGGTGGTGAGCGGGGGCTCGGTGCAGTTCATGAACGCCGAGTCGTCGTATCCGACCACCGAGATCTCCCGGGGCACGTCGAGGCCGCGGCGGCGGGCCGCCCGTACCGCCCCGAGGGCCAGCGGATCACTCGCGCAGATGATGCCGGTGATCCCGCGGTCCAGCAGCCTGGAGGCCGCCGCGTGCCCGCCCTCCAGGGAGAACAGGGTCCGCTCCACGTGGGCGGCGGGCAGCTCGGCGCCGGCCGCGGCGGCCACGGTCTGGGCCGCCGCCAGCTTGCGCAGGGAGGGGATGTGGTCGGGCGGCCCCAGCACCAGGCCGATCCGCTCGTGCCCCAGGGATGCCAGGTGGCGCCAGGCCTGCTCGACGGCGACGGCGTCGTCGCAGGCGACGCAGGGGAAGCCGAGGTCCTCGATGGAGGCGTTGATGAGCACCACCGGAACCTTGCGCTCGGACAGCAGCCGGTAGTGCTCGTGCGGTGCGTCGGCCTGCGCGAAGAGCCCGCCGGCGAAGACCACTCCGGACACCTGCTGCTGGAGCAGGAGCTCCACGTAGTCGGCCTCGGAGACCCCGCCGGTGGTCTGGGTGCACAGCACCGGGGTCAGCCCCTGCTGTGCCAGCGCGCCGCCGATGACCTCGGCGAAGGCCGGGAAGATGGGGTTCTGCAGCTCCGGCAGCACCAGTCCGACGAGCCTCGCGCGTTCGCCGCGCAGCTGCGTGGGGCGCTCGTAGCCGAGCACGTCGAGGGCCGTGAGCACGGACTGTCGGGTCGCCTCCGAGACGCCCGGCTTGCCGTTGAGCACCCGGCTGACCGTTGCCTCGCTGACTCCCACCTTCTTCGCCACTTGAGCAAGTCGTCGCGTCATGAGCGCAAGAGTAGCGCAAGAAATGCAAGTCGCTTGCAGTTCCTTTACGGCCAGTTTGACCGATGGAGACCCCTCCCGGGAAGGCCCGCGCGGCACCCGCGAGCGCACCCCGCGGGACCCCGCAGGCAGCCCGCCGGCACCACCGCCGAGGCCGGCGGAGCACCCCCGAAAAGGGACACCCCGCCGGCCCGCCGCCGCCCGCTACGGCAGCTGGTTGATCCTGAACGTGGACGTCGTGTTCCGTACGTCCACGGCGTTGTCGCTCATCCGCAGGTTCTGGATCGTGACCTCACCGACCGCCGGACCCTGCCCCGCCTCGGGCATCTCGTTCGCCCAGAGGCCGAAGCCGGACTTCGCGTCGAAGGCGTCGCCGCTCTTCTTCGCCCCCGTGATGGTGATGTCCTTGAGGACGGTGTCCTTGATGGGATTGACGGGCTGACCGCCGACGTACTGCGTCTGGAACATGATGCCGCTGTACGTCGGGTCGACGATGTCGACGTTGTTGATCCGGATCCCCTGGAACACCTTGGAGGCCGAGAAGACCCAGATTCCGGGGAAGGTCTGCGCCCCCCAGAAGTGCCCGCCGGACCGGACGATCGAGATGTTCTCGAAGGTCGTCGGATCGGTCCCGAATCCGTTCATCGGGTACCCGAAGTCCAGGGAGCTGATGGTGATTCCCGAATAGACCAGGGTGTCCGCGATGTGGATGTTGCGGAAGGTGTTGTTGAAGCCGCCGTAGACGGCGACACCCGCTGCCCTCCAGGTCAGGATCGTGGTCAGGTTCTCGTAGACGTTGTTCTTCATGTCCGCGCCGCCCGCGTCGATCGCGGAGAACAGCGCGAAGCTGTCGTCGCCCGTGGCCCGCGCCTCGTTGTTGGTCACGAGGTTGTCGGTGCTGCCGTTGGTCATGTTGATGCCGTCGGCGAACATGTCACGGATCCGCGAGTTCTTGATCGTGATCCGGTCGGTGTTGGCGCCCCAGTAGAGGCACACCATGTGCTCGTTCCAGATGTTGTCGATGACGATGTCGCCGACATTGGCGAAGTCGAAGACCTTCCCCGGCCCGTCGATGCGCGAGGTGTAGTTGCCGAAGTAGGCGAATCCGGAGAAGGAGGACCCCTTGGCCGTGCCCTCCGCGCGCCAGCCGATGTCGGTGTTGTCCTGGGTGTCCGGGGCGTGGAAGCGGGTGAACCACGGTCCGGCGCCGACCACCTGCACGGCCTTGCCGTACACCTGGAACTTGCTCGCCGTCTGGTATTCCCCCGGCGGCAGGTAGACCCCGGCGAGCTTGCCGGTGGTGTCCATCCGGACCTTGTCCAGGGCGTTCTGCACGTCCTGGTGGGTGAAGCCGGCGGGCACGGTGTACGTGGCCGGGTCCGGGTTCGCGATCGCGGTGGCCTGCTCCAGGCTCACGAAGTCGATGGCGTACGTGGAGGTGTTGGACGCGTCCTTCTGGAGCCGGATCCTGCTGCCCTGGGGGACGGTCTCGCCCAGCAGGATGTTCGCCTCGTCGTAGATGTGGCGCGGCGCGCCGGAGCCGGGCGAGTTGCCCGGTGAGGCCTCGGCGCCGTACAGCCAGGCGTACTTGGAGGTCAGCGGCAGGACCTTCCTGAGGGTGCCGTTGACGTACACGTTGATCGTGGAGTCGATTCCTCCGCCGCCCGGGGCGTCCGGGATGGAGAAGCGGGTGACCAGGGTGTTGGTGGCCGCCCGGGTGGTGAACTCGACGTACTCGCCCGTCGCGTCGAGGCTGACCGCCTTGCGGCCCGAGGCCTCTCCCGCGATATCGCCGATGGTGCGGTTGGGGCCGACGACGCTGGCCCCGCCGCCGACCGCGCCGTCCTCCGCCTCGTACATGTCGAAGGGCATGTTCGCCCCGCGGCCCACGAAGAGCGGCTTGGTGGAGGTGTTGTTCGCGCGCTTGACCGGCAGTTCGTTGGCATCGTCGGCGAGGATCACCTTGACGGTGTACTTGCCGTTCGCCGCGGGCCAGCTGCCGAGCGCGACCGGCGCCGAGGAGGCACCCGCCGCGAGGGCGCCGCTGAAGGAGCCCGTCAGCGTACGGACGGTCGCGCCGCCCGCGTCCTGCAAGGTGAGGGTGATCCCGTGTGTGCCGGAGGCCGCCGCGACGCTGCCCTGGTTCTTGACGGTGACGGTGAAGTTCACCGCCTGGCCGGCGGACGGGGAGCCCGGTGACCAGCCGACGGCGGAGGCCACCAGGTCGGAGCTGTCCACCGGGCGCACCACCAGCGGGGTCCCGGTGAAGGTGTTGTTGGTGTCGTTCTGCTCGATGACCGTGTTCGCCGCGTCCACCACCGCGCTCAGAGGGTACGTACCGGCGTCGCGGGCGCCGATGCCGGTGGTGACGGTGGCGATGGCGCCCGCGGCGAGGGCGGGTACGTCGGCCGTACCGGCCTTCGTGCCACCGAGCTGGAAGGTCACGGCGGTGGCGGCGGCCGGAGCGGGCCCGCTGTTGCGGACGGTGGCGGACAGCGTGACGGAGTCCGACTCGACCGGCGCGGCCGGGGCGGCGCTCAGCGCGGTGATCTCCAGGTCGGGGTTGGGTGCGGGGACTCCGATGACCTGGAACTCCGCGATCTGGCCGTTGGAGGAGCCGGTGTTGGCGGTGAAGCGCAGCTGGACGTCCGCGACGCGGGCGGTCAGCGGGATGGTGACGGTGTTGCCTCCGGCCGCCGGGTCGAAGACGTAGTCCTTCGCGGCGACCAGTGCGGTGAAGCCCGAGGCGCTCTGCTCGCGGCCGAGGACCTGGATGTTCTGGGTGCGGGTGGCCCAGGAGCTGTCGGGGTTGAGCTTGAGGACCAGCCGGTCGACGTCGGCGTTGGCGCCGAGCCTGACCGTCAGGGTGCTCGGATAGGCTCCGGCCGCGCCCTCCCAGTAGGTGGTCGTGCTGTTGTCGTTCGCGTTCTCCGCGACGAAGGTGTGGATCACGGAGGAGCCGCTGACGGGCTTGCCGACGGCCAGGTTGGAGCCGCCGCCTCCGGTGCCGTTTCGGGTGACGGTGTTGCTGTCGCCGGAGCGGTTGCCCGCCGCGTCCTTGGCCCGGACGAAGTAGCTGACGGTGGCGGAGGCGGGCTGGGTGTCGGTGTAGCCGGTGGCGTTGCCCGCGACCGTCGTGCGCAGCACGTTGTTGGCGTACACCTCGTAGCCGGTGACGGCCACGTTGTCGGTGGAGGCCAGCCAGGCCAGTTTGACCTGGTCGGCGGCGGGTTGGGTGAGGGTCAGGTTCCCGGGGGCGGTCGGGGCCTGGGTGTCGCCGGCGCCCCCGGCGCGGGTGACGGTGTTGCTGTCCGGCGACTGGTTGCCGGCCGCGTCCTTGGCCCGGACGAAGTAGGTGACGCTCGCGCCGGCGGGCTGCGTGTCGGTGTAGGTGGTGACGTTGCCCGCGACGCTCGTGCGCAGCTGGTTGTCGGCATAGACGTCGTAGCCGGTGACGCCGGTGTTGTCGGTGGCGGCTTTCCAGGTGAGCTTGACCTGACCGGTGGCGGGCTCGGTGTAGGCGAGCTCGGTGGGGGCGGTCGGCGCCTGGGTGTCACCGCTCTGCGGACCGTAGATCTCCAGCTCGGAGAGCTGGCCGCCCGGCTGTACGGAGTTGGCCGATATCCGGACGCGCAGGTGGCGGGTGGTCGCCGCGTCGAAGGTGATGGTCACGGCGTTGCCGCCGGCGGCGTTGAACTCGTACGCCTTCGAGGCGGTCAGGTCGGTGAAGTCCGAGCCGTTGGCGCTGCCCTGGATCTTCAGCGTCTGGGTGCGGGCGCCCCAGTTCTCGGGCAGTCGCAGGACGACGCGGTCCACGCGTACGGAGGCGCCGAGGTCGGCCTGGATCCACTGCGGCATGGCGTTGTTGACGCTCTCCCAGTAGCTGGCCGTGTTGCCGTCGTTGGCGTTGGCCGGACCGTAGACCTGGGTGTGGCTGCTCGCGGTCAGGGTCTTGCCGAGTGCCAGGTTGACCGAGGACTCGCCGGGGGCGCGGACCTCGAGTTCGGACAGCTGGGCGGCCTGCCAGCCGGTGTTGGCGGTGATGTCGATCCGGACGAACCGGGTCTGGGTGGCCGGGAGGGTGATGGTGACCGTGTTCCCGTTGCCCTGTCCGAAGGAGTACGTGGCCGAGTTCACCAGCGTGGTGAAGCCGGTGCCGTCGGCGCTGCCCTGGACGGACAGGATCTGACTCCGGCTCTCCCAGGCGGCGGGCAGCTTGAGCACCACCTGATCGATCCGGGTCGTGGCCCCGAGGTCGGTCTGGACCCACTGCGGGAACGTGCTGCCGGAGCTCTCCCAGTACGTGGACTGGTTGCCGTCGGTGACGTTGGCGGCGCCGTAGGAGCCGTTGGTACTGCTCGCGGCGGCGGGCCTGCCCGCGGCGATGCTCGGACCGCCGGCGGCTGCGGCGGTCAGGGCGGGCCAGCTGATCATCATCAGCGCCGTGCTGAGGAGGGCGGCCAGGACCCGCCACCTCCAGTTGAGCCTTCTCATATGTCCTCGTCCCTCGACATGAGTTTTCTGAACCAGGTGAGATAGGAATTTGCGGTGTGCCGTGCGAGAGTTGCAGAGCTTTGCCGCATCGTCTACTGCTCTGACCGCACTTTTATGCCGTCATCACTTGCGCAAGCTGGGCGCAAATAACGCAAGCGATTTGCGTGCCCTGGAGAAATTCCGCTTATGCCGAAGCCGACCTACGGTTGCTAGTCATGCGGTTCCTCCACATGAGCGCTCGGCGCCTCGGGCTGCCCAGACGGGCCGTCTCCCAGATCCTGCTCACCCAGCTCGCCATCGCCGCCGGGGTCGCGGTGCTCGCCACGGGGCTCTTCCTGGCACCGCTCAGTGCCCAACTGGACGACCAGGCCATGCGGCGCGCCCTCGCCATCGCTCAGAGCGCCGCGGCCGACCCGTCGCTGGGCTCCGACCTGCTGGCCTCCGGACCGGACGCGGAAGGCCCGGTGCAGGCTTCAGCAGAACGGATCCGCCGGGCCACCGGCGCCGAGTACGTGGTCGTGCTCGACCTCCAGGGCATCCGCCGCTCCCACCCCAGCCCCGGGCTCATCGGCCTGCCGGTCTCCACCGACCCGAGCGACGCTCTGGCGGGACGCGAGGTCATGGAGATCGACGAGGGCACCCTGGGCCGCTCGGCCCGGGGCAAGGTCCCGCTCCTCGCCGCCGACGGGGAGATCGTCGGCGCCGTGTCGGTCGGCATCGCCTACGACAGCGTCCGCGACCGGCTGACCGGCGCCATCCCCGGCCTGCTCGCCTACGCGGGCGGCGCTCTGGCGGTGGGCGCGCTCGCCGCCTACCTGCTGTCCCGCCGGATCCAGCGCCAGACCCGTGACCTGGCCTTCTCCGATATCGCCGGCCTCCTCGCGGAGCGCGAGGCGATGCTGCACTCCATCCGCGAGGGAGTGATCGCCCTCGACCGGGACGGCAGGATCCGGCTGGTCAACGACGAGGCCGCCCGGCTGCTCGGCCTCGCCCCGGACACCGCGGCCGCCGTCGCGGGGCGCGCGCTGGACGACGTACTCGGCGCGGGCCGCACCACCGAGGTCCTCACCGGCCGGGTCATCGGCCGCGACCTGCTCACCGTCCAGGGCCCCCGGGTACTGGTCGCCAACCGGATGCCCACCGAGGACGGCGGAGCCGTCGCCACCCTGCGCGACCGCACGGAACTGGAGCACCTCGGCCGCGAGCTGGACTCCACCCGGGGCCTGATCGACGCCCTGCGCGCGCAGGACCACGAGCACGCCAACCGGCTCCACACCCTCCTCGGCCTACTGGAGCTCGGCCTGTACGAGGAGGCCGTGGAGTTCGTCACCGAGGTCGTCGGAGTCCACCGCACCACCGCCGAACAGGTCACCGAGAAGATCCGGGACCCGCTCCTGGCCGCCCTCCTGGTGGGCAAGGCCACCGTCGCAGCCGAACGCGGCGTCCCCCTGCGCCTCGCCGACTCCACGCTGCTGCCCGACCGGGTGGCCGACCCCGGCGGCCTCGTCACCATCACGGGCAACCTGGTGGACAACGCCCTGGACGCCGCGGTCGGCTCGGCGGCGCCCCTGGTCGAGGTCGAGCTGCGCGCCGAGGGCCGTACGGCGATCCTCCGCGTCCGGGACAGCGGCCCAGGGGTCCCCGCCGACCGCCGCGAAGAGATCTTCACCGAGGGCTGGTCGACGAAACAGCCCAAGGCCCACCGCGAGCGCGGCCTGGGACTCGCGCTCGTACGCCGCCTCGCGGAGCGGCAGGGCGGTACGGTCCGGGCCGGCGAGACAGCGGACGGAGGGGCGGAGTTCTCCGTCGTACTCCCGGAGGCCCTGCGATGAACGAGTCCCCGATTCACGTATTGGTCGTCGACGACGACATGCGTGTTGCCCGGATCAACGCGGCCTACGTGGCGAAGGTTCCCGGTTTCCGGGTGATCGCCCAGGCGCATTCCGCGGCCGAGGCACTGGCGTTCATCGACACCCACGCCGTCGACCTGATCCTCCTGGACCACTACCTGCCCGACGAGAACGGCCTGGACCTGGTCCGTCGCCTGCGCCAACAGGGCCGCCACACCGACGTGATCATGGTCACTGCCGCCCGCGACCTGGCCACCGTCCAGGCCGCCATGCGTCTCGGCGCACTCCAGTACATGGTCAAGCCGTTCACCTTCGCCGGCCTCCAGGCCCGCCTGGAGGCGTACGGGAAGCTGCGCCACGCCCTGGACACCGGCGGCGAGGCCGAACAGTCCGAGGTGGACCGCATCTTCGGCGCCCTGGCCTCGGCCGGCACCCCCAACGACCTCCCCAAGGGCCACTCCTCCACCACCGCCGACCTGGTCCGCCAGGTCCTGCGCACGGCCGAGGGCCCCCTGTCCACCCAGCAGATCGCCGACCGCGCCGGCATCAGCCGCCAGACCGCCCAGCGCTACCTCAAGCTCCTGGACCGAACGGGCCGGGTCACCCTCGCCCTGCGCTACGGCGAAACGGGCCGCCCGGAACACCGCTACGCCTGGCGCCCCGCGGACCCGGGCACCGCGCACTGACCCCGCCCGGCCCGCACCGGCCGGCTCACACCGCCCCGGCCCCCGTCAGGGACCTGACCTCCGTCTCGGCGTGCTTGCGCGCATCCGGTTCCTCCGCCGACGTCACCGTGCCCAGCCACCCCGCCAGGAAGCCCAACGGGATCGAGACGATCCCCGGGTTCTGCAGCGGGAAGTACTGGAAGTCCACCCCCGGGAAGAGGGATTCGGGACTGCCGGAGACCACGGGCGACAGCACCACCAGCAGCATCGCCGGCACCAGCCCCCCGTACACCGACCAGACGGCTCCGCGCGTGGTGAACTCCCGCCAGAACAGCGAGTACATCAGCACCGGCAGATTCGCGGAGGCGGCCACCGCGAAGGCCAGTCCCACCAGGAACGCCACGTTCAGGTTCTGGGCGACCAGCCCGACCCCGATCGCCACGGCTCCGATCCCCACGGCCGCGACCCGGGCCACCGCGACCTCGCTGCGCTGCTTGGCGTGCCGGCGCTTGAGGGAGGCGTACAGGTCGTGCGCCACGGAGGCCGAGGACGCCAGGGTGATCCCGGCGACCACCGCGAGGATGGTCGCGAAGGCGATGGCGGCCACGAAGGCGAAGAGCACCGCGCCACCCGTACTGTCGGCTCCCCCGCCCAGGTATGCCGCCAGCAGCGGAACCGCCGTGTTACCCGAGGCGTTGGAGGCCCTGACCTCCTGCGGCCCCAGCAGCGCGGCCGCCCCGAAGCCGAGCACGATGGTCATCAGGTAGAAGCCGCCGATCAGCGCGATCGCCCAGACCACGGACCGGCGGGCCGCCCGCGCCGTCGGCACGGTGTAGAAGCGGGACAGGATGTGCGGCAGCCCGGCCGTGCCCAGCACCAGCGCGAGCCCGAGGCTCATGAAGTCGAAGCGGGCGGTCCAGTCGCCCCCGTACTTGAGGCCGGGGTTCAGGAACCGGCTGCCGTGACCGCTGCGTTCGGCGGCACTGGTCAGCAGCTGGTCGAAGTTCCCGTGGAAGCGCAGGAGCACCAGCACGGTCAGCGTGATCGCCCCGCCCATCAGCAGTACGGCCTTCACGATCTGGATCCAGGTGGTGGCCCGCATCCCCCCGAAGGACACGTAGACCACCATCAGAGCGCCGACGCCGATCACGGTCAGGGTCCGCGCGGCCGTACTCGAATCCCCGAGCAGCAGGCCCACGAGGCTCCCCGCGCCGACCATCTGCGCGACGAGGTACAGCACCGAGACCACCACGGAGGAGGTGCCGGCCGCGATCCGCACCGGCCGCTCGCTCATCCGGGCGGCGACCACGTCGGCCAGTGTGAACCGCCCGCAGTTGCGCACCAGTTCGGCGACGAGGAAGAGGACCACCAGCCAGGCCACCAGGAAGCCCACCGAGTACAGCAGGCCGTCGTAGCCGAAGAGGGCGATCAGGCCGGAGATGCCGAGGAAGGAAGCGGCGGACATGTAGTCGCCCGCGATGGCGAAACCGTTCTCCAAGGGGGAGAACAGCCGACCGCCCGCATAGAACTCCTCGGCCGACCCGTGCCGGTTCCGGCTGACCCACGTGGTGATGCCGAGGGTGACCGCGATGAAGACGCTGAAGAGGATCAGCGCGAGGGTCTGGTGTTCGGTGTTCACCGCCCCGCCTCCCGGGTCCGGATCCGTTCCTGGTCGCGCTCCTGCTCGAAGACCGTCCAGCGCAGGTCCAGCGCGGCCCGGTCCCGGCGCAGCCTCGCGTGCCGGGCGTACGCCCAGGTCAGCACGAAGGTGCTGAGGAACTGGCCCAGGCCGGCCACCAGGGCCACGTTGACGGAGCCCACCACCTGGCGGGCCATGAGGCCGGGAGCCGCGGTCGCCGCGATCACGTAGGCGACGTACCAGAGGAAGAAGCCGACGGTTGCGGGGACGACGAACCTTCGGTAGCGGCTGCGCACCTCCTGGAAGGCCGCGCTGCGCTGCACTTCCAGGTAGATGTCGGATGCGCCGGGAGCGGACCGGTCGTCCGGGACCGGACGGGGAGGCAGCGTGTCCTCAGCCGCGCCCTCTCCCCAGCCGACCGCCAGCGCGTCGTACCAGGGGTCGTCCAGCCGGATCGTTCCGGCATCACGACCTTCGTGCTTGTCCACCGAACTCTCCTTGTCCGCCGCCGCATTGGCCGCGTGCCCACAAGGATGTGCGGAATCGATGTTTTCCGGACTGATGTACCGGTGCTCTTCACTCCATCAGGTGATGGGTGAAGAGCACCGGTGTGCCGGGGTTTCGGTGTGCGCCGGACGGCTCAGGCGTCGATGCGCGAGCGGTCCAGGGTCGCCGCCGAGCTGGTGATGAACTCCTTGCGCGGGGCGACCTCGTTGCCCATGAGCAGATCGAAGACGGACTCGGCCGAGTCCAGGTCACCGATGTTGATCCGGCGCAGGGTACGGAAGCGGGGGTCCATCGTGGTCTCCGCGAGCTGGTCGGCATCCATCTCGCCGAGGCCCTTGTAGCGCTGGATGGCGTCCTTGTACCGGATGTTCTTGCGCTGGTACTCGAGCAGCGTCTGGCGCAGCTCGTTGTCCGAGTACGTGTAGACGTACTTGTCCTGGCCCTTCTTCGGCTGGACCAGCTCGATCCGGTGCAGCGGCGGCACGGCCGCGAAGACCCGCCCCGCCTCGACCATCGGCCGCATGTACCGCTGGAAGAGCGTGAGCAGCAGGCACCGGATGTGCGCGCCGTCCACATCGGCGTCGACGAGCAGGACGATCTTCCCGTAGCGGGCGGCGTCGAGATCGAAGGTCCGGCCCGAGCCGGCTCCTATGACCTGGATGATCGCGCCGCATTCGGCGTTCTTGAGCATGTCCGAGACGGAGGACTTCTGGACGTTGAGGATCTTGCCGCGGATCGGCAGAAGCGCCTGGAATTCGGAATTCCGGGCAAGCTTGGCCGTGCCGAGGGCGGAGTCTCCCTCGACGATGAACAGCTCACTGCGGTCCACGTCGTCACTGCGGCAGTCGGCCAGCTTCGCCGGCAGCGAGGAGGACTCCAGCGCGGTCTTGCGGCGCTGCGCCTCCTTGTGCTGACGGGCGGCGATCCGGGTCCGGGCGGCCGCGACGACCTTCTCCATCACGGCGCGGGCCTGCTGCTTGTCGTCACGCTTGGTGGAGGTCAGGAAGGCCTTGAGCTCCTTGGCGACCACGGCGGCGACGATCCTGGTGGCCGCGGAGGTGCCGAGCACCTCCTTGGTCTGGCCCTCGAACTGCGGCTCGGCGAGACGGACGGTGACGACGGCCGTCATGCCCTCCATCGCGTCGTCCTTGACCACGTCGTCCTCGGCGACGCGCAGCAGTTTCGCCGAGCGGAGCACCTCGTTCACGGTCTTGGCGACGGAGCGCTCGAAGCCGGAGATGTGGGTGCCGCCCTTGGGGGTGGCGATGATGTTCACGAAGGACTTGACGTTCGTCTCGTACCCCGTGCCCCAGCGCAGGGCGATGTCCACGCCGAGCTCGCGGGTGACCTCGGTGGGGGTCATGTGGCCGCGGTCGTCCAGGACCGGGACGGTCTCCTTGAAGGTTCCCGTGCCGGTCAGGCGCAGCACGTCGCAGACGGCCTTGTCCTGCGCGAGGTACTCGCAGAACTCGCTGATGCCCCCGTCGAAGCGGAAGGTCTCCTCGGTCTTGCCGGCGCCGTCGATGCCGCGCTCGTCGCGGACGACGATCGTCAGCCCGGGCACGAGGAAGGCCGTCTGGCGGGCGCGCTGGTAGAGCGTCTCCAGGCCGAGCCTGGCGTCCTTGAGGAAGATCTGGCGGTCGGCCCAGTAGCGGACCCGGGTGCCGGTCTTCCCCTTGGCGATCCGCTTGATCTTGCGCAGGCCGTTGGCCGGGTCGAAGGGGCTGTCGGGGCCCTGCTCCGTGAACATCCCGGGGACGCCGCGGCGGAAGCTGATGCCGTGGGTCGAGCTGCCCCGGTCCACCTCGACGTCGAGGCGGGCCGAGAGGGCGTTGACCACGGAGGCGCCGACGCCGTGCAGGCCGCCGGAGGCCGCGTACGAGCCTCCGCCGAACTTGCCGCCGGCGTGCAGCTTGGTCATGACGACCTCGACACCGGACAGGCCGGTCTTGGGCTCGACGTCCACGGGGATGCCGCGGCCGTTGTCCCGGACCTCCACGGAGGCGTCCTCGTGCAGGATCACCTCGATGTGGTCGCAGTAGCCGCCCAGGGCCTCATCGACGGAATTGTCGATGATCTCCCAGAGGCAGTGCATCAGGCCACGACTGTCGGTGGACCCGATATACATCCCGGGGCGCTTGCGGACGGCCTCGAGGCCTTCGAGGACGAGCAGGTGCCGCGCGGTGTAGTTGGAACCGTCCCGGTCTGCTCCGGACAGCAGCGCGCTGGAAGGCACGGACGTGTCGGCGGTCACGCAGTTCGCTCCTCGCTGAATTTCTTTTCTGGCCCGGTCGGGCGCAGGGGTGGCTCGGCTGCCGCTCAGAGGGTACCGAGGCCTGGTAGAGCCGATGCAACGCCACCCTCGCGGCCTCCCCAGCCTAGTGCAGGCCCGCACGGATGTTCGATCCCCCATGGGGGTGAAGCAAACATCACGTTCCCTTCGACGCATGAACCATTTAGGGTTCGGGCACGTCCTCATGAACAACCGGCACTCAGCCGGGGAGGACGCGAACTGCGACAAGCGAACGACTGACAACGCGAAACCGTAAAGCAACGCAATACGGCTCCTTCGCCGCCAACCGGCAACGGCCGGCCAGCTTCGGAAGGAAGTTTCGAAAGAAAGCCGCGAGCGGGAACGTTTTCGGCCTGGTTGGATGTTGACCCTGGTACGACAGCTCGTCGAGCTAGAGAAGAGGCGACGTGACTACTGTTCTGACACCCGCGACCCCGCTGACGGCCGCTGACCGATGCGACCGTTGCGGCGCCCAGGCATATCTGCGCGTCGTCCTGCTGAGCGGCGGTGAACTGCTCTTCTGCGCCCACCACGGGCGTAAGTTCGAGCCGGAACTCAAGAAGATCGCCGCGGAAATACAGGATGAGACCGAGCGGCTTACGTCCGCTCCGGCTGCGAATGCTGCCGACACCGAGGACCGCTGACACAGGCCTACACCTCGCATCCGACGAGCCAGGACCGGCCAGGCCGGTCGACGGGCGACACCTCTGAGACCCAGGGGTGCCGCCCGTCCTCATGTCCGGGCCCGCGCGGCCGGCCCGCCTGCGGGTCCTGCGTGCGCGCGCCGGCCCGCCTGCGGGTCCTGCGCCTGCCCGGTTCCGCCCGGCCGCCGGGACCCCCGGACCAGCCGCTATGCGCCCTTCCCGGGCCGTGCGGCGGGTCCGGAGCCCCTCGGGGCCTCCCGCGCGCCCTCCGGGTACCCGTCCGGCTGCGGGCCCCTCTCGGAGCCGCTCACGAAGCCGGCCAGCGGAGCGATGCGGGTGTAGACGCCCGGACTGTCCGCCCGGCCGCAGCCGCGGCCCCAGGACACCACCCCGACGAGCATCCCCTGCGCCACCAGCGGTCCCCCGCTGTCTCCCTGGCAGGCGTCCTTGCCGCCGCCCGGGTCCCCCGCGCACACCATGGAGTCGGCCCGGTACTGTCCGTCCGCGTCTCCCGGGTAGGCGCGCTCGCAGACCTCGTCGGACAGCACCTCCACCCGCGCCGCGCGCAGCCCGTACGCGTAGTCGCCGAATCCGCTCGTGTCGCCCCAGCCGTACACCGCCGCCTCGGTGCCGGGGGCGTATGCCGTGTGCCCCTTCCCCGCCATCGGGAGCACGAACTCCGGCGGAACGGACTCCGCCAGCTCCAGGACGGCGAGGTCGCCGGCATTGCTCCCGGGGTCGTAGGCCGGGTTCACCCTCGCCGAGCGCACCGGGATCTCCTTGCCGTCGGCGGCACGAAGCTCCGTACGGCCCGTGATCACGCGGAAGTCCGGAACCGATTCGACCGGGCCGCCCAGCACCTGGCGGCCCAGGCAGTGGGCCGCGGTCACCACCTTGGTCGGGGCGACGATCACGCCCCCGCAGAACTGCCCGCCCCGGGTACCCCCGAACCGGTCACGGCTGGCCAGGGCCACCACCCAGGGGCTGTCCGCCACCTTGACCGGCTTCCCGCCTATGACCACGCTGTCCGCCGCCGCCCGCGGCACCTGGACCAGCGGCGCCACGGCCGCTCCCGCCACCAGGGTCAGCGCGCCCGCCAGGGCGCGGGCAAAGGGACGAAGCATGAGGCCTCCTGACTCCGGGTGTGCATGACTCCACCCAGAGTGGGATGCCCGGCGGCCGTGCGCACCCGCGCGGCCACCGGCGTACGTCCCCCGCCGCCCGGCCCGGTCAGTCGAGGTAGTCGCGCAGCACCTGGGACCGCGAGGGGTGGCGCAGCTTCGACATCGTCTTCGACTCGATCTGGCGGATCCGCTCGCGGGTGACCCCGTAGACCTTGCCGATCTCGTCGAGGGTCTTGGGCTGCCCGTCCGTGAGGCCGAAGCGCATCGAGACCACACCCGCCTCGCGCTCGCTCAGGGTGTCGAGCACCGAGTGCAGCTGCTCCTGCAGGAGCGTGAAGCTCACGGCGTCCGCCGGGACGACCGCCTCGGAGTCCTCGATGAGGTCACCGAACTCGCTGTCCCCGTCCTCGCCGAGCGGGGTGTGCAGGGAGATCGGCTCGCGGCCGTACTTCTGGACCTCGATGACCTTCTCGGGGGTCATGTCGAGTTCCTTGGCCAGCTCCTCCGGGGTGGGCTCGCGGCCCAGGTCCTGGAGCATCTGGCGCTGGACGCGGGCCAGCTTGTTGATCACTTCGACCATGTGCACCGGGATGCGGATGGTGCGGGCCTGGTCGGCCATCGCGCGGGTGATCGCCTGCCGGATCCACCAGGTGGCATACGTGGAGAACTTGTAGCCCTTGGTGTAGTCGAACTTCTCGACCGCGCGGATCAGGCCCAGGTTGCCCTCCTGGATCAGGTCCAGGAAGAGCATGCCGCGGCCGGTGTAGCGCTTGGCGAGGGAGACCACGAGACGGAGGTTGGCCTCCAGCAGGTGGTTCTTGGCGCGGCGGCCGTCCTCGGCGATGATCTCCAGCTCGCGCTTGAGCTTGGGCGCGAGCTTGTCGGAGTTCGCCAGCTTGTCCTCGCCGAAGAGCCCAGCCTCGATGCGCTTGGCGAGCTCGACCTCCTGCTCGGCGTTGAGGAGGGGGACCTTGCCGATCTGCTTGAGGTAGTCCTTGACCGGGTCGGCGGTGGCGCCGGCCACCGCGACCTGCTGGGCCGGTGCGTCGTCCTCGTCGTCCGAGATGACGAAGCCCTTGCTCTCGCCGCCGTCCTCTTCCTCCTCGGACTCGGCCTTGACCGGCCCGGGGCCCTCCTCGGCGGACTCCTCGTCGCCGGCCTCGTCGGCGTCCTTCTTGGAGGCGGTCTTCTTCGCCGCCGTCTTCTTGGCGGCGGTCTTCTTGGTGGCGGTCTTCTTGGCCGCCGCCTTCTTCGTCGCCGTCTTCTTCGCGGGGGGCTCGGTGCCGGGCTCCTCCGCCAAGGCCTCCGCGGTGTCCGGTTGCGCCGTATCGGCTTCCGAGGCCGCGGCGGCGACGGTCGGGGCGGCCGCCGTCTTGGCCGCGACGGTCTTGGTCGCCGTCCGCTTCGCCGGGCTCTTCGCTGCGACGCTCTTGCGGGGGGTGCGCTTGGGCGACTCCGCGGCACTGACCATCAGCGTCACACCCTCTTCCTCGAGGATCTGGTTGAGGCTGCGCAGAACATTCTTCCACTGGGTCGCAGGAATCTGGTCAGCCTCGAAGGCCCGACGCACGTCATCGCCGGCGATCTGCCCCTCGGCCTTGCCCCGCTCGATGAGCGCCATCACAGACTCGGAATCGGCGATCTCCGGCGGGAGCGTACGGGATGTGCTGGCCGACACGAACAACCTCTCGGAACGATGGGAACGGCTTCCGACCCCGGGCCTGGTGGTGCTGGACCGGAGCCGACGACCACCGACTGGGGATGGGCCGGGGGCGCGGGCAGGGGCCGGGGAGCTGCACAGCACCCGCAAGGGCTGCTGTCTTCCCTCCGTCGGCCATCACCTCTTAAGTCATCGCGTGACGTCGCGGAGCGTTACGCCCAATCTTCGTGGCCCGAGTCACACCACTTTTACGCCATTGCCGGGCATACGGTCGTACGCGCGGTTCCGGGGCCTTCCGGCGGCCCCGCACGCCGGTGTCGCCGGACCCCGTGCGGGCCCGGCGACACGTGGTGCACCCCCGCGCCGGTGCGCGTCCGCCCGTCAGTGCTCGCGCGGGGCCGGAACCACGCGCTCGACCTCCGGATGCACCATCAGAAGCTGGCGCATGGCGTTCTCGGCGCCCGTGGCGTCGCCGGCGGCGATGGCCTCGACCATCCGGGCGTGGTGCGCGACGCCGGTCTCGCTGGGGCGGTCGCAGGCAGTGACGGGGCTGCCGGAGACCTGGAGGGCGGAGGAGACGATGCCGGAGAGGTGCTCCAGCATGCGGTTGCCTGCGACCTGGATCAGCAGCGCGTGGAACTCGTTGTCGGCGCGCGCGAAGGTGATCGAATCACCCTGCCCGAGGGCGTGGCCCATGATCTCGACCATGTCGGCGAGCCGCTGCTGGATGTCGGGGCGGCCGTGTCCGGCGGCGAGGCGGGCGGCGAGCGGCTCGATGGTCCAGCGGAGCTCGTTGAGCTCGCGGCGCTGGTCGTCGCGCTGGGGACCGAAGGCCCGCCACTCGATGATGTCGGGGTCGAGCAGGTTCCAGTCGGCGACCGGACGGACCCGGGTGCCGACGTTGGGGCGGGCGCTGACGAGGCCCTTGGCCTCCAGAACCCGCAGGGATTCGCGGACGACCGTGCGGGAGACCTCGAAGCGCTGGCCGATCTCCTCGGGAACCAGCGGGCGGTCCGCGCCGAGGTCGCCGGAGACGATCATCTGGCCGAGCTGCTGGACGAGTTGGCCGTGGAGTCCGCGGCCGCGGCTGCCCGCCGCCCGGCGGCCCACGCGGCTCAACTCGACGTCGGCGCCGTCCCAGTGGGGCGGTCCGACCCGGTCGGCCCCGGGGGTCTCCGCGTAGGGGTAGCGGTCGAGTTCGCCCGGGCCGGCGAGGCCGGAGTCGGCATGGCGGGCGGCGGTCATCATGGTGTGCGCAAGGGTACTCACGAATCCTTTGTCGGTCGTGCTTCCTTCACCCTTGAGGTCTTTGGTGAAAAGCACACGAAAGGGTGATCGGTGCCACCTACGCAATTGACGACTTATCGTAAAGAACCGGGCCTTTTGCGGGGAGTTGCGATCCGCGTGGGGAGATGCGGACGGGATCGGTCCCGTTGGCGCCCCGTCCCGATCCGTAACGGTCACCAACGATCCCTCACCAGCGGACCCGGCTGCGCAGTCCTGTGAACCCATAGGCGCACAACAGGACCATCAACGACAACACCAGCGCGGTGCCGACCGGTTGGGCCATGACCCGCAGGATGCCCATCACCACCCGGTCGGCCTCGGGCGGCCACGGCGACCAGGACAGGCCGCGCAGCCGGGATCCGAGCCCGCTCGCCGGGTACGCGGACGGTCCGTGCAGCGCGTTGCGCACCACCGGTACGACCATCACCGGTACGGCGAGCACCGCTGCCAGGCCCGCCGCAGCGGACCGGAAGACACCGGAGGCCAGGACCCCGGCCCAGGCGCTGCCGACGAGCAGCCCGGCCCAACTCGCCGCCGGGGAGAGCCACCGGGCCGGGGAGCGGAGCGGGCCGGCGTCGAAGACGAGACCCAGGGCGGCGGCGTCGGCGGTGACGGCGAGGGCTCCGAGCAGCAGGGCGAGGCAGGCGGACACCCCGAGTTTCGCGGTGAGCAGCCCCATCCGGCGCGGCACGGTGCCGCGGTGCGCGGCGAGGGCGGGGTAGCGGTACTCCTCGCCGAAGGCCAGGGCGCCGAGCAGTCCGGCCCCGAGGGCGGCGGGGGGCAGCGGCAGCCATTGCGGCCAGGCGGCGAGCAGCCGGTTCTGCGAGGTGTGGCCGGCCCGCGCGAGAATCAGGGCGATGGCCACCGAGACCGTGCCGACCAAGGCCGCGGTCATGGCCGGGGTGGCGGTACCGAAGACCCGGCACAGTTCGTAGCGCAGGGGCCTCAGCGGGCCGCCGACCCGGCGTACCGGCTGGGTGGGGCGCCCGGCGCGGGCGTAGCGGGCGCGGGCGGGCGCGGGCCTGGCCTCGGACGCGGGACCGGGCACGGGCGCCGGCCCTGCGGCGGGTTCCGGCTCCGGCGCGGGGGCGGTGACCGGGCCGGCTTCGGCATGGGCTGCCGACACCGCCGCCGCGTGGGCGGCCGTACGGGCCTCCGTGCGGGCCTGCGGGACGGGCGTGACCGGGGCTCCGGCGTCGCCGGTCTCGTCCGCGAGCTGGTGCACCAGCACCCCGTGCCGGAACGCCGCCTCCCCGACCTCGGCGCAGTTGCTGCCGTACACCGACAGGCGGCTGCCGCTCTCTGCGACGACCTCGACGGCACGCTGGGCGGCCCGGGCCTCCCGGCCCAGGATGTCGGCCAGCCGGGCCGCGTGCGGGGTGCGCACGGCGACCCGGGGGCGGAGCCGGGTCCGCGCGAACTCCGTCGCGTCCTGGTCCGCGACGAGCCGGCCCGCCTCGATGGAGACGACCCGGTCCGCGCCGCGGGCGGCTTCCTTGGCGTCGGCGGTGGTGAAGAGCACCGCGCCGCCGAGGTCGGCGTGACCGCGCAGCAGCGTGTACAGCCAGCCCCGTTCGCGGGGGGAGAGGCCCGCGCCGGGCTCGTCCAGGAGCAGGGTGCAGGGGTCCGCGAGCAGTGCCGCGGCGATCCCGACGCGGCGCTCCATGCCGACCGACAGCGAACCGAGCCGCTGGTCGCGCAGGCCGCCGATGCCGACGACTTCCAGCATGGTGTCGGCACGGGACGCCGGGACCCCGGCGGCGGCGCACAGCATCCGCAGCTGGTTGCGGACGGTCCGCGACGGGTTGCCGGGAACGTCCCCGAGCAGCACGCCGACCTCACGGCCCGGATGCGGGATCCGGTGCAGCGGGCGGCCGCGGAAGTAGGTGATGCCGCGGCCGGGCTCCAGCTCGAGCATGAGCCGCAGCGCGGTGGTCTTGCCCGAGCCGGGCCCGCCGAGGAGGGCGGTGACGCATCCGGGGCGGGCCTCGAAGGTGAGGTCGTCGACGAGGGGCGGAAGGTCGCGGCGGGGGGTGCTGGTGAGTCCGAGGGCCTGGAGCATCGCTTCTCTCGCGGGGGGTGAGACCGCTCTGCGGCAGTGTGAATACCGCAAGCAAGATAACGCGATATGTCCGATTTTTTACGCAGGCGGGCCCCGGGCTCGCTTGTGTCGGCGGACCGTTGGACGTATGGACGGACGCCCGGGTGGACAGCCCCGCGGGGGCCCGCAGGGACGGCCGGCTCCGGAGCCCCGCATGGGCGACCTCGTGGACGACCTAGCGGAGCCCGGCCGAGCAAGGGCGCGGAATCTCGCGGGCGGACCGGCGACGGTGCGGGTGGAGCGACGGCTGCGGCTGGAGCTGCGGCTGCGGCTGCGGCTGCGGCTGCCCGCGATGGTGGGGCGGGGGCGTCAGACTTCCGGGCGCAGCATGGGCGGGTTGAGCAGCGTCGCCCCTCCGGCCCGGAACAGCTGTGCCGGCCTGCCTCCCTGACGGGTCGTCGTCCCTCCGGCCGGAACCAGGAACCCGGGGGTCCCGGTGACCTTGCGGTGGAAGTTGCGGGGGTCGAGCGCCACGCCCCAGACGGCTTCGTAGACCCTGCGGAGCTCGCCGACGGTGAACTCGGGCGGGCAGAAGGCGGTGGCCAGGGAGGAGTACTCGATCTTGGAGCGGGCTCGCTCCACGCCGTCGGCGAGGATCCGCGCGTGGTCGAAGGCGAGTCCGGCGGAGGCCTGGTCGCCGGCCGCGAGGAGCTCATCGACGGGGGCCCAGCGCGCGCTGTTGGCGTCACCGCCTGCCCGGGGCGCGGGAAGGTCCGGCGCCAGCACCAGGTGAGCCACGCTGACCACCCGCATGCGGGGGTCCCGTTTCGGGTCCCCGAACGTGGCGAGCTGTTCGAGGTGCGCCCCGTTGCCCGCGCCGGGGACGGCCGGGTCGTGCGCGCACAGCCCGGTCTCCTCGGCGAGCTCTCTGGCCGCCGCGGCGGCGAGGTCCTCGTCACCGCGCACGAAGCCGCCGGGCAGCGCCCAGCGTCCCTGGAACGGCTGCTCACCCCGTCGGACGACCAGCGCGCAGAGCGCGTGGCGCCGTACGGTGAGCACGACCAGGTCGACGGTGACGGCAAAGGGCGGATAGGCCGACGGGTCGTAGGGCGACATGCCGCGATCATAGTCGTCTGCCTGACGATAAACAGGGCTTTGGTGATCCCGAAGACAGTGATCTGGAACTTAGCCTCCCAGTTGGAGCGCATCTGCCGCCTCCTCCACCATGCCGAGGCCGAGGCGGCTGACGCGGACGGCGAAGGGCTCCCCCGACACCCGCAGCCCGGAGAGCCGGAGGGCGCCCAAGGGGGTACCCGGGAGCGGGTTCAGGGCGACCGTGCCGGCGGGTGCGTCCGGGCGGATCCCGGCGAGCGCCGTGAGCACGTGGACCCCGGCCGCGGCGGCCACCGCTGCCGGGCGGCAGGCCGCGGGGTGCGGGAGCGGGGCGCTGCCGGTGGTGCGCTGCTCGGCGGCGTACATCTCCGGCAGCCGGTACCCGAAGGTCTCGGCGGCGTCGAGCAGTCCCCGGAGCAGGCCGGCGGCCTCCTTCTCGAAGCCCGCCTGGGCCAGGCCGGACACCGCCACCGCGCTCTCGTGGGCCCGCACCGCTCCCGAGCGGTGGCCGAAGGGGTTGTGCCCCGGCTCGCGCGCCGCCATGCTCCGCAGCCCCCATCCCGAGTCCATGGCGGGGGCTCCGAGCAGGCGGGCGAGCTGTTCGGTGCGGACCGGGTCGAGCAGGCCGGGGGCGAGCCGGCCACCGCCCAGCAGCCCGGTGTCCAGCAGGTGCGCGGCAGCTCCCGTCAGCCGGGGCAGGGGCCGTCCGTCGGGATGCAGGGCCGCCGCGGGGCGCCCCCCGTCCGGACCGTCGATCCAGAAGCCGGCCCGGAACCGCTCCCGCAGCCCGGCCGCCCACTCCCGCCACTCGTCGGCTCCGGGCCGCCCGCATCCGGCGAGCAGGTCGGCGCCGAGCAGTGCGGCCCGGTGCGCGTGGGCCTGGGTCTCGCAGCGCCGTGGTCCCGGGTCGGGATCGGCCAGGAAGCCGTCCTTGCCGAGGGCCCCGCGCAGCCACTCCAGGCAGCGCTCCGCGGCGGGCAGCAGCCGGGCCACCTCCCCCTCGGGCAGCCCCCACCGCCGTGCCTCGGCGAGCACCACCGGGAAGGCCAGGGTGGCTTCGGTCCCGGTGCAGCCCGGCGGCAGCTGCGGTCCGGCGCCGCGCAGCGGACCCGGGATCTTCCCGGCATCGGGGCCGCGGCCGCCGACCTGGCTCCGGGCCAGGGTGCGCAGGGTGGCCGCGGCGAGGCCGGTGCCGAGCGGCAGCGCCATCCGGGCGGCCCACAGCGACTCCGCCTGGGCCAGACCGAGCCGCCACGGCACCCCGGCGGCGGCGAAGGCGTCCGCCGGCTCCTCGGGGTCCCTGAGCAGCAGCGCGCCCAGGTCTTCGAGGCTGGTCCGGAACCAGATCTCGGCTCTCGGGTCGTCCCCCTCCGCACGGGCTTCGGCCAACGGGTTCGCCACCTGCCCGGCCGAGGCCCGCGCGGTGCGGTCCCGGCCGGTCCGCAGTTCGATGGTGCGGGCCTGGCCCGGTCCCAGTTCGAGCTGCCAGCGCAGTAGCCCGGACGCGGCGAGGGCGTCGTCCGGCGGGGGCTCGGCGGTGGTGACGGCCTGGGCTTCGCCGGTGCTCCAGCGCAGCCCGGCGGCGTGCACCACCGCGGGGAGCGGCGGCCCGGCACGCCCCGCCGCCACCGCGGCCAGCACGGCCAGGTCGGTGCCCAGCGAGAGCTCCACGGGCACGCGTACGGGGCGGGCGGCGTAGCTGCGCAGGGTGATCCGCTCGGTGCCGTCGGCGTGCCGGACCCGTTCCACTCCGATGTCGGGGTCGGGTCCGGCCTCGGCTCCGGTGCGGACCGTGGCGGTGAAGGCGGCCCGGTCCGCACCGAGGCTGCGCCCCTGGACGGCGACGGGATCCCGGCCGTCCACGCGCAGTACGCAGCGGGAGAGCAGCCGGATCCCGGCCCGGTAGAGCCCGTCGATGCCCTGTCCGGTCAGCTGGCCGTGCTCCGGCGAGATGGCCAGGCAGGGGGCTGCGACGCAGATGACGGCGCCGTGCACGGGCGGCAGTTCGGGCCTGCGGGCGGGGGGTACGGGGTGAGCCATGCGTCGCCTTGTCTGCGCTCCGGTCGGTTTCGCTGGGCGGCGGCGTGGCCGGACCCCCACCACCCCCCAGCTGAACGCCCTCACCCCCGCCCGGGTCACGGGCCCCGGCGGCTGTCCCCGCCGTGGGCGTAGTCGCCGGCCGAGGGTGGCGCGCAGCCGCCGGACGCAATGGGCGCGGTCCCGGATCACTGCTCGCTCCCCGTGGTGCGCTGCGATTCCCGGCGGCCGGCCTTGGTGCGGCGGCCGGGCGGCCGGGTGGTGCCGGCCGGGCGCTTGCGGCGGGGCTCCCGGCGCCTGCGCTCCTCCCGGAGGCACTGCCGGAGCCCCTCGGGGTCGATGCCCTCGTTGCAGGCGTGGTGGAGCAGCTGGGCGAAGCGGTAGTCGGCGTCCGCGCGCAGGGCCATGCCGAGCGCGATGCGGGCGGTGGGCTCGTCCCCGGCGGACCAGGAGACCCACCCGGCCAGGGTCAGCGGGGCCGCCGCGTGCTCGCCGTAGGCTCCGACGCAGCGCCGGGCCAGGGCCCGCCACAGCCTCAGGGCGGGGCCCGCCTCCTCGTCCTCCATCCACTCGGCGGCGATGTCCCGGATCTCGCGGTCCTGGAGGCCGAGGATCACGGCGGCGGCCTCGTCGTGACCGAGCAGGGCGTCGTCCCAGCCGTCGGCGCCGGGGCCCGTCTCGGCGGGCGGGGCGAGGGTCATGCGCTGCATCAGGGTCCGGGCGAGCGCGATGGTCTCGGCGCCGACCTCCTCCCGGGTGGCGCCGTCGAGGATCTTCGGCACCAGGGCGACGGCGGCCCGCTCCAGGGCCTTCTCCTGTTCCACGGCCTCCGCCCCGCCCAACGGCGTCAGGCGGCCCTCGATCTCCCTCAGCGAACCCCTGACCTGGAGCCCGGCGAAGGTGGCCGCGGCGGCCATCACCGAGGTGCCCGCCAGGGCCAGCGGGTTGCCCTCGGCCGGGCAGCAGCGCTCGTCTGGGCACGTGTAGGACCAGTAGCGGCCGCCGGAGAGGCACAGGGCCTCCAGGACGGGCACGTCCAGCGCGCCGCAGGCGAGCCGGAGCCGTTGGGCGAGCGGCCGCAGCCGGGTCATCACCCGCTGCCCGCTCTCTCCGCCGCGCGGGTCCTGGCAGAGGAAGACGACGATGCCGTCGGGCTTGCCGGCGCGCCGTTCGCTGCCCCGGACCAGGGTTTCGGCGACCTGCCGGGCGGTGTCCTCCCATTCCGCCGGTGCCGGGGGAATCCCGACGCGCAGCCGCCCCCCGAAGCGTCCGGCCTCGCCGTGGACGGCGACCATCACGAGCGAGTCGGTGGGATGGAAGCCGAGCATGTAGGGCAGCGCGTCGGCCAGTTCGGCCGGGCTGCGCAGGGTGATCTGGGGTTCGGTGGGTGCTCCGGACGGCGTGATGGACGGCCGGCCGGACGGACTGCGTGGTTCGTGGTTCTTCGTCATGCGTCGACGGTCCCGTGCGTGATCCGATCACGAAACCCCTGTGGATAACTCCCCGAAACCCCCTAACTGGTCCAATATTCAATATCCACAGGGTCAGGGCGCCATTGGCGCGATGTCAGAGCCATCAGGTTGCATGGGGGCATGAACCCAGACCTGAGGTCCTCAGCCGATTCCGTTCTCGCCCGCCTCGTGGGCGACCCGACGGGCACCGCTCGGCTGCGCGAGGACCAGTGGCTGGCGATCGAGGCCCTCGTCGCGCACAAGCGCCGCGCCCTGGTGGTGCAGCGCACCGGCTGGGGCAAGTCCGCGGTGTACTTCGTCGCCACCTCGCTGCTGCGGGCGAGCGGAGCCGGCCCCACCGTGATCGTCTCCCCGCTGCTCGCGCTGATGCGCAACCAGGTCGAGGCCGCCGCCCGGGCGGGTATCCGCGCCCGCACGATCAACTCGGCCAATCCCGAGGAATGGGAGTCGATCCAGGCAGAGGTCGCGGCGGGCGAGGTCGACGTCCTGCTGGTGAGCCCCGAGCGGCTCAACAATCCCGACTTCCGCGATCAGGTGCTCCCCAAGCTCTCCGCCGCCACCGGCCTGCTCGTGGTCGACGAGGCCCACTGCATTTCCGACTGGGGGCACGACTTCCGTCCCGACTACCGCCGGCTGCGCACCATGCTGGCCGATCTCCCGCCGGGCGTCCCCGTGCTGGCCACGACCGCCACGGCCAACGCCCGCGTGACCGCCGACGTCGCGGAGCAGCTGGGCACCGGCGCCGGGACGGACGCCCTGGTCCTGCGCGGCCCGCTGGACCGGGAGAGCCTCAGCCTGTCGGTGCTGACCCTGCCCGACGCGGCCCACCGGCTGGCCTGGCTCGCCGACCACCTCGCCGACCTGCCCGGATCCGGGATCATCTACACCCTGACCGTTGCCGCCGCCGAAGAGGTCACCGCCTACCTGCGCCACCGCGGCCACACCGTCTCCTCGTACACCGGCAAGACCGAGAACGCCGACCGCGAGCAGGCGGAGAACGACCTCCAGGCCAACCGGGTCAAGGCCCTGGTGGCCACCTCCGCCCTGGGCATGGGCTTCGACAAGCCCGACCTGGGCTTCGTGGTGCACCTGGGATCCCCCTCGTCCCCCATCGCCTACTACCAGCAGGTCGGCCGCGCCGGCCGTGGTGTGGAGCACGCGGAGGTGCTGCTCCTGCCGGGCCGCGAGGACGAGGCGATCTGGCAGTACTTCGCTTCCGTCGCGTTCCCGCCCGAGGCGCAGGTCCGGCGCACCCTGGACGTCCTGGCACAGGCCGGCCGGCCGCTTTCGCTGCCGGCCCTGGAGCCGCTGGTCGACCTGCGGCGCACCCGTCTGGAGACGATGCTCAAGGTCCTCGACGTGGACGGGGCCGTGCACCGGGTGAAGGGCGGCTGGACCTCGACGGGCGAGCCCTGGGTGTACGACGCCGAGCGCTACGCGTGGGTGGCCCGGCAGCGGGCCGCCGAGCAGCAGGCCATGCGCGACTACGCGGCGGCCACCGACTGCCGCATGGAGTTCCTGCGCCGTCAGCTCGACGACGAGGAGGCCGCGCCCTGCGGCCGCTGCGACAACTGCGCCGGAGCCCGGTTCACGGCGGAGGTGTCCAGCACCGCGCTGGACACGGCGCGCGGCGAGCTGGGCCGCCCGGGCGTGGAGCTGGAGCCGCGCAAGATGTGGCCGACCGGGCTCGTGGCGGTGGGTGTCGACCTCAAGGGCCGGATTCCGGCCGGAGAACAGTCCGCCACCGGCCGGGCGCTCGGTCGGCTCTCCGACATCGGATGGGGCAACCGGCTCCGCCCGATGCTCGCTCAGCAAGCGCCCGACCAGCCGGTTCCGGACGATGTCGCGCAGGCCGTGGTGGCCGTACTCGCCGACTGGGCGCGGGGGCCCGGTGGTTGGGCGTCGGGGGCCGCGGACGCCCCCGCCCGGCCCGTGGGAGTGGTGTCCCTGCCCTCGCGCAGCCGCCCCCAGTTGGTCGGGTCCCTCGCCGCGCGGATCGCGGAGGTGGGCCGGATGCCGCTGCTCGGCGCGCTCGCGTACACCGACCAGGTACCGGAGTTCGGCCTGCCCTCGTCGAACAGCGCCCAGCGGGTCCGCGGACTCCACCAGGCCTTGACCGTGCCCCCGGAACTGGCGGCCACGCTGGCCGAGGCCGCGGGGCCGGTGCTGCTGGTGGACGACCGCGCGGAGAGCGGGTGGACCCTCGCGGTGGCCGCGAGGCTGCTCCGGCGAGCAGGAGCGAAGGAGGTGTTTCCGCTGGTACTCGCGCTTCAGCCATAGCCGAATGCGTCATCTTCGGCGTGGCGGGGCAAGGATATGAACGGCATACCGGCGAATTCCGGTCGGCGGCCTCAAATGCTCATTGCCCCATGCTCGCGGGCCACGCGAGAATCGGAGTGCTCCCGCTCGGCTCGTCGGCACTCTCCAGGGCCGTGCTGCGGCGCGCCCACATCCCAGCCGTGCCCGTACGCGGGCGTGTACCCGAAGGGAGGACCGTGACCTTCGGATTCGCCCCGCCCTCGACCACGTCCCTGACAACGGCCACCGGCGGCGCCAGCCGGCACGGCAGGCTGCTCGAACCCGCCGAGTGGACGGCGGCGGGGGTTCCGCTGCTGGCCAATCCGCGCGAGATCGTCACCGGCCTGCACTCGCGGCACAACCCGGTGCCGTCCACCGCCGTGATCGCGGTCCTCGGCCCCGAGGAACGGCTCGTCGCGAGCGCCTCGTTCGTCCAGCGGACGGCCTCGGCCGACGGCTGGGAGTACCGCAACGCCCTGCTGTCCCGGCTGCGCCGGGTCCTCCCGCACGACCTGAGACGGCGGACCCCGGTACGGACCGCGGTGCTGATGTACTGCCGCGACGGGGACGAACGGTGGACGGAGGAGGACGGCGCCTGGATGTGGGGGCTGCGGGACGCGTGCACCCTGCACGGGCTGCGCTGCGGTGCGTACATCACGCTGACCCGGGGCGGCTGGCAGGTACTGGGCGAGGGGCGCGGCGGGCGACGGCCCAGCTCGGACTCCCGGCCGGAGCCCCTCGGCTCGACCGTCGCCGAGTTCGGCCCGATGGCCTTGCGCACCGGCGGCGGCGCGGCCGAACCCCTGCGCCGCACAGCCGCGCGCTGAACCCCCTACCGCGGCACGCGCTGAACCCCGTACGCCGCACGCGCTGAGCCTCGTACCGCCCCACGCGCCGGACCTCGTACCCGCCCCACGGGCTGAGCCCCGTACCGCCCCACGGGCTGAGCCCCGTACCGCCGCACGCCGACGCCGTGCCACCGCACGGGCCCAGCCACGTACCGCAGTACACCCCGGTCACGCGCTGAACCTCGTACCGCAGCGCACGACGGACCTCGTACCGCAGCGCGCGCCGCCTCGGACCACCGCACGCGCCCATCTGCGTACGGCCGCCACAAAAGCCAATGGCCTGCGGCCCGGTGGGGTGCTCGCATGCGTACGCGGACGGGCGTACGGACACGGCACCACCCGGCGCCACAAGCCTGTCCCGCGGCACGTGCGGAGCACGGCGCCACGGGCGGCCCTCGCAGCCGCGCCCCGGAACCGGGTGTGCGGCGGGTCAGGCCTCGGACTTCAGCGGAGCCGGCTCACGGCCTGCCCCGCCTCTTGCCCGTACCGGGAACGGGGCGTCAGACGCCCGCACCCAGAACGGAGTTGATCTGCTGTGCGTCGCCGCACACGACCAGCAGCGCACCGGCCCGGGTGAGCGCGATCGGCAGAGCGCGGGCGGCCGCTTCGACCGGTCCGCCGTTGGCCGCGAAGACCACGACGGGACGGCCCGCGGCACGCTGCACCTGCGCCGCGTCCGCGTAGAAGACGTCGTCCCCGGCATCGTGCTGGGCCCAGTACGCGGCCTCGCCGAAGGACAGTTCGTGTGCGGCCCACGGGTGCAGGTCGCCGGTGGTGAGCACCAGGATGTCGCCGGGCGCGCGCCCGGTGTCGAGCAGCAGGTCGACGGCCTCTTCGGCCGCGTCCAGCGCGCCCTCGGCGGAAGCCGGGATCAGCTGGACCTGCGGCACCGCCGCCGAGACGGACGGCGCGGCGGGCTTGGGGGCTGCGGGAACGGGTCCGGGGGTTGCCTGCGCCGCACGCTGAGCGGGCGGAGCGGGTCGGACGGGACCGGGGCGCCCGGGCCGGGGTACGGCGGCGGGACGCGGACCAGGTACGGGGCGGGGGGTCTGCGCGGTGCGGCTCGCGGCCGGCGTGACGCGGGGACCCTGGGCACTCTCGTGAATCTGAGGCTCCTCGGTGGTGAGAGGCTTGAGTTGACATCTATCAAACAGCGGTACGAACGTACCGGCGGGCGGCACGTGGACGCGATCAGAAATCGAAGCCGAGTTGGCCTCCGTTTTCCAGCTCCGTCTGCTCCTCGCTACGGCGCACCTTCTTGAGGTGACGCCAGCGCGGCAGCGCATCGAGGTACGACCACGAGAGCCGGTGGTACGGGGTGGGCCCCAGTTCCTCCAGCGCCGCGCGGTGCACGGGCGAGGGGTAGCCGGCGTTCGCGGCGAAGGCGAAGTCCGCGATCCTGCCGCCGCGTTCGCCCGGCCCGGCCGGCTCGGCCAGGGCGACCCCTCCGGGCAAACCAGCCCCTCCAGGCAGACCAGCCCCTCCGAGCAGACCAGTTCCTCCGGACGGACCAGCCCCTCCGGACAGTCCAGGCAGCTCCGGAAGTTCGGCCATCATCCGGTCGCGCCGGACCTTGGCGATCACCGAGGCGGCGGCGACGGCGACGCAGGACTGGTCGCCCTTGATCACCGTACGGACCCGCCAGGGCGAACCGAGATAGTCGTGCTTGCCGTCGAGGATCACCGCGTCGGGCCGCACCGGCAGGGCCTCCAGAGCCCGTACCGCCGCCAGCCGCAGGGCGGCGGTCATCCCCAGTTCGTCGATCTCCTCGGGAGAGGCATGGCCGAGCGCGTGCGCGGTGACCCAGTCCTCCAGGACGTCGAGCAGCGCTTCGCGTCGTTTGGGGGTGAGCAGTTTGGAGTCGGTGAGCCCGGCGGGCGGGCGGCGCAGACCGGTTATCGCCGCGCACACGGTGACGGGACCGGCCCAGGCCCCTCGTCCGACTTCGTCGACCCCGGCGATGACCTTGGCGCCGGTGGTTGCACGGAGGGAGCGTTCGACGGCGTGGGTGGGTGCTTCGTACGGCATGGCGCCAGCAAGGTTACGCCGCCCGGAGCCGCCTGCACACCCCGGCCCGGGCGGGGCGCACCGCGGGGTCGGCCGAGGGACTCACGGTCTGAGCATCGGGACCATGACCCGGTCGATCAGTTCCGCGATGTCCGGGTCCTCCCATTCGCTTCCGTACACCTTTGCGCGGTACATGAACATCGCCGGGATCACGTCGGTAACGAACGGAGCGGCCGCATCCGCTCGCACGTCGCCTCTTTTGATTCCGCGTTCCACAAGGCCTCTGATCAGCCCTTGAGCGGGTTCGTGCAGCCCCTTCCAGATCACCTCGCGGAACCGGTCCGCATGATGGTGATCGCATTCGTGAAGCACCGCACGCAGAGCCTCGCCGGCGCGCGACTTCATGACGTCGCGCATCTGCGCGCACAGCCGGTAAAGATCCTCGCGGATGGATCCGTGGTCCCCGATCTCACCCAGCGGTGGCAGCCCGGCCCGCAGCACCTCGGCGACCAGGTCCGCCTTCGACGGCCACCGCCGGTACAGCGCGGCCTTCCCGGTGCGCGCGCCCGCCGCGACGGCCTCCATCGTGAGCGCGTTCCAGCCGACCGTGCTCAACTGCTCGAGCGCGGCGTCGAGAATCGCCCGTTCCAGCTCCGGGCCCCTCCTGCGTCCCGGCGCCACATCTGACCAGCGCGAATCCGCCATGCCCCATACCTCCGACCCACCCGCGCACCCGCCGCACGAATTTCCAGCCCTAGTGAACGCTTGTGTTCACTAAGGCTCGACTCCTACCGTGGACCCGCAGTGAACGAATGCGTTCACTATTTCACTTCGGGGGGATCCTCAGTGACAAGCACCCAACTGGCCACGCCGCGAATACCCGGAGCGGCGCGACGGCCGGGGCGCCCGGGGGTGGCGCTGGCGGTCATCGCCGCCTGCCAGCTCATGGTCGTCCTCGACGCGACGATCGTGAACATCGCGCTCCCGCACATCCAGACCGCGCTCTCCTTCTCCACCACCGACCTGTCCTGGGTGATCAGCGCCTACACCCTCGCCTTCGGCGGCCTGCTGCTGCTCGGTGGCCGCGCGGGCGACATCCTGGGCCGGCGCCGCGTCTTCATGACCGGCATCCTGCTCTTCACCCTCGCCTCCCTGCTCGGCGGGTTCGCCCAGGAGCCCTGGCAGCTGTTGGCCGCCCGCGCCCTCCAGGGGGTCGGCGGCGCGATCGCCTCGCCGACCTCGCTGGCCCTGATCACCACGACCTTCGCCGAAGGCCCCGAACGCAACCGGGCCTTCGGGGTGTTCGCCGCCGTCTCGGCGGGCGGCGGCGCGATCGGCCTGCTGGCGGGCGGCATGCTCACCGAGTGGCTCGACTGGCGCTGGGTCCTTTTCGTCAACGTGCCGATCGGCGTGCTGATCGCCGTCCTGGCCCCGCTCTACATCAGCGAGTCCGAACGCCACCCCGGCCGCTTCGACATCGCCGGGGCGCTCAGCTCCACCGGCGGCATGGCCTCGCTCGTCTACGGCTTCATCCGCGCGTCGGAGGACGGCTGGCGGGACCCGCTGACCCTCGGCTCCTTCGCCGCCGCCGTCGTGCTGCTCGGCCTGTTCGTCCTGGTCGAATCGCGGGCCCGCGAACCGATCATCCCCCTGCGGATGTTCGCCGACCGCAACCGCGCCGGCACCTACGTGATCATGCTCGGTCTCGCCGCCGCGATGTTCGGCATGTTCTTCTTCATCGTCCAGTTCGTGCAGAACGTACTGGGCTTCTCGCCGATCCAGTCCGGGCTCGGCTTCCTGCCCGTGACCGTCGCCATCGTCACCGCCGCCGGGCTCTCGCAGCGCTTCCTGCCGCGGTTCGGGCCGAAGCCGTTCATGGTCACCGGCTCCGCGCTCACCGGCGCCGGCCTGACCTGGCTGACGTTCATCGAAACCGACAGCTCGTACGTGTCCGGGGTGCTGGGCCCGATGCTGCTGTTCGGCTTCGGCATGGGCCTCAACTTCGTGACCCTCACCCTCACCGCCGTCTCCGGGGTGGCGCCGAGGGAGGCGGGCGCGGCCTCCGGGCTGCTCAACGCCGCCCAGCAGGTCGGCGGATCGCTCGGCCTGTCCATCCTCGTGACCGTCTTCGGCACGGCCGGCCGTACCGAGGCGGAGAAGCAGGTTCCGGCCTTCGTGGCGCAGGCCGACCCCGCTCAGCTGGCCGCCTTCAAGGAGACCGGGCGGATGCCGGACCCCTGGGGGGACCTCGTCCTCACCCAGGGGATCTCCACCGCCTTCATCGCCGCCGTGGCGATGGCCGGGCTCGCCCTGGCCACCGCCCTGCTGGTGATCCGGGTGCGCAAGAGCGACCTGGAGGCTCTCAACGGGACCGCCGAGAAGGCCGGTCCGGTCGGCTGAGCACCGGCTGTCGTACGAAGGCCAGGCGCGCGGGACCGTCCGCGCGCCCCGGCCGCCCCGGGTCCGCCCGGCACCCGGAAGCTCCGGGGCGCCGGGCTCCCGGGCTACTCGTTGCGGCTGCCGAACACGCCGAGCCGGATGCACTCCCCGAGCGAGACCGAGACCGGACGCTCGCGCAGGATCCGACGGGCCCGGTGCTCCCCCAGGCTGGTGGCGTACCAGGGCCCCTCGCCCGCCTCCGACAGGTCGTCGCGGATGCCGATCAGGGCGCAGGACCGCTGGGGCTCGGGCAGCCGGTCCAGGGCGGGAACCGCGTCGGCCGACAGGTAGCCGAAGTAGGCCAGGTCGATCTTGTGGTCCTGCTCGTAGCGGGCCACGTTCCGCTCGGCGATGATCCCGTCGGGGGACAGCAGCCCGAAGGCCAGCACGGTGGCGGCGGCGCTGCCGACGACCACCCGCGCCAGCCAGCGCCCGCCGAACGCCCCGGCCGCCATGATCAGCACGACCACCAGCCCCAGCCACAGTTCGGCGGTGACCACCGACAGCCGCAGCCGGGTCAGCCCGTACGCGTCGACGTACAGGTCCATCCGGCGCACCGCGGAGGCGACCACGACCAGGGTCAGCAGACACAGCGTGCCCAGGACGGCCCGGACGAAGCGGCGGTCGCCGGCTCCGTCGCGCGGGGCCCAGCGCAGCGCCAGCGCGATGACGCCGAGGACGAACACGGTGGCCCAGAGCAGCTGCCAGAAGCCCTGCCGGGCGTACTCGGCGTAGCTGAGCCCGGTGCTGTCCAGCACCTTGTCGTAACCGCCGAACAGTACGGCCAGCTGCACCGCGATGAAGCCGGCGAAGAGCAGGTTCAGCACGATGAGGGGCAGCGCCCACTCGACGCGCGAGCGCGCCTTCCCCGGGCTCACCTGGATCCGGTCCCAGCGCAGCGGGGCCGCCGCGGCGCGGGCCGCGGACAGTGCGAGGACGGCGCCGGCCAGGAACAGCAGGATCCGCACCGGGCTGTCACCGACGGAGACATCGGGGGTCAGACCCTCGAGCAGATCCGCGAAGGCCGCGTCGGCGGAGGCGAACAGCGCGCCGAACACCGCCAGCAGCACGGCCGCCACCACGGCCGCCTTGGCCACGGGCAGCCAGCGCTCGCGGTCCACGCCGTCCCCGCGCGAGCGCACGCCCACCCAGGCCCAGCCGATGCCGGAGCCGACGGCGTCGACGAACCCGAGAGGGCTGAGCAGCACACCGGGCCAGGTGCGGGTGCCGTGAAGGGCCAGCCCGGCCAGCGCTACGGCGGCCAGGACCGCCAGGCTGGACGGCCAGGCGGAGTCGCGCAGGGCCGGCACCGCGAGGAGGGCCAGGCAACCGAGGGCCCAGACCAGGGTCCAGGGGCGGGCCTTGCGCCCGGCCGCGCGGGCGGAGACGTACGCGGCGACCACCGCGGGCAGCGCCGCGAGGAGCAGGCCCGGGCCGATGCCGTCTCCGAGGAGGAAGGCGGCGGCGAGACCGGCGGCGAGCACGGCGACCAGGGTGGCGGTGCGGATCGGGGCGGCCGGGGCGGAGCGGATCCGCCTGCCGATCGAGGCCTCCGCCCTCGCGGCGGCCGCGGCGTAGGCCTGCTGCTGGCGCAGGTGGTGCTGGTGGACCAGCCAGGCGTGCCAGGCGGCCGGGTCGTGACCGGGCAGCCCGGGAGCGGGCGGGGCCACCGGGGCCGGAACGGGCGGAGCGGCCGGCGCCGGAGCGGACGCGGCCGCGGTATCCGGGTGCGCCGACCCGGCGGCAGCCGCATCTCCGGCCGCCGCTTCACGTTTCGCCTTGTCGGCGTTTTCGGACATCAGGTTCCCTCCCCTGTCGGCCGCCACCGGAGTGCGGGAAATGGCGGCGGCACAGCGGACAGAGTGGCCTGCGGTATGCAGTTTTGAACAGATTCAACTGACCCTTGTGTCAGGACCGTGACAATCGAAAGGGGGGTACTCCGGTACGGAACCCCGCACCGGAACACCCCCCTGACCTCGACGTTCTAGCGCGCCTCCGCCGGCAGCCAGGCCGGAAGGGCCTCGGTCCGGGCCACCCAGGCCTGCGGCAGCGCCTCGTCGCCGCGCGCGCCCAGCACTCCGCCGACGATCGCGCAGGTCGTGTCCACGTCTCCGCCGACCTGCGCCGTGGTCCAGAACGCCCGCTCGTAGTCGTCCAGCGCCCGGGCCGCCGACCACAGCGCGAACGGCACCGTGTCATGGGCGGTCGTGCGCCGGCCGCAGCCCAGGACGGCGGCGACCGTCGTGGCGTCGTCGTAGTCCAGCATGCCGCGCGCCCGCCGCAGCCCGGCGCCGACCGCGCTGCGCGGCACCAGCGCGATCACCGCGTCCAGCAGGTCGGCGGCCGTCGGGGGCCCGCCAGGAGCCGCCGCCAGCGCGGCGGCCGCGGCGACCGCCATGGCCCCGCACACCGCCTCGCGGTGCTGGTGCGTGGTGTACGCGGAGATCTCGGCCTGGTGCGTGGCCTGCTCGGGATCGTCCGCGTACCAGGCGCCCAGCGGCGCGATCCGCATGGCCGCTCCATTGCCCCACGAGCCCTGGCCGTTGAACAGCTGGGCCGCCTCGGTACGCCAGTCCGCGCCTTCGCGGACCAGGCGCAGCATCCGGTTCACGGCGGGCCCGTAGCCGCGGTCGAAGTCGTGGTGATGGGCGAAGGACTGCGCCAGGGCGTCCTGGTCGATGCGCCCGTGCTCGGCGAGCACGGCCACCACCGAGGAGGCCATCTCGGTGTCATCGGTCCACTGCCAGGGCTCGGTGCCGCCGGGCACCTCACGCCGCTTGAGCAGCGGGTAGTTCACGGGAACGAAGTACTGGGAGCCGAGGGCATCACCCAGCGCCAGCCCTCGGAGGCTGGACATGGCGCGTGCGTAGCGCCTTTCGGAAGAGGAGTCAGCGGTCATCGCGCGCCACTCTAGCCGTCCAGGTCATAAGGCTCGGGTGTGGTCCAGCGCTCAAACGGGCGGTCCATGCGGTACCGGCCGTCCTGACCCAGCAGCAGCACCCGGTATTCGCCGTTCCCGGGGTTGGAGAGGGATTCGAACTCCGCCACCGACCAGTGGAACCAGCGCATGCAGAACAGCCGCATGGTCAGCCCGTGGGTCACGACCAGGACGTTCTCGGGATGGTCCGGAGCCTCGAAACTCCGGTAGAGGCTCTCCAGGAAGGACCCGACCCGGTCGTAGACGTCCGCACCCGACTCGCCCTGCGCGAAACGGTAGAAGAAGTGGCCGTACGCGTCCCGGTACACCTTCTGCAGCCGTACGTCGTCCCGGTCCTGCCAGTTGCCCCAGTCCTGCTCGCGCAGCCGGGGCTCCTCGCGCATCCGGACCCGCGCCGGATCGAGCCGCAGCTCCCGGAAGGTCTGGAGGGTCCGGCGGTACGGGGAGACGTACGCGCTGATGTACTCGTCGCCGAAGAGCTCGCGCAGCCGTGCGCCGGCCGCGGCGGCCTGTTCGCGCCCGGTCCGGGTCAGTCGCAGGGCGTGGTCGGGCTCCCGCTCGTACACCGAGTCGTCGACATTGCCCTCCGATTCCCCGTGCCGGACAAGGATGATGCGCCGTGGTCGAACCATTCCACGACCCTATTCGGCCACCCTCGCGCCGGTGCACCGGGCACGCCGGTCAAGCCGCCGCTCGTCGTACGGTCATACCGTCCAAGAAGGTTCGAGGTCGACGACGTCGCCGGTGAGCGCCTCCACATCGGCCTCGGTCTGGGCGCGCAGCGAGAGCCGCTCCACCCGCTCCTGCCGGTACTTGCCGTGCTCGGCGGCCGCGCGCCACATCGACAGCACCAGGAACTCCCGGCCCGGGGCCTCCCCGAAGAGGCCCCGGATCATGCCGGGCGAACCCGCCATGGCCGGGTTCCACACCTTCTCCTGCATGAGGGCGAAGTGGTCCGTCCGCCCCTCCCGCACCCGGGTGTGGGCGACCCGGACCACGTCGGCGTCGGAGAAGCGCGGCTCGAAGCCGGTCTTCACGTCGAAGCGGTGGTCGAAGAGCGTGACCCGCGCGTCGGTGTAGGTGCCGTTCTGGGAGGCGGCCAGCCGGTCGTACGAGCGGGCCATGAAGGAGTCGTAGAAGGAACGGCTCTCCCAGAACGCGAAGACGTGCGCGACGCCCTGCCGTCCCCGGCTCCAGCCGCCAGCCTGCCCCCGGAATCCCGGCTCGCCGGGCAGCCCCGCCCATTTGCGCTGTCCACGCTCGAACCCGCGTCGGTCCGTCACCGTGCAGCGAATCCACTTGACCAGCACCGCGCCATCGTACGGGCCGCGCGCGGTCCGGGTCAGTCCCCGGCGCGGTGGATCCGCACCAGTTCCGCCGCATCCCGCTCGGGCAGCCGAAGCCCGAACTCCCGGTCGAGCACGGCGATCAGCTCGTCCGGGCCAACGGTCTCCCGCTCGAGCCTCCCGTCCGGATACAGGCGGCTGAGCTCCCGCCCCACGAGGGACAGCCGTACGGACTCGCCCGGGTAGTGGACGACGACCTTGCCGAGGAAGGCGGAGCGCGGGTGCGAGGAGCTGTAGTGGTTCAGCACCACGTAGTCGACGGGGTGGTAGACCTGCGGAGAGAACGCGTAGAGGTCCCGCCAGGTTTCCCCCTGCAGGAGGCGGAGGGCGAGGACGCCGTCCCCCTCCTGATGGACGGAGTACGTCCACTTCCCCTGCCGCACTTCGACGCCGGTGCGGCCGAGCGGTACGGGCTCGACCGGTCCGGGCTGACCGAACCCGGCGTCGCACAGCCACGGTTCGCCCTCGACGGTGACGATGAGCACCGCATGCGTCACCGGGAGCAGCTTGTCGCCCCGGGTGCGGTTGCGGGCACCGCGCCCGGAGACCTCGAAGCCGATCCGCTCCAGGGCGGCGGCCAGCAGCGAGTTCTGTTCGTAGCAGTAGCCGCCGCGGCGACCCTGCACGATCTTGTCCTGAATCACCTTGACGTCCAGCCCGACGGGGCGGCCGAGCGTGACGTCCAGGCTCTCGAAGGGTATGGCGCCGATATGCGCCCGGGTCACTGCGAACAACGTCTCCAGGTCCGGCCGGAGTTCCCCGCTCCCGCCCCCGCTCGCATCCGCCAGACCGATCCGCGCCAGATAGGCGTCCAGGTCCAGTTCGTCACTGCTCCACATGGTTCCCCCGCTCCACCGTGAAATCCGGGGCAGCCGGTCGGCCCGCCCCGCACAATGATCACAGGACGGCCCTCCACAACCGACCGGCCCGGGGCCCGCGCACGCAGAAGCGGGGACCGGCCCAAGGCCCGTCCCCGCTTCGTCAGCTACTCAGCAGCAGCGTCCAGCCGTGATACTGGTGCAGGGCAGCTATTCCCGGCGTGCGGTATTCCCCGCCCCGTCGGCCCCGTACGATTCGCGGAACACGGTGCGCTCCCGGGCACGCCGCCCCGGATGGCGCCGGTCCTCCGCCGGGTAGCCGACCGACACCAACAGGGCGATGGCCAGGTCGTCACGGTCACCGATCCCGATCACCTTCTTCACCTTCTCCTCGTCCCAGCCGTTCATGGGCGAAGTCGCCAGGCCCATCTCCGTAGCGGCAAGCATCACGAAGGAGGCCGCGATCATGGCGTCCTTGACCGCGTACTCCCGGAGCAGACCCCGCTGGTCGAGATCCTCCTGGAACGCCCGTGATGCGGCGGAGAACATCGCGATGAACTCGTCGCTCCATGCTCCGCCGCACCGCGCCTGCTCGTAGACGTCACTGTGGTCATCACGCCAGGACTGGGGCTCGGCGACGAAGACCAGTACGACCGGAGCCTCTTGCGGCTGGGGCTGGCCCCCCGTGGCCCATGCCAGCCCCGCACGGCCCTCGGCTCCGGATACCGCGACGATCGACCGGTCCTGCAGGTTCCAGCTGGTGGGGGCCTCAACGGCGAGACCGAGAAGCGCGTCGAGCGTGGTATCCGGGATCGGGTCGGGCAGGTAATGGCGGACGGTGCGGCGGGTGCGGATCGCTTCTGCGACAGACATCGTGGGACTCGTCATGTCACTCACTATCGGAGAGTCACTCTCCATCAGGAAGAAGGCACTATTTTGTGCGTTACTCTCCCCGCATGGAGACCATTGTGGAATCGTCCGGGCTGCCCGCCGACGTCTACTCCGCGAAGTGCCCGACACGCCAGGTCCTCGATCACATCTCCGGCAAGTGGACCATTCTGGTCGTGGACGCCCTCCTCGAAGGCACCCTGCGGTACACCGACTTGAGCCGACGCATCGAGGGCGTGTCGCAGAAGATGCTCACTCAGACTCTGCGCGGCCTCGAAGCCGACGGGTTCGTCACCCGCACCGTGTATCCCACCGTTCCGCCCCGGGTCGAATACGACCTGACGGAGCTCGGCCGCAGCCTCGCGGAGCCGATCACCGCGCTCCGCCAGTGGACGGAAACCCATATCAACGAGATCGAGCGGGCCAGGGCCCGGGCCGCGTCGGAGGCTGGGAAAGCCCCCTGATCCGTTGCACCGCATGCAATCGACATAGCAAGAGCGGGGAGTCGGTATTCCCCGACTCCCCGCTCTGACCAGGCTTTACGCCTGGCGGTTACCTACTTTCAGCTGCAACCGCTGGTGGAGCCGCAGCCCTCGCAGATGTAGCAGGAGCCCGCGCGCTGCATCTTCGTACCGCAGGAGAAGCACAGCGGCGCGTCGGCGGAGACGCCCAGCTGCATTTCGACCAGTTCGGCGCTGGAGTGCGCCGTCTTCGGGGCCGGGACCTCGGCCACTGCCGTCGGCTTCGGGGCCGGGACAGCGGTGAGGGGGGCCGACTGCGCCAGCGTCTCGGTGTCGAGCTCCTCGCCGTCGAGCGGCTCGTAGGAGCCGGTGTCGAGGTGGCGCTGACGCTCCTCGGCGGTGTGGATGCCGAGGGCCGAGCGGGTCTCGAAGGGCAGGAAGTCCAGCGCCAGGCGGCGGAAGATGTAGTCGACGATCGACTGCGCCATCCGCACGTCCGGGTCGTCCGTCATGCCGGCCGGCTCGAAGCGCATGTTGGTGAACTTCGAGACGTAGGTCTCCAGCGGGACGCCGTACTGCAGGCCGACCGAGACGGCGATGGAGAAGGCGTCCATCATGCCGGCGAGGGTCGAGCCCTGCTTGGACATCTTCAGGAAGACCTCGCCCAGACCGTCGTCCGGGTAGGAGTTCGCCGTCATGTAGCCCTCGGCGCCACCGACCGTGAAGGAGGTGGTGATCCCCGGGCGGCCCTTCGGGAGGCGCTTGCGGACCGGGCGGTATTCGATGACCTTCTCGACCGCCGCGCGGATGGTCTCCTCGGCCTTCTCGGTGACCTCGGTCTTCTCCTCTTCCTTCTTCTTCGCGGAGAGGGGCTGGCCGACCTTGCAGTTGTCGCGGTAGATCGCGAGCGCCTTGACGCCCATCTTCCACGCCTCGAAGTAGATCTCCTCGATCTCCTCGACGGTCGCCGTCTCCGGCATGTTGACCGTCTTCGAGATCGCGCCGGAGATCCAGGGCTGGATCGCGGCCATCATGCGGACGTGGCCCATCGCGGAGATGGAGCGCTCGCCCATGGCGCAGTCGAACACCGAGTAGTGCTCGGTCTTCAGGCCCGGGGCGTCGACGACGACTCCGTGCTCGGCGATGTGCGAGACGATCGCCTCGATCTGCTCCTCGGGGTAACCGAGGCGGCGCAGGGCCTGCGGGACGGTGCCGTTGACGATCTGCATCGAGCCGCCGCCGACGAGCTTCTTGAACTTGACCAGGGCCAGGTCCGGCTCGACACCGGTGGTGTCGCAGGACATCGCGAGACCGATGGTGCCGGTCGGCGCGAGGACGGAGGCCTGGGAGTTGCGGAAGCCGTTCTTCTCGCCGAGGCGCAGGACGTCCTGCCAGGCCTCGGTGGCCGCGGCCCAGATGGAGCTGTCCAGGTCCTCGGTGCGCGGCGCGACGGCGTTGGCGTCGGCGTGCTGCTTCATGACGCGCTTGTGGGACTCGGCGTTGCGGGCGTAGCCGTCGTACGGGCCGACGATCGCGGCCAGCTCGGCGGAGCGCTTGTACGCGGTACCGGTCATCAGCGAGGTGATCGAGGCGGCGAGGGTGCGGCCGCCGTTCGAGTCGTACGCGTGGCCGGTGGCCATCAGCAGGGCGCCGAGGTTGGCGTAGCCGATGCCCAGCTGACGGAAGGCGCGGGTGTTCTCGCCGATCTTCTGCGTCGGGAAGTCCGCGAAGCAGATGGAGATGTCCATCGCCGTGATGACGAGCTCGACGACCTTGGAGAAGCGCTCGGCGTCGAAGGACTGGTTGCCCTTGCCGTCGTCGTTCAGGAACTTCATCAGGTTGAGCGAGGCGAGGTTGCAGGACGTGTTGTCCAGGTGCATGTACTCGCTGCACGGGTTGGACGCGGTGATGCGGCCGGACTCGGGGCAGGTGTGCCAGTTGTTGATCACACCGTCGTACTGGATGCCCGGGTCGGCGCAGGCCCACGCTGCCTCGGCCAGCTTGCGGAAGAGCTGCTTGGCGTCGACCTCCTCGATGACCTCACCGGTCATGCGGGCGCGCAGGCCGAACTTGGTGCCGTTCTCGACGGCCGTCATGAACTCGTCGTTCACGCGGACCGAGTTGTTGGCGTTCTGGTACTGGACGGACGTGATGTCGTCGCCGCCCAGGTCCATGTCGAAGCCCGCGTCGCGCAGGGCGCGGATCTTCTCCTCTTCCTTCACCTTGGTGGCGATGAAGTCCTCGACGTCCGGGTGGTCCACGTCCAGGACGACCATCTTGGCCGCGCGGCGGGTGGCGCCGCCCGACTTGATCGTTCCTGCGGACGCGTCGGCGCCGCGCATGAAGGAGACCGGACCCGAGGCGTTGCCGCCGGAGGAGAGGAGCTCCTTGGAGGAACGGATGCGGGAGAGGTTCAGGCCGGCGCCGGAGCCGCCCTTGAAGATCATGCCCTCTTCCTTGTACCAGTCGAGGATCGACTCCATGGAGTCGTCGACGGCGAGGATGAAGCAGGCGGAGACCTGCTGCGGCTGGGGCGTGCCGACGTTGAACCACACCGGGGAGTTGAAGCTGAAGATCTGGTGCAGGAGGGCGTAGGTCAGCTCGTGCTCGAAGATCTCCGCGTCGGCGGGGGACGCGAAGTAGTCGTGGTCCTCGCCGGCCTTCGTGTACGTCTTCACGATCCGGTCGATCAGCTGCTTCAGACCGGTCTCGCGCTGCGGGGTGCCGACCGCGCCGCGGAAGTACTTGCTGGTGACGATGTTGACCGCGTTCACCGACCAGAAGTCGGGGAACTCGACGCCACGCTGCTCGAAGTTGACCGAGCCGTCGCGCCAGTTGGTCATGACGACGTCACGGCGCTCCCAGCTCACCTCGTCGTACGGGTGCACGCCGGGGGTGGTGTGGATGCGCTCGATCCGCAGGCCGCTCTTGGTGGCCTTGGTCCCCTTGGCGCGGGAACCTCGTGCCGAGCCGCTCGCCGTCTCTGTCATGCCGCCTCCCATATGCGGGCAAAAACGCCCTAAAGTGCCATCGATATTCCGCGGCACGGTGCTGTGTGTCTTGTATCTACGAATCTCGCCTGACAGGCCGGGCAGGCCGCGCTGCGATGCGGCCCGACGGATCAGTCGGCGGCGGAGGCGGGCACGGGGACGACCGAGGGGGTCCCACCGGGCTCGCACTCAAGGGGGTGAGGCCGTCGCTCGCGCAATTCCACGATGGCGGTCTCGAAGTCTTCAAGGGTGTCGAACGCTTTGTAAACGGATGCGAACCGCAGGTACGCGACGAGGTCGAGCTCCTGCAACGGGCCGAGTATGGCCAGACCCACGTCGTGGGTGGTCAGCTCGGCACTCCCGGTGGCGCGCACCGCCTCCTCGACCCGCTGGCCGAGTTTGGCGAGGGCGTCCTCGGTGACCGGCCGCCCCTGGCACGCCTTGCGGACGCCAGAGATGACCTTGGTACGGCTGAACGGTTCGGTCACCCCGCTGCGCTTGATCACCATCAGCGAGGCCGTCTCCACCGTCGTGAAGCGACGGGAGCAGTCGGGGCACTGACGGCGCCGGCGGATCGACGTGCCGTCGTCCGTGGTGCGACTGTCGACTACGCGGCTGTCGGGGTGCCTGCAGAAGGGGCAGTGCATGGTTCCCTCACCCTCCCTCTTGGCACGACCGAATCACCTCACGGAGCCCCTGAACGGCGGAGACTGCGCTCTGCCGGGGGCTGGTGAAGCAGCCACCAGCATATGCGATGTCGGGGACCTCGGCGGACCGAGGACCACAACTTCTGGGTGGCAGCGCCCATCCAACCACTAGATCTTGGGTTGTGGTGGATTTTCGTCGCTCAGCGTGTCGCGACGCCCGCTGCCCGGATACGGGGGCTTGCGGTGCCACACTGGACCCCGGCCCGGACGGTGACGACACGACCCGGAAGGGTACCGTAAGCAGCGGATGCGGGGCCGAACCCGCGTTCGGCGGACCGCCAGTCCATACACCCCTCGATAAGAACCGGGTGGACGATCTGCGATTTTTCACTCGAACGTGTGTTTGGCGCAACCTTTCGAAAGCAACTACCGTTGTCCAGCTAGGGAGAACATTTCGAGAGGGGCCGCCGACGTGACCACCACCGCAGACAGTGCCACCATCACTGCCCAGAACCGCTCCCAGAGCCGACTCGAGCCGGTGCATGCCATGAATGACGCAAGTCAGAACCCGGAGGCGGAGCCCGCACGCCCCGCACGCTCGCTGCCAGGGCGACCTCCAGGCATCCGCGCCGACAGCTCCGGACTCACGGACCGGCAGCGCAGGGTCATCGAGGTCATCCGCGATTCGGTGCAGCGCCGGGGCTACCCGCCGTCGATGCGGGAGATCGGCCAGGCGGTCGGCCTGTCCAGCACCTCGTCGGTGGCGCACCAGCTGATGGCCCTGGAGCGCAAGGGCTTCCTGCGCCGTGACCCGCACCGCCCCCGGGCGTACGAGGTGCGCGGCTCGGACCAGCCCAGCTCGCAGCCCACGGACACCACCGGCAAGCCCGCGGCCTCGTACGTTCCCCTGGTCGGGCGGATCGCGGCCGGTGGCCCGATCCTTGCCGAGGAGTCCGTGGAGGACGTGTTCCCGCTCCCCCGCCAGCTGGTCGGTGACGGCGAGCTCTTCGTTCTCAAGGTCGTCGGCGACTCCATGATCGAGGCCGCGATCTGTGACGGCGACTGGGTCACCGTCCGTCGCCAGCCGGTCGCGGAGAACGGTGACATCGTCGCCGCCATGCTGGACGGCGAGGCGACGGTCAAGCGGTTCAAGCGCGAGGACGGCCATGTCTGGCTGCTTCCGCACAACGCCGCCTACCAGCCGATCCCCGGCGACGAGGCGACCATCCTCGGCAAGGTCGTCGCCGTACTGCGCCGGGTCTGAAGCCCGCGCCCCCATCCAGCTCCGGGACCTACTGCGCCGGTCCCGGAGCTGTTTTGTGTCCGCGAGTGCCTGCGGTGGGAATCCGCGACGGCCGTGCCCGGTGGACTGTTTCCCGTCCGCCCGGGTGGGCTATTTCCCGTCGGCCTGTGCGACCGAGTCGATGGCTGCCAGCGAGCGGCGCACCTGGTTGCGGTCGACGGTGTACCAGAAGTCCGGCAGCGTGGCCCGCAGGAAGCTCCCGTAGCGGGCCGTGGCCAGCCGGGGGTCGAGCACCGCGACGACGCCCTTGTCACCGCTGGCGCGTACGAGCCGTCCCGCGCCCTGGGCCATCAGCAGAGCCGCGTGGGTGGCCGCCACCGCCATGAAGCCGTTGCCGCCGTGCTCCTCGACCGACTTCTGCCGGGCGCTCATCAGCGGATCGTCGGGGCGCGGGAAAGGGATCCGGTCCATGACCACGAGCTGGCAGCTGGGGCCGGGTACGTCCACGCCCTGCCACAGGGACAGCGTCCCGAACAGGCAGGTCTTCGGGTCCGCCGCGAATGCCTTGATCAGCTCGCCCAGCGTCTCCTCGCCCTGGAGCAGGATCGGGTTGTCGAGCCGCCCGCGCAGCTCCTCGGCGGCCGCCTTGGCTCCGCGCATGGAGGAGAACAGTCCGAGGGTGCGGCCGCCGGCCGCCTCGATCAGCTCGGCGAGCTCGTCCATCATGTCGCCGCGGGTGCCCTCCCGGCCTGGCGTGGCCAGGTGCTTCGCGACGTAGAGGATGCCCTGCTTGGGGTAGTCGAACGGCGATCCGACGTCCAGGCCCTTCCAGACCGGTACGTCGTCCCCCTCGATCCCTTCGGCGGACAGTCCGAGCGAGGCTGCGACCCCGTTGAAGTCGCCGCCCAGCTTGAGGGTGGCCGAGGTGAGGACGACCGAGCGGTCTTCGAAGAGCTTCTCGCGCAGCAGCCCGGACACCGACAGGGGCGCGACGCGGAGCGTGGCGCCGAAGCGGTCGTGGCGCTCGTACCAGACGACGTCGTACTCGGAGCCGAGCACGATCCGCTCCGCCACCGCGTGGATGCTCTCCACGGCGGCAAGGGCCTGCTTGCGGACGGCGTCCTCGTCGTGGACGGACTTGTCGCGGGTGTTGCCGACCGCCGAGATCACGTTGCGCGCGGCGTCGCGGAGGGACATGAGGGCGTAGCCGAGGTCCTCGGGGATCTCCTCCAGCCGGCCGGGGAGGGCCAGCTCCATGACCCGCTCGAAGGACTCGGAGGCGGTCTGCAGGGAGTCCGCCGTCTTCTCGTCGACGAGCTTGGCGGCCCGCTTCACGGCGCGGTTGACCTGGCCCGGGGTGAGCTCGCCGGTCGCGACGCCGGTGACCCGGGAGACCAGCTCGTGGGCCTCGTCCACGATCAGTACCTCGTGCTGCGGCAGCACCGGGGCGCCCTCGATGGCGTCGATGGCGAGCAGTGCGTGGTTGGTGACCACCACATCGGCGAGCTTGGCCCGCTCGCGGGCGGCCTCCGCGAAGCACTCGGCCCCGTACGCGCACTTCGTCGCGCCCAGGCACTCGCGGGAGGAGACCGAGATCTGCGCCCAGGCCTTGTCGGAGACGCCGGGGGTCAGGTCGTCACGGTCGCCCGTCTCGGTCTCGTCCGCCCAGTCCCGCAGGCGCAGGAGGTCCTTGCCGAGCTTGCTGGTGGGGGCGGCCGCCTCGAACTGGTCGAAGAGGCCCTCCTCCTCGTCCTGCGGTGCGCCCTCGTGGAGCCGGTGCAGGCAGAGGTAGTTGGAACGGCCCTTGAGCATGGCGAACTGCGGGCGGCGGCGGAGCTGCGGATGCAGCGCGTCCACCGTCCGGGGCAGGTCGCGCTCGACGAGCTGCCGCTGGAGGGCGAGGGTCGCGGTGGCCACGACCACGCGCTCGCCGTGCGCCAGGGCGGGCACCAGGTAGCCGAGGGACTTGCCGGTGCCGGTGCCGGCCTGGATCAGCCGGTGGGAGTTCTCGTCGATCGCTTCGGCAACGGCTTCGGCCATGGCCACCTGGCCGGGCCGCTCCGTACCGCCGACGGCGGAGACGGCGGCGTGCAGCAGGTCGGGGAGGGAGGGCTTCGTCATAGCACTGCCAACCCTAAGGGGCGCCACCGACAGTGCCCGCATCGGCGAGTGGTCACGGCCGGTGCAGAGGGTTGGGGACGGTGCCGTACGTGACGGCGTGCGGGCGGTCCGGGCGGTCCCGGTAGCCGTCCTCGTGCAGCCGGTTCCGGTTCAGGCACAGCCGGTCGATGCGTTCGGTGAGCAGGTCGAAGAGCTCGTAGCGCTCCTTGAGCTCCGGGAAGCGGGCCTGGTGGCGGAGGATTTCCGCCCGTACGAGGGACCAGAAGTCGGCCTCGGGGACGTCGAGCCGGTCCTCGCAGATCGCCGACAGGTAGCGGAAGACTCCGATGAACAGACCGGAGTGGATGAACTGGGTGAGGAAGGCGGGCGGCTCGGTGAGGAGGGCGGCGCGGACCTCCTCGGGCATGGATGCGTGTTCGGGAAGTGGTTCGCGGCTGATGTTGACGTCGTCGACGAAGTCCTTCACCGCGAGACGGACGGGGACCTCGCGCTCGTCGAAGATCACGATCGCGTTCTCCCCATGCGGGGAGAACACCGTGCCGTAGCGGTAGAGGAAACGCAGCAGCGGGGGCAGCAGGGCGGCGAAGAGCCGCTCCAGCCAGGCCCTGGGGGTGAGGCCGGAACGGGCGACGAGCTCGGCGGTGAAGGAGCGGCCGCGCGGGTCCGTGTGGAGGAGGGAGGCGAGGGTGCGGGCGCGCTCGCCGGGAGCCAGGCGGCCGGTCAGGGGCTCGCGCCAGATCGCGCCGAGGAGCTCCTTGTACTGGTACGGGACCTCGGGCAGCCGGTCGTAGACGGGGTGGCGGACGGTGACGGAGGCGACCTCCCCGAGCAGGACGACCCCGCATTCGTCCCGCAGGAAGGGGTCTGAGTCGCGGAGCGAGTGGATCCAGGCGGTGACGGCGGGGGCGGCGAGTGCGAGGTCGGAGGGCAGGCCCCGCCAGACCATGGTGTTGAAGACGGAGAGCGGCAGTTTGACGCTGTGCCGGTCGGGGCGGGTGAGGTTGAGGAAGGTACGGATCGACTGCTGCGGGAGCCGGACGTCGGGATCGGCGGGCAGCGGGACCAGTTCCCCCGAGGCGAGGGCGGGGGCGAAGAGGGGCAGCACGATCTCGTCCCACTGCCAGGGGTGGACCGGGAGGTAGAGGTAGCCGAGCGGGTCGAGGCCGCGATCGCGCAGCGTCTGGTCGAAGGCGGCCCGGGTGACGGGGTCGAGCTCGTCGGCGTAGAGGCGCGCGGGGTCTTCCAGGCGTGCCGTGCCGCGGTACTCCGCCAGGGAGGTGTGGGCGGCGAGCCAGGGCAGTCGCTGGCGGGTGCGGGCCTCGGGGGCCCAGGCGGCGGTGTCGGCCGCGGACAGTCCGATGCGGCCCTTGTTGAGGACGAGCCAGGGATGGCCGGTCTGGTGGCCTTCGAGCGCGGCGTAGTCGAGGTCGGCGAGGACGTCCGCGGTGAGTGCGTGGTGGTCGAGGCGGGCGTCGGCGGCGAGGGTGGCGCTCAGTTCGCGGACCAGGTGGCCCAGGGTTCCTCCGTCGAGACCGAGGAGGGTACGGGCGCGGACCAGGAACTCGTACGGGTCCCCGAAGGCGGTCGGGGTCTGCGTGGAGGGGGGCGGCGGGGTGAGTGTGATGGTGTCGGGGGTGACGTGCCAGCTGTCGTACGAGCGGCGGCGGGCACGGAAGCCGAGGCTGCTGCCGTCGTCGAGGGTCAGGGTCCAGGCGTCGCCGGCGGCGGCCGGGGCGGGGACGGGACGGACGATCTCCTCGTACGCGAATTCGCCGAGCATCTTCCCGAGCAGGCGGGCGGCGGCGAAGCCCCAGGTCGGGCGGTTGATTTCGGGCGGCGTGCAGGGGTGCTGGGGCGACGGGGGCACGGCGGGCTCCGCGGAGTCGGGGGCTGCGGGGAAATTCGGCACGGGACTCCTCTGAGATCGGGAACTTTGCTGCGTGACGCAGAGTTTTCGAAGGGAGAGGTGTTGAGCACAGCGGTTCCGGACCGCGGGGCGGCAATCAGATGAGATTGCGCAGCGCCCGCTCCCGGATCATCAGGGCCGCGCGCTTCTCGGGGAGGCGGATTTCCGCGGAATAGCGGAAACCGGAGTTCAGGAAGGCTGATACGGAGGGGGCGTTTCGGATGTCTGGTTCGGCGATGACGCGTGTGCAGCGGGGGCGGTTGTCGAGCACCAGGTCGGCGGCGGCGCGCAGCAGTGTGGTCCCCAGGCCTCGTCCGCGGTTCGTGCCGTCTCCGATGAGCAGGTGGATACCCGTGTCGTGGGGGCGCGCCGGGTAGTGGCGGGAGAGCGGGTCGAGGTCGGCCCGGTAGATCTCCCAGTAGCTCATCGGCGCGCCGTCGAGGAGGCCGAGGCAGGGGATGCTGCGGCCGTCGCCGTCGAGCTGGGCCCGCAGGTGGGCTTCGGTGACCGCGGCGGGGCCGGCGAGTTCCCAGTAGGCGTCCACTTCGGGGTCGTTCATCCAGCGCGTGAGGAGCTCCAGGTCTCGGCGCGGGCGTACGGGTTCGAAGGCGAAGGCCCCGGCCGACGTGGCGACGGCGCCCCATGCGGCCGGGGAGTCGAGCAGGTCGGCCTCGGCGAGCAGGGGCAACAGCTGGGCGTTGAGGCGCACTTCGCCGGAGCGGTCGTCGTCCGTGAGGGCGGAGCCGACGGGGCCGCTGGAGATGTCGGTTGAGGGCATGGGGTTCTTCTCCGTGTCGGTGCTGACGCGTCAATCGTGGAGGGGGTTGGCGATGGTCACGTAGACGGACTGGGTGTCGACGGGTCCTACGAGCTCGTCCAGGCCGCCCAGGCGGGTGAGCAGATTCGCCTTGCAGCGGAGGGTGGGTGAGTCGAGCAGTTGCGCGGGGAGCGGTCCGAGGCGGGAGTTCTTGCCGAGGAAGCGACGGAAGGCGGCGAGAAGTACGCGTTCGTCGGCGAGGTGCTGGGATCCGAAGGCGCCGATGAGGCCGAACACGTTGTTGATGGCGAGGTAGTAGGCGAAGCGTTCGTCGGTGACGGCGTCGGAGACGAAGGTGTCGCTGGCGCTGCCGATGCCGGGCAGCCGGCGCTGCAGTTCCGCGCGGTGGGAGTCGCGGAAGTAGTAGCCCTGGTTGTCGCGGTAGCGGCCGCCGATCGGCCAGCCGGCCTGGTCGAGGAGCACCAGGGTGTTCTGCTGGTGCGCTTCCAGGGCGATCCCGGCGAGCGCGTCCAGGGCGAGGACGGGCAGGACGACGTGGTCGAGGTAGCGCAGGAACCACTCGGCAGCGACGGCCGGGGTGGGGCGTCCGGTGAGGGTGGCGAGCCGGGAAACGTTCTCGGCGAGCCGGGAGCGCATCGTGGTCCGGCCGGGCCACGGGCGCGGTGCGGTGAGTGCGGCGATGCAGACGGCGTCGTCGCCCGAGCGGAAGGGGTTGTGGCGCAGCAGGACGTCGAGTCCCTGGACGGGGGTGCCGTCGGGGGCGTCGACGGCGACCCAGGCGGGGTCGCGGACGATGTCGAATCCGGGATGGGCCGTCTGCCACTGCTCGGCGAGGCCGGTGCGGAGCAGCCGGTGAACCTCCACTCCGCGGTGGAGCTCTTTGCGGAGGTTCTCCCGGCGGGAGTTGGTGATGCGCAGGCCCAGGGACAGCTTGAGCATCGCGGGGGCGCCGGGGCGGTGGACGGTGCGGATCGAGGAGGTGGGATGCCAGGGCTCTCCGTGCGGGCCCAGGTCGGTCAGGAGTCCCGCGTCGCGGAGGGCGGCGACGGCGGGGCGGTCGAGCAGGTCGCGGGCCTGCCAGGGGTGAAGGGGAAGGGGGGTGGTGCCGGCGGGCAGCGGGAGGCCGGGAGCGAGCCAGGAGAGGAGCGCGGTGGCGGAGACCGGGCGGCCGCGTTCGGTCCAGGCGGAGTCGGTGGCGAGGGCGGTGGGCGCGACCGCGAACCAGTGCAGGGGGAAGGAGCCGTGGAGTTCGGGTGAGTAGCGGCGCACCTCTGCTTCGGAGAGTCCTTCGCGGCTCTTCGGGGTCGGGTGCAGGGGGTGGCCGAGGAGGAGGGACTGTTCGGCGGTGAGGAAGCGGTCCTCGGCGACGGGTTCGGGTGCTGCGGGGCGGGCTCTGCGGGCGGAGATGAACTCCGTTGTGCGGAGCACCGAGTCGGCGACCCTGCCGACGAGGTCGGCGCCGCCCCGGCCGGTGCCCTCACGGGCGATGAGGCCGGCGAGGGTGACGGCGTCCAGGGCGGGGGCGTCGGCGGGGGCGCCTTGGAGCCGGGCCGGCGCGAAGCGGTGCCATCCCGCCGGGGACCAGTGCCGGACCGCGACGAGCAGTGCCGTGCCGGACGCGGGCAGGGGGATGCGCAGCAGGGTTCCGGGAGGCCCGTCGGGGCGGCCGAGGCCGCTTTCGCGGACCCAGCAGCGCAGCAGGTTCTCCACGGCTGCGGCCTCGGCGGCGATGGCCGGGTCGGGGTGGTCCAGCAGGTCGGGCAGCGCCGCGGGTTCCGGCCCGACGGGGCTGGTCCCGCCCACCCGGAGCCGCCAGCCCCCGCCCAGCTGCCTCGGCACGCCGACCACGGGGGGCACCGGCGCCTGAGGCGGAACGGCCTCTTCGGGCGACGGGGCCGGGACCTGGGCCCGGGCCGGCTGCGGTTCGAGGGCGGCGGGCTCGGACAGCGGTGCGGGCGGAGGGCCGGGCGGGTCCTGGTTCCCGCTGCCGGGCCGGGCGGGCTCCGGCGGCGGGGTGGGCCCTGGCGTCGGGGCCGAGGCGGCGTGCGCCGGCGGCGTGGCCTCCGGCGTGGGGCCCGAAGCCGGGCCGGTGTGGGCGGAGGGCGAGGTGGGCGCCAGCCAGAGCAGCGCGGTGCCCTCAGAGGCTGCGTCCGCGGCCGGGGCTCCCTGCGTCGGCGTGCCCTGCCGGGGGCGCGCGGCGGGTGGAAACCCCGGAGCCGGGGCCAACCCCCACGCCGGAGCCGGCGTGAGGGACGGCGCCGGCGTGGCCTCCGCCGTGGGGCCCGACGCGGGGGTGGGGGTGGGGCCGGGGGTGGGGTGGACCGTCAGCAGGTCGGGGGGTGCTACGGCGTGAGGTGCCTCCGGGGTGCGGCCCAGGGGCGGGGTGGGGTGTGCGGCTGCGCGTTCCGGTGCCGGGGCCGGGTTGGCTCCCGCCGAGGCGGGGTCGGCTCCGGCCCCGGCGGAGTGGGCTGCCGAGGGGCTTAGGGCCGCTGGGGATGCGGGGTGCGCTCCCGCCGGGGTCGGTGCGGGGTGCGCTCCTGCCGAGGCCGGTGCGAGGTGCGCTCCTGCCGGGGCCGGGGCGGGGTGTGTTCCTGCCGGGGCCGGGGCCGAAGTGGGGAGCGGCGCGGGGGCGGGGGCGGCGTGAGCCACCTCGGGGGTGCGCCCCGTGGGGGTTCCGGCGTGGGCTTCCCCGGCGGCGGGGCTGGCTGCTGCGGCCGTGGCCGGAGCGGGTGCCGGGTGGGCCCCCGCTGAAGCCGACGCCGACGCCTCAGCCGGTGCCGGAGCTGCTGTGGTGTGAGGCGTGTCCGGGATGTTGCCCAGGGCGGGGGCAGGGTGCGTTGCCGCAGCAGCCGGGGCCGGAGCGGGCGCGGAGTGGACTCCCGCTGCGGCGGGGGCCGCAGGTGATGCCGGAGTCACTGCGGCGTCGGGTGCCTCCACGGTCCGGCCCAGGGCGGGGCCGGGGTGGGCCGCCGCACCGGCGGTGTGAGGTGCCTCCGGGGCACGGCCCAGGGCGGGCGCGGGGCGGGCTCCCGTCGACGGCGACGTCGGGGCTGTGGCCGGCGACCCCGGGGTTGCGGTGGCGTGGGGTGTTTCCGGCAGACAGCCGGGCGCTGCGGCGGGTCGGGAGGCCGAGTCCGGGGCCGGGGTGAGTGCGGGGCGGGCTGCCGCCGAGGCCGAGGTCCAGGTCAGTGCCCCGGTGGGGACCGGCGCCGGAGTCGCTGCGGCGTGCGGTGGCTCCGTGCTGCGCCCCAGTGCAGGGGCGGGGTCGGCCGCCACCCCGGCCGGGCGGTGTGCTGCGGGGCCCAGGGCGGAGGCAGACACGGAGGAGACTCCCGCAGCCACAGGCGATGCCGGAGTCACTGCGGCATCAGGTCCCAGCGCGGCGTGATCCGGCCCGGGCCCGGCGTGGGCCGCCCCAGCCGGGCGAGATGCTGCGGCACGCGGGGCGGAGGCAGACGCGGCGGAGACTCCCGCAGCCGTCGGAGCCGCAGGCGACGCCGGAGTCACTGCGGCATCAGGTGCCAGCGCGGTGTGATCCGGCCCGGGCCCGAGCCGACCCGATACCCCCGCCAGGCGAGGTGCTGCGGCGCCTAGGGCGGGGGCAGGATCGGAGGGGACGCCCGCAGCGGCCAGGGCCGTGGGCGATGCCGACGTCGCTGCGGCATCACGTGCCAGCGCGGTACCGGCCGCCCCGGCCGGGTGGGGTTCTGCGGCACCCAGGGCCACAGCAGACATGGAGGAGACTCCCGCGGGGGCCGGGGCCGTGGGCGATGCCGGGGTTACTGCAGCTTCAGGTGCCGCGGCCGTCCGGCCCCGGGTGGGCCCGGGGTTGGCCGCTGCCCCGGCGGTATGAGGCGCGTCCGGGGTGCGGGTCAGGGCAGGCGCCGAGCCGGGTGCCGCCGAGGCCGAAGGCTGCGCAGGTGCGGGACGGGATACCGGCGGGGCCGGAGGCTGCGCAGATGCCGGGCGGGATACCGGCGGGGCCGGAGGCTGCGCAGGTGCGGGGCCGGAGGCCGGCGCGCCCGGGGGCTGGGCAGGTGCGGGGCGGGCTTCCGCCGGGGCCGAAGGCGGTGCCGACTCCGGGCGGGCCCCCGCCTGGGCCGCAACCGGGGTCCAGGGCCGTGCGGGCTCCGGGTCCGCCGGGGACGACGCCGGGCTCGGGGGCCGGGCCGGCGAAGTGCCCGGGCTCGGGGGCCGGGCCGGCGAAGTGCCCGGGCTCAGGGGCCGGGCCGGCGAAGTGCCCGGGCTCTGGGGCCGGGTCGGCGAGGCGGCGGGACTCGGGGGCCGGGTCAGGGGTGCGGGGGTCGTCGGGGCCGGGTGGGGGGGCGGCGGGGTGGGGCCCGGGGTTGGGGCGGGGTGGGGTGTGGAGGGGTCCGGCATCGGGGGTCCTTGGGGTGCGGGGCAGGTCAGCGGGGCCGTCGGGCGGCGGCGGGGATGGCTTCGGCCAGTCGGCCGAGGACGGCTGCGGCCTGCTCGTCGGTCAGGGTCAGCGGGGGCAGCAGGCGGACCACGCTGGAGTGACGGCCGCCGAGTTCGACGATCAGCCCCCGGTCCAGGCACTCCTGGCGGACGGCGGCGGCGAGTTCGGGGGCGGCGTCCCCGGTGTCGGGGTCGACGAGTTCGACGCCCAGCATCAGGCCGCGGCCCCGGACGTCCCCGATGCACGGATGGTCGGCGGCCAGCCCCCGCAGCGCGGTCAGCATGCGCCCGCCCAGGGCCCCGGCACGTTCGGCGAGACCGTTGCGGCGCACGTAGGCCAGGGTCGCGGTGCCCGCGGCCATGGCCAGCTGGTTGCCGCGGAAGGTGCCGGCGTGCGCCCCGGGTGCCCAGACGTCCAGTTCGGCCCGGTACACGATCACGGCGAGGGGAAGGCTGCCGCCGATCGCCTTGGAGAGCACCATCACGTCGGGCACCACTCCGGCGTGGTCGACGCCCCAGAAGGCTCCGGTGCGGCCCACTCCCGTCTGGACCTCGTCCGCGATCAGCGGGATCCCGCGCGCTCGGGTGATCTCGCGCATCCGGCGCAGCCAGCCGTCCGGGGCCACGTGCACCCCGCCCTCGCCCTGCACGGGCTCGACGATCAGGCCGGCGGGCGCGGGCACCCCGCCCTTGGGGTCGTCCAGCAGGCTCTCGGTCCAGCGGGCGGCCAGCCGGGCGCCCTCCGCCCCGCCGACGCCGAACGGGCAGCGGTAGTCCTGCGGATACGGCAGCCGGGTGACCCGTACTTCGGTGGCTCCGCCGGAGGCGTCCAGGGCTCCGGCGGTCATGCCGTGGTAGGCCCCGGTGAAGGCCAGCAGCCCGGAGCGGCCCGTGGCGGTGCGGACGAGTTTGAGCGCGGCTTCGACCGCGTCCGTCCCGGCCGGCCCGCAGAACTGGATCCGGGCGTCGGCCGCCAGCCCGGCCGGCAGGTTCGCGAACAGCTCGGTGGTGAAGGCGTCCTTGACCGGGGTCGCCATGTCGAGGACGTGCAGCGGGGCCCCCGAGTCGAGTACCCCGCGGATGGCTTCGAGGACCACGGGGTGGTTGTGCCCGAGGGCGAGCGTGCCCGCGCCGGACAGGCAGTCGAGGTAGCGCCGTCCGTCCGCGCCCTCGATCGTCAGACCGCGGGCCCGCACGGGGACGATGGGCAGGGAGCGCGCGTACGTCCGGGCGGCGGACTCCCGTTGCGTCTGCCTGCGCAGGATGCCCTCGGCCGCGACGGGCCCCCGGCTCCCCTGCGGCGGGATCTGCTCCCCCGCCTGGGCCGGGGCGGGTGCCGGAGCCGACCCGGTCGAAGCCGTGCTCGTCAAAGCCTCGCTCAGAGCCACAAGTGTCGGTCCTCCCGCACGGATTCCTCTTCCGGATTGCGTCTCGAACATGAACGCTGCTCCCCCGTCCCCCGTACGTACCAACGACGGTGACGGCGGCGGATCACGGGTGGACCGAAGATCCTTGTCCGCCGGGGACTTGGAGAGGGGCATCGGATTCCGCCCTACAGGCGCCCCCCACCACCGGCACTCCCCGCTACCGGTGCCATCCCGGCTGCCGCCGCTCCCGCGCGCGATCCGGGGACGGCCTAAGGACGGGCTAAAGAAGAGGAACCGCGGCCCCGGCCTGTGCCGTCCTTGTGGGCAGCGGCATAGTGGGGGGCTGCGCTCGCCGCACACACCGTGCGCCGAGGGCGCTCCACCCCGATCAACGCCTCGAAACACCAGGGGGATTTACGACATGCGACCGATCCGACCGGTCACCGCGATCCTGTGCGCGGCCGCGCTCGCGCTGACCGCCGCAGCCTGCGGGCCCGGCGACGGGGAGGCCGGCGGCGACGCCAAGCCGACCGTGGCTGCGAGCCTTCCGTCCGGCGCGACGGACGGGATCAAGATCCCGGACGAGCTGAAGGACAAGCTCAGGGAGCACGGCGTCGACCTGGAGAAGTGGAAGGGGGGTGCGTGGAAGAACTGGAAGAGGGAGGACTGGCTCCGCGAGGCGGGTGACTACATCAACCCGATCATCGAGGGCCTGTGGGACCCGGACCGGATGCGTGACGCCAGCAAGACGCCGCAGCCTCCGGCCGTGGACCCGGACGCGGGCAAGGACCAGGGTGTCACCGACCCGACCCCGGCGCCGGTGACGGCGAAGGGGGCGGCCGCGCCGTACCACTCCAGTGTTCCGGCGTCCGGCAAGGTCTTCTTCGACGGGCCCGAGGGTTCGATGGTCTGCTCGGCGACCGTGGTGAAGGACCCCGCGCACCCGGGCAAGTCCAACATGGTGTGGACCGCCGGTCACTGCGTGCACGCGGGCAAGGCCGGCGGCTGGTACCGCAACATTGCCTTCGTGCCCTCGTACAACAACGCGGGCAAGCCCGCGGCCCAGCTGAAGGGCGCACCCCGCGAGGAGGTGGCCCCGTACGGCGTGTGGTGGAGCGACTGGGCGCAGACCTCGGACCAGTGGATCGCTTCCGGCGGTCCGACCGGTGGCGCGGGTGCCCCGTACGACTTCGCCGTGCTGCACGTGACCCCGGAGAAGGGGAGCGGCAAGTCGCTGGAGGAGACGGTCGGTTCGGCGCTTCCGGTGGAGTTCAACGCGCCGGCGGTGCCGAAGGTCGCGGGCATCACGGCGACGGGCTACCCGGCGGCGGCGCCGTTCGACGGCCAGAAGGCCTTCCAGTGCACGGACAGGCCCGGACGGCTGTCGCTGACGGCGGCCGACCCGGTGATGTACCGCATCGGCTGCACGATGACCGGTGGTTCCTCCGGTGGCGGCTGGGTCGCGGCGGGTGCCGACGGCAAGCCGGCGCTGGTGTCGAACACCTCGATCGGCCCGGCCAAGGCGGGCTGGCTGGCCGGCCCGCGGCTGGGTCCTGAGGCCAAGGGCATCTACGACGCGGTGAGCCGCAAGTTCAAGTAGTCGAGTTCGAGCGGTCGAGCAGTCGAGTTCGAGCAGTCGAGCCGCGTGCGCGGCATACGACGGAGGGCCCCGGCGATCGTTCGCCGGGGCCCTCCGTCGTGCTGTGTACGTGTCAGTGCTTGGCGGGCACGTACGGTGCCAGGTCCGCCGCCAGCTCCTGGTGGACGCGCGCCTTGAGCAGGGTGCCCTCCGGGGTGTGCTCCTCGGAGATCACCTCGCCTTCGGCGTGTGCCCGGGCGATCAGCGAGCCGCGGGTGTACGGCACCAGCGCCTCCACCTCGACCTCGGGTCGCGGCAGCTCGGTGTCGATGAGCGTCAGCAGCTCCTCGATGCCCATGCCGGTCCGCGCCGAGACGGCGATGGAGTGGCGCTCTATGCGCAGCAGGCGCTGGAGGACCAGGGGGTCGGCCGCGTCCGCCTTGTTGATCACCACGATCTCGGGCACGTTGACCGCGCCGACCTCGCGGATGACCTCGCGGACGGCCGCGAGCTGCTCCTCCGGGGCCGGGTGCGAGCCGTCCACGATGTGCAGGATGAGGTCGGAGTCGCCGACCTCTTCCATCGTGGAGCGGAAGGCCTCGACCAGGTGGTGGGGCAGGTGCCGGACGAAGCCGACCGTGTCGGCCAGGGTGTAGACCCGGCCGGAGGGCGTCTCGGCCCGGCGCACGGTCGGGTCGAGGGTGGCGAACAGGGCGTTCTCCACCAGTACGCCCGCGCCGGTGAGGCGGTTGAGCAGCGAGGACTTGCCGGCGTTGGTGTATCCGGCGATGGCGACCGAGGGCACCTTGTTGCGGCGTCGTTCCTGCCGCTTGATGTCGCGGCCGGTCTTCATGTCCGCGATCTCCCGGCGCATCTTCGCCATCTTCTCGCGGATGCGGCGCCGGTCGGTCTCGATCTTGGTCTCACCGGGGCCTCGGGTGGCCATGCCGCCACCGCCGCCGCCACCCATCTGACGGGACAGCGACGCACCCCAGCCGCGCAGGCGCGGAAGCATGTACTGCATCTGCGCGAGTGCGACCTGCGCCTTGCCCTCTCGGGACTTGGCGTGCTGGGCGAAGATGTCGAGGATGAGCGCGGTCCGGTCGACGACCTTGACCTTGACGACGTCTTCGAGGGCGATGAGCTGGCCGGGGCTGAGCTCACCGTCGCAGACGACGGTGTCGGCGCCGCTCTCCAGGACGATGTCACGCAGCTCGCGGGCCTTGCCGGAACCGATGAAGGTGGCCGGGTCGGGCTTGTCGCGGCGCTGGATCACACCGTCGAGTACGAGGGCACCCGCGGTCTCGGCGAGGGCGGCGAGCTCCGCGAGGGAGTTCTCGGCGTCGTTCACCGTGCCGGAGGTCCAGACACCGACGAGTACGACGCGCTCCAGGCGGAGCTGTCGGTACTCGACCTCGGTGACGTCCTCGAGTTCGGTGGAGAGGCCGGCCACGCGGCGCAGGGCCGCGCGCTCGGAGCGTTCGAACTGCTCGCCGTCCCGGTCTCCGTCGATCTCGTGGCTCCAGGCGACGTCCTCTTCCATCAGGGCATCGGCCCGAAGGCTCTCGGTGAAGCTCTGCGGGTCACGCACGTCCTGTGCGTCCTGTGCGTCCCGCGCGTCCTGGGAAGGGGAAGAAGAGGAGGTCATTGGATCCTTACGTCGTTTTCGGATGCGTCGCGCCCGGCTCTGGCCGAAGCTGTCGCCGTGCGTGACATAACACTGTCACGTCCAACGTGTCACACGGCCTGGTGATTCCCGGAAACCGGGGACCCGGAATCCGGAAAGGGAATCCAGGTCCGGTACCCGTGGTCCCGGTACCCGTCATTGTCCCGGTACCCGCGTTCCCGGCCGCCGCACGGCCTCGTCGATGGTGACATGCCCGTTCCCCGCCCGTCACACGCTTTTCGGGCCGCCCCACTCCGGGTGCCCGGGCATCGCCGGGGTGGTCTCCCCGTACAGCCACGGCTTCAGGAACGCGGTGAGATCCCGTCCGGCCTCCTGCGATGCCAGCCGTACGAAGTCCTCGGTGCCGGCCGTGGAGTCCGCGTACTCCTTCACCCAGCGCCGCTCGATCCGGTCGAAGGCCTCGGCGCCGATCTCCTGGCGCAGGGCGTACAGGATCAGCGCGGCCCCGTCGTAGACCACCGGCCGGAACAGCCCGATCTTCTCCCCGGGAGCAGTCGCCTTCGGCGCCGCCGGGGGGCCGCCCGCCGCCCGCCACTGGTCGGAGCGCTGGTACGCCTCGCGCATGCGCCGCTCCAGGGAGTACTTGCCGAGGCCGTCCGCGTACAGGGCCTCGTACCAGGTCGCGTGCCCTTCGTTGAGCCACAGGTCGGACCAGGTCCGCGGGGTGACGCTGTCCCCGAACCACTGGTGGGCGAGCTCGTGGACCATCACCGAGTCGACGTACCACTCCGGGTAGCCGGCGTTCCCCGAGAACAGCCCGTGCTCGAAGAGCGAGAGGGTCTGCGTCTCCAGCTCGAACCCGGTGTTGGCCCGCGCGATCAGCACCCCGTAGTTCTCGAAGGGGTAGCGCCCGACGCGCTGCTCCATCCACTCGACGTGCCCGGCGGTCTTGTTCAGCCACGGTTCCAGCCGCTTGCGGTCGGCGGCGGGCACCACGTCGCGCAGCGGCAGCCCGTGCGGACCGGTGTGGTGGACGACCTCCGACTTGCCGACGGAGACCTGTGCGAGCTCGGTGGCCATGGGGTGCAGGGTCCGGTACGTCCAGGTGGTCGCGCCTGCCGCCCGCTGCGCCGGGAGGGCGCCCGGCAGCCCGTTGGCGACGGCCGTGAGCCCGGCCGGGGCGGTGATCCGGAAGGTGAAGTACGCCTTGTCGGCGGGGTGGTCGTTGCAGGGGAAGACCCGGTGGGCGGCGTCGGCCTGGTTGGCCATGGCCAGGCCGTCGTCGGTGGGCACCCAGCCGCCGTCGCTGCCGCCGCGCGGGTCGCTGGTGTGCCGGACGGTGATGTGGAGCGCGGTGCCCTGCGGCACGGGGTGCGCGGGGGTCAGTACGAGGTCCTCCCCCGCGCTCTCGAACCGGGCGGGCTCCCCGTTGACCTCGACGGAGGCCACCTTGCCGTGGGTGAAGTCGAGGTTGAGCCGGTCCAGCGGTTGCAGGCTGCGGGCGCTGATGACGGTGACGGCGTCGAGCGGGCTCCGGTTGTCCTTGTACGTGAAGGACAGGTCGTACGAGAGGACGTCGTACCCGGGGTTGCCGAGCTCGGGGAAGAGCCGGTCGCCGATGCCCAGCGGGAGCGGCGGCGGCAGTACCGCGGCGACGAGGGTGAGCGAGGCGGCGGCGAGCAGGGCGGCACGCAGGCGGGGGGAGGTGAGCTGCATCCACCACCGCTTACCAGCGCGTGGCGTCCCCTCGCGAACGACGCGCGACGGGTCCACCCGAACGAGGCCGTCCGCCCCTGGACCGGCCTACGCGCGTTCCACCCCCACACGTCCGTTCCCCGGCCCCCCGGCCCCCTGCTGCGTCCCCGCTTCCCCTGTCCCCCCGTGTCCCCGCTAGGCCCGGCTGACGTCGTACACGCCGGGTACGTCCCGCATCGCCCGCATCAGTGCCGGCAGCCCCGTGGCGTCGGGCAGTTGCAGGGTGTACGTGTGCCGGACCCGCTGCTCCACCGGCGGCTCCACGGTCGCGGAGACCACCTCGACCCCCTCGCGGGCGATCGCCTCGGTCAGGTCGGCCAGCAGATGCGGGCGGCCGAACGATTCCGCGACCAGGGTGACCCGGCAGTCCGCGGTGGCCCGCCAGTGCACGGCGACCGAGGTGCGCCCCACCGCGCGCATCTGGGCCACCGCCGGGCAGTGGATGCGGTGCACGGTGACGGCCCCGCCGCGTACGACGAACCCGGCGACGGCGTCCGGCGGCACCGGCGTACAGCAGCCGGCCAGCCGTACGGGGGCGTCCGGCAGGTCCGCGACGGCGTTGGCCCCGCCGCCCCGGGCCCCGACGACGGACAGCGGCGCCCGCGCGGCCGTGGTGGTGGCCGCCGCCGAGTCGGGGTGGGCTTCGAGCCAGCTGCTGATGGCGATCCGGGCCGCCGGGGTGTTCACGTGGTCCAGCCAGTCGGCGGCGGGCCCGGAGGAGGCGTCGTGGGCGAGCAGCAGCTGGACGGTGTCCCCGTCGGACAGCCGGGACGACAGGGAGGTCAGGCGCCCGTTGACCCGGGCGCCGATACAGCCGTGGGCCGCCTCGCCGTACTGCGCGTAGGCGGCGTCGATACAGCTGGCGCCGCCCGGCAGGCCCAGGGTGCCGCCGTCGGCCCGGAAGACGGTGATCTCCCGGTCCTGGGCCAGCTCGGCGCGCAGCACCGTCCAGAAGGTGTCGGGGTCGGGTGCGGACTGCTGCCAGTCCAGCAGCCGCGAGAGCCAGCCGGGCCGCGTCGGGTCGACCCGCTCCTCGTCGCCCTCGGCGGCTTCGGCCGCGGGGGCGGTGTACGGATTGCCGAGGGCCACCACGCCGGCCTCCGCGACCCGGTGCATCTGCCGGGTCCGGACGATGGTCTCGGCGACGTGCCCCTCGGAGGTGGCGACGGCGGTGTGCAGCGACTGGTAGAGGTTGAACTTCGGGGAGGCGATGAAGTCCTTGAACTCCGAGACCACCGGGGTGAAGCAGGTGTGCAGTTCGCCCAGGACCGCGTAGCAGTCGGCGTTCTCGCCGACGAGGATGAGGATCCTGCCGAAGTCGGAGCCGCGCAGTTCGCCGCGTTTGCGGGCGATGCGGTGCACGGAGACGAAGTGCCGGGGGCGGACGACGACCTCGGCGGTGATGCCCGCGTCGCGCAGGACCGCGCGTACGGAGTCCGCGATGCCGGGCAGCGGGTCGCGCTCCCCCGCGTGCGCGGCGATGAGGGCGCGGGTGTACTCGTACTCCTCGGGGTGCAGGATCGCGAAGACGAGGTCTTCCAGCTCGGTCTTGAGGGCCTGCACGCCGAGCCGTTCGGCGAGCGGGATGAGGACGTCGCGGGTGACCTTGGCGATGCGCGCCTGCTTCTCGGGGCGCATCACGCCGAGGGTGCGCATGTTGTGCAGCCGGTCGGCGAGTTTGATGGACATCACGCGGACGTCGTTGCCGGTGGCGACGAGCATCTTGCGGAAGGTCTCGGGTTCGGCGGCGGCGCCGTAGTCGATCTTCTCCACCTTGGTGACGCCGTCGACGATGAAGCAGACCTCGTCCCCGAACTCCGTGCGGACCTGATCGAGGGTCACGTCCGTGTCCTCGACGGTGTCGTGGAGGAGGGAGGCCGTCAAAGTGGTTGTCTCGGCGCCGAGTTCGGCCAGGATGAGCGTGACGGCGAGCGGATGTGTGATGTACGGCTCACCACTTTTTCGCATCTGGCCGCGGTGAGAGGTCTCCGCGAGCAGATATGCGCGCCGGAGAATGGACAGATCGGCGTCCGGATAATGGGCACGGTGGGCGTCTGCTACGTGTCCGATGGCGTCCGGCAGCCGGTCGCGGGACGTCGGCCCGAGCAGGGCCGCACGCCCGAGCCGACGCAGATCGAGTCTGCTTCGGCCCCGTCTGCGCAGGTCAGGGCGCGCTTCGGGATGTGCTTCGGGGTTCGTGGCCTCTGCACTCATGGGCACCTCCGGCGGCTTCGACCGGCGGTGGCGGGCATGGGGTGAGCCCTCAGGGCCGGTGCCTGATGTTACCGACCCCACCACGTGGCGCAGTCCACCTCTCGCTCAGCGTGAAACGGATCACCCATTAGAGGGAAGCTTCAGGCGAAGGCCGTTTCGGTGAGCCAGGTCGGGTCGAACTCGCCCTCGGCCACGATCACGGCCGGTCCGGTCATGTCGATCCGCCCGTCGGGGTGCTCGGTGATGACGAGCGTGCCGCCGGGGAGGTCGACGGTGTACGTGGCCGGTTCGCCGGTGACGGCCGGGTCGACGCCGTCGCGCCGGATGGCGGCCACGGCGACGGCGCAGGCGCCGGTGCCGCAGGAGCGGGTCTCGCCGGAGCCGCGCTCGTGGACGCGCATGGCGACGTGCCGGGGGCCGCGGTCGACGACGAACTCGACGTTGACTCCCGTCGGGTACGCGGACGCCGGGCTGAACGGCGGGGCGGTGTACAGGTTCCCGGCGTCGTCGAGGCTGTCGACGAAGGCCACGGCGTGCGGGTTGCCCATGTTCACGTTCCGCGCGGGCCAGGAACGCTCGCCGACGGAGACGGTGACGTCCCCGGCGGGGAGCTCGGCGCGGCCCATGGACACGGTCACGTCGCCGCTCTTGTCGAGGTGGACGAGCTTGACGCCGCCCCGGGTGGCGACGGCCAGGTCGCCGGGCTCGACGTGGCCGGCGTGCTGGAGGTAGCGGGCGAAGACGCGTACGCCGTTCCCGCACATCTCGGCGATGGAGCCGTCGCTGTTGCGGTAGTCCATGAACCACTCGGCCTCGTCGGCCAGGTGCGCGGCGTCGGGGTGCGCCGCGGAGCGCACGACGTGCAACACCCCGTCCGCCCCGATTCCGGCCCGCCGGTCGCACAGCTTGGCGACGGCGGCTGCGGACAGCTCGATGGCGTTGTCCGGGTCGGGAACGATCACGAAGTCGTTCTCGGTCCCGTGGCCCTTGAGGAAGGAGAGGGTGCGGTGCGTCACCAGGCCATCCTACCGAGCGGCTTTCGAACGGGTCGGTGCGGCTCCGCGGGGCTCGGGTCGCCAGGGATCCGGTCCGCGACTAGCGGAGGCGGGCCACCCGGTACACCGCCAGTGCCACGAGGGCGAGCGCGGCCACGGCGTACAGCCCGGCCATCCGCCAGTCTGGGCGGCGCCCGCTCCCGCGCGGCGGGAGGCCCGGCCAGGAGTAGCCCACGCGGCGCGCGGCCATCATGCCCCAGCCGCCCGCGCAGCAGCTGATCAGGAAGCCGAGCATGGCGACCACGGCTCCGCCGTCGCCGAACTCGAAGGCGAGCGGGAAGGCGAACATCAGCGAGCCGGCGGCGGCGAGCATCACGATGGGGGCGATCTGCCAGATGCGCAGGCGGCGCTGCGGGCGCAGTTCGACCTCGAACTCGGGGCCGGAGGCGTCCTCGGCCCCGGCGTCCGGCGCGTCCGGGCCGTCAGGGGTCAGCCGCGCGGGGTCGGCAGGCAGCCCGAGCCCGTCGGAGCCTTCCGGCCCGGCAGACTCCGCGGTCCCGCTGTGAAGCATCGGGTCCGCTTCCTGCCTGGTGTCGTCCCGCCCGGTGTCACGAGGGCCGGCCTCCATAGCCACGCGCCCTCCCCACTCGGACTTCGTACGCCACTGTTCAGAAGTTTGATGATGGCACGCCCCCGGGCCCGGTACGGGCTCACGGGGCGTCCCGATGCCATCACGTGATCAGGCTGTAACCGCTCGTTCGACCAACGACTGCGCAAGTCCGGGGAGTTCCCCGCGGTCGGCAGCGGCGCCGCTGAGCCAGTGCACCCGCGGGTCCCTGCGGAACCAGGAGTCCTGGCGGCGGGCGAACCTCTTGGTGGCCCGCACGGTCTCGGCCCTGGCCTCGTCCTCGGTGCACTCGCCCGCGAGGGCGTCCAGTACCTGCTGGTAGCCCAGCGCGCGGGACGCGGTGATTCCGTCGCGCAGCCCCTGGGCCTCCAGCGCGCGGACCTCGTCGACCAGTCCGGCGTCCCACATCCGGTCGACCCGCAGCGCGATGCGTTCGTCGAGCTCGGGCCTGCCGACGTCGACGCCGATCTGGACCGTGTCGTAGACGGACTCGTGGCCGGGCAGGTTGGCGGTGTACGGGCGTCCGGTGATCTCGATGACCTCCAGGGCCCGGACGATCCGGCGGCCGTTGCTGGGCAGGATCGCCCGGGCGGCGGCCGGGTCGGCGGCGGCGAGGCGGGCGTGCAGGGCGCCGGGCCCGCGCAGCGTGGCCTCCTCCTCCAGCCGGGCCCGCACCTCGGGATCGGTGCCGGGGAACTCCATGGCGTCGAGCGCGCCCCGCACGTACAGGCCGGATCCGCCCACGAGGACGGGTGTACGGCCCTGCGCGAGCAGTTTGTCGATCTCGGCGCGGGCGAGCCGCTGGTACTCGGCGACGCTCGCGGTCTCGGTGACGTCCCAGACGTCGAGGAGGTGGTGCGGGACCCCGTCGCGTTCCTCGATCGTCAGTTTGGCGGTGCCGATGTCCATCCCCCGGTACAGCTGCATGGAGTCGGCGTTGACGACCTCGCCGTCGAAATGGTGGGCCAGGGCGACGCCCAGGTCGGACTTTCCTGCCGCGGTGGGACCGACGACGGCGATGACCCGCGGGGCGGGGGCTGCATTCCTCACCGCCCCAGTCTCGCAAACCCCGCGGCGTGTACCCGATCGAGTTACGTGACGGGGCGCGATCGGGGTCGTTGCCCTGGCGAGGTTCCGGCCCGGCGTACGCCCGGCGGAGGCCGGTCCGGCCACGGCGGAACTTCACTCACACGAGTAACGTTACGGGAGTAGACATGGGCGTTTTTAGCCGGTTTTTTGGCCGTAAGGAACAGGGCCCGACCGAGGAGGCCGCGCCCGAGAGCCTGACGGCCCCGTCCGCGGAAGGGCAGGCCGAGGCGGCTGAGGCGGAGGTTCCGGCGGCGGAAGCCGTGGAGATTCCGAAGCAGCAGTCTGCGGAGGCCGCCGCGGACACCGAGACCGGCGAGGGCGCCCGTACGTAGCCACCCCCGCCACTGGAAGGTGCCCCATGGGCCTGCTGGACAATCTGAAGGCCAAGCTCGCTCCGGCCAAGGACAAGGTCGGTGACCTCGCGCTGCAGCACGAGGGCAAGATCACCGAGGGTCTCGACAAGGTCGCGAAGGCCGTCGACTCCAAGACCAAGGGCAAGTACAGCGGCCAGATCACGAGCGGTACGGGCAAGGCGAAGGACGCCCTGGGCAAGATCGCGCACAAGGACGAGCCCGGCGGGCCGACGCCGCCGGCGGCCTCCTGACGCGACCGCGTGACCGCATGAGCGCGTGATCCCGGAGAGGGGCGCGGGGTTCGGTGAACCCCGCGCCCCTCTCTCGCGCCCTGGGGCGGCTGGACGTGGCCGGGTGGCCGGGCCCGTGGGCGGGTGGCCGGGCCCGTGGCCGGGTGGCCGGGCCCGTGGGCGGGCGGCCGGGCCCGTGGCCGGGTGGCCGGGCTGTGGGCGCAGGCCGTGCCCCGTGGGCGGTGCCGTGGCCGCAGGCCGTGCCCGTGGGCGCAGACCGGGGGCCCTTCAGGACCAGGCGGCCACGAAGTAGCCCACCCCGTACGGAGCGGCCTCGTACAGCAGCCGTCCGTCGAGGCCCGCGCCCTCGGCGGCCCCCGCGAGGACCTGCCAGGGGGCGCGCCCCGCGGCCTTGAGCTCGTACGCGAGCTCGGCGTCCAGGCCGGCCAGCGCGGTGGTGTCGGCGGAGCCCAGGGCACGGGCTGCGGCGGCGTCGAAGGCCTCGGCCCGCTCGTCGAGGTAGCCGGGGGCCTTGAGGGTGCGGCAGGCGCTGCCGTCGCCCATGACGAGCAGGGCCACGCGTTCCTCGCGGGCGGCGAGGTCCCGGCCGGCCCGCAGGCACCGCTCGGCTTCGAGGGGCTCCCCGACGCCGAGTCCCTCGACCGGGGCGGCGCCCCAGCGGGCGTGCCGGAGCAGCCAGGCGCCGACGGCCAGCGAGGGGGGCAGCAGGCGCGGCCCCTCCTCGCCGTCCCCGAGCTGTACGTCGGCCTCGACGCCGAAGCCGTGGAAGCTGCCGCGGGAGCCCTGGGGGTAGGGCCCGCGGTGGTCCTGGTCGGCGGCGCCGACGACGACCAGCAGGTCGGGCCGGGAGGCGGCGAGCACGGCGAGGGCGTCGGAGCAGGCGGTACGGGCGTCGGCCAGTTCGGCGGCGGCCCCGGCGGCGACCTCCGGCACGAGGAGCGGCGGGGCGGGACAGACGGCGGCGGCTACGAGCATGATCCGCAGCCTAGCCGTCGCCGGCCGGGGCGGGGGCGGGTGGGCCTTCCCCGGCCGGGACCCTGCCCGGGCCGCTCCCCGGGCCCGGCCCAGGACCCCGGGCCCGGCCCAGGGCCCCGGGCCCCGGCCCGGGGCCGTTGCCCCGGCGCGGTTCTGTCTGCGGCGCCGTCGCGCGAGCGCCCCCGGCTGCGCCGGGCTTCCTGGGCTCCGCCCCGGACCCCGCGCCTCAAACGCCGGCGAGGCTGGATTTGGCCCCGCCGTGCTTGAAGTACCGGGGGCTGGATTTCGCCGCGCCGGACTTGACGTGCCGAGGCTGGGGCTTGGGCCCGCCGGACTTGCCCCGCCGGGCTCGAAGCGCCGTAGGCGGGGCCGGGGTTGTGCGGGCGTCAGGCCGTGGGGGCCGCGCAGCCTGCGGTGGTGGCCGGGAGGGGGGCGGGGACGCCGAGGGTGGGGATGCCGAGCATGACGCCCGCCGGCTGGGACGGGGCGGCGTTGCGCTTCTCCCACGCGTCGCCGGCGCGGGTGCGGCGTACCGACAGCGTCGGGCCCTCGGCCAGCAGGTGGTGCGGGGCGGCGTAGGTGATGTCCACCGTGACCACGTCGCCGGGGCGGACCTCCTCGTCCGGCTTCGTGAAGTGCACGAGGCGGTTGTCGGGGGCGCGGCCGGACAGGCGGTGCGTGGCGCCGTCCTTGCGGCCCTCGCCCTCCGCGACCATGACCTCCAGGGTGCGGCCGACCTGCTTCTTGTTCTCCTCCCAGGAGATCTCCTCCTGGAGCGCGACCAGGCGCATGTAGCGCTCCTGGACGACTTCCTTGGGGATCTGCCCGTCCATGTCCGCGGCCGGGGTGCCGGGGCGCTTGGAGTACTGGAAGGTGAACGCGTTCGCGAAGCGGGCCTCGCGCACGGCGTGCATCGTCTGCTGGAAGTCCTCCTCGGTCTCGCCGGGGAAGCCCACGATGATGTCGGTGGAGATCGCCGCGTGCGGGATGGCGGCGCGGACCTTCTCGATGATCCCCAGGAACCGCTCCTGGCGGTACGAGCGGCGCATCGCCTTGAGGATCGTGTCCGATCCGGACTGCATCGGCATGTGCAGCTGCGGCATCACGTTGGGGGTCTCGGCCATCGCCGCGATCACGTCGTCGGTGAAGTCGCGCGGGTGCGGGGAGGTGAAGCGGACCCGCTCCAGGCCCTCGATCTGGCCGCAGGCGCGCAGCAGCTTGCTGAAGGCCTCGCGGTCGCCCAGGTCGGAGCCGTACGCGTTCACGTTCTGGCCGAGCAGGGTGATCTCGGAGACGCCCTCGGCCACCAGGGCCTCCACCTCGGCGAGGATGTCGCCGGGACGGCGGTCCTCCTCCTTGCCGCGCAGCGCCGGGACGATGCAGAAGGTGCAGGTGTTGTTGCAGCCGACGGAGATCGACACCCAGGCGGCGTACGCGGACTCGCGGCGGGTCGGCAGCGTGGAGGGGAAGGCCTCCAGCGACTCGGCGATCTCGACCTGCGCCTCTTCCTGGATGCGGGCGCGTTCCAGCAGGACGGGCAGCTTGCCGATGTTGTGCGTGCCGAAGACCACGTCGACCCAGGGGGCCCGCTTCACGATCGTGTCGCGGTCCTTCTGCGCGAGGCAGCCGCCGACGGCGATCTGCATGCCGGGGCGCTTGGTCTTCATCGGGGCGAGGCGGCCGAGGTTGCCGTACAGCTTGTTGTCGGCGTTCTCGCGGACGGCGCAGGTGTTGAACACGACGACGTCGGCGTCCCCGTCGGAGCCCTCGGGCGCCCGGGTGTACCCCGCGCCCTCCAGCAGACCGGACAGCCGCTCGGAGTCGTGCACGTTCATCTGGCACCCGTAGGTGCGCACCTCGTAAGTTCCCTTGACGTCCACTGCCGTGCTCCGGTCGCTGCTGCTGGTCATGCAACAAGGGTAGGCGGTACCCGGGAGCCCTCCGGTCCCGCGTGCAGCCTGCCCTCGGGCAGGCGCCGGCCGAAGAGGACGAGCAGCAGGTCCTGGGCGGCGCCGTGGACGGTGACCTCGGCGGGGTGCGGGCCTTCGTACGACCAGTCGAGGTCCTCGGCGCACAGTCGGACGCCGGTCAGGTCCGCGCCGAAGAACCGCAGGCCGCGCGGGGTGACGGCGTCGAGGAGCAGACGCAGCCGGTCTTCGGGGACCCGGCGCCCGTGGCCGAGGGCGACGGTGATGTCGAGGCCGTGGACCACGTCGTGGGCGAGGCCCGCGGTGGGTCCGCCGGCCGGGGGCTTCCAGGGGTGGTGGGCGTTCTCGCGGAGCAGGGCGGCCAGTTCGGGCGGGGTGAGGGCGGCGGCGTCGCGGCGGGCGGTGCGGTCGGTCATGCGGTGCAGGCTGCCGCGGGCCTTGAGGAGCTCGGCGGCGAAGCGGGGCAGGGAGTAGCGGAAGCCCATCGACAAGTGGGCGGCGACCTCGCGGACCCGCCAGCCCGCGCACAGGGTGGGGGCGTCCCACTGGGCGGGGGTGAGGGAGTCGAGTACGCCGGCGAGTTCCCGGCGTTCGGCGGCGGTGGCGGCGGCGATGCGGGCGGCGGTTTCGGTCATGGGTCCAGGGTGGGCGCAGCGGCGGCCATAAGTCCAAGAGCGGGTACTTCTCCGATCTAGAATCAGGGGTTATGGAACTGGCGCAGCTGCGGTACTTCGTGACGGTGGTCGAGGAGGGCAGCTTCACCCGGGCCGGGGCCCGGCTGCACGTGTCCCAGCCGGGTGTGAGCGCTCAGGTCCGGCAGCTGGAGCGGGAGCTGGGGCTGCGGCTGCTGGACCGGTCCGGGCGGCGGGTGACGCCCACGGAGGCGGGGACGGCGGTGTTGTCGTACGCGCGGGCCGCGCTGACGGCGGTGGAGGGGATCCGGCGCACGGCCGACGAGGTCTCGGGGCTGCTGCGGGGGCGGGTCGCGCTCGGGCTGATCCCCGGGGCGGCGGGGGCGGTGGTGGCGGGCTTCGACGTGGTCGGGGCGCTGGGCGACTTCCACGAGGCGCACCCCCAGGTGGAGATCGCGCTGTCCGAGGACACCTCGGACCGGATGCTGGCGGCGTTGCAGCTGGGGGAGCTGGATCTGGCGGTGGTGGGGCTGGCCGGGGAGCCGCCGGCCGGGATCTCGGTCCAGGTGGTGATCGACGAGCCCCTGGTGGCCGTGGTCCGGGCCGGCGATCCCCTCGTACGGGAATCCGTGCGCGGCGCGATCCCGCTGGGGGAGCTGCGGGACCGGGCCCTGATCAGCCTGCCGCGCGGGACCGGGCTGCGCGCCGTGCTGGAGCGGGCCTGCGCGGAGGCCGGACTCACGCCACGGGTCGACTTCGAGGCGGCGGCTCCGCCGGTGCTGGTGCGGCTGGCCGCGCGGGGGCTCGGGGTGGCGGTGGTGCCCGACGGCGCCGCGTCCGGGGCCGCGGGCGGGCTGGTGGCGCTCCGGATCACCGACCCGGGGCTGAGCGGCCGGGTGGCGCTGGCCTGGCGCACGCACGGCCCCGCGGGCCCGGCGGCGGGCGCCCTGCTGGCGCGGCTCCGGGCGGGAACCGCGGCGGACCGGTAGGCCCCGGGGGGCCGGGCTCCCGGAGGGCCGGGCTCCCGCCGTCCCGGGGGCGCGGGGAGTGCCGAAGGTAGGATCGCGCCATGCCCCTCGCACCGTCCCGAATGCCCCGGATCAGCCGACGCCGCGCCCTGTGGAGCCTGGCGGCGCTGCTGGCCGTGTTCGGGGTGCTGGCCTGGTGGCTCAGGCCCTTCGGGGAACCGGAGCTCAAGGGCGAACTCACCTTCAGCACGGGTGTCCGTACCGGCGTCTACCACCGCTACGGGCAGCTGCTGGAGCAGGCGCTCGTGACCGACATGCCGGGCGTCAAGGTCCGCCTGCAGACCAGCGAGGGATCGCAGCAGAACCTCCAGCGGGTGGCCGCCGGGGAGGCCGACTTCACGGTGGCGACGGCGGACGCGGTGTCCAAGTACCGGCTGGACGGGAAGCCCGGCGCGAGCCGGCTGCGCGGCTGCGCGCGGCTCTACGACGACTACGTGCAGCTGGTGGTGCCCGCCGGGTCCCCGGTGCAGTCGGCGCGTGACCTGCGGGGCATGCGGGTCGCGGTCGGCCAGGACGGTTCCGGGGTGCGGCTGATCTCGGAGCGGCTGCTGACGGCGGCCAAGCTGAGCCCGACGCGGGACATCACCCCGGTCCCCATCGGCATCGACACGATGCCCGCGGAGCTGGAGGCGGGCCGGATCGACGCGTTCTTCTGGTCCGGCGGTCTCCCGACGAACGCGGTGCGCGAGCTGTCGGAGCGGTTCGACATCCGGCTCGTGCAGCTGGGCGACCTGGTGGAGCAGCTCCAGGGCAGCGGCAGCCCGGCCCGGTACTACCGGGCTGCGGTGATGCCGCAGGACGCGTACGCGCGGGCCCGCAACACCTCGGCGGTGGCCACGGTCGCCGTGCCGAACCTGCTGGTGACGCGGGAGGACACCGGGGCGGAGCTGACGGAGCAGTTCACCCGGACCGTGATCAACCGACGTGACCGGATCGGCCACCAGGTGCACGCGGCGCAGCTGGTGGACCTGCGGACGGCGATCTACACCGACCCGCTGGACCTGCACGAAGGGGCCCGGCGGTACTACCGCTCGGTCAAGCCGTAGCGGGGGCCGGAGCGTCGGCGGGCAGCAGCATCGTCGCCGCGGCGGCCGCGCCGATGAGCCCGGCGTGGGTGCCCAGGCTCGCCGGGACGACCTGGAGGTCGCGGACGAAGGACAGGGTGGCGTACGAGGCCAGGTGCCGCCGGATCGGTTCGAAGAGGGTGTCTCCGGAGGCGGCCACACCGCCGCCGATGACGGCGATCCGGGTCTCGACGAGGGTGGCGGTGGCCGCGATGGCGGCGGCCAGCGCGCGCCCGGCCCGGTCGAAGGCGGCCACCGCTACGGGGTCGCCCGCCTGGGCGGCGTGCGCGACGCCCGCGGCGCTGGCGTCCTGGTCCTCGGCCGGGGTCCAGCCCTGGGCGAGGGCCCAGCGTGCGATGGCGGTCCCGGAGGCGAGGGATTCGACGCACCCGCGGCCGCCGCAGACGCAGGGCTCACCGTCGAAGGTGACGCTGATGTGGCCGATGTGGCCGGCGTTGCCGGTGGGTCCGGGGTGGAGCTGGTTGTTCAGGATGAGGCCGCCGCCGACGCCGGTGGAGACGACCATGCACAGGGCGTTGGCGTGGCCGGCGGCGGCGCCCAGCCAGTGTTCGGCGGCCGTCATCGCCACGCCGTCGCCGGCCAGGACGGTGGGGATCCGGGCGCCGCGGGCGGCCAGCTCCGCCGAGATCCGGGCCTGGACGGGGAAGTCTCGCCAGGCGCCGATGTTCACCGGGCTGACCGTGCCGCGGGAGGTGTCGACCGGGCCCGCGCTGCCCACGCCGCAGCGGACCGCCAAGGGCCACAGGGGGCTTTCCGCCAGCTCGGAAATCACCTCGGCGACCGCGGCCATCACCCCGTCGGCGTCGGCCCCGCGCGGGGTCGGCCGGCGGGTGGTGGCGGTCATCGTGCCGTCGGGGTGCACCAGCGCGCCGGCGATCTTCGTCCCGCCGATGTCGATCGCCACGGTCAGGCCGGTGCCCGGGGCGGTGGCGCGGGGCGCGGGAAGGGCTGAGGTGGGACTGGTCACGGTGGCGCTCCAGGAAGGGGTCGGAATTCAGTATGCGGCCGACGGTGGTGCCGTACTCTCCCGGGGCTCGAGCCGGGGCAGCTCGCTCTCCCGGGCGCGCGGCGGGCCACCGGCGAGGACGGCCAGGAGTTCCCCGGCCGCGAGCCGCCCGAAGCCGGCCGTGTCCCGGACCAGGGCCGTGAGCCGGGGGTGGGTGACCCGGCAGAGCGCGGAGTCGTCCCAGGCGACGATCGAGAGCCGGCCGGGAACCGGGATGCCCATTTCGGCGGCGACGGCGATGCCGGCCACCGCCATCACGTCGTTGTCGTAGACCAGGGCGGTGGGGGGATGCGGCTCGGCGAGGACCCGGCGGGTGGCGGCCGCGCCCTCGGCGTCGGAGTAGTCGGTCACCACCGAGTGCACCCGGTCGGGGCCGAGCCCGCGCCGTTCGGACCAGGTGCGCAGCGAGGCCATCCGGCGGGCGGTGTGCGCGAGGCCGGGCAGGCCGGCGACGTGGGTGATGCGCCGGTGGCCCAGCCCGTGGAGGTGGTCCAGCACCTGGGTCATGGCCCCGGCGTCGTCGGCCCGGACGGTGGACAGCGGGGACCGCGGGGTGGGGGGCTGCGGGGCCGCATGGGCGACTGCGGCCGAGGGGGCGGCCGAGGGGGCGGCCGAGGGTGCCTGGAGCGTTCCCGGGGACGCGGGGGCCGCAGGCAGCACGGGCGGCGGGGACGCCGGGGCCGCGGGCAGCGCGGGCGGCGCGGACGCCGGCGCCGCAGGCAGCGCGGGCGGCGCGGAGGCCGGGGCCGCGGGCGCCTGTGGCGGGCGCGGGGTGTCGGTCCCGCCCACCATCACGGCCGGCAGCCCCAGCCCCGCGAGGAGTTCTGGTCGCGGGTCCTCGGTCCGGGGGTCGACCACGATGACCCCGTCCACGCGCCGTTCGGCCCACCAGCGGCGGTAGACCGCGCATTCGGCGTCGATGTCCTCCACCACCTGGAAGAGCAGCGCGATCCGCCCGGCCGAGAGCACCTCCTGGATCCCTGAGACGAGCTGGAGGAAGAAGGACTCCACCCCGAGCGTGTGCGCGGGCCGGGCGAGGACCAGCCCGACCGCGCCGGAGCGTTCGCCGGACAGCGCCCTGGCGGCGCTGTTGGGCTGCCAGCCGAGTTCTTCCGCGACGCGGCGGATCCGGGCGCGGGTCTCCTGGGACACCCCCGGCCGGTCGTTGAGCGCGAACGAGACGGCGCTCTCCGACACCCCGGCCCGGCGGGCGATGTCCTTGATGGTGGGTCTGCGGGCCATGCCTGCCTCATCCCTCGGTGACGCGGACTGCGATGGCCGGACCGTACGCGATCCTGCCCTGACAGACCGCCTTGACCGCCAGCCAGTACCTCCCGGGAGGGGTGGTGGGGGGAGGCCGCACCTCGAATTCCAGCTCGGCGGGACGGTCCGCCGGCACGTGCAGGGGCTGCGCGGCCGGCCCCGCCAACTGCCAGGTCCCGTACGGGGAGACCAGGTACGCGGTACCGCTCAGCGCGCTCCGGATCCCGGTGCTGCCGACGCGGGCGCGCACGACGGCCCGTGCTCCGGGGGCGACGCCGACCTCGGGGTCGGGTGCGTCGGCCCACAGCCCGGCCGCGGTGGGCGGCCCGCCGGGGACGGTCACCGTGAGCGCGTCCTCGAACTCCCCCGCCGGGGTGGCCGCGACGACCCGCACGAGGTGTTCGCCGGGTCGCGGCGCGGCGCCCGGGGCGGGCAGGACGGCCAGGGGGAAGCACGCGTGACCGCCGGGCCGCAGTTCGACGGTGCGCCGGGTCCACGAGGCCTGCCAGCCCTCGGGCGCCCGCACGTCCAGCTCCAGCCGGACCGGGGCGCCGCCGGCCGCACCGCTCCCCCGCCGGCCATCGCCGTGCGGGCCGCCGCGCCCGTGTCCGCCGTGTCCGTGTCCGCCGTGTCCGTGTCCGCCGTGTCCGTGTCCGCCGTGTCCGTGTCCGCCGTGTCCGTGTCCGCCGTGCGCGGCGATCGTCACCGTCGCCTCGGACGGGACGCCGTCACAGGTGACGGTGTACGGGGCGTCACCGAGCGGGGCCGTGCCGGTGTTGTGCAGCCAGTAGCGGCTGAACACCGGCTGGTGGGGCTCCCGTTCGCCCTCGCGCACCGGCATTCCGGATCGCGTCGGCAGCAGCAGGGTGGTGGTGGCCGCGCCGCCGAGCCGGCCGCCGAAGGGTCCCCCGGGGCGCTCCAGCAGGTCCGCCTCGACGGCCGGACCGGTGGGCCACAGGACGTGCGGGGCTGCCGGGCGGCCGTGGGTCTCGCGGAGCCGGACCGCGAGCTCGCCGCCGCCGGCCCGTTTCACCGCCTCGACGAGCACCCGGTCGGCGGGTTCCACACCGAGCAGGGACCGCGCGGGCGGCCTGGGTCCCGGCGCGGGGAGCGCGGTGACGGCGGTGAGGGGCTTGTTGAACTCCCGCCCCCGGCGGGCCAGATCGAGCGCCCGCCAGTCGCCCGGCCCGGCGACCAGGGCGTGCTCGAAGACGTGCGTCCAGTGCTGGAGCTGGAAGGAGCTGCCGTCGGGGGCCGTGCGCCGGGGCGGGTCCATCCACTCCCCGCTGGGCCGGCCCGTGCAGGAGCGCAGGAGCGTGCTGTGGAGCCGGCCGGCGGTGTCGACGGCGAAGCTGGGGGTGCCCTTGACCAGGATCCCGACGGTGCGGTTCGCGTACGGGTCCTCGCGCCCGGCTTCCCCGGCCCGCGGGTCCACCGCTTCGAGCCGGGGACCGCAGGCCAGGGCCGCGGCGAGGTCTCCGGCGGACCCGGTGTGGACGAGGACCGGCAGCTCGCGGACGCCGCTCAGGTCGCAGCCGGGGCTCCAGAGTGCCCGGAGCCGGGCCCGGGCGGGGATCCACACCCGCGCGTGCTCTCGTACGGCATCGCGGTGGGCGGGATCGGCCGACTCCAGCAGCGCCGCCGTGAAGGAGTTCCGCCCGGGGCCCCCGAGGGCGATCCGGAAGTCCGGCAGGCTGCTGTCCGCCGCCAGGTCTCCCCAGCGCGGCCCGCCGGGCGGGGTCGGGGTCGCGGTGACCCCGTGGCGGCCGAGCGCGGTGACCAGCTCCCGCAGACCGTGCGGGGCGCCCGCGTCCGGCAGTACGATCTCGGCCGCCCCGAGCGCGCGGCCCCCGGGCCCGGTCATCGGCGCCGACAGGGCGAACCAGTTCAGGCAGGGGCTGTCCAGGGTCCACGGCGCCCGCGTGTGGTCGGCCCCGGCATCCGCCTCGGGGAAGGCGAACCCGCGCCCCACGGCGGCTGCGGCCGTCTCCGCCACGGGCAGGGCGCCCGGCACGTCCGCCGGGATCCGCAGCCGCAGCAGCTGGTCGGAGCCCTCGAACTCATGGACCGTCGTGGTCAGTTCGACCCGGTCCAGGCCGTCCCAGAGGGTCGTCGCACGGGTCCAGCGGACCGGGCCGGTGCGGCCGGTGGCGACGATCCGCGAGCCGAGCGGGCCCCGTTCGGCGCGGCAGGAGTCGGCGGGGGCGCTGCCGGATCCGATGCCGGGACCCTTGGGCAGCAGGTGCCAGGGGCCCTCTTCGAAGAAGGGGTGCCGGTCGTACTCCTCCTGTACGACGAGCTCGTCCACTTCCCCGGCGGTCAGCAGCTCCTGGCCGGAGCGCCGGTCGAGGAGCCGGGCCAGGCCGCCGCCGCGCGCGGGGTCGGCCTCGGCGCGGAAGCGGTCGTTCTGCGCGACGGGCCCCTCGGCCCGGGCTGCGGGCGTCGCGGCCGGCGGGACGGGCCCCGCGGCCGAACCAGCGGCCCCCGCGGCCGGATCGGCGGCCCCCTCGGCCGGATCGGCGCCCCTCTCGGCCGGATCGGCGGCCCCCGCAGCCGGATCGGCGGGCGGCGCGCCCGGATCGGCGGCCCCCGCCTCCGGCCCCACGACCTCCCAGCCGCCCGAGACCGGCAGCCGGGAGGCGGCGAGCCACCAGGTGCGGTACCCGAGCGACGGCACCTCCTCGGCCAGGAAGGCCACATGGGCGATCCCCTCCGCGACGGCCTCGATGTGCACGGGCGCACCGCGGCCCCCGGCGTCGAGGACGCTGATCCGCCGGGCCTCGTCGTCGCGCAGCCCCAGCGCGGCGAGGCCGACGGTGGTGCGGACGAGGTCGGTGCGGTTCCAGGACAGGGGGTTGTGCACGGTCACGGCGAGCGCCCCCGGCCCCCGGATGTCGGCGGCGTCCGTCAGCGCGTGCAGCGCCTCCTCCCGTACGGCGGCGGCCAGTTCGTGGGCCTCCCGCCAGGTCGGCAGCAGGTCCAGGTAGACCTGGTCGGAGAAGGTCCCGGTGACCGCGTCGTGGTGCGCGGCGTGCAGGAGGTGCCGCCAGGCCTTGTCGAGGGTCTGCGCGGGGTGGTCCAGCAGCCCCTCCGCGCAGGCGAGGGCGGCGAAGGTCTCGGCCTCCTCGACGAGGTTCTCGGCGGCCCGGTGGGCCTGTTTCACATCGGCGTACGTGACGTCCTTGCCGGTGTACACGGGCCCCATCTCCCGGGTGACCGGCAGCGGCCGCTCCCCGCGCGCCGCCAGCTCGGCCCGGACGGCGTCGAAGTGGGCGCGCGGGCCGGAGTGTTCCATGCGGGGCCAGCAGTAGCGGCGGTTCCAGGCGTGCTGCACGTCGAGGCCCCAGCGGTGCGGCCAGGAGAAGTCGGTGCCCAGCGGGATCAGCACGTTCCTGGTGGCGGCTGCGGTGCGCAGCAGCTCGTACAGCTCCAGCAGCTGTTCGGCGGCGCTGTCGGCGTCCGGGGCCCGGTGGGAGGGCCAGCCGGCGGAGTAGTGCGCGGGCAGGTAGTGCAGCAGCAGCCCCGTGCCGTCGGGTGCGATCCATTCGCACTCGGCGGGGAGTTGCATGGCGGTGGGCGCGCGGAGCGGGTCGCCCCAGGTGTCCATCATCGGGCCCCAGTGGTGGTGGGGGCCGCGGGCGAGGACGGCGGAGTCGAGTCCGGCGCCGGCCATCAGGGCGGGGAAGGACGGGTCGTGGCCGAAGACGTCGAGCTGCCAGGCGGTGCGCGGCTCGGCTCCGAGGGTGCCGCGGTGCAGGGCGAGGCCGTGGACGGCGCTGCGGATGGTGGTCCCGGCGCAGGTGAGGTTGGTGGAGGGCTCGTTGTAGGTGCCGCCGACGATCTCGACGCGGCCCGCGGCGATCAGTGCGCGGAGTTCGGCCCGGTCGGCGGGGTGGGTGTCCCAGTACGGCTTGAGGTAGTCGACCTCGGAGAGCACGAAGCTGTACGCGGGGTCCTCGCGCGCCTGCTGGAGGTGGAGCGGGACGAGGGTGAAGGCGGGAACTCCCGTGTACTCCCAGCCGCGTTCGGGTGCGCCGGGCTGCGGCGGGACGTCCCACAGGGCGGTGTAGGCGGCCTGGGTGTTCCACCACATGGGGTCGTAGTGGAAGTGCGGGACGAGCCGGACGGTCCAGCCGGGCTCGGCGACGACGAGGTCGAAGTGCCGCTCCGCCAGAGGCCGTCCGTCGGGGGTGGTGACGCGGGCGGTGGCCGGGATCCGGTCGCCGGGGGCGGCGTCGCCGGTGTGGACGGCCACCTCAGCGGTGGACTCCGGCGCGGCCCCGGCGCCGGTGCCGGGCGCGCCGGCGCCAGAGCCGACGCCGGCCCCGGACGTGCCGGTTCCGGTTCCGGTAACCGTGCCGACGCCGGCACCGGCCCCGGCCCCGGCACCCGCGAACGCCTCGGCGGGGTCGGCGCGCAGGATGCGCGGATGCGGCGTGCTCACGCCCGGGCCGCGCACGGTGACGTGGAGCGGGCCGGCCGGGCGGGTCCGGCGGATCCGGACGCGGATCACCTGCGCGGGTGATTCCGGTGGGCCGGTGAAGAGGGCCGGGATGGTCACGCCGGTGACCGAAATTCCACTCACACCGCCACCGATACGACTGAGACCGCCGGTACCGCCGATACCGCTGATACCGCTGTCCATTTCCGCACGCTTTCTCGGGTGACACAGGTGCTGAGCCGGGCAACTAAACCGCATTAGCCCGCCCCAGCTTCAACGGCCACACCCCAGCTGTCAACGGTACTGAAGCGCATAAGTCGCAGACCGCAGCGAGGTTCAGGACTTTCTTCCCGCCGGATCGGAACGCCCGGCGCCAAAGGCCCTGTTGACTTCCCCCCGAGGCGGGCGGCAGGTTATGGGGCATCCGGCGAATTCCCCTGAACTCCAGGACCATTCATGCACGACGGCACCGTCCCCCGTCCGCCCGCCCGCACCCTCCGCTTCGGCGCCAACTACACGCCGACCCGGGGCTGGTTCCACCACTGGCTGGACTTCGATCTCGACGAGGTGCGGGCCGACCTCGACTCGATCGCCGCGCTCGGCCTGGACCACGTCCGGGTGTTCCCGCTGTGGCCGGTCTTCCAGCCGAACCGCACGCTGATCCGGCCGCGGGCCGTCGAGCAGCTCGTCGCGCTCGCCGACGCCGCCGCCGAACGCGGGCTCGACGTCAATGTGGACGGGCTCCAGGGGCACCTGTCGAGCTTCGACTTCCTGCCCGCCTGGACCGGGACCTGGCACCGGCGCAACATCTTCAGCGACCCCCAGGTGCTGGCCGGTCAGGAGGAGTACCTGCGCACGCTCGCCGCCGCGCTGGCCGACCGGCCGAACTTCCTGGGCATGACGGTCGGCAACGAGATCAACCAGTTTTCCGACGCCCCGCACCCCGACCCCGACCGGATCACCCAGGCCCAGGCCGCGCACTGGCTGGAGCGGATGCTGGACGCGTGCGAGAAGGGAGCCCCGGGGCGGTTCCACCTGCACGCCGAGTACGACGCCGCCTGGTACCAGGACGGGCATCCCTTCACCGCGGCCCAGGCGGCCCGGCTGGGTGCGGCCACCGCCGTGCACTCCTGGGTGTTCAACGGGACGGCCCAGCGCCACGGCCGCACCGGGACGGCCACCGAGCACCACGCCGCGTACCTGATCGAGCTCTCCAAGGCCTGGGCCCTGGACCCGCACCGCCCCGTGTGGCTCCAGGAGGTCGGGGCCCCCGCGCCGCTGATCCAGCCGGAGCACGCGGCGGAGTTCACCGAGGCCACCGTCGCCAACGCCCTGGACTGCCCGGACGTGTGGGGCATCACCTGGTGGTGCTCGCACGACGTGTCCCGGGAGCTCGCGGACTTCCCGGAGCTGGAGTACGGCCTGGGCCTGCTCGCCAACGACCGCCGGGTCAAGCCCGCGGGCGCGGCCATCGCCCGGATCGCCGAGCGGTGGCGGGGCCGGGGGCACCGTGCGGCCGTACGGTCCACCGCGCTCGCCGTGGACGTCGGCGGGGCGCTGAGCGCGCCGCAGCGCTCGGTGTGCGCCCCGGGCGGGGCCTTCTTCGAGGCCTGGGCGGTGCTGACGGCCCAGGGGGTGCGCCCGGCGGTGGTCCTGGCGGAGCACGCCGAGGACCCGGCTCACCTGTCCGCGCGCGGCATCACCGAAGTGCTGCACGTCTCCGAAGTGCTCAGAGCCTGACCCTTCCCCTTCCGCAGAGGAGCCCGCATGTCCGAGACCGGCCAAGGCGTCGACCCCCGCACCCCCCTCCCCGCGCGGCCGACCCGGCGCGGGCTGCTCGCCGCGGGGGCCGGGGCCGCCGCCCTGCTCGGCATCCCCGCCCCGGCGGCCGCGGCCGCACCGGCTCCCGGCGCCCCGGCGCCCTCCGCGCCGCCGGCCCCTGCCGACCGGGCGCCTGCCGACCGGGACCCCGCCGGCCAGGCCCCCGAATCCCCGTCCGACCTGGCTCCGTACGCCTCCTACTGGTACCCGGACTCGCTCCCGGAGGGCGCCCCCGGCCCCGGGATCACCTGGCGCTCCCTCAAGCAGTGGTCCCCGGAGTCGGACCCCGACCTCGCCCACAACACCGCGTCGGTGCCCCTCGCCGCCCGCTTCACCCCGGTCGCGCCGAACGCCACCGCCCGCGCCGGCCAGGCCCGGATCGCCTCGCTGGTCTCCTTCGGGCCGACCGCGCGGAACCCCTCCCAGGGCTCCCCGACGGCCGACTACTACGCGCTCACGCACTGGGCGTACATCGACGAGCTGGTCTTCTGGGGCGGCTCCTCCGGCGAGGGCATCGTGCTCGCCCCGAACGCGCCCGTGACCGACGCGGCGCACCGCAACGGGGTGCGGGTGATGGGCAACGTGTTCCTGCCGCCCGTCGCGTACGGCGGCGACCTCGGGTGGACCCGGGACCTGGTCCAGCGGGATTACCTGGGCCGGTTCCCGATCGCGGAGAAGCTCGTCCAGGTGGCGCGGGCGTACGGCTTCGACGGCTGGTTCGTCAACGCCGAGACGGACGGCGGGGACAGCGCGCTCGCCACCCGGATGCGCCGGTTCCTGCGCGCGCTGCGGGCGGCGGGCGAGCCGCACGGACTGCGCATCACCTGGTACGACGCGATGAACAGCACCGGCCGGGTCGGCTGGCAGGGCGCGCTGAACCAGCTGAACCAGGAGTTCTTCGAGGACCGGGCGGGGACGGTCGCGGACACGATGTTCGTCGATTTCCGCTGGACGGCGGCCCGGCTGGCCGAATCCGCCGCGCTCGCGGACAGACTCGGCCGCAGCCGCCACGAGTTGTGGGCGGCGGTGGACATGGAGTCCAACGGCTGGAACTCCCCGGTCGACTGGGACGCGATCGTCCCCCGCGACCGGGACCACGTCGTCAGCTACGGCTTCTACCGGCCCGAATGGACGCACAACCACCTCACCGACCGCTCCCCCGGGGCCTTCCACCGCGCCGACGACCGGTTCTGGACGGGCGAGTCCCTGGACCCCTCCCGCCCGGACACCGGGTCCGCGTGGCGGGCCCCGGCCACCGCCGTCGCCGACCGCTCCACCGTGTCCGCGCTCCCCTTCGCCTGCTCCTTCAACACCGGGCACGGCGAGCGCTGGTACGAGGACGGCGAGGTCACCTCCCCCGCCGCCTGGAACCATCTGGGCCTCCAGGACCGGCTGCCGGGACGCCGCTGGGTGGTCGCCACCGAGGGCCCGCGCCCGTCCGTCACCCTGGACTTCGCGGACGCCTGGCGCGGCGGCTCCAGCCTGCTCGTCGAGGGCGCCCTCACTGCCCCCGTCACCGTCGGCCTGCACTCCACCCGGCTGCCCCTGACCCGCTCCACCGTCCTGGAACTGGTCCACTGCGCGGGGCCGGTCCCGGTGTCCGTGGAGGTCGGCGTCGCCACGCGCGAGCCCGCCGCCCCGGGCGAGCCCGTCGCGTACACCTGGTTCGGGGCCGGGACCGCGCAGGCCGGCCGGGGCTGGCGGACCACCCGGGTCGCCCTCGCCGCGCAGGCCGGGAGGACCGCGTACGCACTGGCCGTACGGATCACCGCCCGCGGGAAGCGGCCGGTGCGCTGGCGGCTCGGAGCCCTGTCGGTACGCGACGCCGCCGCCCGGCGGAGCCCGTCGGCTCCGCGTGCACTGAAGGTCGACGCGTCGGCCCAGCAGGACGGCAGGGCCTCGCTGCGCCTGTCGTGGCACCGGGCAGCCGGGCCGGTCCGCCACTACGAGCTGTACCGCCTCCTCCCGGACGGCACCCGCGGCTTCCTCGGCGGCACCTGCGGCACGGCCCTGCACCTCCCCGCCGTCACCCGCGCCGGCCGGGAGCGCGCGGCCGCCTTCGAGGTCCGGGCCGTGGACGAGCTGTACGCGCGCTCCGCCCCGGCCCGCACGACCCTCACCTGGGCCTCCCCCTGACACCCTGCCGCAGGACGGCCTAGCCCCCGTGGGGGTCGGTGCGCGGGACGGCCACCGTCACCCGCAGCCCGTGCGGCGGGTTCGTCTCGTACGAGAGGGACCCGCCGCCCGAGGCGAGCAGGGCGCGGGAGATGGACAGGCCCAGGCCCGAGCCCTTGATGTTCTGGTGGCGGCCGCTGCGCCAGAAGCGGTCGCCGACGCGCAGCAGCTCCTCGTCGGTCAGGCCCGGCCCGCGGTCGGCGACGGTGACGAGCGCGGAGCGTCCCTCGGCGGAGACCAGTACCTCGACCGCCTCTCCCCCGGGGGTGAACTTGAGGGCGTTGTCGATGACGGCGTCGAGGGCGCTGGACAGGGCGATGGGGTCGGCCCAGCCGGTGACGGCGGAGGGCCCCTCGGGGCCGGTGAGCCGGACGCCCTTCTCCTCGGCGTAGGGCCGCCAGGCGGCGACCCGCTCGACGGCCAGGCCGCCGATGTCGATCAGGCAGATCTCGGCGCTGGCGTGCTCGGCCAGGGCCAGGTCCAGCAGATCGTCCAGGACCTGGGTCAGGCGCTTGCCCTCGGTGCGCACGGAGGCGATCTCCTCGTTCCCCTCGGGCAGTTCGAGGGCGAGCAGCTCGATCCGCAGGAGCAGCGCGGCGAGCGGATTGCGCAGCTGGTGGGAGGCGTCCGCGACGAACGCCCGCTGCTGCTCCAGTACCTCTTCGACGTTGTCGGCCATCTCGTTGAACGACTGGGCCAGGCGTCTGAGTTCCGGCGGGCCGCTGTCGGCCGCGACCCGGGAGTTCATCCGGCCGGTGGCGATGCCGTGGGCGGCCGCGTCGAGGGTCTGGACCGGCTTGAGGACCCAGCTGGTGAGCCTCAGCGCGGCCCCGAAGGCGAGCAGCATCGCGGCGGCGAGCCCGCCCGCGATGATCAGCCAGCCCTGGAGGGTCCGGCGCCGCATCTGGTCGGTGGGCGATTCGGTGGCGACGACGGCGACGACGTCGCCGTCGAGGACCACCGGGGAGACGACGAGCAGTTTGCCCTGGGTCTCCCAGGGCCACACCTGGCCGGGGTCGTGGCTGCGCCGCCCGGCGAGGGCTTCCTCGAAGGCCCGGCGGCCGTCCTTGGACTCGGGGAGCTGCCACCAGCCGGGCGCCCGGGCCATGGCGTTGTCGTCGCGGTAGAAGATCCCGACCCGGATGCCGTACAGCTCCTGGTAGCGGGCGAGTTCCAGCTGGAGGGTGTCACGGCGTTCGTCGGCGCCGGTGGAGCCCGATCCCTCGGCGTCGATGACGAACTGGGCGAGGGCGGCGAAGCGGGCGCTGTCGTCGATCCGGTCGACGACCACCCGCTGCTGCTGGACGGCGGCGAGGCTGACGGCCAGCGGCACGCCGAGCGCGATCAGCACGCCCGCCATCAGGACGACGAGGAGCGGGAGCAGCCGGGCGCGCACCGCGGGGCCCGCTAGGGGGCGGCCGGGGCGACGAGCCGGTAGCCCACCCCGCGGACGGTCTCGATGAGGGAGGGCATGCTCAGCTTGGACCGCAGCGAGGCCACGTGGACCTCGAGGGTGCGTCCGGTGCCCTCCCAGCTGGTGCGCCACACCTCGCTGATGATCTGTTCGCGGCGGAAGACGACGCCGGGCCGCTGCGCGAGCAGGGCCAGCAGGTCGAACTCCTTGCGGGTGAGCGGTACGTCGGCGCCGTCGACGGTGACGCGGCGGGTGGGCAGCTCGATGCTGACCGGACCGAGCCGGACGACTCCGGGTGCCCCGGCTCCGGCGGAGGCCTCGTCGGGGGCGCCGGTGCGCCGGGCGACGGCGTGGATGCGGGCGAGGAGCTCGCCGGTGTCGTAGGGCTTGACCACGTAGTCGTCGGCGCCCATGTTCAGGCCGTGGATGCGGGACCGTACGTCGCCGCGCGCGGTCACCATGATGACGGGGGTCGCGGTGCGCTTGCGGATCTTGCCGCACACCTCGTAGCCGTCCTGGTCGGGCAGGCCCAGGTCGAGCAGGATCACCCCGTAGGGAGAGGCGCCGGACGGTGCACCGGCCGGCAGCAGGGCCTGGAGGGCCTCCTCGCCGTTGCGGGCGTGGGTCACCCGGAAGCCGTGCCGGGCGAGGATCGCGGACAGCGCGGCGGCGACGTGGTCGTCGTCCTCGACGAGCAGCAGTCTCACTGCGTCCCCCTCTCCTCTTCCTGCGCTTCGGATTCCGTACGTTGCGTGGTCACTCTGCATCCACCCCGATGCAGAGTCGCACGTCAAGGGGGTTCCGGTCTCGCGAGTCTTCCGTTATGCACCCGGTACGAGTAAAAAGGCGCCGAGATCGCCATCGCGCACGGAGCGTATCCGGGCGAGGCCGGATCGTTATGCTCAATTCTCCCTCAGATGTGATGACGGTGTGCGTACCTCGTCACTACTGTCCTCCCAACCGACGGAGGACGGAGCAAGAAGCCGATGAGCGGAGTATCAGTGACCAAGGACGTGCAGGACGCGGCCGGTGCCGCGGACGGCCTGGTCGTACTGAGCAACGTCAACAAGCACTTCGGCGCGCTGCACGTGCTTCAGAACATCGATCTGAGCATTGCCCGCGGTGAGGTCGTCGTCGTCATCGGTCCTTCGGGATCGGGCAAGTCGACGTTGTGCCGGACGATCAACCGCCTGGAGACCATCGACTCGGGCACCATCACGCTCGACGGGAAGCCGCTGCCGGCCGAGGGCAAGGAACTGGCCCGGCTGCGCGCCGATGTGGGCATGGTCTTCCAGTCGTTCAACCTGTTCGCGCACAAGACCGTGCTGCAGAACGTCATGTTGGGCCAGCTGAAGGTCCGCAAGATGAGCCAGGCGGACGCGGCGGAGAAGGCGCAGGCGCTGCTCGACCGCGTCGGTGTCGGCTCGCAGGCGGACAAGTACCCGGCGCAGCTCTCCGGCGGCCAGCAGCAGCGCGTGGCGATCGCCCGCGCGCTGGCGATGGACCCGAAGGTGATGCTGTTCGACGAGCCGACTTCGGCGCTCGACCCGGAAATGATCAACGAGGTGCTGGAGGTCATGCAGCAGCTCGCCCGGGAGGGGATGACGATGGTCGTCGTCACGCACGAGATGGGCTTCGCCCGCTCGGCGGCGAACAGGGTGGTCTTCATGGCCGACGGAAAGATCGTCGAAGAGGCCACGCCGGAGCAGTTCTTCAGCAACCCCCGCAGCGACCGCGCCAAGGACTTCCTGTCGAAGATCCTGCACCACTGACGGTCTCGTCTGGTAGTGATCCGGTGTCAGAACCCTGACACGACCGGACCCGCCGGCGGAGCATGTCTCGCTCGGCGTTCAACAACGTCTCACCCGAGGGAAGTTCACCATGAAGCTCTACAAGGCCGGTGCGGCCGTCGCCGCGGCCGCGGCTCTCGCCCTGACGGCGACCGCGTGCGGCAGCAACGACAAGTCCTCCAGCGACGCCGGCGCGAGCGGCGGCAAGGACAAGGTCGTCATCGGCATCAAGTTCGACCAGCCGGGTGTGGGCCTGAAGACCCCGGACGGCAAGTACACCGGCTTCGACGTCGACGTGGCGACCTACGTGGCCAAGGAGCTCGGCTACCAGCCCGACCAGATCGAGTTCAAGCAGGCCATCAGCTCCGAGCGCGAGAACCTGATCTCCAACGGCGACGTGAAGTTCGTCGTCGCGAGCTACTCGATCAACGACAAGCGCAAGGAGAAGGTCGACTTCGCCGGCCCGTACCTCCTCGCGCACCAGGACCTGCTGGTCCGCGCCGACGACTCGTCCATCACCAAGGCCGAGGACCTGAACAAGAAGAAGCTCTGCTCGGTCACCGGCTCGACCTCGGCGCAGAACGTCAAGACCAAGCTGGCCCCCGAGGCCGACCTGCTGGAGCAGGGTGGCTACTCCGAGTGCCTGACGGGCCTGGAGAACAAGAAGGTCGACGCCCTGACCACGGACAACTCGATCCTGGCCGGCTACGCCGCCCAGGAGAAGAACAAGGGCAAGTTCAAGCTGGTCGGGCTGAACCTGAGCAACGAGAACTACGGCATCGGTCTGAAGAAGGGCGACAAGGAGCTCCAGACCAAGATCAACGCCGCGCTCAAGAAGATGGTCGCGGACGGCGCCTGGGAGGCGGCCGTGAAGAAGAACTTCGGTCCGGCCGACTACAAGAACGAGCCGGCCCCGCAGATCACCGAAGGCAGCTGATTCACCGGTGAGGTGCGTCGCCGCCCGCCTGTCACGGGCAGCGGCGCACCTCGCCGGCCATCCTGGGGAGAGCGCAGGGCATCGTGTTCGATTTTCTTGATTCCGGGCAGTACGACCTGCTCGGAGCCTTCTGGGTGACGGTTCAGCTCACCCTCTACTCGGCGGTCGGATCCCTCATATGGGGAACCGTCCTGGCCGGGATGCGGGTCAGCCCGGTCCCGCTGCTGCGGGGCTTCGGCACCGCGTACGTCAACCTCGTGCGCAACACTCCGCTGACCGTGCTGATCATCGCCTGCTCGCTGGGCCTCAGCCAGACCCTCGGCATCGAGCTGGGCGGCTCCACCTTCAAGGAGACCGGCTTCCGGCTCGCGGTCCTCGGACTGACGGCCTACACCGGCACCTTCGTCTGCGAGGCGCTGCGCTCGGGCATCAACACCGTGCCCGTCGGCCAGGCCGAGGCGGCCCGCGCGCTGGGACTGAGCTTCTTCCAGGTGCTCACGCTCATCGTCCTCCCCCAGGCCTTCCGGGCGGTCATCGCGCCGCTCACGAACGTACTGATCGCACTCACCAAGAACACCACGGTGGCGGCGGCCATCGGCGTGGCCGAGGCGGCCCTGCTGATGAAGGAAATGGTCGAGAACGAGGCCGACGCGCTGTTCGCCGTCTTCGGCGTCTTCGCCCTCGGCTTCGTCCTGCTGACCCTGCCCACCGGCCTGCTGCTGGGCTGGGTGGCCAAACGAGCGGCGGTGAAGCGATGACGTCCGTGCTGTACGACGCCCCGGGCCCCAAGGCCAAGGTGCGCAACTGGATCTACTCCGGCGTCTTCGTCGTGCTGCTCGGGCTCGCCCTGTGGTGGGCGCTCGGGCTCATGTCGGAGAAGGGCCAGCTGGACGCCGACAAGTGGAGCCCCTTCGTCACCGACGGGCAGATCTGGACCACGTTCCTGCTGCCGGGCCTCCTGGAGACCCTCAAGGCCGGCGTGATCGCCATGGTGATCGCCCTGCCGCTGGGCGCTCTGCTGGGCATCGGCCGGCTCTCCGACCACGCCTGGGTCCGGATCCCGGTCGGCGCGGTGGTCGAGTTCTTCCGCGCCATCCCGGTGCTGATGCTGATGCTGTTCGGCTTCGCCCTGTACGTGCAGTACACCGGCGTCGACTCGGAGATCCGCCCGCTGTACGCGGTGGTCACCGGCCTGGTCCTGTACAACGCCTCGGTGATCGCCGAGATCGTCCGGGCCGGCGTGCTGTCCCTGCCGAGGGGCCAGACCGACGCGGCCAAGGCGATCGGCATGCGCAAGGGCCAGACCATGGTCCACGTGCTGATCCCGCAGGCCGTCACCGCGATGCTGCCGGCCCTGGTCAGCCAGCTCGTGGTGATCCTGAAGGACACCGCGCTCGGCGGCTCCCTGCTCGGCCTCGGCGAACTCCTGTCGATGAACCGGCAGATCTCCGCGAACTACAGCAACACCATCGCGACCCTCTTCGTGATCGCGCTGCTCTACATCGCGGTGAACTTCGCCCTCACCACCTTCGCGTCCTGGCTGGAGGGCCGCCAGCGCAGGTCGAAGCGGAGCACCGGCGCGGTGGTCCCCGCCGCGACGGTCGACGACATGGCCACCGGGAACAACAGCGCCGGCTGACCGACGGGTCGGCTGACACGGAGTCAGTCATAGTGCGTAGCCTGTGTGGTGCGGCGGAGCCCTTCCGCCGCACCACACGGCGTTGTCCCGACGGGTGTCACTTGACGCAGGCACCTCCAGTGGGTTGCATACGTCGTGTGATCACATACCGGACATCGGGAGCCGCATCATGGACCCGGTGATCGTCGTCGGCGCGGGGCCCGTCGGACTGTCGCTGTCCCTCGCCCTGGCCGGCCAGGGCGTGCCCTGCGTCGTACTCGACGAAGGGCCCGGCAAGGACGAACCCCGCCCGGCCCGTTCCGTCGTCCTGCACGCCGACACCGCCGCCATGGCGCACCGCCTCGGCTGTACGACGCTGCGCGACGAGGGCGCCCACTACGCCGCCTGGCGCACCATGCGGCGCGGCCGGGACTCGCAGCGGATCACCTTCGAGGACCACCCGGCCCCGCTGCACCTGCCCCAGCACGCCCTGACGCGCGGGCTGCGGGCCGCCGCCGCGGCGCATCCGCTGGTCCGGCTGGTCGCCGACAGCAGGCTGGACTCCCTGGAGCAGGACGCCCGCGGGGTCACCGCGCACACCCAGGGCGCCGAGACCACCTGGTGGCGCGGCAGCCACCTGGTGGGCTGCGACGGCGCCCGCTCCACCGTGCGCAAGCTGCTGGGCATCCGCTTCCCGGGCAGGACCGCCGTCGAGCGGCACGCCGTGGCCGCGCTGCGGACCGAACTCCCCTGGCCCGGCGAGGCGTTGCTGCACCGCGGGGCGGCGCAGGAGGTCACCGCCCGGCCGCTGCCCGACGGGGTCTGGCGGCTGGACTGGCTGCTCGCGCCGCGCGGGGAACTCGTCACCCCCGACGCGCTCGTCACCCTCATCCGGGACACCCTGGCGGTGTGGTGCGGGGGCACGACTCCCCCGTACGACCTGATCGACACCGGCGTGCACACCCTGCACCACCGGCTCGCCCGGCGCTGGCGCGACGGCCGGGCCTTCCTCGCCGGGGACGCCGCGCACCTGCTGGGCGCGCTGGGCACCCAGGGCGTCGAGGAGGGGCTGCGGGACGCCGAGAACCTGGCCTGGAAGCTGGCCCTGGACTGGCACCAGGGCGCCTCCGAGGCCCTGCTGGACAGCTACGAGGGCGAACGGCGCACCGCGGTCGCCGCCCGGCTGCGCGCCGCCGACCAGTCGCTGCGCGCGCTGCGCGGCGGGGGCGGCCTGCGCACCTATCTGCCCGGCGCGGCCCGGTCCGCCGAGGCCCTGCTCACCGACGGCCACCTGGGCCGGGGGCCGCTGGGCGCGGAGCCCGCGTACGCCCCGCCGGTGGCCGTACGGGAGGTCCCGACGGCCACGCCGCCGGGCGGCCCGGTGGCCAACGTGCCGGTGACCGCGCCCGACGGGGCGACGGTGCCGCTGCGCGACCTGCTGGGCAAGGGCCGGCTCCTGGTGCTCCTCGTCGCCCCGGGCACCGGGGTCTGGGACCGGCGGCACTGGCTGGGCGCGGGGCTGATGCCCCGGCTCGCGGCGGCGGTCAGCGCGCTCCCGGCCCGGGCGGACCTGCTGGTGGCGGACAGCTACCCGGGGGCTCCGGCGCACACCGTCCTGCTGGTCCGGCCGGACGGGCATCTGGCGGCGACCTTCGCGGGGGTGCGGCCGGCGGAACTGTACGAGGCGGCGGACGCGGTCCGCGGCGGGGCGCCCGAGCCCGCGAAGGCGACCTCCGTCACCCCCGCGGCCACCACTCCCACCGCCGTGATCGATTGACCGCCCTCCCGTCCTCGTGCTTCACTCGCGGACATGACCGGCAACGACGTACGCCTGTGGCGGAGGGTTCACATGGACCTGCTCCGCTACGCGGGCTGCGTGTGTCGCCCTTCCTGCTGATTCGCCTCTCCCCCCGCGCGCCCCGTGCCCTCGTCGGCCCGCGCGCACCTACGCGAACCTTCAGGACGGTCATTCCATGTCTTCACCCACCCTGGTCTCCACCGGTCCGACGACGGCGGAGCTCCTCTCCTTCGCGCTGCGCACGGCGGCGGACCCGGAGATCGTGGACTCGCTCCCCCTCGACCCCGAAGGCCGGACGTGGATCCGGCTGGACGGGCCCGGTGGCAGCGAGGCCTGGCTGATCGGCTGGCCTCCGGGCACCGGCACCGGCTGGCACGACCACGCCGAATCGCGGGGCGCGTTCGCCACCGCGCGCGGGCGGCTCACCGAACACTCCCTGGCCGTACGGCTCCCCTCGGAGGGCTGGCAGTCCCTGGAGCTGGCCCCCGATGTGGACCGCGACCGCACCCTGGCGGCCGGCACGGGCCGCGGCTTCGCCCGGCACCACGTGCACGAGGTGCTCAACGCGTCCACGACCGAGCACGCCGTCTCCGTACACGCCTACTACCCGCCGCTCCCGCTGATCCGCCGCTACAGCCGCAGCGGACCCGTGCTGCGGCTGGAGCACGTCGAGCGCCCGTCGGACTGGCAGTGAGCGCCGCCCCGCAGGGCATCGACGCCCTCGTCGACCGGCTCCGCACCACGTACTCCCGCGTCGAGCCCGAGCAGGCGTACGCCGCCTCCCATTCGGGCGCGCTGCTGGTGGACATCCGCTACCAGGCGCTGCGCGAGCGCGACGGGCTGATCCCGGGCGCCGTGGTCGTCGAGCGCAACGAACTGGAATGGCGCCTGGACCCGCAGGGCTCCCACCGCCTCCCCGAGGCCACGGGCCACGACCTCCGGATCGTCGTCATCTGCAACGAGGGCTACGCCTCCACCCTGGCCGCGGTCTCCCTGCACGCCCTGGGCCTCCACCGCGCGACGGACCTGACGGGCGGCTTCCAGGCCTGGAAGTCCGCCGGCCTCCCCACCGTGCCGCCCTCCTGAGACGCCCTCGGGGCAACGGCGAAAGGGCGGGGCGGGGGGCAGCGCCTCAGGCGCGCCCCCCCCCGCCCCGCCCGACGGGCGTACGGGCCCTCACTCTTGGTCTTGGCCCTGGGTCCTGGCCCTTGGTCCTGGCCCTTGGTCCTGGCCCTTGGTCCTAGCCCTTGGTCATCGCCACGTCCACCGCCGGCACCCGCAGTGCGGCTCGCCCCGGCAGGCCCGTCGCCACCAGCGCCAGCACCGCCGCCGTTCCCACGACCACCACGTACACCAGCGGCACGACCGCCGGCGCGGCCGCTCCCGTCATCCCGACGCTGAACGCGGTCAGTACGGCCAGCGCGATCCCCGATCCCAGCACCACTCCCATCAGGGTCACCGCCAGCGCCTCGGTACGGATCATCCGCAGCACCTGCCTGCGCTTCGCCCCGGCCAGCCGCAGCATCGCGAACTCCCTCAGCCGCTCCCCCGTGGACATCGCCAGGGTGTTGACCACCGCGATCGCGGTGAAGGCCAGCACCAGCCCCATCGCCAGCAGGTTGATCTCCGCCCCGGCGGCCTGCCGCTCCGCCCGCACCCCGTCCGCGTCCGCCGCTGACAGCACCGCCACCTCCGGGAACCCGCCGAGCGCCGCGGCCAGCCGCTCCCGCCCGGTCCCCGGCTCCGCCGCCACCAGCACACTGCTCGCCAGCGGATTGCCGACGTGCGCGGCGACCAGCCCGTGCGGCAGCGTCAGGTCTCCGAAGCCCAGCCCCCGCGCGTAGACGGCGGACACCGTGAGCGTCACCGGCGTCCCGTCGCCCAGCGTCAGCGCCAGCGGGCTCCCCGGCTTCAGCCCCAGCTGCTCGGCGGCCAGTTCGCTGACCGCCGCGCTCCCCTCGCCGAACCCGTCCAGGCTGCCGCGCGTCACGGCGGGGTCCCAGGTGCGGGTCAGGCCGGCCGGGGTGACTCCCTGGGCCGCGTACTTCGTGAGGCCGACCCGTACGGACGTCTGCACGATCTCGGTGGCCGCGGTGACCCCGGGGGTCCGGCGGATCCGCTCCGCGGCGGCCGGGCTCACCCCCGGCCCCCGCGCGGCCAGCAGCCACTCGGCCCGGACCCCGTCCCGCGCCTGCGCCCGGGCCGCGCCGCCGAGGGTCGGCGTCACGAACAGCACCGTGCAGGTCATCCCGATCAGCAGCGTGAGCGGGGTGACGGCGGAGGCCATCCGGGTGGCGTTGCCGCGCAGGTTCGCGGTGGCCAGGTGGCCGCCCGCGCCGGCCAGCCGCAGCGGTCCGGCGAGCAGCACCGTGGCGCCCCGGACCAGCAGCGGGCCGAGCAGTGAGACGGCCCCGGCCAGGACGACCACGGCGAGGAAGGTCACCGGGGTGGAGGCCGGCTCGGTACGCAGCGTGCTCAGCACGGCGACCAGCACCGCACCGCCGGCCAGCAGCAGCGCCCCCGCGGCGATCCGTACCCAGCCGGGCCGCCCCCGCTCGACCGCGGCTTCGGCCAGCGCCTCGGCCGGGCGGATCCGGGCGATCCGCCGCGCGGTGATCCGGGCCGCGGCCCAGGCGCCGAGCAGGGTCGCGCCGACGGCGGCGACCATCGGGAAGATCCCGGCGGTGCGCTCCAGGGTGGCGGGGACGGCGCCGGTGTCGATGAAGCGGCCGTGCAGCCAGGCGGCGAGCGGCAGTCCGGCGAGGGCGCCGGCGATCCCGGCGGCCAGGCCGACGACCAGTGCCTCCCGGCCGATCATGCTGCGCAGCTGCTTGGGGGTGGCGGCGATGGCCCGCAGCAGGGCGAGTTCGCGGTAGCGCTGCTGGATCGACAGGGCGAAGGTGCCGACGACCACGAGGATGGCCACGAGCAGGGAGGTGCCGCCCATCGCCCCGCCCATGGAGACCAGTTTGACGCGGGCTCCGGCGGCGTCGAGGAACTCCACGGGCCCTCGTTCGCCACCCGCGGCGACCTGGGCGGTGGTGCCCTTCAGCGCCTGCCCGACCCGGCCCGCGAGTTCACCGGCGGACACCCCCGCCTCTGGGAGCACCCCGATGGCGGAGATCTGCCCGGCGCGGGCGGCGAGCCGCCCGGCCTCGGCGTCGCTGAAGAACAGCGCGCTCTGCTGCGCGAGGTCACCGCGGGCCGCCTTCGCGATGCCGCTGACCGTGTAGGTCTTCGGCTCACCGGTGGCCTGGACCGTCAGCCGGGCGCCCGCGGTGCTTCCCGTACGGGCGGCCAGCGCGCGGTCTATGACGACCTCGTCGGCGTTCTGCGGGGCGCGGCCCTCGGTGAGGGCGAAGGGGGTGAGTGCGGCGGAGGTCCAGGAGTGCCCGTACGACGGCGGGCCGCTGCTCGCTCCCCCGGTCATCGGCACGGCCTGGAAGGTGAGTTCGGGCACCGCCCGCTCGACTCCGGGCACCGACCGGACGGTGTCCAGGGTGGCGGCCGGCAGCCAGGCCCGCTCGGCGACGGGCTTGGCCTTGTGCTTCGTCTTGGTCTTGCCCTTCTTCTCCTTGACCGTCGTCTCGTGGACGTTCTGGTCGGCGGAGACGACCACCGGGGTGGCCGCGTAGCGCTCGGTGGCGATCTCTCCGCGGAGCCCCGTCTCCAGGAGCGTGCCGCAGGCGGTGATGAGGGCGGCCGCGCACAGGAGTGCGACGAAGGCGCCGAGGAAACCGGCTTTGCGGTCCCGGACGGTCTGGAGGGCGTAACGCAGCATCATGTGATCAACTCTGCTGCCGGGAGGCCGCGTTGCCATTGGAGCGCCCCGGCGTCCGCACCCGGGGGCTACCCCCACCCCGCGGCGCGGGTCCGCCGTACCGGCCCGCCGCCCGTCCCCCCGTAGGCCGGGCCGGGGGCCGGTCAGCCGCCGGGGACCCCCGTGTCGTCGTCTTCGGCGCCCTCCGCCTCCAACGCGCGGCGGACCACCCGCAGGGCCATGCCCTCCGGATACCCCTTGCGGGCCAGCATCCCGGCGAGGCGCCGGATCCGCTTGTCCCGCTCCAGACCCCGGGTCGAGCGGAGCTTGCGCTCCACGAGCTCCCGGGCGGTCTCTTCCTCCTGCTCGGAGTCCAGCTGTTCCAGCGCTTCCTGTACGAGGGTGGCGTGCACCCCCTTGGTCCGCAGCTCCTGCGCGAGCGCCCGGCGGGCCAGTCCCCGGCCCCTGTGGCGGGACTCCACCCAGGCCCCGGCGAAGGCGGCGTCGTCGATCAGGCCCACCTCCTCGTACCGGGAGAGGACCTCCTGCGACACCTCCTCGGGGATGCCCCGCTTCTCCAGGGCGTCCGCGAGCTGCCGCCGAGTACGCGGCATCCCGGTGAGCAGGCGCAGGCAGATCGCCCGCGCCTGCTCCTCGGGACTCTGGGGCGGCAGTTCCTGGCGGCCTTCGCGGCCACCCTCCCGGCGGTCCTCACGGCCGCCCCTGCCGCCCCTTTCCTGCTCCCGCACGGGTCAGCTCTTGGCCACGGCGGCCTTGGCCGTCGTCTTGGCCTTCGACGCCGGAGCGGGTACGGCCGCGGCGTCGGCGGGGGCCTCCGCGCCGGCCTCGGCAGCGGCGGCGTCCTTGCGGACCCCGACGCCCAGCTTCTCCTTGATCTTCCGCTCGATCTCGTTGGCGAGATCGGGGTTGTCCTTCAGGAAGTTGCGGGCGTTCTCCTTGCCCTGGCCGAGCTGGTCGCCCTCGTACGTGTACCAGGCGCCGGCCTTGCGCACGAAGCCGTGCTCCACGCCCATGTCGATCAGGCCGCCCTCGCGGCTGATGCCCTGGCCGTAGAGGATGTCGAACTCGGCCTGCTTGAAGGGCGGCGCGACCTTGTTCTTGACGACCTTGACGCGGGTGCGGTTGCCGACCGCGTCCGTGCCGTCCTTGAGGGTCTCGATACGGCGGATGTCCAGGCGCACGGAGGCGTAGAACTTCAGCGCGCGGCCACCGGTGGTGGTCTCCGGCGAGCCGAACATCACACCGATCTTCTCGCGGAGCTGGTTGATGAAGATCGCGGTGGTCTTGGACTGGTTGAGCGCACCGGTGATCTTCCGGAGGGCCTGGCTCATCAGACGGGCCTGGAGACCCACGTGGGAGTCGCCCATCTCGCCCTCGATCTCCGCGCGCGGCACGAGCGCCGCGACGGAGTCGATGACGATCAGGTCCAGGGCGCCGGAGCGGACCAGCATGTCCACGATCTCCAGCGCCTGCTCGCCGGTGTCCGGCTGGGACAGGATGAGGTTGTCGGTGTCGACGCCGAGGGCCTTCGCGTACTCGGGGTCCAGCGCGTGCTCCGCGTCGACGAAGGCGACGGTGCCGCCGGCCTTCTGCGCGTTGGCCACGGCGTGCAGGGTCAGGGTGGTCTTACCGGAGGACTCCGGTCCGTACACCTCGATCACACGGCCGCGGGGCAGCCCGCCGACGCCGAGCGCGATGTCCAGCGCGGTCGACCCGGTGGGGATGACCTCGATGGGGTCGTTCGGCTTGTCGCCGAGGCGCATGACCGCACCCTTGCCGAATTGCCGTTCAATCTGTGCGAGCGCGGCGTCGAGAGCCTTCTCGCGGTCGGTGCCTGCCATGGGTTCCACCCGATTTGCTTGAGTCGATCGCTTCACGCCATTGACGCTAACGCCTGCCACTGACAATGCGCTCCCACGCCCTGTTCAGCTGTGGATAACTCATGAGAATGGATGTTCGATTTCCCTGTCAAGCGAGCCACGCCCGCACAGCGCGACCGCCCGCCCCCGCGCCGGAAGGAGGCGCGGGAACGGGCGGACGGCGGTACGGACGGCGGTACGGCGAAACGGGACGCGGCTACGGCTACGGCTTGGGCAGGGCGCAGCCGGCCCGGTTCAGGTCGATCTTGCTCCCGGCGCCTATGCAGGGAACGAGCGTGTAGGTCTCCTGCCCGTAGTTGATCCCCTGGCGGACCGTGACGTTGCCGTTCTGGTCGACCTCGCACGGGTTGTTGTCCGTGCAGCGCTGGCCGTCCTCGTTGCCCGTGTTGTTGACGGCGACGACCTTGCCCGTCGTGGTGTCGATCACCGGCGACCCGGAGGTACCGCCGATGGTGTTGCAGGCCGGGGTGTAGCGGACCGAGTCCTTCCAGGTCCACTCACCCTCCTTGAGCCGGTAGGCGAACCCGTCGATGTTGCAGCTGTAGGTCCGCTTCCAGTACCCCGACACGACCTTGATCGCGGAGCCCTGCGCCGGGTGGGCGTCGTCGAGGGTGAGGGCGCCGATCCCGTACTGGCTCTGGATCTGCGCGTACGTCTTGGTCAGCTGGTAGACCGAGATGTCCGTGTCGGTCATCGTGGCGTACGCGATCTTGCTCGCCCGCAGCGTCGCCACCTTGGAACCGGACGCGTTGAGCAGCGAGAAGGAGCGGCTGGACGCCCGGTCCTTGACGACCTCGCCGGCCGCCGGGAATCCGGTCTCCAGACAGTGCCCGTTGGAGAGGACGAGGGCGGGGTCGTTCGGCTGGGAGGCGGGGGCGCGCACCACGGAGCCGGAGCAGTTGCTGAGTGCGACCGTCCCCGCGAAGGTGACCGCGACGGCCGGTGCGGCCTTCTCCTCCCGGGGTGCGGAGGACGCCACGGCCGGGGCCGCCGCCGCTCCCACCAGGAGCAGCGAGAGCAGGGTGCCGGCGAGAGGCTTGATCATGTGGGGGGTTCCCCTCTCGGGTCGAGGGCTGGGTTCGCCCGTGACAATGCGACCGAAGATCCTTCGGTTGTCATGCGCATTGTTGGTACCCAGCGCCCAACTCACAAGAGGGCATGGCGAGTTGGCGAAACCCGCTATCACCAGGGCAGTTGGCCGAAAGCGGGCCCCGCACATCCCCCGCACCGTCCCCAACCGCCGCAACCGCCCACGAAGTCGGCGGCGCCGCCCATACCCGTCCGCACGCCCCGCCGCACGGCCCGCCGGCCGGCCGCTCCTCCGGGGTGCCCCCTACCGCCGGGACCTGGGGGCGGTGAGACGGGCTCCGGCCCAGCCCTTGGCCACGCTCACCGGCCGCGCCTGGGAGAGCCCGGCGGTCGTCGCGGCCTCGGCGATCTCACTGGGCTCGACGTGGCCCTCCAGTCCGACCTTCGGGGTGAGCAGCCAGATCATGCCCCCGTCCTCCAGCAGCCCGATGCAGTCGACGAGCGCGTCGGTGAGATCGCCGTCGTCCTCGCGGAACCACAGGAGCACGGCGTCCACGACGTCGTCGTACTCCTCCCCCACCAGCTCCTGGCCGGCGGCCTTCGCGATGCCCTCGCGCAGCTCCTCGTCGACGTCGTCGGCGAGGCCGATCTCCTGGACGACCTGGCCCGGCTCGAATCCGAGCCTGGCCGCCGGGCCGCCGTTCCGCTCGTCTTCCGATGTCGCCACAGGTTCTCCTCCGCTCCGGGCGCGCGCCCATCGCGCACGTGCGTAACGTAGCCGATCGCGTACGCAACGTGGCGCGCCGCGATCACCGCTTCCCGGACCGGTCCCGGCCATTGCCCGGCCCCGTCGGCGGCCGCAGACTCGTACGGGTGGACGCGTAGCCGGCCGGGGGGTAGCTGTGTGGGTCTTCGTCTTTCTCGGGGCGGCCGTGCCGCTGCTCCTGGTGACCGCGCTCCGGATCCCGCTGTCGCGGACCCTCTATCCGCGCGACCGGCCCGGGCGGGGCGACGCCGCGGCGCTCACCCTGTACGAGGCCGCGTACCTGCGCGGCGGCCGGCGGCGCCTCGCCGAGGTGGCGCTCGCGGCGGCGTACGCGGCCGAGCTGGTGACGGTCCACGAGGTCGGGCTCACGCAGGGGCTCGGACTGCCGGCGGGCGGCGGCCGGGCGGACGCGGATCCCGGGCCGCCCGGCGATCCCGTACAGGCGGCCGCGCTGGCGTGCCTCGCGGCCGACGGCCCGCTGTACGCGCAGACGCTGCGGGAGCGCACCGGCGACTCCCCCGCCACCGTCGGCATCGAGCGGGACCTCGTGGGCCGCGGCCTGGCCATCGACCCCCGGCGGCGGAACCGGGCGGAGAACGCCGAGGTGGCGCAGGTCTTCCTGCTGCTGTTCTGAGTCCTGGCCGGCATCGCCGCCTGCATCACCGATTCCGTCAGCGGGGAGGGCAACGGGGGGCGCCCCGCCCTCGCGTTCCTCGCGCTCGGCCTGGCGATCGGGCTGCTCAGTACGTTCGCGGGACCGGCCGTCCCGTCCCGCCACGCCACGGACGCGGGTGTGCGGCGCGTCGCCGAGGCCGAGGCCGACGAGACCTGGACCCCGCCGCTCGCGCCCGGGGTGCCGGCCCCCGGGGACGGCGAGACCGCCCGGATGCTCCGCCGGCTCGCCCGCAGCGGCGTCGGCCCCCTCTCCGCTCCGGCCCCGCTGGCCGCCCTGCTGCTGCCGCCCGCCCGCGAGAAGGAGCGGGGCAAGGAGTCCGAGGCGCCCGGCGCGGGGGGCGGATGCGGCGGGGGCTCCGGATGCGGAGGCGGGTGCGGAGGCGGAGGCGGATGCGGAGGCGTGTGACAACCCAAGGTTGACGCCCCTCGACTGTCAACCTACGGTTGCACTCATGACGAACCCTTCAGTGGAACCCGTTCGCATGACCAATCCGGTACGCCTCGACGACGTCATCGAGGCCATCAAGAAGGTCCACACCGACACCCTGGAGCAGCTCAGCGGCGCCGTCGTCGTCGCCGAGTCCCTCGGTGACGTGGCGGACCACCTCATCGGCCACTTCGTCGACCAGGCCCGCCGCTCCGGCGCCTCCTGGACCGACATCGGCCGCAGCATGGGCGTCACCCGCCAGGCCGCCCAGAAGCGCTTCGTCCCCAAGGCCGACAAGGAGGGCGACCCCGGCCTGGACCCCAGCGCGGGCTTCGGCCGCTTCACCCCCCGCGCCCGCAACGTCGTCGTGGCCTCCCAGAACGAGTCCCGCGCCGCCGGCAACACCGAGATCCGCACCGAGCACCTGGTCCTCGGCCTGCTCGCCGAACCCGAGGGCCTGGCCATGCTCGCCCTGCGCGCCCAGGGGGTCCTGGCCGACGACGTGCGCGCCGCCGCGACCGCCGGCCTGCCCGAGGCCGTGGCCGACGTCCCGGACCTCGTCCCCTTCGACGCGGGCGCCAAGAAGGCCCTGGAGCTCACCTTCCGCGAGGCCCTGCGCCTGGGCCACAACTACGTCGGCACCGAGCACATCCTGCTGGCCCTCGTGGAACTCGAGAACGGCGAAGGCGTGCTCAGCGGGCTCGGCGTGGACAAGGCCGCCGTCGAGGCCTCCGTCACCGAGGCTCTGGCAGCCGTACTCGACGGCGCGGACGGGAAGTAGACGTGTCCGCGCCCTCCGTCAGCGCGTAGCGCTTCACGTACGCACCGAGGAAGGCCTGCAGCGTGGCGACGGCCGGGATCGCGATCAGCGCCCCGACCGCGCCCAGCAGGGCGGTGCCCGCGATGACCGAGCCGAAGGCCACCGCGGGATGGATGTCCACCGTCTTCGAGGTCAGCTTCGGCTGCAGGACGTAGTTCTCGAACTGCTGGTAGACGACCACGAATCCGAGCACGTACAGCGCGTACCAGGGGTCGACCGCGAAGGCGATCAGCATCGGCAGCGCGCCCGCGAGATAGGTGCCGATGGTGGGGATGAACTGCGACACCAGCCCCACCCACACCGCGAGCGCGGGCGCGTACCGCACCTCCAGGACCGCGAACACGATGTAGTGGGCGATGCCGGAGACCAGTGCCATGAGCCCGCGCGAGTAGAGGTACCCGCCCGTCTTGGCGACGGCGATCTCCCAGGCGCGCAGCACCTCCGACTGCTTGGCCGGGGGCAGTACGGAGCACAGCGCGCGCCGCAGCCGCGGCCCGTCGGCGGCGAAGTAGAAGGAGAACAGCCCGATCGTCAGCAGCCTGAAGAGTCCGCCGAGGACGGTGGCCGACACGTCGAGCACGCCCGTCGCGCTGTTCTGCACGTACTTCTGCAGCCAGTCCGAGCGCAGGAGGCTGTCCTGGATCTCCAGCCGGGACAGGTCCGTGTGGAAGGTGTCGTTGATCGACCTGATCACCGAGTCGAGGTAGTTCGGGAACCCTTCGACCATGGCGACGATCTGCCCGGCGAGCATCGAGCCGAGCAGGGCCAGGAATCCCGCGCTCGCCACGAACACCCCGAGGAACACCAGGAAGGTGGCGAGCCCCCGGCGCATGCCGCGGGCCGCCATCCGGGCCACGGCCGGTTCGATCGCGAGCGCCAGGAAGAAGGCGATCAGGATGTTGACGAGCAGCCCGATCAGCTGGTGGAAGGCCCAGCTGCCCAGCTGGAAGCAGGCGACCAGGGCCAGCGCGAGGATCACCGCGCGCGGCAGCCAGCGCGGCATCCGTTCCCCGGCCGGCGACGGGTCCGGGGCGGCCGGGGCGTCGCCGCGCGGTGGGTCTTCGGGGCCGGCGGGGGCCGCCTGGCCGGGGTGTCCGGTCGTCTCTTCTGTCGCTGCCACGCCGCCCAGTCTGTCCCACTTGCGGCGCGTGCGAGGAGACGGGGCCCCCGGTCAGCGCAGCGAGGCCGGCACGTCCATCGCCGAACACACCGCGCGCCACACGTCCTTGGCCTCCCAGCCCGCGTCCAGGGCCTGGTGCACGGTACGGCCGCCGAGCTCCGTCATGACGTGGTCCCGCGCGAAGGAGTCCGCGTAGGCCGCGCCGAAGTGCTCGGCCATCCGTTCCCAGAAAATCGTCAACCGCATGCCACCAGTATCGCGCCCCGGAGAGTGCACCGGCCGCGTTCGTACCCCGCGGCCGCCCCGGGGCGGCCTACGGTTTCCCGCATGCCCGGAGACGAAGCTTCCTCGCTGGCCCCGGCGGCCTCACCGGCCCCGTCCGTCCCGTCGGCCTCACCGGCCCCGGCGGCCCCGCTGGTCCGGGCCGAGCAGTTCATCTGGCTCACCGCCCGGGTGCTGGAGCAGCGCCGGTTCGCGTTCCACTTCCTCGGCGGGGACGCCGACGCGGTGGACGCCGCGCTCGGCGCGTACCTGGGGAGTGACGGCGGCTACGGGCACGCGCTCGATCCCGATCTGCGCGGTCCGCTGAGCCAGCCGCTGCACACCGCGCACGCCCTGCGGATCCTCGACGGCCTGGGCCGCTGCGCCGGGCAGCGCATCGAGAGGCTCTGCCGCCACCTGACCCGGGTCTCCACCCCGGAGGGGGCGCTTCCGGTGGTGTTCCCCGGCCCGCGCGGCTACCCCGCGGCCCCGTACCACCCGGTACAGGACGATCCGCCGGGCGAGCTGCTGACCACGGGGCCGGTCGTCGGGCTGCTCCACCGCAACCGGATCTGGCACGCGTGGCTGTTCCGGGCCACGGACTTCTGCTGGGACCGGGTCGAGACGCTGCGGCACTCGCATCCGTACGAGATCCAGGGCGCGGTGGCCTTCCTCGACGGGGTCCCCGACCGGGCACGCGCGGCGGCGGCCGCGGACCGGCTGGGGCGGCTGGTGCGCGAGCAGGGCTTCGCCGTGCTGGATCCCCGGCAGCGGGACGAGTACCCGCCGGCGCCCGGCTGCGCCCCGGGCGAGCAGCTGTTCCCGTACGACTTCGCGCGCCGCCCGGAATCGCTGGCGCGCGGCTGGTTCACGGACGCGGAGATGAACGGCGCCCTGGACTTCCTCGCGGCCGAGCAGCAGCCGGACGGCGGCTGGCCGGCGCGCCGGCGTGCCTGGGCCCCGGGCAGCTCCCTGGAGCACCGGCCCATCGCCACGCTGGAGGCCCTGCTGACCCTGCGGGCGTACGGCCGCCAGCTCGCGCCCGCTACCCGCCCAGGGCCCGCAGCCCCGCGGTGACCAGGACCGCGGCCGCGACCACCACCAGGAACGGGGCGCGCAGCAGCAGTGCGATCCCGGCGGCGGCCAGCCCTGCGGCGCGGGCGTCCAGCACGAGCTCGTGCCCCGTGCTGAAGGTCTGCTGCGCGGTGAGCGCGGCGAGCAGCGCGACCGGCAGCAGCGCGGCGAGCTCGCGCACCGCGGGCCGCTCCAGGGCGCCGGCGGGCACGAGCAGTCCGGCGAGCTTGACGGCGTAGCAGCCGATGACGGTCACGGCGATGGCGATCCAGACGTTCACGAGCGGCGTCCCTTCATCCACAGCACGACCGGCGCGGCCAGCGCCGCGATCAGCACGGGCACCCCGGAGGGCAGTACGGGCAGCAGCCCCAGACCGAGCACCAGCGCGAGGACGGCCACGGCCCGCTCGGTGGAGCTCTTGAGCATCGGCGCGAGCAGGGCCAGGAACACCGCGGGCCCGGCGGCGTCCAGCCCCCACGCCCTGGTGTCCCCGATGGCCTCGGCGCCCAGGGCGCCCAGCAGCGTGGTCACGTTCCACAGCACGTAGAGGGTCAGCCCGGTCACGGTGAAGCCGAGCCGGGCCGACTTCCGGTCGGGCTGGGCCAGGGCCACGGCGGTGGTCTCGTCGATCACCCAGTGCGCGGCGAGGGGCCGTACGGCCCGGGGCAGGGCGAGCAGCTGGGACAGCCGCAGTCCGTAGAAGGCGTTACGGGTGCCGAGGAAGAAGGCCCCGGCCGCGGCGGTGAACGGGTTCCCGCCCGCCGCGAGCGCCCCGACCAGCGCGAACTGCGAGGCGCCGGTGAACACCAGCAGGCTCAGCACACAGGCCTGGAGCACGCTGATCCCGGCTCCGGCCGCGGTCACACCGAACGCGAACCCGGACAGTCCGACGGCCACCCCGACGCCGAGGGCGTCGCGGACGACGGCGGCCCGTGGCTTGTCGGCGACCCCGTCGGGGGCCTCTCGTATCACCATCTGATCTTCTCGCACGCCCCGAACGTACGCGGGGCGCCGCGGCCCGGTCTTGTACGTTCTTGCAGCTGGTGCGTTCGCGCGGCGGCGCGGCCGGCGTGCCGGGAAGGCGCGGGGACGCCGAGGCGGCGAGGCGGCGAGGCGGCGAGGCGGCGAGGCGGCGAGGCGGCGAGGCGGCGAGGCGGCGAGGCGGCGAGGCGGCCGAGAAGACGCGGGCGCGCCGTGCGTCAGGCCGTCCGCTCCCGCCGGTAGGCGCCCGGCGGGACCCCGACGATGCGGGTGAAGTGCCGGTTCAGGTGCGGCTGGTCGGTGAACCCCACCGCGACGGCCGCCTCCGCCGGCGGGGTGCCCGCGTCCAGCAGCCGGCGCGCCCGGCGGACCCGGGCGTCGGTGAGCCAGGTGTGCGGCGGCATGCCGTACCGGTCCCGGAAGGCCCGCAGCAGCGCGAACGGGCTCGTCCCCAGTTCCGCCGCGAGCTGCTCCAGCGACGGCGGCTCGGCCATCCGCTCCTCCAGTACGGCCCGGGCCCGCTCCGCGTCGGCGGTGCCCGCGCGGCGTTCCGTACGGGCGGGCAGCGGTCCCGCGTGCCGGGTCAGCATCCGCGCGACCGCGCCGCGCAGCAGTGTGTCGGCGGCCAGCGCGTTCCCGGCCTCGGCGGCCCGGTGCACCTCGGTGATCACCCGGGAGGCCTGCGGGTCGGTGACCATGTCGGCGGTGAAGCCGGGGGTCCCGCGCAGGGTGCCGATCTCGGCGGCGACCTCGGTGATCAGCGTCCGGGACGGGTAGAGGGTGGCGTACGCCCAGCCCTCGGGGACCCCGGCGCGGGCGGTGTGCGGCACCTCGGGGTTGATCAGGACCACGCTGCCCGGCCCGGCGCGCACGGTGGTGCCGGGCAGGCCGATCTCCTCGATGCCGCCGGTGACGGCCGCGATGACGTACCCGTCGTGCGCGTGGCGCGGGAAGGTGTGGCGGACGTAGTGCGCGCGGAGCAGGTCCAGCCCGGGCAGTTCCGCGTACTGCCAGTGCCGCGCCCACTCCCGGCGGCCCTCGTCCGTCCCCATCCCCCCATTCTGCGCCCCGCCGCTGCGGCATGTTTGCGCAGGTCCGGCCCGTTGTCAGTGCCGGGGTGCACGATGGGGGCATGTCCGGTAGCGCGCTCGACTCCTTCTCCCCCGCGACCCGCTCGTGGTTCACGGGGGCCTTCGATGCCCCCACCACCGCGCAGGAGGGTGCCTGGCGGGCGATCGGGGAGGGCTCGGACGTCCTGGTCGTGGCGCCCACCGGCTCCGGCAAGACCCTGGCCGCCTTCCTCGCCGCCCTCGACCAGCTGGCCTCCACCCCGCCGCCGGCCGAGCCGAAGAAGCGCTGCCGGGTGCTGTACGTATCGCCCCTGAAGGCCCTGGCGGTCGACGTGGAGCGCAATCTCCGCAGCCCGCTGACCGGCATCCGCCAGGAGTCCGTCCGGCTGGGCCTGCCCGAGCCGGAGATCCGGGTCGGGATCCGCTCCGGGGACACCCCGCCGGCCGAGCGCCGGTCCCTGGTGACGCGACCGCCGGACATCCTGATCACCACCCCCGAGTCGCTGTTCCTGATGCTGACCTCGGCGGCCCGGGACGCCCTGGCCGGGATCGAGACGGTCATCCTGGACGAGGTGCACGCGGTCGCCGGGACCAAGCGCGGCGCCCATCTCGCGCTCTCCCTGGAGCGGCTGGACGAGCTGCTGCCCCGCCCGGCCCGCCGGATCGGCCTGTCCGCGACGGTCCGTCCGGTGGACGAGGTGGCCCGGTACCTCGCGCCGCGCGGCAGGGTGGAGATCGTCCAGCCGAAGTCGGCGAAGGAGTTCGACCTGTCGGTGGTCGTCCCGGTGCAGGACATGGGCGAGCTGGGCGGGTCCCCCGCCTCCGAGGGCAGGGAGGGCGGCGACAAGCCCTCCATCTGGCCGCATGTGGAGGAGCGGATCGCGGATCTGGTCCAGGCGCACCGCTCGACGATCGTGTTCGCCAACTCCCGCCGCCTCGCGGAGCGGCTCTGCAACCGGCTCAACGAGATCGCGTACGAGCGCGCCATGGGCGAAAAGCTGCCCGAAGGCTCGTCCCCGGCCGAGATCATGGCCCAGTCGGGGGCCGCCCAGGGCGCGCCGCCGCTGCTGGCCCGCGCGCACCACGGCTCGGTGTCCAAGGAGCAGCGGGCGCTGGTCGAGGAGGATCTGAAGGCGGGCCGGCTGCCCGCCGTGGTCGCCACCTCCAGTCTGGAACTGGGCATCGACATGGGCGCGGTGGACCTGGTGGTGCAGGTCGAGTCCCCGCCCTCGGTGGCCTCCGGGCTCCAGCGCGTGGGCCGCGCGGGACACCAGGTGGGCGCGGTCTCCACCGGAGTGGTCTTCCCCAAGTACCGGGGCGACCTGGTGCAGGCGGCCGTGGTCACGGAGCGGATGCGCACGGGGTCGATCGAGTCGCTCCGCATCCCGTCGAACCCGCTCGACGTGCTGGCCCAGCAGCTGGTCGCGATGACGGCGATGGACACCTGGCAGCTGGACGACCTGCTGGCCCTGGTGCGGCGGGCCGCGCCCTTCGCCTCGCTGCCCGACTCGGCGTTCACCGCCGTGCTGGACATGCTGGCGGGCCGCTATCCGTCGGACGCGTTCGCCGAGCTGAGACCGCGCGTGGTGTGGGACCGCGTCGCCGGCACGATCACCGGCCGGCCGGGAGCCCAGCGCCTCGCGGTCACCTCGGGCGGCACGATCCCGGACCGGGGCCTGTTCGGCGTCTTCCTGGCCGGGGCGGATCCGAAGAAGGGCGGCGGCCGGGTCGGTGAGCTCGACGAGGAGATGGTCTACGAGTCCCGCGTCGGGGACGTGTTCACCCTGGGCACCAGCTCCTGGCGGATCGAGGACATCACCCGAGACCGGGTGCTGGTCTCCCCCGCCCCCGGGGTGCCGGGGCGGCTGCCGTTCTGGAAGGGCGACCAGCTGGGCCGCCCCCTCGAACTGGGCCGCGCGGTCGGGGCGTTCCTGCGCGAGCTCGGCGGACTCACCGACGAGGACGCCCGGCTGCGCCTCCTGGCGGCCGGCCTGGACGCCTGGGCCGCGGAGAACGTCCTGGCCTACCTCGCCGAGCAGCGCGAGGCCTGCGGCCACGTGCCGGACGACCGGACGATCGTGGTCGAGCGCTTCCGCGACGAGCTCGGGGACTGGCGGGTCGTGGTCCACTCCCCGTTCGGCGCGCAGGTGCACGCTCCGTGGGCGCTGGCCCTCGGCGCCCGCCTCGCGGAGCGGTACGGGATGGACGCGCAGGTCATGCACGCCGACGACGGGATCGTGCTGCGCCTGCCCGACGCCGATCTGCTCAGCATGGACCTGCTGGACCACGACCCGGCCCAGACCAAGAGCTTCGAGTTCGATGACGAGCAGGCCCCGCTGGGCGCGGCCGATGTCGCCTTCGAGCACGGCGAGGTCAACCAGATCGTCACCGACCAGGTGGGCGGCTCCGCCCTGTTCGCCTCCCGGTTCCGTGAGTGCGCGGCCCGGGCCCTGCTGCTGCCGCGCCGCAATCCGGGCAAGCGCACCCCGCTGTGGCAGCAGCGCCAGCGCGCGTCCCAGCTCCTCCAGGTGGCCTCGGAGTTCGGTTCGTTCCCGATCGTGCTGGAAGCCGTACGGGAGTGCCTCCAGGACGTCTTCGACGTACCGGGCCTGACCGAGCTGATGGGGGACATCGAGGCGCGCCGCGTCCGCCTGGTCGAGGTGACCACCCCCGAGCCCTCTCCGTTCGCCCGTTCCCTCCTCTTCGGGTACGTCGCCCAGTTCCTGTACGAGGGCGACTCGCCGCTCGCCGAGCGCAGAGCGGCCGCGCTCTCCCTGGACTCCCGGCTGCTGGCCGAGCTCCTCGGCCAGGCGGAGCTGCGCGAGCTCCTCGACGCGCAGGTGCTGGAGGAACTGGAGCGGGAGCTCCAGTGGCTGACGGAGGACCGGCGGGCCAAGGACGCGGAGTCCGTGGCCGACCTGCTGCGCATGCTGGGCCCGCTGACCGACGCCGAGCTGGCCGAGCGCGGCGCCGAGGCGTCCTGGGCCGGCGAACTCTCCGCCGCCCGGCGGGCCGTCCGGGTCCGGATCGCCGGCGTGGAGCACTGGGCGGCGATCGAGGACGCGGGCCGGCTGCGCGATGCGCTGGGCACCGCGCTCCCGGTCGGGGTCCCGGAGGCGTTCACCGAACCGGTCAAGGACCCCCTCGGCGATCTGCTGGCCCGCTACGCCCGCACCCACGGGCCGTTCACCACGGCCGCGGCGGCCGCCCGCTTCGGCCTGGGCGCGGCCGTCACCGACGGCGCTCTGCACCGGCTCGCCGCGGCGGGCCGGGTGGTCCAGGGCGAGTTCCATCCGGCCGGCATCGGCCAGGAGTGGTGCGACGCGGCCGTACTGCGCAGGCTGCGCCGGCGCTCGCTGGCGGCTCTGCGCGAGGAGCTGGAGCCGGTGCCGCCGGCCTCGCTGGCCACCTTCCTGCCGCAGTGGCAGCACCTGGGCGGGGCCCTGCGCGGGATCGACGGCCTGGCCCGGGCGATCGAGCAGCTCCAGGGCGCCCCGGTGCCCGCGTCCGCGCTGGAGCGGCTGATCCTGCCCTCCCGGGTCGCCGGCTACTCCCCGGCGATGCTGGACGAGCTGACCACCACCGGCGAGGTGGTCTGGGCGGGCGCCGGGGCGCTGCCCGGCAAGGACGGCTGGGTCTCCCTCTACCTCGCCGAAGCGGCTCCGCTGCTCCTGCCCCCGGCACATCCCCTGGAGCTCACCCCGCTCCACCAGGCGGTCCTGGACGCCCTCTCGGGCGGCTACGGCCTCTTCTTCCGCCAGCTCACCGAGGCCGTCCGCGCCCGCCATCCCGAGGCCGCCGACCTGGAGCTGTCCTCGGCCGTCTGGGACCTGGCCTGGTCGGGCCGCCTGACGAACGACACCCTGGCGCCGCTGCGCTCCCTGCTGGGCTCGGGCCGCACGGCCGGCGCCACCGCCCACCGGGCGAGACGCACGATCCCGCGCGGCCGCTACGGCACCCTCAGCGCCACGGTGTCCCGTACCGGCCCGCCCACGGTCTCGGGCCGCTGGTCGCTGCTGCCGTCCCACGCCCCCGACCCCACCCACCGGGCCCACGCCCTGGCCCGGACCCTGCTGGACCGGCACGGGGTCGTGACCCGCGGCGCCGTCGCGGCGGAGGGGGTGGAGGGCGGCTTCAGCGCGGTCTACCGGGTCCTTTCCGCCTTCGAGGACAGCGGCCAGGCCCGCCGGGGCTACGTGGTCGAGGGGCTGGGCGCGGCCCAGTTCGCGATGGACGGCGCGGTGGACCGGCTGCGGGCGGCCGAGCGCACCCCGCCTCCCCTGGCCGCGGTGGTCCTGGCGGCCGCCGACCCGGCGAACGCGTACGGCGCGGCCCTGCCCTGGCCGGAGCCGCCGGCGGACGCCACCCACAAACCGGGCCGCAAGGCGGGCTCCCTCGTGGTCCTGGTCGACGGCGAACTGGTCCTGTACCTGGAGCGCGGCGGCAAGACCCTGCTGGTGTGGCCCCCGGCGGACGACCCGCGCCTGGCGGCGGCCACCGCGGCCCTTGCGGCGGCGTCCCGGATCGGCACCCTTGCGGCCCTCACGGTGGAGCGCATCAACGCCGCCCCGGCGTTGACCTCGCCCCTGGGCGCGGCTCTGGAGGCGGCCGGATTCCATGCCACCCCGCGCGGAATGCGGCTGCGGTCCTGAATCCGGCATTCCGGTCTCGACCGTCGCACTTATGTTCCGCTTATGTACTGACCATGTCACGAACCCCCACTCGACTGGCAGGCCCGCTCCTTTCTGGACTATCAAGATCCACGCAGGCATCGAACGTGACGATGCCACGTCAACGCGCACAGTCATGGGGGACCAGAAAAGTGAGCACCAACGGTATGCGACGAGCAGCAACGGGCGTCATCGGTCTGGCGGTTGCCGGAACCCTGACGCTGACCGGCTGTAAGAACGGCAACGAGGAGGTCGCCCCGGCCCAGTCGAGCGCGCCGGCCGCCCAGCCGAGCGCGGGCGGGTCCGCCTCCGCGCAGCCCAGCACCCCGGCCAGCCCCTCCACCGGCGGCGGCGAGGCCCCCGCAGGTGCGGCGGGCGCGGCCAAGCCCGGCCAGACCTTCAAGATCGGCGAGACGGCGACGGTGCCGTTCAGCTACGGAAGCACCAAGGGCGGCACCATCGCCCTCACCGTCACCGCGGTCGAGCAGGGCCAGCCGACCGACCTGGACTCGCTCAAGCTCGGCGACAAGGTGAAGGGGATGATCCCCTACTACGTCCGCTACTCGGTCAAGAACGTCGGCACCGTGGACCTCTCGTACTCTTCCGTGGGCCACATCAAGGGCCTCCTCCCGGACGGCAGCGAGGCACAGGGCGTCTCCGTCATCGGCAAGTTCGAGAAGTGCAAGGACGAGTCGCTGCCGAAGGGCTTCACCAACGGCCAGACGCAGACCAGCTGCGCGATCGCCCTGGCGCCCTCGGACCAGACGAAGGTGGTCGGCGCCGAGTACTGGGGCGAGCCGTACAGCACGGTGGGCAACAAGGCCCTCACCTGGAAGTAGTACGGCACCGAGCCATCCCGGCCCCCGCGCGGACACCCCGCCGCGGGGGCTTCGGCGTCCCGCCGGCCTCCCCGCCCGGAGCGACAATGGAGCCATGCCCGAAGGAGACAGTGTCTGGCGCGCCGCGGTCCGGCTGCACGCCGCCCTGGCCGGCCGGGAGATCACCCGCAGCGACCTGCGCGTTCCCCGCCTCGCCACCGTGGACCTCACCGGCCGCACCACCTTGAACGTGATCCCGCGCGGCAAACACCTGCTCACCCGCATCAGCGGCGACGGCGGCCTCACCCTCCACAGCCACCTGCGCATGGACGGCGCCTGGCACGTCTTCCCGGCCGGGCGGAAGTGGCACGGCGGCCCCGCCCACGAGATCCGGGCCATCCTCTCCAACGCCACCGACACAGCCGTCGGCTACCGCCTCCCCGTCCTGGAACTCCTGCGCACCGCCGACGAGAACAAGATCGTCGGCCACCTCGGCCCCGACCTCCTCGGCCCGGACTGGGACCCCGCCCGGGCCGCCGCGAACCTCCTCGCCGCCCCCGAGCGCCCGCTCGGCGAGGCCCTGCTCGACCAGCGCAACCTTGCCGGCATCGGCAACATCTACAAGTGCGAGCTCTGCTTCCTGGCCCAGGTCACCCCCTGGACCCCGGTCGGCGCCCTGCCGGACCCCGAGGTCACCACGGTCCGCCTGGCCGGCGCCGCCCACCGCCTCCTCCGGGCGAACATCGGCGACCACCACGGCCCCCGCAACACCACCGGCAGCCGCCGGCCCGGCCAGGACCTCTTCGTCTACGGCCGCGCCCACCGCTCCTGCCTGCGCTGCGGCACCCCGGTCCGCGAGGCCGTACAGGACGACCGCCCCACCTACTGGTGCCCCCGCTGCCAATCCGGCCCGACACCGTAGTTGACGGTCCGTCAGGTCCGGTCGTACGGTCCCCGCATGCCCATAGCCCCGTACGACCTCACCGGCCGCACCGCGCTGATCACCGGCGCCGCCAGCGGTATCGGCCGCGCCACCGCCGTGCTCCTCGCCGAGGCCGGCGCGGCCGTGCACTGCGCGGACCGCGATGCCCAGGGCCTCCAGGAGACCGCCGAACTGATCACCAAGGCCGGCGGACGGGCCACCGCCCACCCCCTCGACGTCACCGACCGCGCCGCACTCCGGGCGGCCGTCGACGCGGCGGGCCCGCTCGACATCACGGCCGCGATCGCCGGGGTCATGCACACCAGCAGCGTCCTGGAGACCACCGACGATGACCTCGACCGGATCCTGGACATCAATTTCAAGGGCGTCCTGCGCACCTGCCAGGAGGCGGCCCGGAGCATGATCGCCACCGGCCGCCCCGGCTCGATCATCACGATGGCCTCCGGCGCCGTGGACGCCGCCCAGCCCGGCCTGCTCTGCTACAGCGCCGCCAAGGCAGCCGTGGTCCAGCTGACCAAGACCCTCGCGACCGAGGCCGGCCCGCACGGCATCCGCGTCAACGCCGTGGCACCGGGCTGGATCCGCACGCCCATGACCGGGCGCCACGGCGCCGAGGTCCAGGAGCAGACCGAGGCGATGATGATCCGGATGTCCCCGCTGCGCCGGGTCGGCGAGCCCGAGGACATCGCCCGGGCGGTGCTCTACCTCGCCTCCGACGCCTCGTCCTTCATGACCGGCCAGATTCTTCGCCCGAACGGTGGAGTGTCGATGCCCTGGTAGACGAGGCCCTGGCAGCCGATGCCGTGGCAGCCGACGCCCTGCCGGACGGCCCGTCCCCCGCGCCCGCCCGTCGGCGCCCGCGCTCCGGCCCCGGTACGCAGTGCACCGGCAGCAGCCCCAGCCCCCAGCCGCCCACCGCGACGGCGCCCTCCACGGGCCCCGAGTCCGCCGGCGCCAGCGCGAGGCGCAGCACCGCCCAGCACCACAGCACGCCCGCGGCCAGCGCGAGGGGTATCAGTAGCCGCCGCACGGCTGCCTCCCAGGAGGCCGGGATCCGGACGGGCCCATCCTCCCGCAACCCCCTGCCCGGCGCACCCAGAACGGCCCTGCACGAGCCCTCGTACGGGTGGCGTCGAACAGCCTCGTACGGGTGGCGTCGAACAGCCTCGTACGGGTGGCGTCGAACAGCCTCGTACGGGCGGGCGGCGAACAGCAAGGAGCCCCGCCCGGTGCATCACACACCGACCGGGGCTCCAGCCACACTCAAACGCTGAGGCTCACGCGCTCACGCGGCTACGACGTTCACCGCGTCCACGGGTGCCTTGATGGTCACCCGTTCGGTGGTTCCCGCGACCGAGGTCACGGAGACCGAATTGAGCATCGGGCGCACCGGTGCCGGCACCGGTTCGCTTGCCGCGGCCGACTGCGCAAGCTCTGCCAGCGACAGCTCGTCGCTGACTTCGCGCATCAGCTCGGACATCCGTACGTCCAGCGCGTCGCAGATCGCGGAGAGCAGCTCGGAGGATGCCTCCTTCTGCCCCCGCTCCACCTCGGAGAGATAGCCGAGCGAAACTCGGGCGGACGAGGAGACTTCGCGCAGAGTACGGCCCTGGCGCTGGCGCTGCCGACGCAGCACGTCACCCAGCAGGCGACGGAGCAGAATCATCGGTGGCTCCCTCCTCTGACCGTGTAGCCGTAACCTTCACGCCCCACCGTACCGCCTCGCGCCGCGGCCGTGCGGGGAGCTATGTCGTGTTCACTCAGGGCTGCAAACATCAAATCCCCCCGTTCTGTTCCGTATCCTGCCCCCGCAGATTCTCGCGGAGTTCGCTCGAGAGAAGTTCGAGCACTGTCCGTGCACTCTCCCTACGGATTTCCGTACGGGAGCCGTTCAACCGCAGCCGGGCCGTTTTCCTGCCCCCAGGGCCCGCCACCGCGATGAAAACCGTGCCCACGGGCTGCCCGTCCTGCGGGTCGGGGCCGGCCACTCCGGTCGTCGCGATCCCCCACGAAGCGCCCATCACCCGCCGCACTCCGGCGGCCATCTCCTCCGCGACCTGCGCGTTCACCGCGCCCTCGGCCGCGAGCAGCTCCGCGTCCACCCCGAGGATCCGGTGCTTGAGCTCGGTCGCGTACGCGGTGACCGAGCCGCGGAAGGATTTCGAGGCGCCGGGCACCGCGGTGAGCTCGGCCGCGACCATCCCACCGGTCAGCGACTCGGCGACGGCGACGCTCTGGTCACTCTCCGCAAGCAGCCGCAGTACTTCCCCGGCCACGCCGGTGACCTCCGCGACCGCGTCGGCGGCTTCCGCCGCACCGCCCGTCACGGGAGAATCACCCGCAGAGTCCGTCACCTCGCGGCCCGCTCCGCGGCCTGCTCCGCCGCCAGACCCTTGCGCCGGAGCACGACGGCCTGCCGGATGTAGTCCAAACCGGTGACGACGGTCAGCACGACGGCCACCGCCATCACCCAGAACCGCAGGGTCGCCAGCGGCCCGGTCAGCGCGAGCACGTACATGCCCACGGCCGTGCCCTGGGCGAGCGTCTTCATCTTGCCGCCCCGGCTGGCGGGGATCACGCCGTAGCGGATCACCCAGAAGCGCAGCAGCGTGATCCCCAGCTCACGCCCGAGGATCACTCCGGTGACCCACCAGGGCAGCTCGCCGAGCCAGGAGAGACAGATCAGCGCCGAGCCCATGATCGCCTTGTCGGCGATGGGGTCGGCGATCTTCCCGAAGTCCGTGACCAGGTTGTACGTCCGGGCGAGGTGCCCGTCGAAGATGTCCGTGATCATGGCGACGGCGAACGCCGCCCACGCCCAGGCCCGCCAGGCGGGGTCGTAGCCCCCGTCGGCGAGCAGCAGCAGGACGAATCCCGGCACGAGCACGAGCCGGATCATCGTCAGGATGTTGGCGATGTTCCACAGGCTGGCCTGGTTGACGGCCGCAGCCCCGAGCTTCGCGCCGGGTGCGGGCCGGCGGCCGGTCCCGCCCGCCGCAGATGCCGGGACTCCGGTCATCCGGCCGCCTCCTCAAGATCCATGCCCAGGGGCTCGGCCACCAGGTCCACACCGAGGGTGCCGACCACCTTTGCCGTGACGATACGCCCGGGGACCAGGCCCGCGCCGTCCGTGAAGACGACCTGGCCGTCGGTCTCGGGAGCCTGGTGGGCGGCGCGCCCGTAGGCGCCCTCGCCCTCCTCCGCCTCGTCGAGCGGCACGACGGTCTCGACGAGCACCTCCAGGGTCTCCCCGATCCGCTCCTCCGCGCGCTGCGAGGTCAGCTCCTCGGCGAGCCGCTGCATGTGCGCCAGGCGCTGCGCGATGGTCTCCTCGTCCAGCTTGTTCTCGTACGTGACGGCCTCGGTGCCGTCCTCGTCGGAGTAGCCGAAGACGCCGATGGCGTCGAGCCGGGCGTGGGTGAGGAACCGCTCCAGCTCGGCGAAGTCCGACTCGCTCTCGCCGGGGAAGCCGACGATGAAGTTGGACCGGACACCTGCCTGCGGTGCCTTGGTGCGAATGGTGTCCAGCAGTTCCAGGAAGCGGTCGGTGTCACCGAAGCGGCGCATGGAGCGCAGCACGTCGGGCGCCGAGTGCTGGAAGGACAGGTCGAAGTACGGGACGACCTTGGGGGTCGAGGTGAGGACGTCGATCAGTCCGGGCCGCATCTCGGCGGGCTGCAGGTAGCTGACGCGGACGCGCTCGATTCCGTCCACCTCGGCCAGCTCGGGCAGCAGGGTCTCCAGCAGGCGGATGTCGCCCAGGTCCTTGCCGTACGAGGTGTTGTTCTCGGAGACCAGCATGATCTCCTTGACGCCCTGCTCGGCGAGCCAGCGCGTCTCGCCCAGCACGTCGCTGGGGCGGCGGGAGATGAAGGAGCCGCGGAAGGACGGGATGGCGCAGAAGGAGCAGCGCCGGTCGCAGCCGGAGGCGAGCTTGACCGAGGCGACGGGGCTCTTGTCCAGGCGGCGGCGCAGGGGCGCGCGCGGCCCGGAGGCGGGCGCGACGCCCTCCGGGAGGTCCGCGGGGGCGGCCTCCGGCTCCTGGGCGTGGCCGGGCAGGGCCACCTCGGCGTCCTGGCGGGCGGCCGGGCTGATCGGCAGCAGCTTGCGCCGGTCGCGGGGGGTGTGGGAGGCGTGGATGCCTCCGTTGAGGATGGTCTGGAGGCGGTCGGAGATGTCGGCGTAGTCGTCGAATCCGAGCACGCCGTCGGCCTCGGGGAGCGCTTCGGCGAGTTCCTTGCCGTAGCGCTCGGCCATACAGCCGACGGCTACGACGGCCTGGGTCTTGCCGTGATCCTTGAGATCGTTGGCTTCCAGCAGGGCGTCTACGGAGTCCTTTTTGGCGGCTTCGACGAAGCCGCAGGTGTTGACGACGGCTACGTCCGCATCGGCGGCGTCCTCGACGAGCTCCCAGCCATCCGCCGCCAAGCGGCCTGCGAGCTCCTCCGAGTCCACCTCGTTACGGGCGCAGCCAAGAGTGACAAGGGCGACGGTACGGCGTTCGGGCATGGACTCAAGACTACTTCGTCCCGGCGTCGGCCCCCGCCCCAAGTCCCGGTACAGCAAGATCCCCGGGGCCGGCGGCAGGCGTCGCGCGGGGTCCCGGGGATCTGGAATTTCGTATTCCGTGCTGGTCAGCCCGCTTGGGCCTGACCCTGGCGCGGGTCGTCCTTGGTGTATGTGAGGCGTTGCACCTGACCCGACTGGAAGTTGTCCTTGATCTCCTTGCCGTTCACGAAGAGCTTGACGGCCCCCGCGTCGCCGAGTACGAGGTTGACGGAGTCCTTGTCCGTGAACGTCTTCGACTCACCCTGCGCGAGGGTTCCGTCGAACAGCAGTCGCCCGCTGTGGTCCTTCGCGGAGATCCAGCTCTCGCCCTCCTCGGCCGTGAGGACCACCGTGACGAGGTCCTTGGGCGCGGCGGCGATGGCGCTGTCCGAAGGCTCCGGCTTGGGGGCCTGCGGGGTCTGGGGGGACGGCGCGGCCGGCTTCCCGGCCTGCTTGGGAGCGGGCTGAGGGGAGACGGAACCTTCCGCCACCGGCTTCTTGGTCTTCTCGTCGCCCCCGCTGAAGGCGGTGAAGCCCACGAAGGCGATCACCGCGACGATGGCGGCGACCATGGCGGCGGTCCAGTTGGGCCGCTGCCGTTCGGGGCGGATCCGCTCGGCTTCGAACATCGGCGCGGCGGGGGTGGGTGCCGGCCGGCCGCCGTGGGCCGCGTCGTAGGCGTCGACCAGGGGTGCCGGGTCGAGGTCGACGGCGCGGGCGAGCGTACGGATGTGACCGCGGGCGTAGACGTCGCCGCCGCACCGCGTGAAATCGTCTTCTTCGATCGCGTGCACGATCGGGATGCGCACGCGGGTGGTGGAACTGACCTCGTCGACAGTGAGCCCGGCGGCGATCCGGGCCTTCTTGAGGGCCGTCCCGATGGACGGACCTTCGACGGAGCGTTCGACGAGGCGGTCCTCGGACCGGTCGTCGGTCGAAGGCCGCTCTTCTTCGGGGGAGTTGGCGTTGCCGATGGACACGAGGGCGCCTTTCGAGCGTGTAGCCACCTGCTGGATTCCCAGTCTAGGGGGGTGACGAAAGGGTGGAGCAACCGGAGGGTGGGCTCCCTACGCCATCCGAATGGCGAAGGGGAGTCCATGGCGGTGCGCGGCGGACGGCGGCGGCGCGCCGGGGCGTGCCGCCACCATCTCCCTCAACTTGACGCACGCCCGGGGGAAACGGTTGCCCGCCGATCCCTTACGGGTGAGCCTCCCCGCGGATGACGGCCAGGACTCCGTCCAGCTCGTCGGGTTTCACCAGTACGTCGCGCGCTTTCGAACCCTCGCTCGGGCCGACGATCCCCCGCGATTCCATGAGGTCCATGAGCCGCCCGGCCTTGGCGAAGCCGACCCGCAGCTTGCGCTGGAGCATCGAGGTGGAGCCGAACTGGGTGGAGACCACCAGCTCCGCCGCCTGGCACAGCAGGTCCAGGTCGTCGCCGATCTCCTCGTCGATCTCCTTCTTCTGCTTCTGCCCGACGGTGACGTCGTCGCGGAAGACGGGGGCCATCTGGTCCTTGCAGTGCTGGACCACCCCGGCGATCTCGTCCTCGGTGACGAAGGCGCCCTGGAGGCGGATCGGCTTGTTCGCACCCATGGGCAGGAACAGCCCGTCACCCTTTCCGATCAGCTTCTCGGCGCCCGGCTGGTCCAGGATGACCCGGCTGTCCGCGAGCGAGGAGGTGGCGAAGGCCAGCCGCGAGGGCACGTTCGCCTTGATCAGACCGGTGACCACGTCCACCGAGGGCCGCTGGGTGGCGAGCACCAGGTGGATGCCGGCCGCGCGGGCCAGCTGGGTGATGCGGACGATGGAGTCCTCGACGTCGCGCGGGGCGACCATCATCAGGTCGGCGAGCTCGTCGACGATCACCAGCAGGTACGGGTAGGGGTTGAGCTCCCGCTCGCTGCCCGGCGGCAGTTTGATCTTGCCGTCCCGGATCGCCTGGTTGAAGTCGTCGATGTGCCGGAAGCCGAAGGCCGCCAGGTCGTCGTAGCGCAGGTCCATCTCGCGCACGACCCACTGGAGGGCCTCCGCGGCCCGCTTGGGGTTGGTGATGATCGGCGTGATCAGGTGCGGAATGCCCTCGTACGCCGTCAGCTCCACCCGCTTGGGGTCGACGAGCACCATCTTCACCTCGTCCGGGGTGGCCCGGATCATCACCGAGGTGATCAGGCAGTTGATGCAGGACGACTTGCCGGAGCCGGTGGCGCCGGCGACCAGTACGTGCGGCATCTTGGCGAGGTTGGCCATGACGTAGCCGCCCTCGACGTCCTTGCCGAGCGCGACCAGCATCGGGTGGTCGTCCTCGGCCGCGTCCGCCAGGCGCAGTACGTCGCCCAGGTTGACCATCTCGCGGTCGGTGTTCGGGATCTCGATGCCGACCGCCGACTTGCCGGGGATCGGACTGATGATCCGTACGTCCGGCGAGGCCACGGCGTAAGCGATGTTCTTCGCCAGCGCGGTGATCCGCTCGACCTTCACGGCCGCGCCGAGCGTCACCTCGTAGCGGGTCACCGTCGGGCCCCGGGTGAAGCCGGTGACCGACGCGTCGACCTTGAACTCCGTGAAGACGTTCGTCAGGGAGGCGACCACCGCGTCGTTGGCGGCGCTGCGGGTCTTGCCGGGCCCGCCGCGCTCCAGCAGGTCCAGCCGCGGCTTGGCGTACGTGATGTCCCCGCGCAGCTGGAGCTGCTCGGCGCGGGGCGGCAGCGGCTGGGGTTCCGGCGGCGCCTTGGTCAGGTCCGGTACCGACAGCGTCCCGGAGGCCGCGGCGGTGGTGTCGTGCGGCCGCTCGGCCTGCGCGGGCGCCGGGGCCTCGGCCGGCGCGACCGGGGCCCGCTCCTCGCGCGCGGGCGGCACGGGAGCGGTGGTCTCCACGCCCTCGGGCTCCGGGGAGATCCCCTGGGTGAGGTCGGCGACCAGCGGGGAGGGCGGCATTCCGCCGTAGACCACCCCGTCCAGCGCGGCGGCCGCCGCCGCGGCCACGTCGACGGCGTCCATCCCCCGGTCCATGGCGGGCCGGGCGGCGGTCCGCCGCCGGCGCCGGCGGGCCAGCGCCTCCTGCTCCGCCGCGTCGGCGGCGTCCAGCGGTTCGGCGAGGTCGCCGTCCTCGGCGCGGGCCTGCCAGCGCTCGGCGTCATGGCGGTCGCCGCGGTCCTGCCGGCCCTGCCGGCCCTGCCAGTCGGCGCCCTCCGCCTCGCCGTAGCCCTCGTCGTACTCGTTCGGCTGGATGATCCCGAGCCGGATCCCGAGCCGCCGCAGCCGCTGCGGGATCGCGTTGACCGGGGTGGCGGTGACCACGAGCAGCCCGAAGACCGTCAGGAGCACCAGCATGGGGACGGCCAGCGGTGCGCCCATGGTGAAGATCAGCGGCTTCGAGGCGCCCCAGCCGATGAGCCCGCCCGCGTTCTGCATCGCGGTCGTGCCCTCGTCCCGGCCGGGGGCCCCGCAGCCGATGTGGACGAGGCCCAGTACGCCGATGACGAGGGCGGACAGGCCGATGCCGATCCGGCCGTTGGCGTCGGTCTGTTCGGGATGCCGGATGAACCGTACGGCCATGACGCCCAGCAGGATCGGCACGAGCAGATCCAGTCGCCCGAAGGCACCGGTGACCAGCATCGTGACCAGATCCCCGACGGGACCGTTCAGGTTCGACCAGGTTCCGGCGGCCACGATCAGCCCGAGTCCGAGCAGCAGCAGCGCCACGCCGTCCTTGCGGTGGGCGGGGTCGAGGTTCCGGGCACCCCGGCCGACCCCGCGGAAGATCGCGCCGACCCCGTGCGCGAGACCGAGCCAGCAGGCGCGCACCAGCCGCACCACGCCGCCCGTCGGGGACGGCGCGGGCTTGGCCGCGACCTTCTTGACCGGGGCGCGCTTGGCCGCCGCCGGCTTCTTCGCGGGAGGCTTGCGCGCGGGAGCCGTCTTCTTCGCCGGCGCCGTCGTCCGGCCGGTGCGGCCCTTCGCAGTGCCCGCGGTGCTCTGGGAACCCTTGCCGGACGTACGTGAGGCCATGGGCCCGAGGTTACCGGTGCGCACGCCGGTGGACACGCGTGCCCACCCCTTCACCCGTTCGTGTCGCCGACCCCGTCAGCGCTTTGACGCACCGCCAGGCCGGGAACGGGCCCCGGCGGGCCCGTTCGACGGCCCGCCGGTTCAGCGCCCCGCGGCGCTCAGTTCTGGTGGGGCAGCGTCGCCGCTCCCCCGCCGGCCCCCGGTTCGAGCGCGTCCAGGGCCCGCCGCAGTCCGGTCAGCTTCCGCTCCAGATGGGCCGCGGTCGCCACCACGGCGGCGTCGGCCGATTCCTCGCCCAGCTGCTTCGTCAGCGCCTCGGCCTGCTCCTCGACCGCCGCGAGCCGCGCGGAGAGCTCGGCCAGCAGCCCGGCCGTCTCCTTGCTGCCCTCGCCGCCCGCCTCGCCGCCCTCCAGCTGGAGCCGCAGCAGCGCCGCCTGCTCGCGCAGTTGGCAGTTCTTCGTGTAGAGCTCCACGAACACCGAGACCTTGGCCCGCAGCACCCACGGGTCGAAGGGCTTCGAGATGTAGTCCACCGCCCCCGCCGCGTAACCGCGGAAGGTGTGGTGAGGACCGTGATTGATCGCGGTGAGGAAGATGATCGGGATGTCCCGGGTCCGTTCCCGCCGCTTGATGTGCGCGGCCGTCTCGAAACCGTCCATTCCCGGCATCTGCACATCCAGCAGGATGACCGCGAAATCGTCCGTCAGCAGCGCCTTGAGCGCTTCCTCCCCCGACGACGCCCGGACCAGTGTCTGATCGAGCGCGGAGAGGATGGCCTCCAGCGCCAGCAGATTCTCCGGCCTGTCGTCGACCAGGAGGATCTTGGCCTTCTGCACCATGCCCTGTCCTCCTCGCCCCGGCATGGGGCCTCCCCGGCTCCTGGCACCGGCGTGTACGCCGGGCCCCGCCCCAGAGGACGGCATCCTTGCGCCGTCCGTCCTTGTGCCGGTCATCGTAGCCCCAGTCCCGAGATCGCCACACCCTGTCACCAGGATGTCACTGTGCACGAAGCAGAAACGTGGTGGGAGAGCAGAAGGTTCCCCGTATCCCGCCCTCCCACACCGCCTTGGCCACAGTGAGTCAGCAATTGATATCAGTACAGCCGCCGGACGATCACTTCCCGCGCATCCACTGCTCCATCACGGACAGCAGGTAATCCGGTTCCACCGGCTTGGTGACGTAGTCGGAGGCACCGGAGTCGATCGCCTTCTCCCGGTCCCCCTGCATCGCCTTCGCCGTCAGCGCGATGATCGGCAGCCCCGCGAACTGCGGCATCCGCCGGATCGCCGAAGTCGTGGCGTACCCGTCCATCTCCGGCATCATGATGTCCATCAGCACGACCGTCACATCGTCGTGCTGCTCCAGCACTTCGATGCCCTCACGGCCGTTCTCCGCGTACAGCACCGCCAGCCCGTGCTGCTCCAGCACACTGGTCAGGGCGAAGACGTTGCGCACGTCGTCGTCCACGATCAGCACCTTCTCGCCGTGGAAGTCGTACGTCCTCGGCGCCGCCGGAAGTTCGTCCCCCGCACCGCCCCAGCCGTCCTCGGGCCCCTGCGCGTTCGGCTGACCCGGCACCGCCGTCCGCGGCTCCAGGTCGCTCAGCGACTTGCGCCGACGCCGGAACAGCGCGGCCGGACCGCCCTGCTGGCCGCCCCCGCCCGCCTCGGCCACCGGCAGCGCGGGCCGCGCCGGCCGGTCCAGCACCGGCGCCACGGGCACGGGCGCCGCCGGGAGCGCCTGCGGCGCCGGCCGCTCCTCGCCCGGCCGGCGGTACTCGCCGCGCGCCCCACCGGGCGTCGGCGGCGCGTACCCCTGCGGCGGCAGCTCACTGGGGTGCAGCGGCAGGTACAACGTGAACGTCGAGCCCCGGCCGGGCTCGCTCGCCGCGTGGATCTCCCCGCCCAGCAGCCGGGCGATCTCCCGGCTGATCGACAGCCCGAGACCCGTACCGCCGTACTTGCGGCTCGTGGTGCCGTCCGCCTGCTTGAACGCCTCGAAGATCACCAGCATCTTGCTCGCCGCGATCCCGATCCCGGTGTCGGTCACCGAGAACGCGATCAGGTCCGCGTCCGCCTCGCGCAGCGAACCCGCCTCCAGCAGCTGCTCCCGGATCGCCGTCGGCACATCGGATCCGGCGGGCCGGATCACCAGCTCAACCGCCCCGGTGTCCGTGAACTTCACCGCGTTGGACAACAGGTTGCGCAGCACCTGGAGCAGCCGCTGCTCGTCGGTGTGCAGGGTCGCCGGAAGCTCCGGGGAGACCCGTACCGAGAAGTCCAGGCCCTTCTCCGCGGTCAGCGGCCGGAAGGTGGCCTCCACGTAGTCCACGAGCTGGACCAGCGCGATCCGCGTCGGCGAGACGTCCATCTTCCCCGCCTCGACCTTCGACAGGTCGAGGATGTCGTTGATCAGCTGGAGCAGGTCCGAGCCCGCCCCGTGGATGGTCTCCGCGAACTCCACCTGCTTCGGCGACAGGTTCTCGTCCGCGTTGTCGGCCAGCAGCTTCGCCAGGATCAGCAGCGAGTTCAGCGGCGTGCGCAGCTCGTGCGACATGTTCGCCAGGAACTCGGACTTGTAGCGCATCGACACCGCGAGCTGCTCGGCACGCTCCTCCAGGACCTGCCGCGCCTCCTCGATCTCGGTGTTCTTCACCTCGATGTCGCGGTTCTGCTGCGCCAGCAGCTCGGCCTTCTCCTCCAGCTCGGCATTGGCCGCCTGGAGCGCCTTCTGCCGGTTCTCCAGCTCGTCGGACCGCTCGCGCAGCTGCTCGGTCATCTCCTGCGACTGCTTCAGCAGCATCTCCGTCTTGGAGTTGACGCTGATCGTGTTGACGCTCGTACCGATCATCTCGGCGATCTGGCTGAGGAAGTCCTTCTGGATCTGGGTGAACGGCGTGAAGGAGGCCAGCTCAATGACACCGAGCACCTTCCCCTCGAACAGCACCGGCAGCACGATCACATGCGCCGGCGGAGCCTCGCCGAGCCCCGAGGAGATCCTCAGGTAACCCGGCGGGGTGTTCTCGACGAGGATCGTCCGCTTCTCCTCCGCGACCGTCCCGATCAGCCCCTCCCCCGGCCGGAAGGAAATGGGCATCTGGCCGCCCGCGTACGCGTAACTCCCGCGCATCCGCAGCTCGTACGAACCGTCCGCGCCGCCCTCCGTCCCGATCTCGGTGGTCCCCCCGGCCGGCAGGGCGAGGAAGAAGGCCCCGTGCTGCGCGGAAACCACCGGAGTGAGCTCGCTCATGATCAGCGAGGCCACGTCGTCGAGCTCCCGGCGGCCCTGCATCAGGGCGGAGATCCGGGCCAGGTTGCCCTTGAGCCAGTCCTGCTCCTTGTTGGCCAAGGTGGTGTCGCGCAGGTTGACGATCATCGTGTTGATGTTGTCCTGGAGGACCTGGATCTCGCCCGCCGCGTCCACGTCGACCTTCAGGCTCAGGTCGCCGCGGGTCACCGCGGTGGCCACGGCCGCGATCGCGCGCACCTGCCGGGTCAGGTTCCCGGCCATCTCGTTCACGGACTCCGTCAGGTCCCGCCACGTGCCGTCGACGTCACGGACGCGCGCCTGGCCGCCCAGGATGCCCTCGGTACCCACCTCACGGGCCACCCGGGTCACCTGGTCCGCGAAGGACGACAGCTGGTCGACCATCGTGTTGATCGTGGTCTTGAGCTCCAGGATCTCGCCGCGCGCGTCGATGTCGATCTTCTTGGTCATGTCGCCCTTGGCGATGGCGGTCGTGACCATGGCGATCTGCCGCACCTGCCCGGTGAGGTTGGAGGCCATGAAGTTCACCGAGTCGGTGAGGTCCTTCCACGTCCCCGAAACACCCGGCACGTGCGCCTGACCACCGAGACGGCCCTCCGTACCCACCTCACGGGCCACGCGCGTCACCTCGTCCGCGAAGGACGACAGGGTCTTCACCATCGTGTTCACGGTGTCCGCGAGCTGCGCGACCTCGCCGCGCGCCTCGACGGTGACCTTCTTCGTCAGATCACCGTTGGCGACCGCCGCCGAGACCTGCGCGATCCCGCGCACCTGCGCCGTGAGGTTCCCGGCCATGGTGTTGACGTTGTCGCTGAGGTCCTTCCAGATGCCGGTGACCCCGCGCACCCGGGCCTGACCGCCGAGGATGCCCTCGGTGCCCACCTCGCGCGCCACCCGGGTCACCTGCTCCGCGAACGAGGAGAGCTGGTCCACCATCGTGTTGACCGTGGTGACCAGTTCCAGGATCTCGCCCTTGGCATCGACCGTGATCTTCTTGGACAGATCACCCATCGCGACCGCCGTGGTCACCTCGGCGATGTTGCGCACCTGCGACGTCAGGTTGTTCGCCATGAAATTGACGGACTGGGTCAGGTCCTTCCAGGTGCCGGAGACACCCTTCACCTCGGCCTGACCTCCCAGAATGCCCTCGGTGCCCACCTCACGGGCCACCCGCGTCACCTGCTCCGCGAAGTTCGAGAGCTGGTCGACCATCGTGTTGAGGGTGTTCTTCAGCTCCAGGATCTCGCCGCGCGCGTCCACGTCGATCTTCTGCGACAGGTCACCGCGCGCCACCGCCGTCGCCACCTGCGCGATGTTGCGCACCTGCGAGGTCAGGTTCCCGGCCATGCCGTTCACCGAATCGGTCAGATCGCGCCATACGCCGGCCACCCCCGGCACCTGCGCCTGACCGCCGAGACGGCCCTCCGTACCCACGTCCCGGGCCACCCGGGTCACCTGCTCGGCGAAGGCCGACAGCTGGTCGACCATCGTGTTGATGGTGTTCTTCAGCTCCAGGATCTCGCCCCGGGCGTCCACGTCGATCTTCTGCGACAGGTCGCCCCGCGCCACCGCGGTCGTCACCTGGGCGATCTGCCGCACCTGGGACGTGAGGTTGCCGGCCATGAAGTTGACGGAGTCGGTGAGCTCCTTCCAGGTCCCCGACACGCCCTCCACCCGCGCCTGGCCGCCGAGGCGGCCCTCCGTACCCACGTCCCGCGCCATCCGCGTGACCTGGTCGGCGAACGAGGACAGCTGGTCCACCATCGTGTTCACGGTGTTCTTCAGCTGGAGCATCTCGCCGGAGACGTCCACGGTGACCTTCTGCGACAGATCGCCGTTGGCCACCGCCGTCGTCACCTGCGCGATGTTGCGGACCTGCCCCGTGAGGTTGCGGAAGGCGGTGTTCACCGAATCGGTGAGGTCCTTCCACGTCCCCGCGGCCCCCGGCACCTGCGCCTGACCGCCCAGCTCACCCTCGACACCGACCTCGCGGGCCACCCGCGTCACCTCGGCGCCGAAGGACTGGAGCTGGTCCACCATCGTGTTGACGGTGTTCTTCAGCTCCAGCATCTCGCCGGCCACGTCCACCGTGACCTTCTGCGACAGATCGCCGTTGGCCACCGCCGTCGTCACCGTCGCGATGTCCCGCACCTGCGTGGTCAGATTGCGGAAGACCGTGTTCACCGAATCGGTGAGGTCCTTCCACGTCCCCGCGGCCCCCGGCACCTGCGCCTGGCCGCCGAGCGTGCCCTTGGCACCGACTTCGCTGGCCACGCGCGTGACCTCGTCCGCGAAGGTCCGCAGCGTTTCGGTCATCTGATTGATCGTTTCGGCCAGCTGCGCCACCTCGCCGCGCGCGCTGACCCGCACCTTCTGCGACAGATCGCCGTTGGCCACAGCGGTGGTGACCTGCGCGATCCCGCGCACCTGGGCGGTCAGGTTCCCCGCCATCGTATTGACGGAGTCGGTCAGGTCCTTCCACACGCCCGCGACCCCGGGCACCTTCGCCTGACCGCCGAGCTCGCCCTCCGTACCCACCTCACGGGCGACCCGGGTCACCTCCGAGGAGAACGACGACAGCTGGTCCACCATCGTGTTCACGGTGTTCTTCAGCTGGAGCATCTCGCCGGCCACGTGCACCGTGACCTTGCGCGACAGATCGCCCTTCGCCACCGCCGTCGTGACGAGAGCGATATCACGCACCTGAGCGGTGAGCCGGTAGGCCATCGTGTTGACGGAGTCGGTCAGGTCCTTCCAGGACCCCGACATTCCCCGCACCTGGGCCTGCCCGCCGAGCTTGCCCTCGGTACCCACCTCCAGCGCCACGCGCGTCACCTCGTCGGTGAACGCGGACAGCTGGTCGACCAGGTTGTTGACCGTACGCCCGACCTTCAGGAACTCCCCGCGCAGCGGATGCCCTGCCCCGTCGGCCGTCTGCGTCCGCAGGTCCATCCGCTGGTCCAGATCGCCCTCGGCCACCGCCGACAGCACCCGGCCCACCTCGGACACCGGCCGGGCCAGATCGTCCACCAACTGGTTCGAGGCATCGATCGCAGCGGCCCAGGAGCCCTCACAGGCACCTGTTTCAAGCCGTTCGCTGAGCTTGCCCTCGCGGCCCACCATCCGCCTGACCCGGGACAGCTCCCCGGTCAAGTGGAGATTCCGGTCGGCGACCTCGTTGTAGACGGCGGCAACCTCCGCCATCACGCCCTCGCCGGACACCGTCAGCCGCTTGCGGAAATTGCCGTCCCGCATCGACACCAGGGCCGTGAGCAGCCTGTTCAGAGCGGCGGTATCGACTTCCGTCGTACCGCTGCGCCGGGACCGACCGCCCTTGGGTCGCGTTCCCGTACGCCGCACCGCTGCGCCAGACTCCACCGTGTCCCTCCCGAAAGGGTCGACCGCTGTTCCACCAGGTACCCGACTATCCACAACCCGGCTCTTCAAGCCTGCCCAGTGTTTCACCCTGGCCGAACCAGGCCATAACACTTCGGCACCATCGCACACCGGCCGTACCCTGCGGAGGGAATCCCGGACGACGGCACCATGCGAACCGCGAAGGTAAGTAACCTGGCACCCGATGTCCAACCGCGTCGAAGGAGACTCGTGATCACGGCACGGGCGGCTGCCAGTTTCGATCCCCAAGGGCGCTCGGTCGCCGGCGCCCGCGCGTTCGTCCGCGACACCCTCCACGGCTGGGGGTTCGCGGACATCGTCGACGACGCGGTCGTGCTGACCAGCGAGCTCGTCACCAACGCCGTGGTCCACGCCGGAACCCGGGCCGAGGTCCTGTGCCTGCGCGCCGAGGACGGCGTACGCGTCGAGGTCGCCGACCGCTACCCGGAACGCGAGCTACCGCTCCAGCACCCCGGCGAGCGCCCGTACGCCGACCCGGACCGCGAGAACGGCCGCGGCCTGATGCTCTGCGCCGCCCTCGCCACCCGCTGGGGCGTCGAGTACACCGCCACCCGCAAACACGTGTGGTTCCGGCTCGACCTCCCAGACCGGCCGGTCGGTACCCGCTCCGCCGGACCCGTCGTCCCCGACCAGCTGCTCCCCCTCGCCGACAGCCGGGTACGCGTCGCCGTCCTCCAGATCGACGCCTCCGGCGCCGTCTCCGCCTGGAACGAGGACGCCGAGCACGTCTTCGGCTACCCCGCCGAGAAGGCCGTCGGCCGCCCGCTCGCAGAGCTGGCCGCCTGGCCGCAGACCCCCGGCACCGGCACCGGCATCGCCGAGGCCCTGCGCCTGTCCCGCTGGGAAGGCAGCTACGGCATCCGCGGCTCCGACGGCCGCGTCATCCCCGTCTACGCCTCCCACCTGCGCGTCCGCGACGCGCACGGCGAGCCCTCCATCGTCTGCCTGCTGGTCCACGACGACGAGCGCGCCCTGCTCCAGAGCCCCGTACGGGTCCCCACCTCCGACGCCGGCCCGCTCACCGAGCCCCGCCCCGCGGACCCCTTCGAGGTGTTCATCGGCTCCCCCGCCCCCGACGACCTTGACGGCCTGCTCCAGCGCACCGTCGAACGGGCCCGCGACATGCTCGACGCCGACTCCGCCTTCCTGCTCCTCGCCACCGACGACGAGACCGAGCTGGAGGTCCGCGCCACCACCGGCCTGCCCTCCACCCGCCAGCGCTTCGCCCGCGTCCCCGTCGAAGCCGGCACCAACCGGTACGGCTCCGCCCGGATGCCCGCCGTCCACGACGACCTCGCCGCCGTCCCCGGAGCCGTCCCGCTCCTGGAAGCCACCGGCATGCGCTCCGCGGTCACCGTCCCGCTCAAGGTCGAAGGCCGCCTCACCGGCTCCCTGGGCGTCGCCACCGAACACCCCGGCCGCTACTCCAACGAGGACGCCCTGCGCCTCCAGTTCGCCGCCGACCGGATCGCCCTCGCCGTCGAGTCGGCCCGCCTCGGCGAACTGGAACGCCTGCGCCGCGGCTCCCTCTCCTTCCTCGTCGAGGCCTCCGACCTGCTCGCCGGCACCCTCGACCGGGACCAGACCCTGGCCCTCATGGCCCAGATGACCGTCCCGACCCTGGCCACCTGGTGCGCCGTCTACACCATCGCCGACCAGGCCTCCGACCCGTACCTCTCCTACGTGCTCCACGAGGACGAGGAGCGCATCGACGGCCTCAAGGCCCTGCTCTCCCGAGTCAGTCCGCCCGACCCGGTGCGCGAGGCGGGCGCCCGCCCCTGGCCCGAAGCGGCCCGGGCGGTGGGCGGCGAGACGGTGGTCCTGCCACTCCTCGCACGCAACCGCGTCATCGGCATGCTCACCCTCGGCAAGCCGTCCGAGGAGCACTTCCGCCAGGAGATCCTCGAACTCGCCGACGACCTCTCCCGCCGGGCCGCCCTCGCCCTGGACAACGCCCGCCTCTACTCCGAGCGCACCGCCATCAGCCGCTCCCTCCAGCGCAGCCTGCTGCCCCCCGGCTCCCCCGCGATCCCCGGCATGGAGGTCGAGGTCATCTACCGCGCGGCCGGCGAGGGCAACGAGGTGGGCGGCGACTTCTACGACGTCTTCCCCATCCGCGACGGCGCGTACGGCTTCGCCATCGGCGACGTCTGCGGTACGGGCCCCGAGGCGGCGGCGGTCACCGGCCTCGCCCGGCACGCCCTGCGCCTCCTGGCCCGCGAGGGCCTGGGCGGCCCGGCGGTGCTGGAACGCCTGAACGCGGCCATCCTCGACGAAGGCGCCCGCAGCCGCTTCCTCACCCTCCTCTACGGCGAGCTCCACCCGCAGCCCGACGGCGGCGCCCTGATGAAGGTCGTCTGCGCGGGCCACCCCCTCCCGCTGCGCCTGCGCCCGAACGGCGAGGTGCTCCCCGCCGCGGACCCCCAGCCCCTGCTGGGCGTGATCGACGACCTCGAACTCTACGAACAGACCCTGACCCTCGACCCGGGCGACGTGCTGCTCTGCGTCACGGACGGCGTCACGGAACGCCGCGAGGGCACCCGGATGCTCGGCGACGACGGCCTCGCGGAAGTCCTCACCACCTGTACGGGCCTCACCGCAGGAGCCGTCGCCTCCCGCGTCCTGCGCGCGGTGGAACGCTTCGCCGCCGAACCCGCCTCGGACGACATGGCCATCCTCGCCTTCCGGGTCCCCCACCAGCGCGAAAGCGACTGACCGTACGGGTCTCAGAGGTAGCCGGCGGTGGCGCGGACGCTCCCGAACCGCGGGAAGAGCCGTTCCACCGCGAACGGCGTGCTCGTCCGCCGCGAATCCCGGCCGTGGTCGCCGGCGGCCCGGGCCGTGGACTCCACGCCCATGGTGGTCTCCACCAGGCCGCTCCCCGGGGACACAACGCAAAAAGGCCCCCGCCTGATGGCGGGGGCCTTCTTTGTCTGAGCCCTTTAACGGAATCGAACCGTTGACCTTCTCCTTACCATGGAGACGCTCTACCGACTGAGCTAAAAGGGCGGGTTGTTCGGCGGCGTCCTACTCTCCCACAGGGTCCCCCCTGCAGTACCATCGGCGCTGAAAGGCTTAGCTTCCGGGTTCGGAATGTAAACCGGGCG
>NZ_JBVHTP010000010.1:0-382997 GCF_055565795.1 Streptomyces sp. NPDC028314
ATCGACTGGTACAACTACCACCGACCCCACACCGGCATCCAAGGCCAAACACCCGCCAGCCGCGTCACCAACCTCCCCGGACAACACACCTAGGCGGTCGGCGGCGGCCGGCGGCGGCCTGGGTGACGGCGCCGCGGCCGCGGCGGGCACCGGACCGGACCCGGCCATGGCCGTGCGGCCTCCCACCGCAGCCGTGGCCCGCGCCGGGGCGCCTCACGGAAGCCGGAGCGGGTGGGGCCGCGTCGTTTGGGGCCCGTCGTCCGGGGCCGCGCCCTTCACCCCGAGCACGCCCCTGCCCGTACGGGCCCCTCAGCGGCGGCTCGCCGTGCGGAACCACGAGCACCGGGCAGGCGGCGCAGCTCGCGCAGCCAGGCCGTTTCGAACCGAGCGGCAGACTGGCGAAGCCGCCGCGCCCGGGCACGAGCCGTGCCCGATCGGGGGAGCCGGGCGGGGCCCGGGTCGGCGTCGATACCGGGCTCCGCGGAGGCGGAGGAGAGGGCCGCCCCGATCGAGTTCACGTACGGCCGGGCGGGCACGCTCCGCAGCGGCGCCCCCGGTCAGCAGCGCCTGGACACGGCCAGTCCGGCGTCCGGTCGCCGGTGTCGGGACTGGAACCGTTCTCGGAACCGTCCGCGGCGGCGATCACGGGGCGCGGGCGCCGGTCCAGGGCCGGCTCTCCTCGCCGAGGGCGGAGTGCGGGTCACGCAAGGCGCGGCGTCGTCCGCGGACCCCGCCTTGCCGGGGGTGGCCCGGGCCGGGAGTGGGGAAGGTCCCGAGTCGGGCGGGACCCTCGGCCACTCCCGCCGTTCAGGCGACCCGTTCCGTACGGCGCCGGATCACCCACGCACCGGCGCCGAGCGCACCTGCGACGAGTACGCCGCCCAGGGCGATCTGACCCGGGCTCATCGCGTCCATGCTGCCGCCCAGGCCGCCGCGGGCGGCGCCGGGGCTGACGTTCAGGGAGACGGTGACCCGCTCGCCGCCCGTGCCGCCGCACTCGAAGGTGACGGGGTGGTTGCCGGTGGCGGCGTCGCGGTAGACGGTGGCGCTGCCGAACAGGTTGGTGGCCTCCAGGTTGCCCGGCGACAGCTGGACGTCGCCGAAGGCGCGGGAGGTGGCCCTGCCGGTCTTGGTGCCGCAGCCCTCGACGTTGAGGGCGACCCGGCCCCCGGGGGCGACGGACACCGGGGAGACGGTGGCGGAGGGGCGGGCGTAGGCGAGAGTGACGGGCGTGACGGCGGCGACGACGAGCATCGCCGCCGCGCCTCTCATCAGGTGGTGCCGGATGCGGGTGGCGGACATGGAGATGACTCCTCGGGCTCCTCGAAACGGCGCGGCCAGGGCACGGATGTGACGCGGATTCGGGTTCACACCGTGCTCTGGACGCTAGAAGCCCAGCCCGCGCGCGGCGATCGCAGCCGGGTGAACGGGTGACCCGCCGCCCCCACCCGGCGGTACGAGGGCTCGCGGAAAGCCGTCGCAGGAGGGGACTCCGTACGGGTGACCGGGCGTGTTCCGATGCGCGTTCCCGTACGCCTTTCCGGGCGCTCTTCCGGGTACGTCCCGCGTGTGACTCGTGCGTGTGCCCTGCGCGTGTGCCTTGCGCGGGCGCCCCTTCCGTACGAGGGCCCGTACGAGCTTCCGTGCCCGGGTTCGGTGCGGTCGCTCAGGCCGCCGGGGCGGGAGCCGGCCCGGGGCGGCGCAGGAGGAAGGCCGCTAGGGAGCCTGCGGCGAACAGGGCGATCAGGGATACCGCGGCACCCAGCCAGGTCGTGCCGAGCCACTGCGTGCCGAAGTAGCCCAGCGCCACGCTGTAACCCGCCCAGGCCATCCCCGCCAGCACCGACCAGGGCAGGAACTCCTTGACCTTGCGCTGGGTCTTGCCCGCACCCAGCGAGACCACCGAACGGCCGGCCGGGGCGAACCGGGCGATCACCACCAGGGCGCCGCCGCCCCGCGCCAGCGCCACACCCAGCCGCTCATGAGCCCGGGTCAGCCGTCGGGAACGGGCGATGGCCCGGTCCAGCCGGGCGCCACCACGGCGCGCCAGCCGGAACGCCGCCATGTCACCCAGTACCGAGGCCGTCGTGGCGATCACCAGCAGCGCCATGATGTCCGGCACCTGTTCGGGCACCGGCGTCGGCGAACCCGCGGCCCCGGCCGCCGCCGCGGCAGCCGCCGCAGTGATCACCAGCACCCCGCTCGGCAGTACCGGCAGGAACACGTCGAGCACGACGGACACCGCCACCACGGCGTAAATCCAGGGGCTCGTGGTCAGCGACCCCAGAGTCTCAAGCAAGCGGGACTCCCCAGTCCGAAGCGCCGCATCGTCGCGGGGAGCGGCAGGGGCGGCTTGACAGCCATACAGCGTACGCCCGGGACCACCGCACCGGATCCGCGGGGCGCCCGTAGACCAACCCCGGCACGCCCGTACGTCAACTCCCGCGCGGCCGTCCGATGCTGTCACCCACCCCACCTCCACGCCCGCCCAGGCCCCCGACCGCTGCCCCGGCCCCTGTCCGGTGGGCCGGGCTGGGGCTGGCGCGGCCGGGTGCGCTCCGCCCCGACCCGGCCTGGCGCCCGCCCACCCGGCACGGCGACCGGCACGCCCGCCCCGTCGGCCGGCCGGACGCGTTACTCCGGGCCGGTGAGTTCCCGGTCCAGCACCGTCACCAGCCGGGTCGGCGCGCGGCCCGCGCGGGCCGCCCGGGCCTGCTCCAGGCGGAGCCGGGCCGTCCGGCCGGCCAGCGCCAGCGTCATCAGCTGGTTGCCGAACCACGGGCCACCCGTACGCCGCCAGCTCAGCGGAGGCCGGCCCGTCCGGCCGTGCCGCGAGAAGCCGCGCCCCAGCCACCGCCCCACCCGTGACCAGCCCAGCCGGAAACCCAGCTTCACCGCCATGTGGATGGAGTTGTGCACCGGCGAGCACGTCAGCTGGAACACCCGCGCCGTACTCGGTATTCGGGGCTCGGCCACATACGCGTGGTGTACGTCGCCCGACAGCACGCACACCGTCGCCGGCGCCCGCGGCCCCGTCCCCACCTCCTCGATCAGATCACTCAGCGCCGCGAACGAAGCCGGGAACGCCGCCCAGTGCTCCAGATCGCTGCGCCGCCGCAGATCCTCCCCGATCCGCGCCCACCGCGGCCCCCGCTCCCCACGGCACAACGCGGCATTCCACACCTCCGCGTCATGGATCAGCTGCGGCATCAGCCACGGCAGCGAGGACCCGATCAGCAGATGGTCATAGCCCCCGTGCCCCTCCAGGGCGTTCTCCCGGAGCCACCGCTGCTCCGCCGGGTCGAGCATCGCCCGCCCGTCCTCGGCCAGCACCCGCGCCGCACGGGTGTCCACCATCAGCAGCCGCGAGCGGCCGAAGTCCCGACGGTAGCTCCAGCGCACCGCACCGGGATCGGCATCCGCCCGCGCCGCGAAGGCGCGCAGCGCGTCCGTACCGTCCGGGGTTTCGCGCACCGCGCCGTACAGGTCGTCCGCCGCCAGCTCGGCGGGCGAGAGGTTGCCGAGGTGCTGATGGACCCAGTACGACATCAGCCCGCTCAGCACCCGCTCCGACCACCACGGCGTCGCCCGCATCTCCGCCAGCCAGGCCGCACTCGTGTTCCAGTCGTCGATGAAGTCGTGGTCGTCGAATATGTGCAGGCTCGACACGGTCGACAGCAGCCAGCGGATCTCCGGGTCCAGCCAGGACTCGTAATAGAGCCGGGTGTACTCCTCGTAGTCCGCGACCTGCGCGCCCGGCGCCTCGCGCAGATCCCGGCGGGCCGCCAGCCACCTCTTGGTCTCCCGCGACAGGTGATCGGCGTACACCTGGTCGCCGAGCAGCAGCAGGACGTCCGGCCGGACCGCTTCCGGGTCGGCGGCCAGCCGCGCCGCGAGGGTGTCCAGCGCGTCCGCGCCGTGCGGTCCGCGCCGGCCGGGGGGCGGCGCGGCCTGCCGGCAGGATCCGAACGTCACCCGGAGTTCGGGCGCGGGCCGGCCGGGCCCCGCTACGGTCGGCGTGGTGATCGTGCTCGGCGGGAAGCCGCTGTCGGCCTGCGGCCACACGAGGACCCCGTCCAGCAGTACCTCGTACTCCGTGGTCGCACCCGGGGTCAGGCCGGTAACCGGCACCAACGCGTAGTGGTGGCCCGCTATCTGGAAGGTGCGCACTTGGCCGCCCGCCCCGTCCGCGCACCGCACCTCGGCCGTGCACGGACGGTCGGCTTCGACCCATATGGTGGCGGAGCCGCCCGTGTCCCAGTCGACGTAGCGCAGCAGCGGCCCCAGACGCAGTCCGGCCATGCAACTCCCCCTCCTCCGTATCCCCTTCGATCACGGTACGGGGTGGAGGGGGAGCCTCGCCTCCCCCTGGCGGGGGAGAAAGATCGGATTCCGGTCAGGGGCCGCCGGGGCCGACGCGCCGCCCGGTCGGCGGCGCGGTCCGCCGCCTGGTCAGCCGCCTGGTCAGCCGCCTCGTCAGTAGTCCGATGAGCCGCCCGGTCAGCAGCCGTTGAGGAGGTTCACCAGGGCCGTCTTCTCTCCGGAGTCCATTTTCAGCCCCCAGTACTGCTTCACCTGGACCCACATCCGGCCGTACGTACAGCGGTAGGCGGTGCGCGGCGGCAGCCACTTGCCGGGGTCGAGGTCGCCCTTGGCCTGGTTGACGTTGTCGGTGACCGCGATGAGCTGCGGGCGGGTGAGGTCGTTCGCGAACTGCTGGCGCTTGGCGGTGGTCCAGGAGGAGGCGCCCGAACGCCAGGCCTCGGCGAGCGGGACCATGTGGTCGATGTCGATGTCGGACGCCGCGGTCCAGGTGGCTCCGTCGTATTCGGAGTACCAGCTTCCGCTGATGGCGGCGCAGGCGGAGTCCTGTACGACGTTCACGCCGTCCCGCTTCAGGACGGTCTCGCGGGTGTTGCAGGTGCCGGACACCGTGCTCCAGTGCGGGAACAGGTCCCGGCTGTAGCCGCTGAGGGAACCTTCCGCCGCGGGCGTGACCGTGGCCAGGTACGAGCGCGCCGCGGCGGCGCTGATGGGGGTGGGCGGGGAGGCCTGGGCGGCCGGTGCGCTGACGAGCGTGGTGAGGGCGGCGAGGGCCGAGGCTGACGCGAGCACGCCAATTCGACGCGCGTAGACGGAGGGTATGAGGGCCATGAGGGCTCCCTGGGTGCGGGGGGTGGTGGCCGTGCGGCCCCGGCGGGGCGCGGCCATGGTGGCGGCGCGGGATGTCGCTCGGGTGGGCGCCAGGTGACAGGTTGCCGACATGCGCACGTCACATCAAGCCATCCAACGGCCCACGCATGTGCGGAAGTTGTGATTCCGGCCGAGGAGGCGGGGCGAGCTGGGGCCAACGTCACATACCGGGCGCCTGGGAGGCGGTCCCCGGCGTCACGTACTCTGGAGGAGCAGAAGGGGAGTAGCTCTTCGCCGGACCGTCGACATACTGCTGGGTCACACCAGCCGGCGCCCGGAGGCAGACCGCGTCAGCGGTAGGCCAGCGAGACCTTCGGCCGCAGTGTCCTGTTCCGCGTTCGCACGCATCGTTACGCGTGGTGACGCAGTCACGTACTCAGGGCGCCGCCGAGCCGAAGCGACCCCTGAATCACCCCAGGTCTCTCGGTACCGCTGGCGTCCTGCCCGACCGATTGAGGTTCCACCGCAGTGTTCAGCTTCAGCGTCATGGCGATCGCCTTCGGCGTCGTCTTCCTCGCCGAACTCCCCGACAAGACGGCCCTCGCCGGCCTGATGCTCGGCACCCGCTACCGCGCCTCGTACGTCTTCGCGGGCGTCGCCGCGGCCTTCGCCGTGCACGTCGCACTCGCCATCGCCGCGGGCAGCGTCCTCACCCTGCTCCCGCACCGGCTCGTCCAGGCCGTCGTCGGCATCCTCTTCCTCGCGGGCGCGGCCATGCTGCTCCTGAAGAAGAACGACGAGGACGAGGAGGTCAAGCCGCCCGCCGACCAGTCCTTCTGGAAGGTGTCAGGGGCGGGCTTCATGCTGATCCTCGTCGCCGAGTTCGGCGACCTGACCCAGATCATGACCGCCAACCTCGCGGCCCGCTACGACAACCCCGTCTCGGTCGGCCTCGGCGCCGTGCTCGCCCTGTGGGCGGTCGCGGGCATCGGCATCCTGGGCGGCCGCACGCTGATGAAGTACGTACCGCTGCGGCTGATCACCAAGGTCGCCGCCGCGGTGATGGCGGCGCTGGCCGTGTTCTCGCTGTACGAGGCCATCGCGTAGCAACCGGCCGCCGCGCCGGTGTGAGGGGGCGGGCGGATGCGGGGGCGGGTGCGGGTGCGGTGCGGGGCGGGCGGTGCGGGCGGGGAAATCCGCTTGCGGGGCGCGGGTGCGTCGGACACGCTCGCGGGCGTGACCGCACCCGTACCTGCGCCTGTTCCTGCTCCCGTACCTGGGCCTGTTCCTGCGCCTGTGCCTGCGCCTGCATCTGCGCCCGTTCCTGCCGCCGGTCGGCACTTCGGCTGGTCCAACATGTTCGTCCACCCCGACGAGGACACCCGTACCGACGGCGGCTTCCACGGCGAACGCGCCACCCTCGTCGGCTACCTGCGCGACCAGCGCCTCACCCTGGAGCTGAAATGCGCGGGCCTCGACGCCGAGGCGATGGCCCGCCGCTCGGTCGAACCCTCGAACCTGTCCCTGCTGGGCCTCGTCCGCCATCTCGCGGGTGTGGAGCAGTACTGGTTCCGGCAGGTCATGGCAGGTGAGGGCGTACGGAGGCACTACCGCACGGCGCACGACCCCACCGGGGAGTTCACCGGCGCGGTGCCCGATCCGGCGGTCGTCGAGGAGGCCTGGGCCACCTGGCGGGCCGAGATCGACTTCGCGGAGCGGCTGGTGGCCGAAGCTCCGGACCTGGACGTCACGGGTGACGCCGACGGGGAGCCGATGCAGCTGCGCGAGGTGCTGGTGCACATGATCGAGGAGTACGCGCGGCACAACGGCCACGCCGACTTCCTGCGGGAACGCATCGACGGGCGCGTCGGCCAGTAGGAGCCGGGCCGTGGGGGTGGGGTCCGGGCGGTGGTGGGTCGGGCGGTGGCGGTTCGGGCGGTGGTGGGTCGGGCCGTGGCGGTTCGGGCCGGGACCCGGCTGAGGTCATGAACCGGCTGAGGCCACGGCCTGGGCTCAGGCTGTGACCCGCCCGAGGGCCCGGCCGTCGTTGGGGCGCGGGTCCGCTATGCGGCCGGGCCGAGCGTGAGGTGGATGGTCCCGTCCGGGGTGGTGTGGACGCGGACCGACGTCAGGTCGGCCACATGAGCCGTCGGGGCGTGCGCGGCGGCGCGGGGGCCGATCCCGACGACCCGCATGCCCGCCGCCTGGCCTGCGGCGATACCGGCGGCGGAGTCCTCGAAGACGATGCAGTCGGCCGGGTCCACACCCAGCTCGGCAGCGCCCTTGAGGAAACCCTCAGGGTCGGGCTTGCTGGCCCCGACGGACTCGGCGGTCACCCGTACCTCGGGCATCGGCAGCGCGGCCGCCGTCATCCGGGCCGCGGCCAGCGCCGCGTCGGCGGAGGTGACCAGCGCGTGCGGCAGCGCGGCGATGGCCGCCATGAACTCCGGGGCGCCGCCGATCGGAACCACGCCTTCGGTGTCGGCGGTCTCGCGGGCGAGCATCACGGTGTTCTCGGCGTAGTTGAGCTCCATCGGGCGGTCGGGCAGCAGGATGGCCATCGTGGCGTACCCCTGGCGGCCGTGGACCACCTTGAGCGCCTCCTGCGGGTCGAGGCCGTGGGCCACCGCCCAGTCGCGCCAACAGCGCTCGACCACCGCGTCGGAATTGACGAGGGTGCCGTCCATGTCCAGGAGCAGCGCCCTGGCGGTGAGGACGGCGGGGGCGGCGGCGCGGGCGGAGCTGGTGGTACTGGCCGGCATCGGTGGGGCTCCAGACGAGGCGGGAGAAGAGAAACAAGTGGTTCCGTCCACCGGTCAGGGATTGAGGACGGAACCACTTTGTTCCTACAAGATACAAAGCAAATGGCGGTGCGCGCCACCACGGGCCGGCCGGGCAGTCTTCCAGCGGCCCGGGGAAGGGTCTCCAGAGCCTGGGAAAGGCTTCCCGGAACCCGGCACGGCATCCGATGATGTTCGGCATGACGACCCCAACCAGAAGAGCAGCACTGTTCGTTGGCGCCGGGAGCGACCGCCGCTTCAGCGGTCCCACCACCGGTGACGAACGGCACATGCTCATCGACATGCTCGGCGCGCAGCGCACCACGCTCGAGCTGAAGTGCTCCGGCCTGGGGGAGGAACTGTCCCAGCGGTCGGTACAGCCCTCCACGCTCTCCCTGCTGGGTCTCGTACGGCATCTCGCCGACGTGGAGCGGCGCTGGTTCCGGCGGGTCCTGGCCAAGGAGGAGGCGCCGGCCCTCTTCTCGTCGGAGGACGAGCCCGACGGGGACTTCGAGGGCGCGGAGAGCGACCCGGAGGGCGTCGCGGCGGCGTGGGAGGCCTGGCGTGCGGAGGTGGCGTTCGCGGAGCGGTTCGCCCTGGAGGCCCCGGACCTCGACGTCGAGGGCACCGACGTGTGGCGCGGCCGGGTCTCGCTGCGCTGGGTGCTGATCCACATGATCGAGGAGTACGCCCGACACAACGGCCACGCCGACCTGCTGCGCGAGCGGATCGACGGGGCGATGGGCGTCTGACCTGGCCGGGTCGGTCCGGGAGGGGAGGGGAGGGGGCACGGTGCCCTGGGCCCCGCCGGTCCGGGCGGGCACGGGGCGGGCGGCTTCGGCGGGGCGGGGCTCGACGGGCGGGTGACCGGCCCGTCCGGGCAGGGCGGCGCGGTGCCGCCGGCGGCTTGGGCGGAAGGGCAGGCGGGCTGTTGCGGGCCGGGGTGCGACGGGTGCCCGACCTGGCCGGTCCGGGAAGCGGGCCCGTGGCCAACGCCTCAGGGGCCGCGTCGGCCGGGCCGCATGGCGGTCGGCCGGGACGGGGGCGCCCAGCGGCCGGGACCGGGACGCCGTGCGGAACACCAACCGGGACCTGGCCATCGACCGCAGCGGAATCCCCAACGGGGCCCTGGGCCACCGGCAGCGGCGAACATCAGCCGGGCCCGTGTCCACCGGCAGCAATCGAACGGCGGCCCGGCCCGTGGTCGCGAGCGAGGTGCAACGGCAGCCCGGACCGCGGCCACTGACCGGAGCGGAATGTCAGCGGGGCCCCGGGCCACCGACAGCGGCGGAACGCCCTTCGGCCCCCTGGCTGCCCGCCAGGACCGGGCGGACGCGGTGTCTGCCCGTCCCGCCGCCCGCCCCTGGGGTCACGCACGGGCGGGATGCCCGGGGCGGGCGGCTCAGGCGGTCTTCGGAGCGGGCGGGCCGGCCGGGCGGGCCGGGCGGGTCACATGTGCACCCGCCGGATCCTGCCGGGTCCCGCGCCGCCTGCACCGCACTCGGCGCGTTGTCGGGGCGCCCGAGTGCGTCCAGTACACGGGCGTCCCTCCGCCTCGCGATGCTTCCCCTCGGCCCTCCGGGCCTGGGGAGACCCCATGGCACCGGACAACGCGGGCTCGGTCGGCAAGATCCGAAAGAGCCGGTCTAGCCCTCCAGGGCGCGGCGCGTCGCGGGGCCGTACACGCCCCAGGGGTCATCGGTGATGTCGTTGTCCCACTGGAACGACGACACCCCGTCCTCCACGGACCTGCCGAACTTGCCGTCCATCTTGCCGCGGTAGAGCCCCTGCCCGGCCAGCAGTTGCTGGAGCTTCTTCACCTCCGGGCCCGAATCGCCGTAGCGCAGGGTCGGCCCCTGGGCGGGCGGCGGCTGGGGCGGGGGCGCCGGGGGGCCCGGTGTGCGACTCGGGGTCGGTGGCGGGGACTGCGCGGGCGGGGCCGAGGAGCGGGACTGGCTCGGCGTGGCGGAGGGTGACGCGGAACGCGTGGCACTCGGCGACGCGGACCGCGAGGCGGAAGCCGACGGCGATGCCGAGGCCGACGCACTGGCCGTCGGGCTGGGCGAACCATCCGTCGGGCCGACCGGACCCACGCTCACCGCGGGACCCGACGGCTTCGTGTCCAGCAACGCGGTATCGGTCTTCCCGGACCCGGTCGACACCCCCAGAGCCAGGGCCACGCCGCCGACGGCGACGACGGCGGCCGCGCCGGCCAGGAGCAGGACGAGCCGCTTTCGCTTCTCGGGGCCCCCACCCCCACCCCCGCCCCCTCCACCACCGTGTCCCGCACCGACCCCAGCACCCGGCCCCGCACCACGCGGCCCAGCACCAGGCCCCGCACCACCCGGCCCAGCACCCGGCCCCATGCCACCCGGCCCCGCACCACGCGGCCCAGCACCCGGCGCCACGCCGCCCGGCCCCGCACCGAGCCCAGCACCAGGCGCCGCACCGTGCCCGCCCGGCCCCGCACCGTGCCCAGCACCAGGCCCCGCACCGCGCGGCCCCGCCCCGGGTATCGCACCCCCCGGCCCCGCACCGCCCGGGCCCGTCTGCCCGGGGGCAGGGGGGACCGTGGGCAGCGGAGCCGTGTGGTCCGGCCAGGGCTGCTGCGGCGGCGGTACGGGTGTGCCGTACGCCGGGGTGTCGTGCTGCGGCGCAGGGGCCGGCGGGATCGGGGGCAGCAGCTCCGTGCGGGCCTCGTCGGGCGGACCGAACGGGTTCCCGCCCCGGGGCTGGTTCGGCTGGGCCACCGCGCCCAGCACCGGCTGCGGGGACGCCGGGGCGGCTCCCTCCTGGCCGGGGTCGGACAGGGACACGTACGGGCGAATGCGCAGCGGGTCGAAACCCGCGCCCTGCGCGCATGCGCAGCCGACGCCCTTGGCGCCGCAATCTGGACAGCGCTCAGCGCTCACTGGAACCCTCCCTGGCCACTGCCTGCGATTATGCAGACCCCCCGGGCCCCGCCCAACCCTCCCCGAGAGGCCATAACCGGACACACCGCTCAGGATGGAGATGTTGATCCGGCCTGAGGAGGAATCGATGGCCCAGGATGTGACCACGTCAGCCGTGGAACCCGGCCCCGGCACCGAGCACGCCTCCCGAGACGTGCTCGTCCCCATAGGCGCCCTGCTGCTCGGGCTGCTGATAGCCGCACTCGACCAGACCATCGTCTCCACCGCCCTGCCGACGATCGTCAGCGAGCTCGGCGGTATGGAGCACCTGTCCTGGGTCGTCACCGCCTACATGCTCGCCTCGACCGCCGCGACCCCGCTGTGGGGCAAGCTCGGTGACCAGTACGGGCGCAAGAAGCTGTTCCAGTACGCCATCGTGCTCTTCCTGATCGGCTCGGCGCTGTGCGGGCTCGCCCAGAACATGCCGCAGCTCATCGGCTTCCGCGCCCTCCAGGGCTTGGGCGGCGGCGGACTGATGGTGCTGTCGATGGCGATCGTCGGCGACATCGTCCCGCCGCGCGAACGCGGCAAGTACCAAGGGCTCTTCGGCGCCGTATTCGGGGCGACCAGCGTGCTCGGGCCGCTGCTCGGCGGCCTGTTCGTGGACCACCTGTCCTGGCGCTGGGTCTTCTACATCAACCTCCCCATCGGTCTCGTCGCGCTCGTCGTCATCGCCGCCGCCCTGCACATCCCGGCGCGCTCCTCGAAGCACACCATCGACTACCTGGGCACCCTCCTCATCGCTTCCGTCGCCACCTGCCTCGTGCTAGTCGCCTCCCTCGGGGGCACCACCTGGGCCTGGGGCTCGGCCCAGATCATCGGCCTGGCCGCCTTGGGCGCCGTACTCCTGGTCGTCTTCATCCTCGTCGAGCGGCGGGCCGCCGAACCCGTGCTGCCGCTGAAGCTGTTCCGGATCCGCACCTTCACCCTCTGCTCGGTGATCAGTTTCATCATCGGCTTCGCGATGTTCGGCGCGATGGTCTACCTGCCGACCTTCCTCCAGATCGTCCGGGGTGTGTCCCCGACGATGTCCGGCGTCCACATGCTGCCGATGGTGCTGGGTCTGCTGATCTCCTCGACCGTCTCCGGCCAGATCGTCAGCCGCACCGGCCGGTGGAAGGTCTTCCCGATCGTCGGCACCGCCGTCACCGCCGTCGGGCTGCTGCTCCTGCACCAGCTCCAGCGCACCAGCTCTGACTGGGAGATGAGCGTCTACTTCTTCGTCTTCGGAGCGGGCCTCGGCCTGGTCATGCAGGTCCTCGTGCTCGTGGTGCAGAACTCCGTCAGTTATGAAGACCTCGGGGTTGCCACCTCGGGCGCCACCTTCTTCCGTTCCATCGGCGCCTCGTTCGGCGTAGCCATCTTCGGCACGGTCTTCACCAACCGGCTCGACGACCAGCTCGCCACCGCCCTCGCCGGTACGCGGCTGCCGCCCGCCGTGAACATCGACCGGCTGGAGGCCGACCCGCGGGCCATCGGAGCACTCCCCGCCGACCTGCGCTTGCGCGCGCTCGACGCCTACTCCACCTCCATCAGCGATGTCTTCCTCTACGCCGTGCCCGTCGTGCTGCTCGCGTTCGTGATCGCCTGGTTCCTCAAGGAAGACAAGCTCCGCGGCTCGGTCACCGCACCGGACGTGACCGAGACCCTGGCCTCCAACCCCGTCCAACGCTCATCCCACGACGAGGTCGCCCGCGCGCTGTCGGTACTCGGCACCCGTGAGGGACGCCGCCACGTCTACGAGAAGATCACCGAGAAGGCCGGCTACGACCTGCTGCCCGCCGCGAGCTGGATGCTGCTGCGGATCAAGAAGTACGGGTCGACGGACCCCGCGATGCTCGCGGAACGCACCGGCGTGCCGATCAGGGCCATCACGGACGCCGCCCGGCAGGTCGAGGGACGCGGACTCGCCTTCCGCGACGGGATGTCCCTGCGCCTGACCGACCGCGGGGCCGCGGCTGCCGCCCGGCTGTCCGCCGCCCGGCAGGAGTCGCTCGCGGAACTGCTCGGCGATTGGTGGGGCCCCGACCGGCCGACCGACCTGATCAAGCTGGTCGAGGAGCTCAACGCCGAGCTCTGCGGTTCGGACTCCGAGGAGCCCTACGAGGCCCTCCCACGCCGCGACCACGCCGCGCACTGAACGCGGGTCCAGGGCTTCACGGCTTCAGGAGCTTCAGGGACTTCTCGAACCAGTGCTCCGCATACGGGCCGGAGTTGTACGCGGGTATCTCGCTGTACCCGTGCCGCGCGTACAAGGCCCGGGCCTCCACCAGGTCGGACCGGGTGTCCAGGCGTACGCGCTCGGCGCCCATCGCCCGGCCCGCCTCCTCCAGGGCGGCGAGCAGAGCCGCCCCGCCGCCGGTGCCGCGGGCACGCTGGTCGACGTACACCCTCGTCAGCTCGGCGGTGGCGGGGTCGAGGAGGTGTATGCCGGCGCAGGCGAAGGGCCGGCCGTCGAGGCGGCCGACCAGGAACAGGCCCGTCGGCGGGGCGAGGCGGTCGGCCGGGAAGTCCAGCATGCCCTGGTCGATCTCGGCCTCGGTGACGGAGCGCTTCCAGTACCGGCCGGCGACCTCGGCGTAGTAGGCGCGGCGCAGGGCGGTGGCGTCGGGAGTGGTGAACGGTTCGGGGGCGACCTTCCAGGTGCCCGTGGTGGTGCCGGTCGGTTCGCCGGTCGCCGCGATGGTCGCTTCGGTGGGCGGTTCGACGGTCGGTGCGGTGGTTGGATCGGTGGTCGTCTCGTTGCTCGTTTTGCTGATCATGGCGTCATTGTGGACTCGGGAGGGGGAGGGCTGCGTTGGAATATCCACAGGGGCGGGCCGATGATAGTAAAAAGGGCAAACCGTGCACATGGAAGGCGTGAACCGTCATGTCGGAGCATCCTGACTGTGCCCTGATCCGCCGCGGCTACGAGGCCTTCGGCAAGGGCGACTTGGAGACACTGGGCGCGATGATGACGGCCGACGTCATCCACCACGTGCCCGGCAGCAACCCGCTGTCAGGGCACCACAAGGGGCGCGAGGCCGTCATGGACCTCTACCGGCGCCTCGCCGAGGAGACGAAGGGGACCTTCCAGGTCCACTTGGAGTCGGTCATGGCCGACGGCCGCGGCCACGCCATGAGTTTCCACACGGCGCGCGGCGACCGGGGCGACCGGGGGATCGAGATCAGGCAGGGCCTGTTCTTCACCATCGTCGGCCACAAGATCACGGACATCGACGAGTGCACCGAGGACATCGACGAGTCCGACGCCTTCTGGGCCGCCGCACCGCCGTCGGGGATGTGACACGCCGCGATCGGTGGTGTGACACGCCGCCGTCCGGCGTGCGAGATCCGTGTGCGACATCCGCAGTCGCCGTCCGGGGTGCCGCAAGAGGCCCGGAGCCGCTGCTCCGGGCCTCTCGCACGCTCACGCCTGCTTCGGCGCCGCCTGTTGGACGACCTCGAAGGACCACACCGAGGAAGCCGAGGCCGCCGGCTTCGGACGCTCGCCGCCCTCCGCGCCGCCGCCCTGGTGGGCCGCCTTCATGGGGCCCTCCATCCACGCCTGGAAGTCCTCCTCGGAACGCCACCGCGTGTAGACCAGGTACTGGTCGGTGCCCTCCACGGGGCGCAGCAGCTCGAACCACTCGAACCCGTCCGAACTCTCCACGGCACCCGCCCGCGAGGCGAAGCGCTGCTCCAGCACCTCACGCTGCTCGGCGGGAACGGTCAGCGCGTTGATCTTTACCACGCTCGGCACATGACACCTCTCAGGAACGCAGGCCGGGTCTCGCACCTGGCCTCGACGACGTGCGTGCAGTCTCCTACATCCGCCGGTCGGAGCGTCGTCAAGGCGCTTCCCGCCGCGGAGCGAGGCGAACCGGACCACACCGGACCCCGCCACACCGCGCCGCACCGGACCGCGCCGCACCGGACCGCGCCGCACCGGACCGCGCCGCGCCGGACCCCGGACCGGACCCCAGACCAGCCCCCGCCCCGGACCCCGGACCAGCCCCCGCCCCGGACCCCGGACCGGGAAGTCGCCGCCCACGGCTGCGGATCCGCACGATCCGCATGCTCCGCATGCCGCCACCCCCGGCATGCCGTGGGAGATATCGTCGCCCAGGTAATGAAGTGGTGCATGAACCGCGGCAGCCAGGCGAAGTCGGGGTTGCGGTCAACAGGGCGGGAGGCCGGCGGGGCGTGGCTAACGCGGCGGAGCACACCGATGCCAACGGACATGCCGGGGTCATAGGCGGTAGCGGCGGGGGCAGGCTCGCGGCCGCGCGCCTCCTGCTGTGGGCGCTGGCGGGCGTCCTCGCCGTCAGACAGGCCGCCGCCGTGCTGCGCGTGCCGCCGGCGGAGTGGCTCAGCGGCTTCCACCTCCCGGGCAGCCTGCCGGGCACGCTGTACGAGAGCGGCTCGGGGTTCACCGGAACCCCCTTCGCGGGGCTGGTCCTCAAGCCGCTCGTCGGCTTCGCCGCGCCCTCCCTGGAAGTGGCCTGGACCTGCGTCACCCTGCTCTTCGTCGCCGCGATCGGGCTGGTCGCCGCGCGGGGGCTGCCCGATCCCGTGCCCCGGCGCACCGCGTTGCTGGCCGCGCCCGTGCTGGTCGCCCTGATGATGGTCTCGCTGCCCGTCCGCGAGGCCGCTTCGCCGGGCCAGACCGCCGTCCTGCCGGTGCTGCTGGTGCTGCTGGCCGTGTTCCGGGTGCCCGGTGAACGCCCGGCCGGGTTCCTCGTCGGCCTGGCCGCGGCCCTGCAGCCCGCGCTGCTGCTGTTCGCGCCGCTGCTGTGGCTGACCGGGCGCCGCCCCACCGCCAAGGCCGCCGCCGTGACCTTCGCCGGGGCCACCGCCCTGTCCTGGGCCTCGCTGCCGCGCGACTCGTGGACGTACTGGGTCCAGCACCTCGCCGGGACGGGCCTCGGCGGCGCCCCCGACGGCCTCGCCAACCAGTCCGTGCACGGGGCGCTGCTGCGGCTCGGCCTGGACGGACCCGCCGAGATCGGCCTGTACGTGGCCCTCGCGGCGGCCGTCGTGTGGGCCGGGCTGCGCCGCGCGGCCCGCTACGCCCGCGACGGGCAGCTGCTGCTCGCCGTCGCGATCACCGGCTGCGTGTCCGTCGCGGTGGCCCCGGCGGGCTGGCGCCACCAGCTGCTGTGGGTGCTGCTCGCGGTCGCCGGCAAGGTGGGCAGGCGGGCCGCGGACCGGACCGTGTGGCCGGTCGCCGTCGTGCTCGCGATGACCCTGCCCAGCGCCGTACTGCTGCCGAACCTGGACGCGCTGGCCCCCGTACGGGACAACGTGCTGCTGCTGACGGCCCTCGCGGCGGCGTGCGCGGTGCCGTTCCTGCCCCGCTCCTCGCCGTACTGGCGTGAGCCCGTCGCCACCGCGTACGGGCGGCCCGCCGCCGCGCGCTGGTCGAGGGTGCCGCTGCTGCCGTTCTGGCGGCACGTGCTGTCCCGCCCGAACCTGCTGCTGGAACTGCTGCTGATACGGGTCGGCTATTCGCTGTACTCGCACATCCGGGCCGCCGCACCCACCAGCCGCAGCCTCGCCGAGGGCAACGGCAGCCAGATCCACGGCATCGAGAAGGCCCTGGGCATCGACATCGAGCACGCCGTGAACCACGCCGTGGTGAACACGCCCTGGCTGGAGGCGTTCTTCAACTTCTACTACACCTCCTTCCACTTCGTGGTCCCGCTGACGATCCTGGCCGTCCTGTACTGGCGCCGCCCCGGCGACTACCGCTGGGCCAGGGCCTCGCTGGGCCTGGCCACCGTCCTCGCGCTCGCCGGTTTCTGGCTGTACCCGCTCGCGCCGCCCCGTCTGATGCCCGACCTGGGGTACGTCGACACCGTGCACGGAGTGCAGGACCTGGCCAACCCGCAGTACGGGGCGATGACGGCGATCTCCAACCAGTACGCGGCGATGCCCTCGCTGCACTTCGGCTGGTCGCTGTGGTGCGGGATCGTGATCATCGCGCTCGCCCCGAAGCGCTGGCAGAAGCTGCTGGGCGCCCTCCACCCGCTGATCACGGTGTGCGCCATCGTCGCCACCGCCAACCACTGGGTGCTCGACGCGGTCGGCGGCGCCCTCGTCGTCGGCGCCGGGTTCGGGCTGGTGTACGTACTCTCCGGGCCGCGGGGCGCCCTGCCCCGGGCCGGGGTGAACCTCCCGCGGCCGCGCACGCCCGAGCCGGTGGGCAGCGGCAAGGGGTCCGGGGAGCGCACCACGGCGTGAAGGGGCGACACACCGAAGGGGTGCCGGAGCGGTATTGAGCCCGCTCCGGCACCCCTGCGGTGGATCGCCGCGTCCGTCCAGGATCCGCCCGGTGCGGCGCTCGCGCCACTCGGGCGATCAGCCCGCGGCGATCAGCCCGACGCGATCACCTCGACTGTTCCGGGGGGAGTTGGGCCACGACCAGGGCGATGGCCGCCTCCGCGGTGTCCGCCTCGCCGATCACGTTCGTCATGCGCGGCCCGCGGACGCGGAAGCGCCCGTCGTCCATCGGCTCGACCGCCGGCACCTCCACGTTGAACGGGGGGCTGGTGCGGGAGCTGAACCACAGGGTCCACCGACTGGTGAAGGGGTACAGCCGTCTGAGTCTTGGTTCGGCCGCGGCCGCCGCTATGAGCGCCAGCACGCCCTGGCTCATGGTCTTGGACTCGGCCCGGTCGAGCACCAGCTTCCACGTCAGCGGCATGCGCTGCCAGCGGGCTTCCACGGCTGCGGCGGCTTCTGTGACTTCTGCGGCTTCCACGGCTGCGGCGGCTTCCGCGGCGTCCACTGCGTCCACGGCTTCGGCGGGTCCGAGTTCATCCTGAAGGTTCATCCGCGCAGTGTGCCGTCACACCGGCTCCGGGACAACGGCCCGGAAGGTCACAACCAGCGGACGGCAGGGGCCGGGCGTGGGAGGAGCGGCCCCTGCCGCCCTGGATCGCGGGTCAGCCGTGGCTGACCCGGAGCTCCTTGATCCCGTTGAGCCAGGCCGCGCGCAGCCGCCGCGGGCCGTCCCCGGCCAGCCGCAGATCGGGCAGGGAGTCCGCGAGGGCGTTGAAGATCAGGTCGATCTCCATGATGGCCAGGGACTTCCCGAGGCAGAAGTGCGGGCCTCCGCCGCCGAAGCCCAGGTGCGGGTTGGGGTCGCGGGTGATGTCGAAGGCGTCCGGGTTCTCGAACACCTCGGGGTCGTGGTTGGCGGAGGAGTAGAACAGCCCCACCCGGTCGCCCGCCTTGATCTTCTGGCCGCCCAGTTCGGTGTCCTGGGTGGCGGTGCGCTGGAAGGACACCACCGGGGTGGCCCAGCGGACGATCTCCTCCGCCGCAGTGGCCGGCCGGGTCGCCTTGTACAGCTCCCACTGCTCGGGGTGGGTGAGGAAGGCGTGCATGCCGTGGCTGATGGCGTTGCGGGTGGTCTCGTTGCCGGCGACGGCCAGCAGCAGCACGAAGAAGCCGAACTCGTCGGATCCCAGGTTGCCCTGGCCCTCGGCCGCCACCAGCTGCGTGACGATGTCCTTGGCCGGGCATTCCTTGCGGGCGGCCGACAGGTTCATCGCGTAGCCGATGAGCTCCATCGCCGCGTTGGAGCCGACCTCCTCGGTGATCGCGTACTCCGGGTCGTCGTACGCGATCATCTTGTTCGACCAGTCGAAGATGCGGAGCCGGTCTTCCTGCGGTACGCCGATCAGTTCGGCGATCGCCTGCAGCGGGAGCTCGCACGCCACCTGCGTCACGAAGTCGAAGCTGCCGTCGGCCGAGGCGGCCGGCGCCTCCGCGACGATCTTCCGCGCCCGGTCGCGCAGGGCCTCCTCCAGGCCGCGGATGGCCCGCGGGGTGAAACCGCGCTGCACGATCTGGCGGACCCGGGTGTGTTCCGGCGGATCCATGTTCAGCATGATCAGACGCTGGGCATCTATCTGCTCGCGCGCGATGTGCTCGTTGAAGCGGATGATCGCCGTGTTGGTGGTGGAGGAGAACAACTCCGGGTGCGTGGAGACGTACTTGACGTCGGCGTGCCGGGTCACGGCCCAGTAGCCCTCGTCGTCGAAACCGGTGATGCCCCGCCGCTGCGGACACCACCACACGGGTGCGGTCTGCCGCAGCTGTGCGAACTCCGGGAAGGGGACCCGGTCTTGGAGCAGGTCGGGGTCGGTGGCGTCGAAGCCTTCGGGCAGCGCGGGGCAGGGCATCGGGCAACTCCAAGGTCTGACGGCCCATCAGAAGTTGGCTTGAAGGTAGTAACGAGTTCTAGAAGTGACAAGGGCTCCGGCGCCAACTGTTGCGTGTGGAATCCGTGTAAGCCGCGTGCAAGACCCTTGCGTGCCGGGCCCCCAGGTCATAAGACTGCGGATGGAACTAGAACGCGTACTAGTTCAGGGCGGGGCGCCGGGACGGCCCGCCGCGCCGGCACTGTGCAGGAGAGGACGAGCTCATGGCCGCGGAACCCGTCATCGTCGAAGCCGTTCGCACCCCCATTGGAAAGCGCGGGGGCGCGCTCGCCAACCTTCATCCCGCCTACCTGCTCGGCGAGACGTACCGCGAACTCCTCGCCCGGACCGGAATCCAGCCGGACTGCGTCGAACAGATCGTCGGCGGCACCGTCACCCACGCCGGCGAGCAGTCGATGAACCCCGCCCGCAACGCCTGGCTCGCCATGGGCCTCCCGTACGAGACCGCCGCGACCACAGTGGACTGTCAGTGCGGCAGCTCCCAGCAGGCCAACCACATGGTCGCCAACATGATCTCCGGCGGGGTCATGGACATCGGCATCGCATGCGGGGTCGAGGCCATGAGCCGGGTCCCGCTGGGCTCGGGTTCCAAGCACGGCCCCGGAAAGCCCTTCCCGGACGAGTGGAACGTCGACCTCCCCAACCAGTTCGAGGCCGCCGAGCGCATCGCCCGCCACCGGGGCCTGAGCCGGGAGGACGTCGACCGGCTGGGGGTGCTGTCCCAGGAGCGGGCCGCCACCGCCTGGGCGGAGGAGCGCTTCAAGCGCGAGACCTTCGCCGTGCAGGTGCCCACCACCGAAGAGGAGCAGGCGGCGGGGCAGGGCATGTGGCGCCTGGTCGACCGCGACGAGGGCCTGCGCGACACCTCCATGGAGGGCCTGGCCCGGCTCAAGCCGGTCATGCCGACCGCCGTGCACACCGCCGGGAACTCCTCGCAGATATCCGACGGGGCCGCCGCCGTGATGTGGGCCTCGCGCAAGATGGCCCGCGCGCTCAAGCTCCGCCCGCGCGCCCGGATCGTCGCCCAGACACTGGTCGGCGCGGACCCGCACTACCACCTCGACGGGCCGATCGACGCGACGCGGGCCGTGCTCGGCAAGGCCGGGATGTCCCTCAAGGACATCGACCTCGTCGAGATCAACGAGGCCTTCGCCTCGGTCGTGCTCAGCTGGGCCCAGGTCTTCGACCAGGACCTGGAGAAGGTCAACGTCAACGGCGGCGGCATCGCGCTCGGCCACCCCGTCGGCGCCACCGGCGCCCGGCTGATCACCACCGCGCTGCACGAGCTGGAACGGCGTGACAAGGAGTTCGCGCTGATCACCATGTGCGCGGGAGGCGCGCTGGCGACCGGCACGATCATTCAGCGGCTGTAGTGCGGGAGCGGCGCACCGCGGTGTGATGCCGCGGGGGCCCGGCGCACCCGCCGTGTGATGCCGCTTGGCACGGCGCACCCGCCGTGTGATGCCGCTTGGCACGGCGGACCGCCGTGCGTCGTCGCCCGGTGGCGCGTGCTGCCGCCGGAGCGGCCCTCGGACCCTGTGGGATGGGAAGCCGAAGGCCCCGGAGGCCGGACCTGGGGAGGCCGGCCACCGGGGCCTTCGCATGTCTGTCGCCGCCTCGCGGCGGGTCCTGCGGCGTCTGCTGCCACTGGTGGCTTAGTACCAGTGGTGAGACTGCCAGAAGTTCCAGGCGCCGACGGGGCTGCCGTAGCGGGAGTTCATGTAGTCCAGGCCCCACTTGATCTGGGTGGCCGGGTTGGTCTTCCAGTCGGAGCCCGCCGAGGACATCTTCGAGGCCGGCAGGGCCTGGACCAGGCCGTACGCGCCCGAGGAGGAGTTCGTCGCGGTGTGGTCCCAGCCGCTCTCGTGCGAGATGATCTTGTCGAAGGCGGCGAACTGGGCCGGGTCCTTGATCATCTGCTGCGCGATCGCCTTGGCGCTCGTCGGGGCCGCCTGGGCCGGAACGGTGGCGAGCATGGAGCCGGCGACGCCGAGGGCGAGGACGGTGCCAGCGAAAGCCTTCTTCGAGGCGGCGATGCGGCGGATGACTGCGTTGGACACGGGGTTGGCCTTCCGTAGGGAACAGGGACGGTCGCACGCATGCCGAAGACATGCGTGAGCCACTCACGCGGAGGAGAGGGGTTCGTCGGCGGGGGGTGAAGTACCCCTGCCGCCTTGCGACTCATCCAGTTCTACAGACCTCCCCGGGGCCTGGCAACGACCCCTCTTACTAGTGGTCCTCGCAGGCGGGGAGGTTCGGCCCCCTCCGGGCCCCAGGGCATCCGCGCAGGTGGGGACCGGGATGAGGGGGGAGATATGAGGCGTTCGGGGGCAACTATCCCGGTTCGTATGTGACGTGGGTCCTGTGGGGCGGGTCACCGCCGGAGGCCCCAAATGTCACTGTCCGGAGCCATTCGTAGCCTTTTAGGGGATGGGACAAAACGGCCCTAAACCCCTGATTCAAAGGAAATCGGGGCATCGAAGGCCGCCTTTCGTGTCGCGCGGCGCAGCGCCTTCAGCAGCGTGGCCCCGAGCGACAGGGTCAGTACGACGGTCAGCGCGGCCCGGCCCAGATCCCAGCCCAGCGAGGTCGCCAGGCAGTACGCGACGAAGCGCGCCAGGTTCTCCGGCACCGGGTCCCCGGGGTGGAAGGAGATGCCCTGGCCCATGCCCTGCAGGATCACCCAGCCCTGGAGGTTCATGATCGTGCCGTACGCGAACGAGCCCACGAACCCGTACGCCGCCAGCATCGCCAGCTCGGCCCGGCCACGGATCCGGCCGGGGCCGGGCAGCAGCCCCGCGCCCAGCGAGAACCAGCCCAGCGCCAGCATCTGGAACGGCATCCACGGCCCGACCCCGCCGGTGAGCAGGGCTGACGCGAACATCGTCACCGAGCCCAGCACGAAGCCGAAGCCGGGCCCGAGGACACGGCCGCTCAGCACCATCAGGAAGAACATGGGCTCCAGGCCGGCCGTACCCGCGCCCAGCGGTCTGAGCGCGGCCCCGACCGCGGCCAGTACGCCCAGCATGGCGACGGCCTTGGCGTCGATGCCGTCGTCGGCGATCGTCGCGACGACGACGGCGACGAGGAGGGGCAGGAGCGCGGCGAAGAGCCAGGGGGCGTCCTGGGAGTGGGCGAGGCCGGACTGACGGTCCGCGAGCAGGGGCCAGCCGAAGGCGGCGATGCCGATGAGGGTAACGAGGACCAGGGCCGCGGCGGCGCGGGGGCCGATGCGGACGGGGCGGGGCGCGGGGGACGACGCCTTGGGGCGGGGGTCGGGGCGGGTGTCGGGGCCGGGGCCGGAGTCGGGGGCGGGCCGGGTGCCGGAGCCGGGGGCGGGGCGGGTGTCGGCGGGGCCGGCGTCGGGGCCGGGCGTGGGGTGGGTCATGGGGTGGGGCCGTCCGTGTTGCCGGTGTCCTTGGGGTCGGCGTGCTCGGAGCCGGTGTCCTTGGGGTCGGCGTGCTCGGAGCCGGTGGCTGCCAGGGCCGCCGAGACCTGGGAGACCGTGAGCCAGTGGCCCGGCGCCAGGATCTTGGCCACCTGCGGGGCGAAGGCGGGGGAGGACACCACCACCTCCGCCGTCGGGCCGTCCGCGACGATCTCCCCGCCGGCCAGGATCACCACCCGGTGGGCCAGCTCGGCGGCGAGCTCCACGTCGTGCGTGGCCAGGATGATGGCGTGGCCCCGGGCCGCCAGCGTGCGGAGGATCTCGATCAGGCGGGCCTTGGCGGCGTAGTCCAGGCCGCGGGTGGGCTCGTCGAGCAGCAGCAGGGCCGGCCGGCCGGTCAGCACCAGGGCCAGGGCCAGGGCCAGGCGCTGGCCCTCGGAGAGATCGCGCGGGTGGGTGTCGTCGGGGACGCCGGGCAGCAGGGCCGACACCAGATCACGGCAGGTCCCTGGCGCGGCGCCCGCGTCGGAGTCGGCGGCGTCGCACTCGGCGGCGACGGTGTCGGCGTAGAGGAGGTCGCGGGGGTCCTGTGGGACCAGCGCGACGCGGCGGATCATCTCCGGGGGCGGCGTGCGGTGGGGGGTCCGGCCGGCGACGGTCACCTGGCCAGTGAAGGGCTCGACGGTGCCGACGAGGGTGGCGAGGAGGGTGGACTTGCCGGCGCCGTTGCGGCCCATGAGGGCGAGGGTCTCGCCGGGTGCGATGGCGAGGTCGATGCCGTGCAGGACCTCGGCGCGGCCCCGCCGGACCGATACGGCGGTGGCCGTGGCGACGGGGGGCCGGGCCGGTCCCGTGCCGGTTGCCGGGGGCGGGGTGGTGGGGGCCGGGTCCATGCCGAGGGCCGGGGCCGGGGCGGCCGGCTTACGGCGCAGCCGGGCCCAGAGGGTGGGGCGGGAGCCGGGTCCGCTGCGCGGAGCCTCTTCCCCACCCCGCCCCTTCCCGAAACCGGGGCTCCGCCCCGGACCCCGCGCCTCAGACGCCGGCGGGGCTTCGGAGCCGGAACCGGGGATCCGCCCAGGGCCCTGCGCCTCAGACGCGGGCGCGGCTTCGGAGCCGGAACCGGGGATCCGCCCCGGGCCCTGCGCCTCAGACGCCGGCGCGGCTTCGGAGCCGGGGCGCTGCCCCGGGCCGTGCGCCTCAGACGCCGGCCCGGCGGTCGGGGCGGCGAGGGGGGTGGGGGCGAGCGGGGGTCGGGGGGTGGCCGTCGTGGGGGTGGCCGGGTCGGGGAGCGGCTCCGGTAGGCGGGACCTGAGGGGAGCGGCGAGGCGGCGCGCGTCGCGGACCGACAGGGGGAGGGGGGACCAGCCCGCGAGGCGGCCCAGGGAGACGACCGGGGGGTGGACCGGGGAGATCGCCATGATGTCGGCCGGGGTGCCCAGGACGGGGGCCGCGCCCGGGGACGGGAGCAGCAGGACGCGGTCGGCGTACTGGACCACCCGCTCCAGGCGGTGCTCCGCCATCAGCACGGTGGTGCCCAGGTCGTGGACCAGGCGCTGGAGGACCGCCAGGACCTCCTCGGCCGCCGCCGGGTCCAGCGCCGAGGTCGGTTCGTCCAGAACCAGCACCTTCGGGTGCGGGGTGAGGACCGAGCCGATCGCGACCCGCTGCTGTTGGCCGCCGGACAGGGTGGCGATGGGGCGGTCGCGGAGTTCGTTCAGGCCCAGCAGGTCGAGGGTCTCCTCGACGCGGCGGCGCATCACGGCAGGGGCCAGGCCCAGCGACTCCATGCCGTACGCCAGCTCGTCCTCGACGACGTCCGTCACGAAGTGGGCCAGCGGATCCTGGCCGACCGTGCCCACCACGTCCGCGAGCTCGCGCGGCTTGTGGGTACGGGTGTCGCGGCCCGCGACCGTGACCCGGCCCCGCAGCCGGCCGCCCGTGAAGTGCGGGACCAGTCCGCAGACGGCTCCCAGGAGAGTCGACTTGCCGACACCCGACGGGCCGACCAGCAAGGTCAGCTCCCCCTCCGGCACCTCGAAGTCCGCGTCGCGCAAAGAGGGCGCCGGGGCTCCCTCATAGGTCACCGACACCCGCTCGAAACGGATCACTGCGACGCCTCCTTCGGCGGTACGGGTGCCACGAAGGCGGGGAGCAGGCCGATGAGGATCGCCGCCGCGGGCCAGAGCGGCAGGCCGGGCGCGACCAGCGGGACGACGCCCGGGCGCAGCCCCTCCGGGTCCACCGTCCCGGCACGGATCAGCAGGGCCGCGACCGCGGCCCCCGACCCGGCGACCAGCCAGGCCCGCGGCCCCCACCGGTCGGGCCGGTACCGGGTCCGGATGCTGCGCCGCCCGCCCAGGCGCAGGCCCGCCAGGGCCAGGGCGAGGCCGATGAAGAGGACGGGCAGGCCGAACGCGGCGCCCTCCGCCGCGAGCAGCCCGTACGTACCCGCGCACATGCCGAGGAGGCCGCCGAGGGTGAGGGCGTTGGTGGTGTGCCGGACGGCCGGCGGGACCTGCGCCGTGCGCCCGTACCCGCGCGCGTCCATCGAGGCGGCCACCGCCACCGACCGCTCCAGGGCGCCCTCCAGGACCGGCAGGCCGATCTGGAGGACCGCCTTCACCCCGCCGGTGGGGCGACCGCGCAGCCTGCGGGCGGTCCGCAGCCGCACCACGTCGGCGACCATGTTCGGCGCGAAGGTCATGGCGACGACCACGGCCACGCCCGCCTCGTACAGGGCCGCGGGAAGGGACTTCAGCAGCCGGGCCGGGTTGGCGAGCGCGTTCGCGGCGCCGACACAGATGAGGAGGGTGGCCAGCTTCGCGCCGTCGTAGAAGGCGAAGACCAGCTGTTCGGCGGTGACCTTGCCACCGAACCGGATGCCCTGCGCCCAGGCCGGCAGCGGGACCTCCGGGAGGGTGAAGAGGGTGTGCGAGCCGGGCAGGGGCGAGCCGAGCAGCATGGAGAACAGGAGGCGCAGGCCGATGACGAACAGGCCGAGCTTGATGAACGCCCCGTAGGAACGCGCCCACGGCGCGGCGGTCCGGCGGGCGGCGACCACGTACCCGGCGACGCCGACGATCAGGCCGAGGAGCAGCGGATTGGTGGTCCGGGAGGCGGCGGTGGCGAGCCCGAGGGCCCAGATCCACCAAGCCCCCGCGTGCAGGGCGTTCCCACGGCGGGCCTCGGGGGCCAGGCGCCTACGGCGTTTTTCGTACGTGGTCCCGTGCGGGGCGCCCGCAGCCGCGGCGGCGCCGCGCCGGGGCGGGGCCGTCTCGCCGGGTGCGGCGCCGTGCGTGGTGCCGTGCGTGGTGCCGGCCAGGGCGCCGGGTGCGGCGCCGTCCGCGGTGCGCCCGGGGCGCAGCCGGGCCCGGTGGCCGTCCGCGCCGCCGCGCGCGCCGCCTTCCGGGCCGCCGCCCGTGGTCACCGGGCCCGTGGCTGCCGGGTCCGTCATCGGGAGCGGCGGCGGGACTGCCAGATTCCGGCCGCGGCCAGGGCGGCCACCGCCGCGATGCCCGCGACGAGGCCCGCCGAGGGGCCGCCGCCCCCGTCCGAAGCGGAGGCCGACGGGGCCGAGGAGGACGCCGCCGACGGCTGCTGCTGCGTGCCGTCGGCGATCGGTTCGCCACAGCCCTGCTTCGGGTAGCCCGAGATCCCGCACAGCAGCGCCGCGCTGTTGTAGCGCAGCGGCTTCGCGACCGCCGCCAGGGCCTCCGCCGTCGTGGCCTCCGGGGCCACCTGGGCGCAGGCCGTGCGCGGGGTGTCCCGGGGCGGGGTCTCGCCCGACGGTGCTTCCCCCGGGGTTCCGAAGTCGACGACCAGGGCCACCCGCTTCCTGCCCTCAGCCGCCGGGGTGTCCGAGCAGATGGCGCCGAAGTCGGCGCCGGTGCGCGGCTGCGCCGACTGGTCACCCGCGTCCTTGCTCACGCCGAAGCGGAACCCCTGGACCGTGCCGTCCGCGGGGCGGGACGTCGAGGGGCCCTGGGTGGCGTACGCCCAGGACCCGTTCGCGCCGCCGTCCCAGAAGGACCAGTACCGGTAGCTCGACGCCAATGCGGGAGCCGAGGCGAGCAGGGTGAGCAGGACGCCGAAGGCGAGGGCCAGAGCGGGCAGCCGGCGCATCAGAGCTGGTTCTTCTTCCGGCGGCCGCTCAGCAGGATGCCGATGCCCATGCCGGCCGCGGCGCCCGCGCCGACGATCCACCAGATGTTCTGGCTGCCGGAGCCCTCGTCGTCCTTCTTCTCCTTCACCATCCCGCCGGTCGCAGGGGTCTGCGGGGCCGGGCCCGTGGCGTTGAGCGCGGTGACCAGGTCGGTGCCGCCGAAGGCCTTCGGGTCGGTGCCCGTCGCGTGCGCGGTGAGGATCAGGGTGCCGAGCGCCGCCGGCTTGTCCTTGGCCCACTCGGCGGAGTTGGTCTTCAGCCACTCCAGCGCGCCCGCCGCCGACTGCTTGTGCCCGGCCGCGGCCAGGGCGATCACCGCGTCGGCGGTGTTGCCGGTGTCCGGGGTCGGCTGGTCGGCGCCCGGGGTGACCGCCGTGAGGTGGCCGTCCTTCTTCAGGGCCTCGGCCAGGTAGCCGGCCGCGCCCTGGGCGGCGGCCGCCGGGTCGGCGGCGCCGGCCGGGCAGGCCAGCGCGGCCGCGGGGGTGTCGGCGCCGACCGGGGCGACGACCGCGCCCTTGCCGAGGGCGGCCAGGGCCGCGGCGGCCGTCGCGTCGGCGTTGGCCGGCAGCTTGCCGTCGGCGGCCTGGTAGCCGAAGGCGCCCCGGTCGCCGGCGGGCTCGGTGGCGCAGCCCAGCTGGAAGGCCAGCAGGCCCTCGTACGCGGACTTGCCCGCCTTCGACTTCACCTCGGCCGGCTTCTCGCCCGCGACGGCGAGGGCGCTGATGACGAGGGCGGTGGAGCTGCCCTCGCTGGGGGAGCCGGGGACGTAGGCCCAGCCGCCGTCCTCGTTCTGGACGGACTTCAGCCAGTCCACGCCCTTCTTCACCGCCGCGTCGTGGCCGCCGAGCGCCTTCAGCGCCTGCACGGCCACCGCGGTGGCGTTGGTGTCGAGCACCGTCGTCGCGTCGCACGCCTTCGAGGCGTCCGCGCGGAAGGAGGCGAAACCGCCGTCGGCGCACTGCTGGCCGGTGAGCCAGTCCACGGCCTGGGCGGCGGGCTTCACACCGACGGTCTGCTGGGCGAGCAGCGCGAAGGACTGGCGCCACACACCGTCGTACGTCGGGTCGGCCTTGCCGAAGAGGCCTGACGGGACGACCGGGGCCGGGGAGGGGGAGGGCGCGGCGAGGGCTGCGGGGGCGGCGCCCACGCAGAGCACGGCGGAGGCGGCGAGCGCGGCTGCGCTGCGGCGGACGTTCATGGCGGGGCGGGTGCCTCTCGTGCTGGGGAGCTGGAGGCAGGCACGCTCAGGTACCGGGCTCCGGCTCCGTATTCCTCGACGGTGCCGGCCGCCGGGACCCGGCGGCACGAGCCGCGCACCTCCGCTGCGGGGCATTCCGGCTCCCCGCCCCGCTGCTGCGCGGGCCGGGTCACGGTTGCGGGTCAGCGCCGGTTTCGCACCGGCTTCCCCCCGCGCGGAAGTGTGGACGACGGGCCCACTCTACCGGCCCGTAGGTTTCGCACGCGGGGGCGCCGGAGGCCGCGGGGCCCTGCCGGACCGGCCCGCGCATCCGCCGCGCGGACCGCGCGGCAGCCCCTGGAGCGCCCGGTACGCCACCGGGTCGCTGCCCGGGACGGGCTCCGCCCGGCCCTGTTTCACCAGCCGCCTCAGGTGGGCTTCCGCTTCCGAGACGGCGATGTTCCGGGAGCCGTACGGGATCTGCTCCCAGGGCCGGTTCCACTCCATCCGCTCCGCCAGCGCCCACGGGGTCAGCGGCTGCGCGAGCAGTTCCCACAGCCCGGTCAGCCGCTCCTCGTGGTGCAGCAGGAGCTCCCGGACGCGGGCCGGGGCGTCGGTGAAGGCGTACTGGTGGGCCGGGAGCACCTCGGCGGGCTCCAGGCGGCCGATGCGTTCGAGGGAGTCGAGGTAGTCGCCGAGCGGATCGGTGACCCGGTCGTCGCCGGGGGCCTCGTACAGGCCGATGTGCGGGGAGATCCCCGGCAGCAGGTGGTCGCCGGAGAAGAGCCGGCCGTTGCCCGGGAGGTTCGCCGGGTGGGCCTCCTCCAGGTGCAGGCAGACGTGGCCGGGGGTGTGGCCCGGGGTCCAGATCGCGCGGAGCCGGCGGCCGGCGAGGGGCAGCAGCTCGCCGGGGGCGATCTCCCGGTCGGGGACGGCGGCCCGCAGCCCGGGCAGGGTGCGCATCCGGCCGCTCGCGCGGGCCGCCCGCAGCGGGGTGATGTGCTCCTCGGGGGCTCCGGCGGCGGCCAGCTTCTCGCTCATGTAGTCGAACCAGACACCGGGCTCCGCGGAGCGGGTCCGTACGACGACCTCGGTGTCGGCGGCGTGCATGGCGATCCACGCCCCGGAGGCCTCCCGGACCTTGCCGGACAGGCCGTGGTGGTCGGGGTGGTGGTGGGTGATGACCACGCCGTGGATGTCGTGGACCGAGGTGCCGAGGGCGGCGAGGCCCGAGACGAGGGTGTCCCAGGACTCCGGGTCGTCCCAGCCGGTGTCGACGAGGACCGGGCCGCGGTCGGTGTCGAGGACGTGGACGAGGGTGTGCCCGAGGGGATTGTCCGGGATGGGGACCTTGATGCCCCGCACGCCTCCGCCGTGGTCGGTGACCTGAGGTGTCATGAGGGCTCCCTGTCTGGCTGTGTGTCCGGCTGGCTGTCTGGCTGGCTGTCCGTGTCGGGCGGTCCGTGTCCGGCTGTCCGGCTGTCCGGGCGTCCGGCTCTCCGGCGCGATAAGGAGAACTTGTTTCAGTAGTCGCCCAAGTCGACCATCTAACCGTGTTTCTGACCAGTCGTTGGATCTTCCGCGTCGTTCCGTCCCGGCCGTGGACTCCTGGAACTAGAACTGGTATCAGTTCTGGAACGCCAAGCCGCAGGTAGCCGTAGCCGCAGGAGGCCTCAGCCATGACCGAGCTCGTGGAACACGGACAACTGTTCATCGGCGGGGAGTGGGCCGACCCGCTGGGCACCGAGACCATCCGGATCGTCTCCCCCCACACCGAGCAGGTCATCGGCAGCGTCCCGCACGCCTCCGCGGCGGACGTCGACCGGGCCGTCGCCGTCGCGCGCAAGGCGTTCGACGAGGGGCCCTGGCCCCGGATGTCGCTGGACGAGCGGATCGCCGTGGTCACCCGGATCAAGGACGCCATCGCCGTCCGGCACGAGGAGATCGCCCGGTCGATCAGCTCCCAGAACGGGTCCCCGTACTCCTGGTCCGTCCTCGCCCAGGCGCTCGGCCCGATGATGGTCTACGACGCCGCCATCACGGTGGCGCGCGACTTCCCGTACGAGGAGCACCGCCAGGGCGTGCTCGGGCCGATCCTGGTCCGGCGGGAGCCGGTGGGCGTGGTCGCCGCCGTCATCCCATGGAACGTCCCGCAGTTCGTGGCCGCCGCCAAGCTCGCGCCCGCGCTGCTGACCGGCTCCTCGGTGATCCTCAAGCCCTCGCCGGAGTCGCCGCTGGACTCGTACATCCTGGCCGACATCGTGCGCGAGGCCGGGCTGCCCGAGGGCGTGCTGTCGATCCTGCCCGCGGACCGGGAGGTGAGCGAGTACCTCGTCGGCCACCCCGGCATCGACAAGGTGGCCTTCACCGGTTCGGTGGCCGCGGGCAGGCGGGTCATGGAGGTCGCCTCGCGCAACCTCACCCGGGTCACCCTGGAACTCGGCGGCAAGTCCGCCGCCGTGATCCTGCCCGACGCCGACCTGGAGACCACCGTCGCCGGGATCGTTCCGGCGGCCTGGATGAACAACGGCCAGGCCTGCGTGGCCCAGACCCGGGTGCTGGCGCCGCGCAGCCGCTACGCGGAGGTGGCCGAGGCGCTGGCCGCGGCGGCCGGCGCGCTGGTGGTCGGCGACCCGCTGGACCCGGCGACGCAGCTGGGGCCGCTGGTGGCGAAGCGGCAGCAGCAGCGCTCGCTGGACTACATCCGGATCGGGCAGGAGGAGGGCGCGAAGGTGCTCGTCGGCGGCGGCCGCCCGGCGGGGCTGGAGCAGGGCTGGTACGTCGAGCCGACGCTGTTCGGGGACGTCGACAACTCCATGCGGATCGCCCGGGAGGAGATCTTCGGGCCGGTGGTCTGCCTGATCCCGTACGGGGACGAGGCGGAGGCGGCGCGGATCGCCAACGACTCTGAGTTCGGGCTGAGCGGCAGCGTGTGGACCGGAGACGTGGAGCACGGCATCGACTTCGCGCGCGGGGTGCGGACGGGCACGTTCAACGTGAACACCTTCAGCCTGGACATGCTCGGGCCGTTCGGCGGCTACAAGAACAGCGGCGTCGGGCGGGAGTTCGGCCCCGAGGGGCTGAGCGAGTACCTGGAGCACAAGATGATCCACCTGCCGGCGGGCTACCAGCCGCCCGCGGGCCCCGGGGCGGGTGCGTGATGGGTGACCGCTGGCACGTGGAGGTGGACCGCGGGGTCTGCATCGGCTCCGGCATGTGCGTCAACCACGCCCCGGCGGGCTTCCGCCTCGACTCCGCCCGCCAGTCCCACCCGGCGTCCTCCGAGACGGACGCGAACGAACCGGTCCTGACGGCGGCCGAGGGCTGCCCGGTGGAGGCCATCACGATCACCCTGCTGGGCAGCGGCGAGGCGGTGTTCCCGCCGGAGGAGTAGGAGGAGGAGTCCGAGAAGGACAGGGGAGAAGGAGACCGGGCCGGGTCAGCCCGCGCCCCGCGCGTCACGCCCGTCCCGCCGCTCCGCCCCCGGACGGCGGGATCAGGCCTTTTCCGGGGCCGTGAGGTCGATCAGCCGGCAGACGGTCTCGATGTCGATCTTCACCTGGGCGATCGACGCCCGGCCCGACAGCCAGGTGATCAGTGCCGAGTGCCAGGTGTGCTCGATGACCCGCACCGCTGACAGCTGCTCCGCCGTCGGCGGCCCGTCCAGACCCATCGCGTCCAGGATGATCGCCGTGGTCAGCCGGGACACCGTGTCCACCTCGGGGCTCACGCTGCGGTCCGCGAACGTCAGCGCGCGGACCATGGCGTCCGCCAGGTGTGGCTCGCGCTGGAGCGCGCGGAAGGCGCCCATCAGGGTCTCCGCGACCCGGGCCGCCGGGTCCTCGCCGGCCGGGGGGCGCTTGCGGAGCGTGGTGTGCATGTGCTGGAGCTGGTCCTGCATGGTGGCGACCAGCAGGTGCACCTTGGACGGGAAGTACCGGTACAGGGTGCCGAGCGCCACGCCGGCCGCCTCCGCGACCTCCCGCATCTGGACCGCGTCGAAACCGCCCCGGCTGGCCAGCTGCGCGCTGGCGTGGAGGATCCGGCGCCGACGCGCCTCCTGGCGCTCCGTCAGGGGCGGGGACGCCGGCGTGGTCACGGCTTTCGCTTCCGCTGTCATCTGTCCCGTTCCAAGGCGTTCCGTGTCGTTGCGGTGACTGTTTCGGGGCTGATCCGGGCCCAGCATGTCAGGCGCCCGAGCCGTGGCGCGAATCACCTGCTCCGCCTCTTACGGTGTGGTTTCCGGCCGGTAGATTCAATGCTCTTCGACGGATCAAGTCTGAAACTTGTTCTACATTATCCGAGCGGTTACGCTCCGGCGAAAGTGCAGGGAGAAGGGGGCCGAGAGTGACCGCAGAGGCCATGGTGACGAGCCCTTTCGCGGGTCCCGCCACCGACGGTGACCGCCCGTTGCGCATCGCGCTCCTCACTTATAAGGGGAACCCGTTCTGCGGCGGCCAGGGCGTCTACGTCCGGCACCTCTCCCGGGAACTCGTGCGGCTCGGCCATTCGGTCGAGGTCATCGGCGCCCAGCCCTACCCGGTGCTCGACACCGGCGCCACGCTGACCGAGCTGCCGAGCCTGGACCTCTACCGCAGCCCCGACCCGTTCCGCACGCCGCGGCGCGAGGAGTACCGGGACTGGATCGACGCCGTCGAGGTCGCCACCATGTGGACCGGCGGATTCCCCGAGCCGCTGACGTTCTCGCTGCGGGCGCGCAGGCATCTGGCCGCGCGGGCCGGCGAGTTCGACGTGATCCACGACAACCAGACCCTCGGCTACGGGCTGTTGGCCGATCTCGGCGCCCCGCTGGTCACCACGATCCACCACCCCATCACCGTCGACCGGAAGCTGGACCTGGCCGCCGCCAAGAGCCGCAAGAAGCGGGCCTCCGTGCGGCGTTGGTACGCCTTCACGCGCATGCAGGGCCGCGTCGCCCGCCGGCTGCCGTCCGTGCTCACCGTGTCCGGGTCCTCGCAGGCGGAGATCGCCGAGCACCTCGGCGTGCGGGACGACCGCATCCACGTGGTGCACATCGGCGCCGACACCGACCTCTGGTCGCCCGACGCGTCCGTGGCCGAGGTGCCCGGGCGGATCGTGACGACGTCCAGCGCCGACGTGCCGCTCAAGGGGCTCGTGCACCTGGTCGAGGCGCTCGCGAAGCTCCGTACGGAACAGCCCGAAGCGCACCTCGTCGTCGTCGGCAAGCGCGCCGAGAAGGGGCCGGTCGCCCGCGCGATCGAGTCGTACGGGCTCCAGGACGCCGTCCGCTTCGTCAAGGGCATCACCGACGCCGAGCTCGTCGACCTGGTGCGCAGCGCGCAGATCGCCTGTGTGCCCTCGCTGTACGAAGGCTTCTCGCTCCCCGCGGCCGAGGCCATGGCCACCGGCACCCCGCTCGTCGCCACCACCGGCGGGGCGATCCCCGAGGTGGCCGGGCCCGACGGGGAGACCTGCCTGGCCGTGCCGCCCGGCGACGCGGGGGCACTGGCCGCCGCGCTGGGCCGGCTGCTGGGCGACGCCCGGCTGCGCGAGCGGCTCGGCGCCGCCGGACGCGACAGAGTCCTGGCCCGGTTCACCTGGGCCAAGGCCGCCGAGGGGACCGTGGTGCACTACCGCGCCGCCATCGAGCAGGCCGCCCGAACCCGCCGCGCGCGCTGACCTTCCGCTCGATGAGCCGCCCCCGCTCCACGGCCTCCCTGCGCCCCATGACTTCCCACCGTTTCGAGATCCACCCCGTACACCCCCGCGACTGCGAAGGCAGGACCACGTGCTGACCGTCGATTTCTCCCGGTTCCCGCTCGCCGCAGGCGACCGCGTGCTCGATCTGGGCTGCGGCGCAGGCCGGCACGCCTTCGAGTGCTACCGGCGCGGCGCCCAGGTGGTCGCCGTGGACCGCAACGGCGAGGAGATCCGCGAGGTCGCCAAGTGGTTCGCCGCCATGAAGGAGGCCGGCGAGGCCCCGGCCGGCGCCACCGCCACCGCCATGGAGGGCGACGCGCTCGCCCTGCCCTTCCCCGACGAGTCCTTCGACGTGGTCATCATCTCCGAGGTGATGGAGCACATCCCCGACGACAAGGGCGTGCTCGCCGAGATGGTGCGGGTGCTCAAGCCCGGCGGCCGGATCGCCATCACCGTGCCGCGCTACGGCCCCGAGAAGATCTGCTGGGCGCTGTCCGACGCGTACCACGAGGTCGAGGGCGGGCACATCCGCATCTACAAGGCCGACGAGCTGCTGGGGAAGATGGAGGCCGCGGGCCTCAAGCCGTACGGCACCCACCACGCGCACGGGCTGCACTCCCCGTACTGGTGGCTCAAGTGCGCCTTCGGCGTCGACAACGACAAGGCGCTGCCCGTCAAGGCGTACCACAAGCTCCTGGTCTGGGACATCATGAAGAAGCCGCTGGCCACGCGCCTCGCGGAGCAGGCCCTCAACCCGGTGATCGGCAAGAGCTTCGTGGCGTACGCGACCAAGCCCCACCTCCCCGTGGGCGCCGCCAAGTGAGCTCGCCCGGCCGTACCGAACACCTGGTCCTGGACGGCGTACTGACCGCCGAGCAGGCCGCCCGGACGGTCGCGGGGATCCTGGCGGCCCAGCGCGCGGACGGGGCGATCCCGTGGTTCCGCGGCCACCACCTCGACCCGTGGGACCACACCGAGGCCGCGATGGCCCTGGACGTGGCGGGCGAACACGAGGCGGCGGAGCGGGCGTACGACTGGCTCGCGCGGCACCAGAACCAGGACGGCTCCTGGTACGCGGCCTACGCCGACCGCGCGGACGGCGTCGACACCGCCGAGCCGCAGGACGCGAGCCGGGAGTCCAACTTCGTCGCGTACATAGCCGTCGGGGTCTGGCACCACTACCTGGCCACCGGCGACGACCCCTTCCTGGACCGGATGTGGCCGGCGGTGTACGCGGCCGTCGAGTTCGTCCTCGCGCTCCAGCAGCCGGGCGGCGAGATCGGCTGGAAGCGGGAGGCGGACGGCGCCGCCGTCACCGACGCCCTGCTCACCGGGTCCTCGTCGATCCACCAGGCGCTGCGGTGCGCGCTGGCCATCGCCGACCACCGCGGGGACCCGCAGCCGGACTGGGAGCTGGCGGCGGGAGCACTGGGGCACGCGATACGGCGGCACCCGGAACGCTTCCTGGACAAGTCCCGCTACTCCATGGACTGGTACTACCCGGTGCTGGGCGGGGCGCTGACCGGGCGCGAGGCGCAGGCGCGGATCGAGGAGCGCTGGGACGAGTTCGTCGTACCGGACCTCGGCGTGCGGTGCGTGCTGCCGAACCCGTGGGTGACGGGCGGGGAGTCCTGCGAGCTGGCGCTCGCGCTGTGGGCGATGGGGGAGTCCGACCGGGCACTGGAGATCCTGCGGTCCATCGGGCACCTGCGGGCCGAGAACGGCATGTACTGGACGGGGTACGTGTTCGAGGACGAGGCGGTCTGGCCGGTCGAGCAGACGACCTGGACGGCCGGTTCGCTGCTGCTGGCCGTCGCCGCACTGGGCGGGGACGAGGCGACGGGCGAGGTCTTCGGCGGGCTGAACCTGCCGCGGGGGCTGGAGCCGGACTGCTGCGGCTGAGCGGGCGGGTGCCCGGGGGATGAGGCGAGCCCCCGGACACCGGCCGGACTCCTTCAGGGCCCTGGCGGCGTTGGCCGGACCCGTCAGGGTTTCACCGGACCCTCGGGGTTTCAGGGCCCTAGCGGCGGTAGAGCCAGCCGGCGACGGCGTGGCCGATGAAGAGGTAGACCACGGCCGCGATGCCGTAGCCGACCACGACCTGGACCCATTCACGGCTGAAGGTGAACAGGTCGTACGACCAGCCGGCCAGCCAGGAGGCGGCGTCGTGGATGAAGTCGACCAGACCGTTGCCCTGGTTGGCATCCAGCAGGTAGAGCAGGATCCACAGGGCGATGACGAAGGCCAGCACGTCCGCCACCACTGCGACGGCCCGGCCTGCCTGACTGCTTCCGCGGGCTTGTACTCGGGTGTGTGTGGGCATGACCCGCGTCTTGCCGCGTAGGGAACGGGTAAACCCGAACGGGTCCCCCAAGTGGCGCAGCCCCGCACCCCGGGTGAGGCTGCCTGGGACACCTCAGTCCCCGGAGGCAACAGTGTCCCAACGCAGAACCTTCCCCCTCGGCCGTGCCCTCACGGCGATGCTCCTGTCCTGCGCGCTCCTGGCCGGCGCCACCGCCTGCGGCTCCTCCCGTGGCGGAGACCGGAGCGAGGACGTCTCCCTCTCCGCGGCGGCCAACGCGGACCAGGCGGCAGCCGAGGCGGCGGCCATCGAGGTGCTGGCCGCCGAGGAGGCGGCCCCCACCCCCTCGCCCAGCACCACCGCCGAGAAGCAGAAGTTCGCCAAGACGCGCTTCGTCGCCAACGCGGGCCTGGCGGCCGGAGCCACCTATCAGTGGATCATCAAGCCGTACCGCGAGGGCAAGTTCAAGAAGGGCGCCAAGGGCCGGACGTTCGCGCTCATCAAGGCGGGCCTCGCGGGCGCCTTCGCGTACAACCGGCTGAAGGCGGCCGTCGACAACGCCAAGGGCGACCCGCTGTTGTCGAAGGCGGTGGCCCCGCTGACGGCCGGCATCGAGTCCCTCAAGGGGCTCGGGTCCAAGCTCCGCAAGGGGCAGGCGGGTGACGCGGACATCGGCTCGTTCGAGAACGTCATCAACGGCGTCAAGGACGCGGGCAAGAGCGCGGGAGCCGTGGTGACCGACAAGGTCCCGAGCACCTCGCAGCTCGGCGGCGGCTAACGGCCGCTCCCACCCTTCCCCTCCGGCGGAGCCATGGTCGGGGCCGGCGTCAGCGCCCCCTCGATCGTGGCCCGCAGGAAGACGTGCGGATTCTGCTGTTTCAATGGGGGCGTGATCGAGTACGTGGTGGCGGCAGGGGTGGTGGCGGGGGCCGGGTGGCTGCTGCGGCGCAAGCACCGCCAGAGGGCGGCCGTCGGGCCGGTGCCCGGGATTCCGGGGATGGCGCGGTGGCCCGCCGGGCAGGGGCGGTGGCGGCCGGGGCGGGTGTACGCCGAGCAGGGCGCGGCCCGCTGGATTCCGCAGCGGGGTGAGCCGGTGCTGCTGGCCGAGGCGCGGGCCGCGGGGGTGCGGGCGCCCTCCGTGAAGGAGGCGATGTCCATCAACCCCGGCTCGCGGATCGTGACCTGTGCCTCCGCGGGGGGCGGCAGCATCGAGATCGCCGTCATGGCGCTGGACCTGCGGGAGCTGCTCGCGGCCGTCCCGGAGGCGTGACGCGGAAGGGCGTGACGCGGGAGGCGTGACGTGGGAGGCGTGATGCCGGCGCGCGGCCCGTTGCCATCGGCCCCCCACCGGGTTGAAGGTCCTGGTCAGCCGGTGCCGGGGGAGGTCGCTTTATGGCCCGGGTAGACGTGGCCGGGGGTGACGATGCTGGTCACCGCCTGGCCGAAGAGGGTGCTGGGCTCCTGGCCCTTGTAGCGGCTGTCGGTGTTGAGGAGGATGACCATGGTCGCCTGCGCCTGGGGCAGGTAGACGGGGAGGACCTCGTAGCCGGGCAGTGAGCCGTTGTGGCCGATCCAGCCCTGGACGTTGAAGATGCCCAGCCCGTAGCCGTCGCCGGGGACGTCCATCGGGAAGGTCTTCAGGCGCTCGGCCTGGGTGGCGGGCTTCAGCAGGGTGCCGGTGGCGAGGGTGCGGGCCCAGCTGCGCAGGTCCTGCAGGTCGGAGATCATCGCTCCGGCGGCCCAGCCCCAGGAGGGGTTCCAGTCGGTGGCGTTCTCGGTCCTGCCCGAGGCCGTCTGGTCGGTGTAGCCCTGCGCGTGGGGATCGGGGAACTCGGCACCCGTCGGGAAGAGCGTGTCGTGCAGTCCGGCCGGCTCCACGACGTCCTTCCTGATGACCTCGGCGAGCGGCCGGCCCGTGACCTTCTCCACCACCAGGCCGAGCAGGATCAGGTTGGTGTTGGAGTAGTCGAACTCCGCGCCCGGCTGGAACTGCACGGGGTGTTTGAAGGAGTAGGCGAGCAACTGCTGTGGTGTGAAGGACTGTTCGGGATCGGCTTCGAACTTCTTGATGAAGCCGGAGTCCAGGCTGTAGTTGAAGAGCCCGCTGCGCATGCCTGCCAGTTCGCGCAGGGTGATGCGGTCGCCGTTCGGAACACCCTTGACGTACTTGCCGATCGGGTCGTCCAGGCCGATCTTTCCCCGGTCGACCAGCCGGAGCAGGGCCGTGACGGTGAACGTCTTGGTCTCACTGCCGATGCGCACGCGGAGATCGGTGGCCATGGGGGCGCCGGTCGCCTTGTCCGCGACGCCGAAGGTCCTCACGTAGCTCCCCTTGCCGGGAGCCCACAGGCCCACGGTCACGCCCGGCACCTGCGTCTCGCGCATGACCCGACGCACGGCCGCGTCCAGTTGGGCCGCGACGGCCGGCGTGAGCTGCCGGAACTCCGAGCCGGAGTCCGGGGAGGGGGCGGCGGAGGGGGCGGGCGAGGGGGCGGGCGAGGGTGCCGGAGCGGTCGCCCCGTACGCCGTGCCCGCGACCGCCGGGGCTACGAGCACACCTGCGGCGACGACCGCCGCGCAGGCCCGGCGCAGCCGGATGTGGGTTGGCTTCACGGGCGTGGTCTCCTGTCGTCCGGGGGACCCCAGGCAGCACCCTCAGCGTAGGCCTGCGCCACCCCGGCCGCGCGGCGAGCCGTTCCGGTCCCGGACCGGTCCCGGACCGGCTCTCGGGCCGGGACCGGGACCGGCCTCCGACGGGTCGCTCCGGCCCGGCCGGGGGCCTGCCGCCCTCAGGCCTCTTCCAGTACCGCGCGGATCACGTGGCGGGCGTTGCGGGCCATCGCCGGGTTCGTGGTGCGGTAGTACGGGAGGGCGATCAGGGCCTGGGAGAGGGACCGGGCGCGGCCGCGGGTCCAGGTCGCCCGGTCCACGTCGAGCGCCTCGCGGAAGACTTCCCGCGCGCCCGCCGGCAGCAGGTTCCACGCCGGGAACAGGTCGCAGGCCGGGTCGCCGACGCCCGTGCAGCCGAAGTCGATCACCGCGGTCAGCCGGCCGGCGTCCACCAGCAGGTTGCCCGGCATCAGGTCGGCGTGCAGCCACACCGGGGGGCCGTCCCAGGCCGGGGCCCGCAGCGCGTCCTCCCACACGGCGCTCACCGCATCGCAGTCGACGCCTTCCTGCGGGATCCCGCGCAGCCGCCCGATCGCGGCCCGGGTCGCGGCGTCGAGCGAGGCGAGCGGGCCGCCGCGGTGGGCGGCCGGCGCCCCCGGCAGGGTGAGGCCGCGCATCGCCGCCACGAACCCGGCCAGGTCCCCGGCCAGCAGTTCGGGTTCGCTCAGCGCCCCCGCCTCCGGGTTCTCCCCGGCCAGCCACCGGTACACCGACCAGGGCCACGGGTACCCCTCGGCGGGCTCCCCCGCCGCGAGCACCTCGGGCACGGCCGCGGGCAGCCGGGGTGCGAGGAGCGGCAGCCACTCCCGCTCCATGGCCACGTCCCCGGCACCGCCCTTCACCAGCGGCAGCCGTACGACCATGTGCTCGCCCAGCCGGTACATGGCGTTGACCGTGCCGCCGGAGGGGAACCGCTTCACCACCAGCCCCGTCCACTGCGGGAACTGCCCGGCGATCAGCCGCCGTACGAGGTCGTCGTCGATGGGGTGCATGTCGGGGTGCATCTGCCCTGTGCTCATGGGCCCCATCCGACCGCCGCACCACGGGACCGTCAAACCCTTTTGGGATCCTCAGGAGTTGAGCTCCGCCAGGACCCGCAGGGTGTGCGGGTCCGGCGCGGTGAGGAGGAGGTCGGTGACCGGGCCCTTGCGCCACAGGTCGAGGCGTTCGGCGATGCGTGCGCGGGGTCCTACCAGGGAGATCTCGTCGGCGAAGGCGTCCGGGACGGCCAGGACGGCCTCCTCCTTGCGGCCGGCGAGGAACAGCTCCTGGATGCGGCGGGCCTGCTCCTCGTAGCCCATCCTGGCCATCAGGTCGGCGTGGAAGTTGCGGGCGGCGTGGCCCATGCCGCCGATGTAGAAGCCGAGCATCGCCTTGACCGGTAGGAGCCCCTCGGCGACGTCGTCGCAGACCTTGGCGCGTGCCATCGGGGCGATCATGAACCCCTCGGGGAGGTCCGCGAGCGAGGCCTCGTACACGTCGGTGCGGGTGGGCGACCAGTAGAGGGGGAGCCAGCCGTCCGCGATCCGGGTCGTCTGGGCGATGTTCTTCGGGCCCTCCGCGCCGAGCAGGACCGGCAGGTCCGCGCGCAGCGGGTGGGTGATGGGCTTGAGGGGTTTGCCGATGCCGGTGCCGTCCGCGCCGCGGTACGGGTGGCTGTGGAAGCGGCCGTCCAGGGTGACGGGGGCCTCGCGGCGCAGCACCTGGCGGATGACGTCCACGTACTCCCGGGTCGCGGTGAGGGGGCTGGAGGGAAAGGGGCGCCCGTACCAGCCCTCGACCACCTGGGGGCCGGACAGGCCCAGGCCCAGCATCATGCGGCCGCCCGAGAGGTGGTCCAGGGTGAGGGCGTGCATGGCGGTGGCGGTGGGGGTGCGGGCGGACATCTGGGCGATGGCGGTGCCGAGGCGGATCCGCGAGGTGTGCGCGGCGATCCAGGTCAGCGGGGTGAAGGCGTCCGAGCCCCAGGCCTCGGCGGTCCACACCGAGTCGTAGCCGAGGCGCTCGGCCTCGGTGGCGAGGTCGAGGTGGCTTGGGCTGGGACCGCGGCCCCAGTAGCCGAGTGCGAGTCCGAGGCGCATGTACGGTCCCCCTCCGCGAGGCCGTCCCCGGCCGCCGAGCGGCGGGAAGGCTGCCATATCTGACGCTGCGTCAGGTGACTTTAGGGCACCGCCCCCGCCCCGGGAAGACCGAAGGCCCCCGCCTGGACGGCGGGGGCCTTCGGGTGGTCGGTGCCGAGCGGCACTCAGCCGCGCTGGATGTCCGCGGTCTCGTTCAGGATGCCGCGGCGGCCGTCCTGGGTCTGGGCGATCAGGGCGGCCGGGCCGCGCTGGTCGACGGCCAGGTACCAGGTGCCCGGCGCGAGCTCCGCGATCTGGGTGGGGGAGCCGTCCTCGGCGAAGAGGGGGCGGGCCACCGGGACGGCGAACCAGAACGGGCTGAAGTCCGCGGCCGGGGCGGGCGCCGCGTCCTGCGGACCCGGGCCGGGGGCCGGGGTCGGCGTCGGGGCCGGCGCGGGGGTGCCGCCGTACGGGGGGACCGGCTGCGGGGTGGACCCGTAGGGCTGCTGCCCGCCCGGGTAGCCGTAGCCGGCGCCGGGCTGCGGCTGGCCGCCGTACGGAGGGACGGCGGCCGGGGCGGGCGCCGCGATCAGCTGGCCCGCGAGCGCGGGGATCTTCGGGCCGGCGACGGCCACGCCCGCCAGGCCCAGGGTGGCGAGGAAGGCCAGGATCGCGCCGATGCCCAGGTTCCAGCCGCTGGGGCAGGTGATCAGGGCCCACAGGGCGGACCATGCCGCCGCCACGGACAGGACGGTGCCCCAGGTGGTCAGCGGCAGGCCCGCGAGCTGGCGGCCCTCGGGCTGGAAGCGCGCGGCGATCAGCAGCCCGGCGGCGACGAAGCCGAGAAGGAAGATGCTCGGGAGGGCCAGCTGGTAGTAGTCGGTGTCCCAGACGCCCGGCAGGTTCAGCCGGGTGTCGGAGTAGAAGGGGATGAACGAGGCGATGAACAGCAGCACCGCTGCTCCGATCACCACGCCGTCGCCTCGAGTGAGGGAGCGGATGTTCACGTCTTAGGTGTCCTTCTCGGTCTCGGTCGTCTCGTGGTGCCGCGGTCGCAGATCAGGGCTGGAGCGGGGCGGGCGGCACCATGGTACGGAGGTTTTCCGTGGCCGAGAGGACCGGGGCGGCGAGCCACCCCCCGGTACTACCCGCCGAGGAAGCCGACGATGCCGTCCGCGATGCCCTGCGCCGCCTTCTGGCGCCACTCCGGACTCGTCAGTTGCGCCGCGTCCTTGGCGTCACGCATGTTGCCGCATTCGATGAACACCTTGGGCTGGGTTGAGAGGTTCAGTCCGCCCAGATCGTCGCGGACCACCAAACCGGTACCCGAACCAAGGTAGTTGGCGGGCCCGGAGCCGGTGGTGCGGGCGAAGTTGCTCGCGATGCGCTCGCCGAGCAGCCGGGAGGGCTCGACGATCTTCGCGGTGTCCGCGCCGCCGCCCCTGACCTTCGCGGGGAGGATGATGTGGTAGCCGCGGCTGCCCTCGGAGACCCCGTCGGCGTGGACCGAGACGACGGCGTCGGCCTTCGCCGCGTTGCCGATCCGGGCCCGCTCGTCGATGCAGGGGCCCCAGGGGCGGTCGGCCTCGTGGGTGAAGACGACCTTCAGGCCCCGGGACTCCAGGACGGTGCGCAGCCTGCGCGACACGTCCAGGGTGAACTCGGCTTCCATGTAGCCGGAGTTGGTGGTGGTGCCGGTGGTGTCGCACTCCTTGTAGTTGGTGCCGATGTCCACCTGGCGGTCGATCTCTTTGGTGTGCTTGAAGTTGCCGGTGTTGTGGCCGGGGTCGATGACCACCGTCCGGCCGGCGAGCCGGCCCTGACCCGCGGCGGGGGTGCCGCTCGCGGCGGTGGCCGCCGGAGCGCTCCCGGTGGCGTTCGCCGTGGCGCCGTCGGGGGTCGTACTGGGCTTCGCGTCCGCGGCCGCCGTGTGGGACGCGGGATGCGGCATCACCTGGGGCCGGTGGTCGTCCGGGCCGGTCCCGGTCAGCACCTGGGTCAGCACCCAGCCCGCCAGAGCGGTCGGGGCGAGGACGGCCGCGGCGATCGCGAGGGTGGAGCGGCGCGTGAACCAGTGCCGGTCGGGGCTGACCGAGGAGGCGGACTCGGGGGGCGGGGGGCTGTCGTCGTAGCGCACCTCGCGATGCTAGACCGGCGGCCCACCGCCCGTAGGGACCCTGCTCCATCCGAGGGCGTGGTGTGTTTGTATGGCTGGCCCCGTACTGCTTATATGCCCTGGCCGGTGCGCCGGAGGACGCGCAGCGAGTCCGTGACCGAGATCTCCTCGAAGGCTCCGGACGCCAGCGCGCGCAGGTAGATCCGGTACGGGGCCTGCCCGCCGTCGGCCGGGTCCGGGAACACGTCGTGGATCACCAGGGTGCCGCCCACGGCGAGGTGCGGGGCCCAGCCCTCGTAGTCGCCCGAGGCGTGCTCGTCGGTGTGGCCGCCGTCGATGAAGACCAGGCCGAGCGGGCCGCCCCAGGTGGCGGCGACCTGCGGGGAGCGGCCCACGATCGCGATGACGTGCTCCTCCAGGCCGGCCCGGTGCAGGGTGCGGCGGAAGGTGGGCAGGGTGTCCATCAGCCCGATCTCCGGGTCCACCACCGTCGGGTCGTGGTACTCCCAGCCCGGCTGCTGCTCCTCGCTGCCCCGGTGGTGGTCGACCGTGATCGCGGCCACCCCCGCCTCGCGGGCGGCGTCCGCGAGCAGGATCGTGGAGCGCCCGCAGTACGTGCCCACCTCCAGCAGCGGCAGGCCCAGCGCGGCGGCCTCGGCGGCGGCCGCGTACAGGGCGAGGCCCTCGCCCGCGGGCATGAACCCCTTGGCGGCCTCGAAGGCGGCGAGGGTCTCCGGCTTGGGGGTGGCGGACGCCATGGGTTCCTCCTGGGCTGCGGGTGAGCGGCAGCCCATGCTGCCCTACCGCCCGGTAGGGCGCTACGGCCGGGGGTGTCCGTACGCACGGTGCGCCGGCCGCCGGGGACCCGGGCGTTGCGCCGTGCGCCGGCCGCCCGGGACCCGGGCGTTGCTCCGTCGGCCGGTTCGCAGTGGGCCGACCGGTGAGCCCTGCGGGGCACCCTCCGGCCAAAACGGTATGAACCGGTCTAAATTCCTGATCCATGACGCAGCAGAAGGTCGGCCCCCCGGGTGGCCCGCCAGCCCCGGAACGCCGCACCGACACGACCGGCACGACCGATACGACCGATACGACCGATACGACCGACTCCCCGCCCGGCGGTCCCGGCACGGCGGCCCGCGCCCTGACCCGGGCGGCACGGCACGCCGACTCCTGGACCAGGAAGCAATCGATCGCCTCGCTCCACGCGGTCTGGATCCTGACCCGGCTCCTCATGCTGTACCTGCTGGTCCACGACGACATCGGCGTCAGCAACGTCTCCTCCGAGGTGGAGTTCCTCTACCCGCGCTGGTACCAGCAGCTGACCGACGGCTCCTTCCCCGTCGACGACGTCACCTGGCAGTACCCGCCCGGCGCCGGCCTCGTCTTCCTCTTCCCCGCGGCGCTGCCGTTCCTCGGCTACTTCACGGCGTTCCTCGTCCTCACCTTCGCCGCCGACGCGATCGTCGCCCTCGCCCTGACCCGGCGCGGCCGCAACCTCGCCGGCGCCTGGCTGTGGACGGCCGGACTGCCGCTGCTGCTGAACGTCCCGCACGGCCGCTTCGACATCCAGGTCACCGCCCTGGCCGTGCTCGGCCTGCTCGGCGCCCGCCGCCACCCCCGCCTGACCGGGGTCTTCGCCGCACTCGGTGCCCTGGTCAAGGTCTGGCCGCTGCTCACCCTGCTGGGCACGGAACGCGGGCGCAGCAGCCGGCAGGCGTGGCTGTCGGCCGTGGCGGCCGCCGCCGCGCTCCTGACCGTGCTCGCCCTCGGCTTCCGCAACAGCCTCGGCTTCCTGCACCAGCAGGGCGCCCGGGGCGTACAGATCGAGTCGCTGGGCGGCACCGCGCTCTCCCTGCTGCGCGCCCTGGGCCAGCCGATCGGGATCGAGTCCCGCTACGGAGCCCTGGAGTTCAGCGGCGCACACGTCGAGACCGTCGCCCAGCTGTCGATGCTGCTCACCGCGGCCGCCTTCGGCTGGCTGATGTTCTGGCGCGGCCGAGCCGTCCGGTGGACCACCGCGACACCCCTCGACGCGGCCCTCGCCGCCGTGCTCCTGTTCACCGTCACCAGCAGGGTGATCAGCCCGCAGTACATGGTGTGGCTGCTGGGCCTCGCCGCAGTCTGCCTCACCTCCCGGCACACCACCCAGCGCCCGGTGGCGCTGGTGCTGCTGGCCGCGGCGGCCGTGACCGCGCTGGCCTTCCCGACCTACTACCTGGACGTCATGGCCGGCTCGGTACTGGGCAACACGCTCATGGTCGTACGCAACGGCCTGCTGGTCACCGCCACCCTGCTCGCCTGCCGGCGCCTGTGGACGGCCACGGCCCCCGAGGCGCTCCCCGCGCTGACGCCCTCGCCCCGGACCGCGCCGAGCGGGGCCACCGCCGACGCCTGAGGCGCTGCGGCGGACGGACCCCGCGGTGCGCGCCGGCCCCGCCCGGCGCGCACCCGGCCCCCCAGGCCGCCCGCCCGGGGCTCACGCGTCGCACTCGAACCACACCGTCTTGCCCGAGGGCGTCGGATCCGTGCCCCAGCGGTCGGTCACGGCCTCGACCAGGAGCAGCCCCCGCCCGCCCTCGGCGAGGGGGTCGCAGCCCGGCGCGAGGCGCGGGAGGGCGGGGCACCCGTCCGACACCTCCACCCGCAGTCCCTGCGGCCGGCGCTGGATCAGAACCGAACACCCCCGCCCGGGCACGTGCCGCACGACATTGGCGACCAGCTCGGTCAGCGCCAGCTCGGCAGCGTCGGCCACTTCCGTGAGGTCCCAGCGGACGAGGAACCACAGCAGGATGCGCCGCATGTGCCCTGCCGAGTGCTCACCGACGGTGAAGCCCATCCGGTAGGTGGCGCCAATGTCCGTGCTGGGGAGACCAGTTGCGTGATTCATGCCATCAGGGTGGGGTCGACTGGTTACGCTCGGCTACGGATGGAAGGCAACATCGCACTCGTACGGTTGGGGGTGTCCACCCGTGGTCAACATCCGGGACCTCGATCCCAGCGCCTCACCACTGGACTTCTACGGATCCGAACTCCGCCGCACCCGCGAGGCTGCGAACCTGAAGCAGTCCGAGTTGGGGAAGCTCCTCTACTGCACGGGCTCGCTGATCGGGCAGATCGAGACCGCCCGCCGGGTGCCGACCCGCGACTTCTCGGAGCGGATCGACGTGGCCCTCGGTACGGTGCTGGCCGCGCGGACCTTGGCGGACCTCGATGCCAAGCTGGAGATTCGGCTGGACCGCCGGCGGATCCTGGAGCGCGAGGACGCGCCGCTCACGTGGGTGGTGATGAGTGAGGCTGCGCTACACCAGGAGATCGGCGGTCGGGAGGTCATGCGAAACCAACTTGCACACTTGTTGTCTCACGACGCCGGGAGTGGCTACGGGTGCAGATCCTGCCCTTCGAGGCGGGAGCCCATACCGGATTCGCCGGCGCGTTCACGATCCTGCGGTTCGAAAACGACCAGGACATCCTCTACACCGAGGACTTTCTTCAGGGATATGTGACGGCCAATTCGCAAGCGCTTAGGGAGAGTTGCGTCCGCTACGATCAGCTTCAGGCTGCCGCACTCTCCGTGGAGGACTCGGCGGCCCGGATCGCCCGCGTAATGGAGGAGCGCTATGGAGGCCGTCCAGTCCCTGACGGGCGCGCAGTGGCGTAAGTCCTCGTACAGCGGAACCACCGGCGGCAACGGCGTCGAGGTCGCCGCCCAGCCCTGCCTGATCGCCGTGCGGGACTCCAAGGACCCCGAGGGGCCCGTGTTCACCGTGAGCCCCTCCGTCTTCGCCGCCTTCGTCAGCACCCTTTAGCACGGCCTACCTGGAGGACATCCACGTGCAGTACGTGAACCCGGCGGCTGCGCGATGAGGCAGCTCGGGGCCTCCGACCCCTCCGCGTCCGGTCCGTACCGGCTGCTCGCCGAGCTGGGCAGCGGCGGCATGGGCAGGGTGCTGCTGGGGGCGGCGCCGGACGGGCGGCTGGTCGCGGTCAAGCACGTGCACGCGTCGCTCGCCGCCGACGACGGCTTCCGTACCCGCTTCCGGCGGGAGGTCGCCGCCTCGCAGAAGGTGTCCGGCGCCTACACGGCCGCCGTGATGGCCTCCGACGCGGACGCGCCGACCCCGTGGCTGGCCTCGGTGTTCGTGGCCGGCCCGTCGCTGGGCGACGCCGTGGAGGCGGTCGGGGTGCTGCCCGAGGAGCTCGTACGCCGGCTCATGGCCGGGCTGGCGTCGGCCCTGGCCGAGATCCACCGCGTGGGGCTGATCCACCGGGACCTCAAGCCCGACAACGTCCTGCTCGCCGAGGACGGCGTCCGGGTCATCGACTTCGGCATCGCGCGGGCGACGGAGCACGAGGGCGACCTCGCGCTGACGCGGACCGGCTGGGTGGTCGGCTCGCCCCCCTCCATGTCGCCCGAACAGGCCGAGGGCAAGAGGCTCACGCCGGCCAGCGACGTGTTCTCGCTCGGCTCGGTCCTGGTCATGGCGGCGACGGGCCGGAGCCCGTTCACGGGGTCGTCCACGCTCCAGACGCTCTACGACGTGGTCCACGCCGAACCCGACCTGAGCGACGCCCCGGCCGGGCTGCGCGGCATCCTGGAACGCTGCCTGGCCAAGGACCCGGGCGACCGGCCGACCCCGGCCGAACTGCTCGCCTTCCTCGGCCCCGTCGCCCCGGTCGGCAGGCAGTGGCCGCCCGCCGTGTACCGGATGATCGCCGCGCAGCGGGCGGACATCGACCGGCTGCTCGACGGGCCGGGCGCCACCGTCGTGGAGCCGCCGGAGTCGCCGGAGTCGCCGGAGCGACAGGGGCCGCCGGAGCCGCAGGAGCCGGCAGGCGAACCCGAACGCCCGGACGCGGAACCGGAAGGCTCGGCGGAGCCCACACCCCCGCGCCCTGCGGAGCCCGCCCCCGAACGCCCGGCAGCCACACCCCCGCGCCCGTCCAGCCCTCCCCCCGCGCCCGGGCCCGGACCCGCGCCCACGCCCGGGGTGCGCCGCGCCGCCCAGCCCACCGAAGCGGCCCCGCCGCGGACCGTGCCCGCTCCACCGGGCCCGGGCCGGGGCCGGCGCCGGATCGCGGTCGTGCTCGCCTGCGTGCTGGGGGCGGGCCTGCTCGGCGGGGCGGCGTACGCGCTGTGGCCGGACGGCGGGACGGGCGGCGGGACGGGCGGCGGGACGGGCGCGGGGGGCGGCACCGCCGGGTCCTCGATCCGGGCCGACAAGTACCGCACGCTCGGCACCTGCACGTACCTCGCGGCGCAGCTGCCGCTCCACACCCGGGACACGGGCAGCGACCGCCATTCCGAGGTCACCGGCGAGGTGCAGACCGGCTGCACCTGGTACGGCTCGAGGACCGCGGGGACACCGGCCGCCCGCGTCCGGTGGAGCCTGCGCACCTCCTACGGGCTCCGGAACGCCACGACGGCGCAGCAGGACGCCTTCCGCGCGGACGCGGCGCAGGGCGTGGCGCAGGACGTGGCGCAGACCGGGCTCGGCTTCGGCGAGGAGGCCTTCCGGGGTGCGTCCGACACGTCCACGTCCTGCTCCCTGGCCGTCCGGGACGGCAACCTCGTCGTCCGGGTGGACCTCGGCAGCGAGGAGTTCCCGGCGAAGGCCGCCTGCGCCGGTCGCGCCGAGGCCGTCGCCCGCGCGGCCGTGCAGGCCGTCACCCGCTGAGACCGCCCAGGACGGCCGGAGCGACGAGCGGCCGAGGCGGCGGGGGAACCACCTTTGCCGGGCTCGCCGGAGCGCTGATCGGCGCCCTGGCCGGTCTCACGGGAAGCGCGCCCGCCTGCCAGCTGGTCACTCGTCCTGGCCGTGCAGGCTGTTGACGGCTGCCCGAAGCCGCAGCCAGGTCGGATCCGCTTCCGTTGCGGTGGCCACCGCTGCCAGGCCGTCGGAGTCCCAGGTGCGGGTTCCGTCGGTCAGGACGAGGTGTGTTTCCAGGTCGCCGTCGGCAGGAACCTCGGAGGTGGCGTCCAGGAACGCCGTGACCGCGGCCCCCGACGTATCGCCGTCCGCGCCCCGGGTCTTCGAGGAGCCGGCGCGCACGGACAGGAGCAGGAGATCACCTCCGCCGCCGGCGATGACGAGTTCGCCCGTGGCCGTGGCGCCCAGCGCGGTCACCGGGGAGCCGGACAGTACGTCGTGCTCGGCCGCCTGCCGCGTTTCGAGGTCGACTTCGAGGAGGGTCCCGGTGGGCGTCCCGATCCAGAGCGCGCCGGGCAGGGCTCCGAACGCGACGTTCTGCCGCGACCAGGCGCGCATCTGGTCGAGCCACTCCGGTGGGTACGGGTATCCGGGGCTGGGTTCGCCGAGCGTCGTCGCCAGAACGCGCTGGAGCGAGGGGAACGCGAACACCTCCAGTGAGTTCCCGTAGGCGTTGCCCCGAATGGCGAGATGGCGTCCGTCCGAGCTGAAGACCGGCGTCTCGTAACCGTCGGAGTCCAGGATCAGTGCCCGGCGCAGCACGCGCATCGCGGCGGGCGCGGCTCCGTGACCGACCCGTGCGAAGAGTCCGAGCGTCGCGCCTTGATCGCTGGCGAGCGTCATCACCAGCCCGCCGGCGGGATGCTCCGCGACCCCGGTGTCCCACCGCGGGCCGGTGCCGACCGTTCCCGACGCGGGGTCGAGGACGTCGGAGCGTGCCCACGCGTCGTCTTCGCCGCCTGAGGACGGCGAGGCCCACAGCGTCCGGCCGTCCGGACTGAACGCCAGACCGCGGTAGCGGGCCGTGGGCGGTGGGCCGTGCGGTTCGGAGAGTCCGGCAGGAGTCCACTGCACGACCCGGTCCTCGCCCGCCACCACGAGCAGTGGCTGATCCGGATGCCATGCCACAGCGGGTGTCCGCTTGCGCCGGTCCCAGCCGCGGGCATCGCCGTAGGCGCTCGACTCCGCGCCGACAGAGCCGAGTTCGCCCAGTGTCCCTGCCTCGGAGCTCCAGATGCGGACCGCCGGACGCTCCGAGTCCAGGCCGGCGACCAGCGGAAGCCGCGGATGGCAGACCAGCCGCTCGACGGGATGCCCGCCACCGACTCGCGCACGGGCCACGGGGTCAAGATCAGTCATGTCGGCACCGTAGTCGCGGACCCGCCGAAGAACACCGGATCTGACCTTCCGTCAGAATGGAACGTGTTCTAGTCTGCCGCGCATGGGCATCGGAATCACGCAAGAGCAACGGGAGTTGGCCGCAGCCGTGCGGGGCTGGGTCGCGCGGGCCGTGCCTCCCGAAGAGGTGCGCAAACTGCTCGACACCCCGCCCCGGACCGGGGTGCGGCCCGGCTACTGGGACGCCTTGGCGGAATCCGGGCTGCTGGAACCGCACCTGGAGGGCGGGACACTGCTGGACCTCGCCGTCGCGGTGGAGGAGGCCGCCCGGGCGGCGCTCCCCGGGGCGTACCTGCCGAGCGCGCTGGCATCCGTACTCCTGCACCGGGCCGGGGCCGAACCGCTCGACGGCCGGGTCGGGGCGGTGGCGCTGGGGCCCGGCAGCCTCACCGCCGTCGCCGTCGAAGGCGGCGGGCACCTGCTGGACGGGCTCGCACCGCCCGTGCTCGGCGCCGGGGAGGCCGGCCTGGTGCTGCTCGCCGCCGAGGCCGCGCACGGCACGCTCTGGTTCGCCGTGGACGCCGCCGCCCTGGACATCCGCACCCAGGAGAGCGCCGACCCGACCCGGCCCACCGCCGAGGTGCGGGCCCGCGGGGTGGCGGTGGGGCCCGGCCGGCTGCTGGAGCTGGACGCGGCCCTGGTGCGGGACCTGGCCTGCGTGCTGTTCGCCGCCGACGCGTGCGGGACCGCCGCCTGGGCGGTGCACACGGCCGCCGAGTACGCGAAGGTACGCGAGCAGTTCGGCCGGCCCATCGGCCGGTTCCAGGGGGTCAAGCACCTGTGCGCCGACATGCTGGTGCGCCTCGAACAGGCCCGGGCGCTGGCCTGGGACGCCGCCCGGGCGGCCGAGGAGCCCGCCGAGGTGCGCTCGCTGGTCGCCGCCCTCGCCGCCGGGACCGCGCTCGACGCCGCCTACTCCTGCGCCAAGGACTGCATCCAGGTCCTCGGCGGCATCGGCTTCACCTGGGAGCACGACGCCCACGTCTACCTGCGCCGCGCCCTCGTCGCCCGCCAGCTCCTGGGGCCCGGCGAAGGGCACCGGGTACGGGCCTTGCGGTGCGCCGCGGGCGGTGCGCGGCGCGAGCTGCGGCTGGAACTCCCCGCGCAGGCCGAGGCGCACCGCGCGAAGGCCCGTACCGCCATCGAGGACGCGCGCGGGCTCGATCCGGCCGCCGCCCGGCGGGTGCTCGCCCCCACCGGGTACGCGGCCCCCCACTTCCCGCCGCCCTACGGACTGGGCGCCGGACCCGTCGAACAGCTCGTCGTGCAGCAGGAACTGGCCGCGGCGGGGGTCAAGGTCGCCGACCTCGGGATCGCCACCTGGGTCGTGCCCTCGCTGCTCGCCTACGGGACGCCCGAGCAGCAGGAGGCCTACCTGCTGCCGACGCTGCGCGGGGACCTCGGCTGGTGCCAGCTCTTCTCCGAGCCGGAGGCGGGCTCCGACCTGGCCTCGCTGCGGACGAGGGCGGAGCGGACCGCGGACGGCGGCTGGCGCGTCAACGGGCAGAAGGTGTGGACGAGTTCCGCGCACAGTGCCGACTTCGGGATCCTGCTCGCCCGCACCGACCCGGCCGCGCCCAAGCACAAGGGCCTCGGCTACTTCGTGGTCGACATGCGCACCCCCGGGATCGACGTCCGGCCGCTCAAGGAGATCACCGGGGAGGCGCTCTTCAACGAGGTCTACTTCGACGACGTCCTGCTGCCCGCCGACGCGCTGGTCGGCGCGGTCGACGGGGGCTGGAAGGTCGCCCGGAACACCCTCGGCAACGAGCGCGTCCACATGGCCGACCAGATGACCTTCGACACGGGCCTGGAGGCGCTGATCGCGCGCTCCGCCGAGCTCGACGGCTCCTACCGGGCCAGGATCGGGGCGCTGGCCGCCGAGGCGCACGCGCTCGCCTGCATCGGACTGCGGACCACCCTCCAGCAGGTGTCGGGGCTGGAGCCGGGTGCGGGCGCGTCCGTACGCAAACTCGTGCAGACCCCGCACCAGCAGCGGACCGCCGAACTCGCGCTGGAGCTGCTGGGCCCGGCGGGGGCGGTGCGCGAGGGCGCGGGGGAGCGGGCGGTGCACGGGATGCTCATGTCCCGCTGCCTGACCATCGCGGGGGGCACCACGCAGGTCCAGCTCAATGTCGTCGCCGAGCGCATCCTCGGCCTTCCCAGGGACTGACCGAAGAGGAGTTGTCGGGCATGAAGTCGTACATCGTGGGCGTCGGCATGACGAAGTTCGAGAAGCCGGAGTCGAGGGACTGGCAGTACTGGGACATGGTGAAGGAGGCCGGGACCGCGGCGCTCGCCGACGCGGGGATCGGCTACGACCTGGTCGAGCAGGTACCGGTGGGCTACTGCTTCCAGGCCTCCACCGCCGGGCAGCGGGCTGCGTACGAGCTGGGGCTGAGCGGGGTCCCGGTCTACAACGTGAACAACAACTGCGCGACCGGCTCGACGGCGCTGATGATGGCGCGGCAGTTCGTCGAGGGCGGGATCAACGACTGCGTGCTGGCGCTGGGCTTCGAGAAGATGAAGCGGGGCGCGCTGGGCGGAGGCGCGGACGGCGGAGACTTCAAGACCTCCCCGGTGGCCCGGCACTACGGGATCATGGCCGCCGGGCACGGCTTCGAGATGTCCCCGCCGACCGCGCAGATCTTCGGGAACGCGGCGCGCGAGCACATGGAGCGGTACGGGACGACGGCCGCGCAGCTGGCGGCGGTCGGGGAGAAGAACCACCGGCACTCGGCGAACAACCCCAACGCGCAGTTCCAGGACGTGTACTCGGTGGAGGAGATCCTGGCGGCGAAGACGATCCACGACCCGCTGACCAAGCTCCAGTGCTCGCCGACCTCGGACGGGGCGGCGGCGGCGCTGGTGGTGTCGGAGCGGTTCGTGGTCGCGCACGGGCTGCACGACAAGGCAGTGGAGATCGTCGGGCAGTCGATGACGACGGACACGGCCGCCTCGTTCGATTCGGGCTCGTGCATCGACGTGGTCGGCAAGCCGATGTCCGCGGCGGCGGCGCGGGCGGTCTACGCGCAGTCGGGGCTGGGCATCGAGGACGTGGACGTGATCGAGCTGCACGACTGCTTCTCGCTCAACGAACTGCTGACGTACGAGGCGCTGGGCATGTGCGGGGAGGGGGCCTCGGGGAAGCTGGTGGAGAGCGGGGCCACCACCTACGGCGGGCGCTGGGTCGTGAACCCGTCCGGGGGGCTGATCTCGAAGGGCCACCCGCTGGGGGCCACGGGGCTGGCCCAGGCGGCCGAGCTGGTCTGGCAGCTGCGGGGCGAGGCCGGGCCGCGGCAGGTCCCGGGCGCGCGGGTCGGGCTCGCGCACAACATCGGCCTGGGGGGCGCGGCCGTGGTGACCCTGCTGCGGCGGTAGGCGGGGGAGGCTACGGGCCCGCCAGGGCGGGGTCCACCACCGTCTCGCCCCGGGAGGCGCGGCGGATGGATTCCGCCAGGTCCTCGATCGGGCCGTCCCGCAGGACCAGGCCCGCCGCGCCCGCCCCCAGGGCGGCGTCCCGCAGGCCGGGATGGGCCGAGCCGGTCATGAGCAGGACGGCGCACTCCGGGGCCTCCACCAGCAGCAGCGGCACCGATTCGAGCGCCTCGGCCAGCGCCACGGCCGGGCGGGCCAGCGGGGAGGTCACCACCTCGATGTCCGGCTGCAGGCCGAGGTGGAGCGCCAGGGCCGGGTTCGGCGGGTCCAGCAGCACCCGCAGGGACCGGGCGGGTCGGGAGGCAACGGGCATTTCGTCCACCCCGCCAGAGTAGGCCTCCTGCCCGCCGAAAGTGGTTCTGACGTGAAGTCAGGAGTCTTCCCAAGTGCTGGGACGTGCGTTATACATTCCTTCACCGGGCCTAGAACGCGTTCTAGAACGCGTCGGGGAACCGGTCCCGCATACGACCTCGGTGCGACCGACGGTGCGGACGGCCGCACCGAGGTCTTCCACCCGGTGGAACGAGCAAGTCGAGCAAGTCGAGCAAGTCGAGCAAGTCGAGTACGTCGAGTACGTCGAGAAAAAGGAGCAGCATCCTCAATGCCGATCGATGCCGCCAAGGCCCTGGCCGCCGAACCCCGGCAGGGGGACATCGCCTGGGACCACAAGGACATCCAGCTCTACCACCTCGGCCTCGGGGCCGGCACGTCCGCGGACAAGGCCGCGGCCGCCACCGACCCCGACGAGCTGCGCTACACCCTGGAGTCCAAGCTCCACGTACTGCCCAGCTTCGCGACCGTCGCCGGCGCGGGCATGGCGATGATGGGCGGACTCGCCGCCCCGGGCATCGACGTGAACCTCGCCGCCGTCCTGCACGGCGGCCAGTCCATCGAGCTGCACCGGCCGATCCCCGTCAAGGGGCGGGCCGTTACCACCGCCAGGGTCGCCGCCGTCTACGACAAGGGCAAGGCGGCCGTGATCGTGCTGCGCTCCGAGGTCGCGGACGCCGACGGGCCGCTGTGGACGAGCGATTCGCAGATCTTCGTACGGGGCGAGGGCGGCTTCGGCGGGGAGCGCGGGCCCTCCGCCAAGGAGGAGGCGCCCACTCGGGAGCCCGACCGGACCGTCGAGCGCCACATCCGCGAGGAACAGGCCCTGCTCTACCGGCTGTCGGGGGACTGGAACCCCCTGCACGCCGACCCGGAGTTCGCCAAGCTGGCCGGCTTCGACCGGCCGATCCTGCACGGCCTGTGCTCGTACGGGATGACCCTCAAGGCCGTCGTCGACACCGCCCTGGGCGGTGACGTCTCCCGCGTCCGGGCCTATCGCACGCGCTTCGCCGGGATCGTCTTCCCGGGCGAGACCCTGCGCATCCGGATGTGGGAGGACCCCGGCCGGGTGCGGGTGGCGGTGAGCGCCGTCGAACGGGACGACGCGCCGGTCCTCGCCGACACCGTCGTCGAACACGCCTGAGCACCGCAGCAGACCGACATCAAGGAGCCGCACCGTGCGCGCAGCACTGCAGAGCGAGATCGGCCAGGACAAGCTCGAGGTGGTCGACGACATGGAGGCCGTGGGCTTCGGCCCCGGCAAGGTCAGGATCCGCATCAAGGCCACCGGCCTGTGCCACTCCGACCTCTCCGCGATGAGCGGCGTACTGCCGCAGCCCGCCCCCTTCATCCCGGGCCACGAGGGCTCGGGCGTGATCACCGACGTCGGTGACGGGGTGACCGGCCACAAGATCGGGGACCGGGTGCTGGTCTGCTGGCTGCCGCCCTGCGGGCACTGTCCGTCCTGCAAGCGCGGCCAGGGCCACCTGTGCCTGGAGGCGTTCGGCAACGTCGCCACCCCCAACTTCCGCCGGGCGGCCAGCGACATCTTCGGCTTCGCCGGCACCGGCACCTTCGCCGAGGAGATGGTGGTCCCGGCCGGCTGCGCCGTCCCGATCCCCGACGACGTCCCCTTCGACATCGCCGCGCTGATCGGCTGCGGCGTCACCACCGGCCTCGGTGCGGCCATCAACACCGCGAAGGTGGAGGCCGGGTCCTCGGTCGCCGTCATCGGCTGCGGCGGCGTCGGCATCTCCGTCATCCAGGGCGCCAAGGTGCAGGGCGCGGCCCAGATCATCGCCGTCGACCCGGTCGAGTCCCGCCGCGAGGCGGCGCTGCGCTTCGGGGCGACCGAGGCGGTCGCGCCGGAGGCCTTCGCCGACGCCAAGAACCGGATCACCGCCGGCGAGGGCTTCGACTACGTCTTCGAGGTGGTCGGCAAGTCCGCGACCACGCAGACCGCGTACGAGATGACGCGGCGCGGCGGATCGGTGGTCGTGGTCGGCGCGGGCGCCCTCGACGACAACTACTCGATCAACATGTTCTCGCTGTTCTTCGACGAGAAGAAGATCCTGCCGTCGATGTACGGCGGCGGTGACGTCCTGCGTTCGTACGAGCGGACCATCGCGCTGTGGCGGGCCGGCCGGGTGGACCTGGCGGGCCTGATCACGCACCGGGTGCAGCTCGCCGAGATCAACGACGCCCTCGACCAGATGCGCACGGGCGTCGCCCTGCGCACCTGCATAGAGCTCTGACCGGACTCCCGGCACAAAACCGTTCCGACCCGCTGCGACCCGCTCTGAGAGGAACCGTACGGATGTCACTGCCACTTGAGGGACTCTCCGCCATCGTCACGGGCGCGGGCCGCGGGCTCGGCCGGGCCGAGGCGATCGAACTCGCCCGGCTCGGCGCGAGCGTGGTCGTCAACGACTTCGGCCAGCCCGGCCGCGACGGCTCGGGGGAGGCCTCGGCCGCCCCGGCTGAGGAGGTGGCCGCGGAGATCCGTGCGGCGGGCGGGCAGGCGGTGGCGCACCTCGGTGACGTGGCCGACTTCGAGCAGGCGCGGGAACTGGTGGAGCTGGCCGTGGCCCGCTTCGGCAAGCTCGACATCCTGGTCAACAACGCGGGCATCCTGCGGGACCGGATGATCTTCTCGATGTCGGAGGCCGAGTGGGACTCGGTGATCCGGGTCCACCTCAAGGGCCACTTCAACACCACGCACTTCGCGTCGGTGCACTGGCGGGAGCGGTCCAAGGCGGCGGGCGGCCCGGTCTACGGCCGGATCGTCAACACCTCCTCGGAGGCCTTCCTGGGCGGCTCGGCGGGCCAGCCGAACTACGCGGCGGCCAAGGGCGGCATCGTGGGGCTCACCACCTCGACCGCCCTGGCCCTGGCCAAGTACGGGGTCACCGCCAACGCCATCTGCCCGCGCGCCCGTACCCGGATGACGGAGGACGTGTTCGCCGGCTTCCAGGTCCCGGAGGAGGGCAAGCTGGACGCCCTCGCCCCCGAGCACGTCTCCCCGCTGGTCGGCTACCTGGCCTCACCGGCCTCGGCGAAGGCCAACGGGCAGCTGTTCGTGGTGCACGGCGGGATCGTGGTCGTGATGGAACGGCCCAAGGTGGCCGCGAAGTTCGACACCGGCAAGGAGGCCTTCTCGTACGAGGAGCTCGACGAGCTGCTCACCGCGCACTACGACGCCCGCCCGGCGAACGAGACCTTCGCGGCGACGGAGGTCCTCGGCCTCAAGCACGACTAGGGCCTGTCCGAACCCAGCGGGCCCCGGTGATCAGTGCCGGGGCCTGCCGCTGGTGACCCGGCTCCACAGGGAGCGGGTGGCGCCGAAGCCGGTCTCGTGCGCCCACACGTGGGTGCAGGACGGGCACTGGAGGTGGAGCAGGCTGCCGCTGTTGGAGAGCAGGTAGCGCCAGTGCGCGGAGCAGGTGCGCCGCTGCTCGCACGGGTCGCACCCGCGGCTGTCGGCGCACTCCGGGCAGGCCACCCAGGCGCGGCGCCCTGGATCCGCCTGCGGGTCAAGCGGCAGCATGGCCGCCCCCGCGCGCGGGCAGCACACCGGCCGCGACCAGATCGTCGTGCAGTCGCTGCTGCTCCGCGTCGAGCCCGGAGTACAGCAGGTCGTACGCGGCCTCCTCGCCGCGCAGCACCGCGACCGGGTCCCAGTCGGAGCCGAGGGCGTCCAGGACGTGGATCCGCCGGAGCGTCTCGTGGGCGTTGAGGTCGACGGAGAAGTCGACGAGCCCGGGGGTGTCCGGGCCGGCGGGGGGCGTGGGGTGCTGTGGGGACATACCTCGAAGTTAGGTAACCCTTCCCTCGTGGGGCAAGAGGGGGTGGGTGATGTCACAGCACCCCACCGGCGGCGCCTTCGGGTCTCAGCGCAGCGGAGCCTGCTGGAGCGGGACCGGCCGAGGGGCCGGAGGCGGCTCCGGGGCCAGCCGGACCGGCGGCGGCGGGGCGACCGGCTGGCTCAGGGTGACGATGCCGCACGGGTTGTCCGCGGTGGCGTACGGGAGGCGCAGCCGGCCCTCCGGGGTCCACAGGCCGGTCCCGAGCCAGCCCGCCGGGGCGCCGAGGCGGAAGACGTGCCGGTCGGCGGGGCGCCACAGGGCGATCCCCTCCGGCACGCGCAGCGCGACCCCGCAGGTCTCCGGCATCAGGGCCTGGCCGGGCTGCACCGCGAACGGCGTCGCGTCCTCCAGCCGCAGGCACTCCGGGAAGCGGACCGGGCGGGCGCTGCCCAGGACGCCCCAGCCGAGCCGGGGTTCGCCCGGGGCGTCCGAGCGGATCAGCAGCAGCCCGCTGTCCGGGGCGGCCAGCAGCAGCCGGTCGTCGCTGTCCTCGGCGATCTGGAGCAGCGGAGTGACCTCCCCGCCCCGGCCCAGGTCCACGGCCACGGCCTTGGTCCGGCCGTCCAGTTCGCGGTCCAGCGCCAGCAGCCGGCCCGTACGGTCCAGCCAGACTCCGCCCGAGCACCGGCCGGGTACGCGGGCCACGCGCTCCGGCCCGAAGGCGCAGCCCGCCACCTGCCAGACGGAGGTCTCGTCGGCCCCCACGGCCAGGGCGAAGGCGCTGCTGCCGTCGGGGGACGGCGGCAGCAGGAAGACCCGTACGTCCGCGTCGCTCTCCTCCGGCTGGAGGGCGCCGAGCGGCCGTTCCCCGGTGTGGGGGCCGCCGGTGTCCGGGCCGGCGGCCTGCGTGTCCGCGGCGCCCGCCGTACCCGCGCCCATCGGGCCCGTCGGGTAGAGCAGGGCGAAGGCGTGCAGGTCCGCGACCCGCCGGCGGATCAGCACCCGCCCGTCGGCCAGCGGCAGCACCTCGCTGTCCGCCTCCTCCGGCTGCGCGAGCGGCAGCGGCACCGCGTACGGCTCGGGTCCCGACAGGGTCCAGCGCTCCGGGTAGCGCGCCTCGCCGTCCCCGGCCAGCCGGGCCGCGTACGACCCGTCGGCGGCGATCGTGAACCGGGCCGTCATCGTCATCTCGATGGCACAGACAGTCATCCGTGCGTCACCTCCGGTGAGGAAGCTAGTTTTCGCACTTCCTGCCGAACAACACGAGCAACCACGCTTCACACATACGGGTGGCCGCCCGGCGATTCACCCGTGTCCGGAACGGGGATTGTGCTGTGCGATATCGGGGCGTTTAGGGTGAGGTGCCGGTTAGGGTCACCTAACCAGCGCTACGCCCCCCACCCCTGGAGTCGTGCCATGTCCCTCCGACGCCGCGGAACCGCCGCCGTCGCCCTCGCCGCTGCCGCCGCGCTCACCCTCACCGCCTGCGGCGGCCAGGAAGGCAGGGGCGCCGGTGCGGGCAAGGACGCCCCGGCCGGAGGCGGCGACAAGAAGGCCGTCGCCCAGGGCGGCAAGGAGTTCTCCGACGCGGCGACGAAGACCGCGGCCTTCGGCACCACCGCCAAGCCCGGCGAGTTCCCGCGCACCGTCACCCACGCGATGGGCAGCACCGAGATCAAGGCCGCACCGAAGCGGGTCGTCGTCCTGGACGTCGGCGAGCTCGACAACGTCGTCTCCCTCGGCCTCGAACCCGTCGGCTACGCCCCCACCGAGGGCGACGAGGGCATCCCCGGTACCTGAAGAACGACGCGGGAACCCCCAAGCCGGTCGGCACCATCAACAACCTCAACCTCGAAGCGATCAACGCGCTCAAGCCCGACCTGATCCTCGGCAGCCAGCTGCGCTCCGCCGACAAGTACGACGCGCTCTCGAAGATCGCCCCGACCGTCTTCTCCATCCGCCCGGGCTTCCCCTGGAAGGAGAACTACCTCCTCAACGCGGCCGCCCTCGACAAGACCGCCGACGCGAAGACCAAGCTGGACGCCTACCGGGCCAAGGCGAAGAAGCTCGGCGACGACCTCGGCGAGAAGAAGCCGACGGTGACGATGCTGCGTTACATGCCGGGCAAGACCCGCCTGTACGCGGGCGCCTCCTTCATCGGCACCATCCTCAAGGACTCCGGGATCCCGCGCCCGCAGAACCAGCAGGTCGAGGACCTCGCCGTCGAGGTCAGCCCGGAGCGCATGGACGAGGCCGCCGCGGACTGGGTCTTCACCGGGGTCTACGGCGCGAAGGACAAGACCAAGCGGGACTCCGCCGAGGCCAACCCGCTGTGGAAGGACCTCGACGCGGTCAGGAACGGCCGGGCCGAGGACGTACCGGACGAGACCTGGTACCTCGGGCTCGGAGTGACGGCCGCCGACAAGGTCCTGGACGACCTGCGCGGCTTCCTCGTCAAGTAATCCCCCCCGCCCCCTGGGGAAGACCCCGCCAGGACAGGCGGCCGCAGCTCGCACGGGGCTCCTGAACCGAAGGGGCGCGCCGGGGGAACAGGGGCGAGCGCCCGGAGAAAACCGCGAGGAACGAGCGGTTTTCGAGGACGTACGCCCCTGTGAGCCCGGCTGCGAGCGCCCCGGAGGCGAGGGAGCCCCCGAAGAAATGGACGGTAGCCTTGGCCCGTGCCCCGTCTCTCTGAAGTCATCGCCGCGCTGGACGCTCTCTGGCCCCCCTCGCGGGCCGAGCAATGGGACGCGGTCGGAACCGTCTGCGGCGATCCCGACGCCGAGATCTCCCGCGTCCTGTTCGCCGTGGATCCCGTCCAGGAGATCGTCGACGAGGCCGTGAAGACGGGTGCCGACCTGATCGTCACCCACCATCCCCTCTATCTGCGGGGCACCACCACCGTCGAGGCGGGCACCTTCAAGGGCCGCGTCGTGCACACGCTGATCAAGAACGACATCGCCCTGCACGTCGCCCACACCAACGCCGACACCGCCGATCCGGGGGTCTCCGACGCCCTGGCCGGCGCCCTCGACCTGCGCATCACCGGCCCCCTGGTCGCGGACCCCACCGACCCCGAGGGCCGTCGCGGCCTGGGCCGGATCTGCGAACTGGACCACCCCGAGACCCTGCGCGAGTTCGCCGCCCGCGCCGCCGCCTGGCTGCCGGACACCGCTCAGGGCATCCGCGTGGCCGGCGACCCGGACGCGCTGATCCGCCGCGTCGCCGTCAGCGGCGGCTCCGGAGACAGCCTGTTCGAGCAGGTCCGCGCCGCGGGCGTGGACGTCTTCCTCACTTCCGACCTGCGCCACCACCCGGTGTCCGAGGCGCGCGGGCAGAGCCCGCTGGCCCTCGTCGACGCCGCGCACTGGGCCACCGAGTGGCCCTGGTGCGAGCAGGCGGCCGCGCAGCTCGACGCGATCTCCGAGCGCCACGGCTGGGGTCTGCGGACCCACGTCTCGCGCACGGTCACCGACCCGTGGACGGTGCACGCTCCGTCCGTGACCTCCCCTTCTATCTCTGGAGCCCCCAACTGAACGCCGAGCCCGCCGACCAGATCCGACTTCTCGACATCCAGGCCCTGGACGTCCGGCTGTCTCAGCTCGCCCACAAGCGCAAGTCGCTGCCCGAGCACGCCGAGGTCGACTCCCTGACCAAGGACCTCACCCAGCAGCGCGACCTGCTCGTCGCCGCCCAGACCCAGGCGAGCGACGCCGCCCGCGAGCAGACCAAGGCCGAGCAGGACGTCGACCAGGTGCGCCAGCGCGCGGCCCGCGACCAGCAGCGGCTCGACTCGGGCGTCGGCGTCTCGGCCCGCGACCTGGAGAACCTCCAGCGCGAGGTCGTCCTGCTCGCCAAGCGCCAGGGTGACCTGGAGGACGTGGTCCTGGAGGTCATGGAGCGCCTGGAGGCCGCGCAGGAGCGCGTCACCGAGCTGACCGAGCGGGTCTCCGCGCTGGAGGGCAAGCTGGCCGACGCCACCGAGCGCCGTGACGCGGCGACCGCCGAGCTCGACGCCGAGGCGGCCAGGATCGCGAAGGACCGCGAGGTCATCGTCGGTTCCATGCCGGACGCGCTGATGGCGCTGTACGAGAAGATCCGCGTCAAGCAGGGCGGGGTCGGCGCCGCGCGCCTGTACCAGCGCCGCTGCGAGGGCTGCCGCCTGGAGCTCGACATGGCCGAGGTCAACGAGATCAAGGCCGCCGCCCGCGACCAGGTCGTACGTCACGAGAACTGCGGCCGCATCCTGGTCCGTACGGCCGACTCGGGCATCTGATGCCCCGCTTTGTCGTGGAGGCGGACGGCGGTTCCCGGGGCAACCCGGGGCCCGCCGGCTACGGCGCGGTCGTCCTCGACCCGGCGACGGGGGAGACGCTGGCCGAGCGCGCCGAGTACATCGGCGTAGCGACGAACAACGTGGCGGAGTACAAGGGCCTGATCGCCGGGCTGGCCGCCGCGCGCGAACTGGCGGCCGACGCGACGGTCCTGGTCCGGATGGACTCCAAGCTCGTCGTCGAGCAGATGTCGGGCCGCTGGAAGATCAAGCACCCGGACATGAAGCCGCTCGCGGCGGAGGCGGCGAAGGTCCTTCCGCGCTCCCAGGTGACGTACGAGTGGATCCCGCGCGAGAAGAACAAGCACGCGGACCGGCTCGCCAACGAGGCCATGGACGCGGGCAAGCGCGGCCGGCAGTGGGAGCCCTCGGCCTCCACGGCGGCCCTGGACTCCTCGGCGGCCCGCGCCCTGGCGACCCCGCCGCCCTCCGGCCCGCCCGGGGACGCGGCGGCCGGTGCCGCGGCGGTGCGTGCGGCGCTCGCCGCCTCTTCCGGTACGCCGGCCACCGCGGCGGTGGCCGACACCCTGTTCGCGGAGCCCGCCGCCACCGCACCCGCAGCCGCTGGTACCGCGCCCGCAGCCGCCGGTACCGCGCCCGCAGCCACCGCGGCCCCGAGCGCGGGCTGGGGCCCGGACCTCGGCACCCCCGCCACCTTCGTGCTGCTGCGCCACGGCGAGACGGCCCTGACCCCGCAGAAGCGCTTCTCCGGCAGCGGCGGCACCGACCCCGAACTCTCCCCGGCCGGCCGCCGCCAGGCCGCCGCGGTGGCCGAGGCGCTGGCCGCGCGGGGCACCGTGGAGGCCGTCGTCAGCTCTCCGCTGCGCCGCTGCCGGGAGACCGCCCAGGCGGTGGCCGACCGGCTCGGTCTGGCCGTGGTGGTCGAAGAGGGCCTGCGTGAGACGGACTTCGGCGCATGGGAGGGCCTGACCTTCGCGGAGGTGCGGGAGCGCTTCCCGGACGACCTCCAGGCGTGGCTGGACTCCCCGAAGGCGGCCCCCACGGGCGGCGGCGAGAGCTTCACCGCCGTCACCCGCCGGGTTTCGGCCACCCGCGACCGGCTGCTGGCCGGGTACGCGGGACGGACGCTGCTCGTGGTGACCCATGTGACCCCGGTCAAGACGCTGGTCCGGCTCGCCCTGGGCGCCCCGCCGGAGTCGCTGTTCAAGATGGAGCTGTCCGCCGCGTCCCTCTCGGCGGTGGCCTACTACGCGGACGGCAACGCCTCGGTGCGGCTGCTGAACGACACCTCGCACCTGCGGTAGCACCACACCCCGTACGGGTAAGGCCCCTGCCCGTCGGGTGGGGGCCTTCGGGAGACGGCGACCCATCGCACGGCACATTTTGACATTTTGTCGAAGCCGAGGGGGAAGCCGGGGCTGCGGCCGGGGAGGTGGCCCGAAGGCACCCCTTGTGGCCGCGGCCACAAGGGGAACGGCAGACGAGCCGGCCTGTACGCCGGGTTCTGTCGCCCGGAGACCTCGCGGTCGCCGGGGAGACGGCCATCCATCTAGGACCGGCGTTGCCGCCGGCCTCGTGCGGTCTACCCGCGGACTCGGGCGGGCAGCCCTCGATCGTCCGCGCAGAGCCGTCCGGAGACGGCTCCTCTTGACCTTGCTCCGGGTGGGGTTTACCTAGCCGCCTGAGTCACCTCAGGCGCTGGTGGTCTCTTACACCACCGTTTCACCCTTACCCAGGACCGAAGTCCCGGGCGGTCTGTTTTCTGTGGCACTGTCCCGCGGGTCACCCCGGGTGGCCGTTAGCCACCACCCTGCCCTGTGGAGCCCGGACGTTCCTCGGCGGGATCCGGAGATCCCGACGCGGCCGCCCGGCCGACTCGTCTGTCGTGCCGACCATGCTACCGGCTGTCCGCGACCGCTTGACCTTGACGCAGCGGCAGGGTTTCTACTGGCTCCATGCGGATCGGAGAGATCGCCGCGCTCGTCGGGCTCACCACCCGGGCGATCCGGCACTACCACCACGTCGGGCTGCTCCCGCAAGCGGAGCGGCGCCCCAACGGCTACCGGGCCTACACCGTGCGCGATGCCGTCCTGCTGGCCCGCGTGCGCAGGCTCACCGAACTCGGGCTGAGCCTCGACGAGGTGCGCGACGTGCTCGCGGACGACGCGGGGCGGGAGCTGGCCGAGGTACTGGCGGAGCTGGACGCCGACCTGGCCCGCCAGCAGGCCGAACTGGCCGAGCGCAGGCGGCGCCTCGCCCTGCTGCTGGCAGCGCCGCCCGGCGAGGTCGAGCCGCTGTCGCCCGGGCTGGCGGCGCTGCTGGCCAAGGCGCCGCGGACGGCGTCACCGAGCGCCGCGATGGACCGCGAGCACCTGACGCTGCTCGACGCGACGGGCGTGGGCGGGGAGCAGCTCTACGCCGTGCTCGGGCCGCTGGCCGCCGATCCGGCCGTACTCGCGCTGTACGAGCGGCTCGACGAGCTGGCCGGGGCGCCGGCCGACGATCCGCGGATCCCGGGCCTCGCGGCCGAGCTGGTGGCGGCCGTGCCCGACGAGGTGTTCGAGGCGATCCCGGCCGACGGGCAGCCGCTCGCGCCGGGGTTCAAGGAGGCGCTGCTGGCGGAGTACGCCCCCGCGCAGGCCGAGGTCGTACGCCGGGTCATGGAGGCGTTCATGGAGAGGGGCAGGGGATGAGGGGCATCCGGGCGGCCCGGCTGGCCGCCACCGCGGTCATACCGGGAGAGCTGGTGCTGGTGGTGTGCGTGGTGGCCGGGGTGCGGCTGCCCGGCTGGGTCCTGGCCGCGGCCGAAGTCCTGGTGCTCGGGGTGCTGCTGCTGGAGGGCTGGGTGCTGAGCCGGCTGTACGCCGAGCAGCGCGCCCGCGGCGCCGGCCCCGGGGCGGCCTGGCGCGGGGCCGTACGTGCCGTCGTACCCACGCCGGTCCTGCGGATGGTGCTGCACGAACTGCGCGCCGCCGCCTCGCTGGGGCGGTGGACGCTGCGCCGGCCGCCGCACGGAGTCGGCGCGGGCGACCTCGCCGCCGGGTACACCGGCCCGCAGACGGCCATGATGTACGGGCTGCTCTTCGTGTCGGTGGTCGAGACCGTCGCGCTGGCCTACCTCATCCCCTGGCCCGCCGTGCACCGGGTGGTGCTCGTGCTCGACGTGTACGGGGTGCTGCTGATGCTGGCCCTGCACGCGGCCTGCGTGAAGCGGCCGCACGTGGTCCGCGCCGACGGCTCCCTGCGGATCCGCTACGGCGCGCTCTTCGACCTCACCGTCCCGCCGGACGCGGTGGCCTCGGTCCGGGTCGACCGCCGCTACCCCGAGGGCCGGCTGGTCACGCTGGACGAGGACGGGGTGCTCGACCTGATCGTCGGGAGCCAGACGTCCGTGACGCTGGAGCTGACCCGCCCGGTGCCGTTCGTCCGGCCGCTCGGTGGGCGCGGCCTGGCCGCGGTGATCCGCTTCCACGCCGACGACCCGCGCGCGCTGGTCACCGCACTGCGACGGCTCGCACCCCCGTGACGAGCCGGCGCAGTGCGGGGTCCTGCGCCGAGCGTGGCAAGCCGGACCGGCCCTGTCTTGTCAAAAACGGCACACGACGGCAAGTGATGGCTGGGGACGGAAAGCGGGCCCGCGGCGCCGCTCGGCGGCTGTTCACAGCAGCACGCTCGTGATCCGGCCCGGCACCCGGTCCAGGGCCGAACCCGGCGGCAGGCCGCCGCGCAGCAGGGCGAACCGGGAGGGCGGCAGCCCGGTCAGCGCCTTCACGTCCCGGCTGAGATGGGCCTGGTCGTGGTAGCCGCAGGCGGCCGCCACCCGGGCCGGCGCCACCCCGGCCGCCAGCTGCCGCAGGGCGTGCTGGAGCCGGAACACCCGGGATACAGCCTTGGGCGACAGCCCGACCTGCTCCCGGAAGCGGGCGCGCAGATGGCGGGCGCCCCACCCGGTCCCCGCCGTCGCCCGGGCCAGGGACCCGCCGTCGGCCCACAGCAGGGCCAGCGCCCCGCGCACCTCGGGCGCGACGGCCGGCCCCCGGTCCAGGCGGGCGGTGAACAGGGCGTCGAGCAGCTCGAACCGCTCCCGCCAGCCGCCCAGCGACCGGAGCCGCTCCGCCAGGTGCCGCCCGTCCCGGCCGAGCACCTCGGTCAGGTCCACCCGGGTCTGCCCGAAGTGCACCATCGGGATGCCGAAGAGCCGGTAGGCGCCCAGCGGGCTCATGTTCACCTCCAGCCCGTGCACCGTGCCCGCGTGCACCCCGAGCGCGGGAGCCGTGCGGGGGCCGCTGATCAGCGCCCGGGAGGCGGGCACCAGGCGTGCCGTGCCGGGCTCGGCTCCGGTGCGGGTCACCCACAGGCCCTCGCTGAAGGTGAAGACGAGCGTCACGAGGCCGGTGGGCAGTTCCAGCCGGTGCCGGGGCGCGGTGAACTCCGTACGGAAACCGGTGTAGTTGACGATGTACGGGCGCAGTGCGGGGGCCGGCGGCCGGGTCAGCGGGCGCGCGGGCGACGGCCCGGGCCGGTCCGCGGGCGGGTGTCCGGGCCGGTCCGCGGGCGGCCGTGCGGGAACGTCGACGGACCCCATCTCCGGCCCCTCCCCAAGGCGTTGCGCGGCCTCGGTCGCCGCGCGGTGCGCAGATGATGACAGGAGCCGGGGCCCGCGGCCAGAGAGGACGGCCGAACCGGCTACGCCGGGGCGAACAGGATCTTCGTCGTGCCCGGGTCCGCCCGCGTCAGCCGGACCCGGATCCGTTCGCCCAGCGGCAGCTGCCCGGACGGGGACTCCACACGGCCCACCACCGCCGGCTCCTCCAGCTGGACCGTGCCCACCAGCGGCTCCCGCTCCTTGACGTCGATGACCGTCGCCTCGAAGGTCTCGCCGACGTGGCCCTTGAGCAGGGCGGCCTCGACCAGGTCCAGGCACTCCCGTTCGACCGAGTTGGCCAGCCGGCTGCCCTCCGCCATCTCCTGCGGGAGCCGGGCCAGCGCGGCGACGGCCCACTCCGGCGGCTCGGTCCCGGCCACCGCCGCGACGCACAGCTCGCCGGTGTACCGGTCGACGAGCCGCCGCAGCGGCGCGGTGCAGTGCGCGTACGGGGCCGCCACCGCCGCGTGCAGGAGCGGGTCCGGGGTCTGCCCGCCGGTGAAGACCGTGTACCCGGCGCCGCGCAGCAGGGTCGTGCACTCCTGGAGGAACGCGGCGTGCGCCGGGACGTGCGGGTCGAGGGAGCGGACGAGCTCCGCGTACGGGACGTGGTGCGGCCAGTCGATCCGCAGGGCCTTCGCCACCCGCCGCAGCCGGCCGACCGCGCCGTCGGGGGCGGTGGGCAGGGTGCGCAGGATCCCGGTGCCGGCCGTGAGCATCAGGTCCGCCGCGGCCATGCCGGCCATCAGGGAGATCTGGGCGTTCCAGCCGTCCGCCGGGAGCGGGGCCCGGTAGGCCAGGGAGTACGAGCCCCCGCGCTCGACGATCTCCTGCTCGGGCACGTCCAGCGAGACGCCGCCGCGCTCGGTCTCCAGGGCCTCGCGGCGGACGCCGACGTCCTTGAGCAGGGCCACGGCCTCCTCCGCCGTACCGGAGTCGATGGCCTTCTGGACTCCCGCGTAGTCGAGCTTGGCGCGGCTGCGGACGAGGGCGCGGCGCACCTCGGCGCCCTCCACCCGGCCGTCGGCGTCCAGGTCGAACCGCCACAGCAGGGCGGGGGCGGTCTGGCCGGGCAGCAGGCTGGCGGCGCCCTCCGAGAGCACGGCCGGGTGCAGGGGGACCTTCGCGTCGGGGAAGTACAAGGTGGTGACCCGGTGGTGGGCCTCGGTGTCGAGGGCGCCGCCGGGGGCGACGAAGGCGGCCACGTCCGCGATGGCGTAGTGGACGCGGAATCCGCCGGGCCGCTTCGCCAGGTGCATGGCCTGGTCGAGGTCGACGGAGGTGGGCGGGTCGATGGTGAAGAGGGGGATGTCCGTCGCGTCGTACGCGGGCAGCCGCGGCTCGCGCACGGCCCGCTCGGCCTCGGCGAGCACCGCGGGCGGGAACTCCTGCGGCACGCCCAGCTTCGTCCGCAGTTCACGCAGCGCGGTCCGCAGAGCAGCCCCGTCTGCGCCGGTCATGTGCATGTGACGGCGTGGCATGGACCGAGCCTATGGCCGCCGGGCCTCGGTGGCTCGTCGAGCCGTCTACCCTGGCTCGGGGGCCGCACCCCCTGCGCCGTGTCGTACTGAAGGAGAACCACCGTGCTCGTGCTGCTGCCGCCCTCCGAGGGAAAGGCCGCCGGCGGCTCCGGCGCACCGCTGAAGCCCGAGTCGCTGTCGCTGCCGGGGCTGGCCGGTGCGCGGGCGGCCGTGCTGGAGGAACTGGTCGAGCTGTGCGCCGGTGACGAGCTGAAGGCGCGCGAGGTCCTGGGGCTGAGCGAGGGGCTGCGGGGCGAGGTAGCGAAGAACGCAGAGCTGCGCACGGCCGTCGCGCGTCCGGCGGGGGAGATCTACACGGGCGTCCTGTACGACGCGCTCGGCCTGTCCTCGCTGCCCGCGCCGGCCCTGGCGCTGGCCGAGCGGTCGCTGCTGGTCTTCTCCGGGCTGTGGGGCGCGGTACGGGTGACCGACCGGATCCCGTCGTACCGGTGCTCGATGGGGGTCAAGCTGCCGGGGCTGGGGGCGCTGGGCGCGTACTGGCGCGAGCCGATGGCGTCGGTGATGCCGGAGGCGGCCGGGGACGGGCTGGTGCTGGACCTGCGCTCCTCCGCGTACGCGTCCGCGTGGAAGCCGAAGGGGGAGACGGCGGGGCGGACCGCCACCGTGCGGGTGCTGCACGCGCAGATGGTGGACGGGGTGGAGAAGCGGTCCGTGGTGAGCCACTTCAACAAGGCCACGAAGGGCCGGCTGATCCGGGACCTGCTGCTCGCGGGGACGTCCCCGGCGTCCCCGGCCGAACTGGTGACGGCCCTGCGCGACCTCGGCTACACCGTGGAGGCCGAAGCTCCCGCGAAGCCGGCGAAGGCCTGGTCCCTGGACGTGGTCGTGACGCAGATCCACTGAAGGCGGCTGCCGCCGGGCTCCCGCGCCGGCGTGCGAGGCGGCTGCCGCCCGGCTCCCGCGCCGACGCGCGGCCGGAGCCGGCCGCCGGGCCGCGCGGGCACCCGGCGGGCCGGGGTCAGCGGCCCAGCGGCCAGGCTACGGCGGAGGGGGTCTGGGCGGAGGCGCCCGCGTAGAGGGCGCAGGCGTCCGTGAGGGTTTCCAGCAGGGTCAGGGGGTCCGGGAGCGCGTGCTCCATGCCCCGCAGCCAGGTCACCGCGAGGTCACCCGGCAGGGCCGCGGGCGGTACCAGGACGTAGCTGCCCCGGCAGTGCCAGCGCAGGCCCGGGTGTTCGTCCATCGTCTCGGGGTGGCAGTCCAGCTCGCACGGCCACCACTCGTCCTCGTCCTCCGGCGTACCCCGCGTCGCCGTGAAGAACAGCATCCGCGCCTGGTCGCCCGTACCGCCGGACTCGGCGACCGGGCCCACCTCCACACCGGCTGCCAGCAGGCGGGTCAGCGCGTCGCGGCCGGCTTCGAGCGGCACGTCCAGTACGTCGTGGACCATGCCGGTCGCGGTGATGAAGTTGGCCTGGGGCTGGTTGCGCGCCCAGCGCTCGATCTGCGCGCGGTCGGTCGTCGACTGGGTCTGCCAGGCGAAGGAGACCGGATGTCGCGCGGGGGTGGGGCAGCCGATGCGGTCGCACGAACATCGGTAGCCGGCGGGATGCGCGGCGGGGGCGATCGGGAGGCCTGCGGCGGCGACGGCCAGCAGCAGGGCCTCGCGTTCCTGACCGGGGTCCTCGGGAGCGGGTTTCGGCCGGCGGCGCAGCCACTGGGAAATCCTGCTCTGCTCGCCGCGTTTGACGCGGCCGGACTCAGACCCCATCTATCCCCTCACCTCACCGTTGCCCCGGCAGACCCTCACATGGTCCCACCATCCTGCGCTCCGGGTGACCGCACCCCCGAACCCGGGGTCCCCACATAACCACAGAATCCGGCCGTATCTTCTCGGCCGCCCGGCGGCCGGGGCCTGGCGGCCTGGGCCCGGGGGCTAGGAGCCGGTGACTTTCCCCACCCCGCCGACCCCGCGCAGCACCGCGTCCACCAGCGCGTCCGCGTAGGCGTGCGTCAGCGGCGCCGTCCGCTGCAGCCACCGGTACGTCAGCGGCCCCACCAGCATCTCCACCGTCAGCCGCAGGTCCGCGTCCGGCGCGAGCTGCCCCGCCTCCCGGGCCGTGCGCAACCGCTCCTCGTACAGGGCGAGCTGGGGTTCCAGCAGCTGCTCGGTGAACCGCGCGCCCAGCTCGGGGTCGGTCGCCCCGGCGGCGGTCAGGGCGCGCGCGGGGACCTCGTACTTCTCGTCGTTGAACTGGTCCACCGTCGCGCGCAGTACGCACTTCAGGTCGGCGGCCAGGTCCCCGGTGTCGGGGAAGCCGGTCCATTCGATGTCGGCCTCGGCCTCCCCGAAACGGGCGAGCGAGGCGTCCAGCAGGACCGCCGCCTTCGAGGGCCACCAGCGGTAGATGGTCTGCTTGCCGACTCCGGCGCGGGCGGCGATGGCCTCGATGGTCAGCTTGTTGTAGCCGGCCTCCCCGAGCAGCGCGAGGGCGGCGTCGAGGATGGCCCGCCGGGAACGGTCGCTGCGGCGGGCGGCGTCGGGAGCCTTCGCCTCCGGCGACTTCGTGTTGCGGGACCGCGCGTCGGGAGTCTTCGTCATACGGCCAACGTACCAATGCGAGACGCGGCGTCTTGTGTCCCGTCCGTTGCGATAAACCACCCAATCAGTTCACTGCGCTGTCTGCGTTCAGGAGAGACGATTCTCTTCTCATCACCGTGAGGAGCCTTCATTGCGCAGAGACGCCACACCCCGGCGGTACCTGATGTGCCCTCCCACGCACTTCAGGGTCACGTACTCCATCAACCCGTGGATGGATCCCACGAAACCGGTGGACCTGCCCCTCGCACTCGCCCAGTGGGAAGACCTGAGGGACCGCTACCGCGCCCTCGGACACACCGTCGAGACCCTCGTACCGGACCCCGCCCTGCCCGACATGGTCTTCGCGGCGAACGGCGCGCTGGTCGTCGACGGCCGGGTGCTCGGAGCCCGGTTCGCCCATCCGGAACGCTCGGCCGAGGCGGAGATCCACCTCGACTGGTTCCGGGACCACGGCTTCACCGAGGTCCACGAGCCGTCCCACATCAACGAGGGCGAGGGCGACTTCGCCGTCACCGCCACCTACATCCTGGCCGGCCGGGGCTTCCGGTCCAGCCCGCTCTCGCACGACGAGGCGCAGGAGTTCTTCGGCCGCCCCGTCATCGGTCTCGACCTGGTGGACCCGCGCTACTACCACCTGGACACGGCGCTGTCGGTCCTCGACGGCGACGAGATCATGTACCACCCGCAGGCCTTCTCGCCGGGCAGCCGGGCGGTTCTGCGACGCCTCTTCCCGGACGCCCTCGTCGTGGACGACGAGGACGCGGCGGCCTTCGGGCTGAACTCCGTCTCCGACGGACTGCACGTGCTGCTCCCGCAGGCCGCGACGGGTCTGCTGGCGCCCCTGCGGGACCGGGGGTTCGAGCCGGTCCCGATGGACCTGGGCGAGCTGCTCAAGGGCGGCGGCAGCGTGAAGTGCTGCACCCAGGAGCTGAGGATGCCGGAGCAGGAGCCCTAGGGCTCCGTGGGCGGCCACTCCTGGCCCCAGTCGGCGTCCCGCGCCGCCTTGTAGAGGTCACCGTGGCGCTTGGTCACGGTGGCCCGGGTCAGGCCCGGCGCGTCACCGTCCGGCGGACCGCACAGGTCCAGCAGTACGAGCCCCTTCCGGATCTGCGGCCTGCGCGTGATCCGGGAGGCGGCCGGCTCCGCGGGGAAGCGGGTCGCGGCCACGTAGCTGAACTTCTCGTCCTCGTACGGGAGGGAGCCGCCCTTGATCTGCCGGTGCAGGGAGGACCGGCTGACCCGGGCCGAGAAATGGCACCAGTCCTTGCCGACCTCGATCGGGCAGGCACCGTCGTGCGGGCAGGGCGCGGCCACCTTCAGCCCGGCCTCGATCAGCTGCTCGCGGGCCTCGCGGACGCGCAGGTACCCCTCGGGCGTGCCCGGCTCGACGATCACCACGGCCCGGCCCGCGCGCGCGGCCTCGGCGACGACCGCCCGGCGGGCCTGCGGAGTCAGTTCGCCGAGCACGTACGACACGGTCACCAGGTCCGCCTCGGGCAGGGAGATCCCGGAGCCGATCACGGCCCGCCGCCACTCGGCCGTGCGGAGCACCTGCGAGGTGGAGGCCGCGGCCAGTTCCCTGCCCAGGACCAGCGCCGGCTCCGCCCAGTCGAGCACGGTCGTCTCGCGCGGGCCGCCCCAGGTGGCGTCGACCGCCCAGGTCGCGGCCCCGGTGCCGCCGCCCACGTCCACGTGCGAGGCCGGCTGCCACCGCGGGGCGGCCGCGGCCAGGCCGTCCAGGGCGGACCGTACGGCCTCGAAGGTGGCCGGCATCCGGTACGCCGCGTACGCCGCCACGTCGGAGCGGTCGCGCAGGACGGGCGCGTCGGTCGGGGTGGTGCCCCGGTAGTTGGCGATGAGCCGCTCGACGGCGGCCGTGGCCTGCTTCGGGGGGAGCCCGTCGAGCAGCCCGCCCAGCGCGGACCGGAGGGTTTCGGCGGTGGTGGGGACGGAGGCGTTCACCTGCGAAGTTTACGGCGCCGCCGCGGGCCCGGGTGACGCGCCGGAAGCGCCGCCCGGGCCCACGGCGCCGGACACCGCGGGCCGGGGCGCGCCGCAGCCGGCTCCGGCCCGGGCCCGACCGGCAGGGCTGCCGCCCGGCCCGGCTGGCAAGGCAGCCGTCCGGCCCGGGCCCGACCGGCGGGCAGCCGCCCGGCCCTTAGGCCCCGGCGGCAGCCATCGGCTCCCGGCTCTGCCACGGCCGGCACAGCCCGAGGAAGCAGCCGACCGACAGCAGCGAGCAGACCAGCTGCACCAGAGCCATCGGCACCGCCGTCCGCTCGCCCGCGATGCCCACCAGCGGCGAGGCGACGGCTCCGACCAGGAAGGAGGAGGTGCCCAGCAGCGCCGAGGCCGATCCGGCGGCGTGCGGCGTGCGCATCAGCGCCTGCGCGTTGGTGTTCGGCAGCAGCAGGCCCATCGCCGACATCAGGACGAACAGCGCGGCGGCGATCGGGACCAGCCCGACCTCCCCGAAGACCCCGGTCGACATCAGCAGCAGCGCCACCGAGGCGGTGGTGATGACCGCGAGCCCGGCGGCCAGGGCCTTGTCCAGGCTGACCCGGCCGACCAGCAGCTTGCCGTTGATCTGGCCGACGACGATCAGGCCGACGGAGTTGAGGCCGAACAGCAGGCTGAAGGCCTGCGGCGAAGCGCCGTAGATCTCCTGCACCACGAAGGGCGAGGCGGATATGTAGGAGAAGAGCACCGCGAAGGCGAAACCGCCGGCCAGGGTGTACCCGGCGAAGACCCGGTCGCCGAGCAGCCCGCGCATGGTCCGCAGCGCCGCGCCCACGCCGCCGGTCTGGCGGCGCTCGGGCGGCAGGGTCTCGTCGAGCCGGCGCCAGACCACCAGGGTGAGCGCGGTGCCGACGGCGGTCAGGACGACGAACACCCCGCGCCAGTCGGCGAAGCGGAGCACCTGGCCGCCGATGAGCGGGGCGATGATCGGGGCGGTCCCGGATATGAGCATGAGGGTGGAGAAGAACCGGGCCATCTCGACCCCGTCGTAGAGGTCGCGTACGACGGCCCGCGCGATCACGATCGCGGCCGCGCCGGCCAGGCCCTGGAGCAGCCGGAAGCCGATCAGCAGCTCGGCGGTCGGGGCGAGGGCGCAGATCGCGGTGGCGAGCACGTAGACGATCATGCCGATCAGCAGCGGCCTGCGGCGGCCCCACTTGTCGCTCATCGGGCCGATGACCAGCTGGCCCAGCGCCATGCCGGCGAGGCAGGAGGTCAGGGTGAGCTGGACGGTGGCGGCCGGGCTGTGCAGGGCGTCGGTGACCTCCGGCAGCGCCGGCAGGTACATGTCCATGGACAGCGGGGGGAGCGCGGTGAGCCCGCCCAGGATGAAGGTGACGAGCAGTCCGGTGCGGCGCGCGGCCTTCAGAGGTGCGGCGCCGGCGGCTGGGACGCCGTTCTGGACAGGGACCGGTTCGTGCGACGACTCCTGCGAGGGGGCCGGCGAGGGGCCTCTCTCCGACATGCGGAACTCCAGTCTTTTTGTCTTCTTTTCGCACCCCTGAGCGGTCCATGCTCTCAGCTATCGGAACGTCCGTGGGCGGATGTCCGGTGTGACGTACCCTGCGGCCCCATGAACGCACGTGGAAACAAGATCGCTGTGGTGACCGGGGCGGGTTCCGGGATCGGCCGTTCCGTGGCCCTCGCCCTGGCCGGCGCCGGCTGGTCGGTGGCCGTGGCCGGCCGCCGCCCCGAGCCGCTGCGGGAGACCGCCGAGGCGGCCGGAGCGGACGCGGACGTGCTGTGCGTACGGGCGGACGTGAGCGATCCGGACGACGTCGCCGCGCTGTTCGAGACGGTACGCGACCGGTACGGACGGGTCGACCTGCTCTTCAACAACGCGGGCACCTTCGGACCGGCCGGGGTCCCGCTGGAGGACATCACGTACGAGGCCTGGCGCTCGGTCGTGGACGTCAACCTCACCGGATCGTTCCTCTGCGCGCAGGCCGCCTTCCGGGTGATGAAGGCCCAGAGCCCGCAGGGGGGCCGGATCATCAACAACGGTTCCATCTCGGCGCACGTGCCGCGCCCGAACTCGATCGCCTACACGGCGACCAAGCACGCGATGACCGGCCTGACGAAGTCGCTGTCGCTGGACGGGCGGGCGTACGGGATCGCGTGCGGGCAGATCGACATCGGCAACGCGGCGACCGAGATGACCGAGCGGATGCAGACCGGCATCCTCCAGGCCAACGGGCAGCTGGCCGTGGAACCGGTGATGGACGCGGCCGACGTGGCGCGGACGGTGCTCCACATGGCGGAACTGCCGCTCGCGGCGAACGTCCAGTTCGCGACGGTCATGGCGAGCGCGATGCCGTACATCGGCCGGGGCTGATCCGAGCCGGGGCGGCGGCCGGGGCTGACCCGTACCGGGACGGCGGGCGGCGGACGCGGCGGCGGACCGGGAATGCGGGCGGCGGACGCGGCGGCGGACCGCGGCGGCGGACGGCGGACGCGGCGGCGGACCGGGAATGCGGGCCCGGGGGCCGGGGTTGAGCCGATCATGACGACAGAAGTGCTGCGCTACACGGCTTTCTCCGCGGACCCGGCGGGCGGCAACCCCGCCGGGGTCGTGCTCGACGCGTCCGGGCTGGACGAGGCCGCGATGCTGGAGATCGCCGCCGGACTGGGTTACAGCGAGACCGCCTTCCTCACCTCCCCGCCGGAAGGCCTGGGCGGGGAGCCCGGGCGGTCCTTCACCGTGCGGTACTTCAGCCCGAAGGCGGAGGTGCCGTTCTGCGGGCACGCCACCGTGGCCACCGCCGTGGCGCTGGCCGAGCGGATCGGCCCGGGCGAGCTGCTGTTCGCCACCCCGGCCGGACCGGTCCCGGTCACGGTTTCCGCGGAGCCGGGCGAAGGACTGCGGGCCACCCTGACCAGCGTCGAACCGCACGTCGAGGACATCGCCGGCGCCGACCTGGCCGAGGCGCTGGCCGCACTGGACTGGCCCGCGGCCGACCTGGACCCGGCGATCCCGCCGCGGATCGCCTACGCCGGAGCCCGCCACCTGGTGCTCGGCGCCGCCACCCGCGCCCGGCTCGCCGACCTGGCGTACGACTTCGCCCGGCTGGAGGCCCTGATGCGGCGCCTGAACCTCACCACGGTCCAGCTGGTGCACCGCGAGGGCCCCGCCGTGTTCCACGTACGGGACCCCTTCCCCGTCGGGGGCGTCGTCGAGGACCCCGCCACCGGAGCCGCCGCGGCCGCCTTCGGGGCGTACGCCCGGGAGCTCGGCCTGGTCCCGGCGGAGGCGCTGCTGACCCTGCATCAGGGCGAGGACATGGGCCGCCCGGGGGTGCTGACGGTGGAGCTGCGCGCCGGCGACCCCCGGGTGCGGGTGGGCGGGGCCGGAGTGCGGATCGCATGACGCCGGGCCGGGGGCGGGCCGCCGCAGGCGCCGAGACGTACGAGGTGCTGCCCGCCGGGCTCGCCGCCCAGGTGCGGGCCCTGGAGGAGCGGGCCTGGCCCGGGGCGGGGGCGGGGCACGACCCGGCGCTCGCACCCCGGGCCGTGGTGCTGCGGGACGGGGAAGGGGCGGTGGCCGCCTCGCTGGCGCTGCTGCACAAGGAGATCAGGCTGCCCGGGCGGGCCTGGCGGGCCGCCGGGCTGAGCGCGGTGGTGACCCGTCCGGAGCTGCGGGGGCAGGGGCTCGGCGGGCGCCTGGTCGCGGCCGCCCGGGCCGTCCTGGCCGCCGACCCGGGCGTGGACCTGGCGCTGTTCAGCTGCGACCGGCCGCTGGGCCCGTTCTACGAGGCGGCCGGCTTCGAACGCCTCCCGGGCACGGTCCTGGTCGGCGGCACCCCGGCCGAACCCCTGGCCACCGACGCCCCCGGCTTCGACAAGACCGTCCTGGCGGCCTTCTTCACCCCCGACCCGGCGGCGGCCCGGGCCGCCTTCACCGGCATCCGGGTCCCGCTGTACCCGGGGACGGTGGACCGGCTCTGGTGAGCCCGGTCCCGGTCCCGATCACGGCCCGCCTGGCACCCACCCTGTAGCCGGTGGTGACCCGTGGGGCAGAGTACGGGCATGTCCACATACGAGACGATGTCGTTCCACCTGGAGACCGAGCGGCTGATACTGCGGCCGTGGGCCGAGTCGGACGCCGCCGAGTTCCGCGCCCTCCTCTGCGAACGCGGCAAGGGGACGCCCACGGTCGAGCGCATCCGGACGGCCATCGCGGAGCTGCTCACCGCAACGGAGACGACGGGGATCGCCCTGCTGCCCATCCAGCGCCGTGCCGAAGGCGACTTCATCGGCTACTGCGGGTTGATCATCGGCCGCGCCACCCTGGAGGAGCCGGAAATCGCGTACGAGCTGTTCCAGCACGCGCACGGGCGCGGCTACGCCACCGAGGCGGCCGGCGCGGTGCTCGATGCCGCTGTCGCGACCGGGCGGAAGCGGCTCTGGTCGACCGTCGGCACGTGGAACACGCCGTCGCTCCGCGTCCTCGAGAAGCTCGGATTCGAGCGGGACCGCGTCTCCACGGAGGACAGCGGTGAAGTGGCATGGCTCACGCGGTCGTTGCCGTGATGCGGCCGCGCCCATGTCCGCACCGGCTCTGACCCGCAAGATCCGAAAGAGAGGGCCTAGTCCGCCGTCGCCGAGACCAGCCCCTGGCTGCGGGCCACGAAGTCCACGCGGGCGTCCGGTGCGGAGGCCGGGGGAACGGTCACCGCCTGGGCCGAGAGCTGCTCCGTGACCAGGGTGTCCGTGAACACCCCGCGCAGCAGGGCCCGTACGCCCTGGGACAGCGGGGACGCCGGGCCCGACGCGGCCGCCGGGGTCATCCTCAGCCGCTCCACGTGCCGGGACGCGAAGAAGACCAGCGCGCCGCCGTCGGACGTGCGCAGGCCGGTCGGGGCGTAGCCGCCCGTGTCGGCGGGCCGGTCCTCGTAGGCGGCCGTCACGCCGGGCAGCTTCGCGTCCTCGGAGCGGACCGCGCGCCGGCCGGTGGTCTCGGGCCCGGAGGCGAAACCATTCGGCATGCCGTCCGTGAGGTACCGGGCGTAGCTCCGGCTCAGTTCCCCGGGCGCCATCGCCAGGTCCGCCGCGTCCGGGTCGGCGGCCTCGGCCCAGCCGGCCGCGTCCCGCCGGAACTCCGGCACCGAGTCCGGGGACAGCACCGCGACGTGCGCGACCCGCCAGGGCTCCTCGGGTGCCTGGCGGGTGAAGAGCAGCAGGACGCGGCTGTCGGCCTTGTCGGTGCCGGCGTCGCGGTTGCTGTCGGTGTCCGCGAGGAAGAAGCGGGGCCCGCCCCGGCCGCTGCCGGGGCCGGGGATCGCGTACCGGGCGCCGGTCAGGCGCAGCTCCTCGAAGCCGCCGCGGGCGTGGGTGCCGGCCGCCCGGTTCGCGCGCAGGCCCGCCTTCTTGATCTCGCCGTAGGGGCCGGTGACCACCGGGTCCAGGAGCGCCTCGTCCGAGGCCGCTTCGGCCCGGTTGTAGGCGTCGAGGAACTCCGTGAGGGCCCGCGCGGCCTCCCGTTCGGCGTCGGTCCTGGCCCGGACCGCCTGCGGGCCCGCCGCTGCCGGCCTAGGAGTCGACCCCGCCGCGCACCCGGCCGTCGCCGTCACCGGCAGGGCCGCCGCCAGTGCCAGAGCCAGTGCGGCCGCCGTCCTTCTGCTGCTGCCCATCGCCGCTGTTCCGCCCCTTCGCCCCCGCCGACCGACCGAACCCTACCGGGACCAGGAAGACCGTCAGGACGACCAGCAGGTACAGCGCCCACACCACGAGCTGGAACACCGTCGGATCGGGCTGGAAGTTGAAGGTCCCCTTCAGCAGGGTTCCGTACCAGCTGTCCGGCGGGATCGCCCCGCTGATGTCGAAGGCCTTGTTCTGCAGGCCGGGCAGGAAGTCGGCCTCCTGGAGGTCGTGGATCCCGTACGCCAGCACGCCGGCCGCGACCACGACCAGCATGCCGCCGGTCCAGGTGAAGAACTTGGCCAGGTTGATGCGCAGGGCGCCCCGGTAGAACAGCCAGCCCAGCAGGATCGCGGTGGCGATGCCGAGCAGCACGCCCGTCAGCGGGCCGGCGCCGTCACCGGCGGCCTTGACCGAGCGCCACACGAACAGGGAGGTCTCCAGCCCCTCCCGGCCGACGGCCAGGAAGGCGGTGGTCACCAGTGCGCCGGTGCCCATCGCGAGGGCCGCGTCCAGCTTGCCGTGCAGTTCGGACTTCAGGTGCCGCGCGGTGCGCTTCATCCAGAAGACCATCCAGGTCACCAGGCCCACGGCGATGACGGACAGGGAGCCGCCGATCGCCTCCTGCGCCTTGAAGGTCAGCTCCTGGGTGCCGAACTCCAGCGCCGCGCCGAAGCCGAGGCTGACCGCCGCGGCCAGGCCGACGCCGAGCCACAGCGGTCCGAGCCGGTCCTTGTGCCCGGTCTTCACCAGGTAGGCGACCAGGATGCAGACGATCAGGCTGGCTTCCAGCCCCTCGCGCAGACCGATCAGATAATTGCTGAACACGTGGTTCTCCTACGCGTCTACGGAACTACGAGAACAGCGCCCGGCCCCACCAGTCGTCCTTGTCGCGGACGCCCGGCGGGACGGCGAAGACGGCCGAACCCACGTGCTGGATGTATTCGTTGAGGACGTCGGACTTGGCCAGGTTGCGCTGGATCGGCACGAAGCCCGTGCGGACGTCCCGCTGGTAGGCGAGGAAGAACAGGCCCGCGTCGAGGCGGCCCAGTCCGTCCGTGCCGTCCGTGAACGAGTAACCGCGGCGCAGGATGGTCGCGCCGTTGTTGCTGTCCGGGTGCGCGAGGCGCACGTGCGCCTCGGGCTTCATCGCCTTCAGGAACGGCTCGTCGCGCTCCTTGGACTTGCCGACCGGCGCGCCCTCGGCCTTGTCGCGGCCGAAGATGTCCTCCTGCTCCTGGAGCGGAGTGCGGTCCCAGATCTCGATGTTCATCCGGATGCGGCGGGCGACGAGGTACGAACCGTCGGCCATCCACGCCGAGGGGCCCTTGGCGTCGGCCGCGGACACCCACACGTGCTTGTCGAGGGCCGCGGTGTCGGTGCCCGCGATGTTCCGGGTGCCGTCCTTGAAACCCATCATGTTGCGCGGGGTCTGCTGCTCGGGCGTGGTCGACGAGGTCTTGCCGAAGCCGAGCTGCGACCAGCGCACCGCCGTCTTGCCGAAGCCGATGCGGGCGAGCTGGCGGATCGCGTGCACCGCGACCTGCGGGTCGTCCGCGCAGGCCTGGACGCACAGGTCGCCGCCGCTGCGGGCCGGGTCGAGGTTGTCGCCCGGGAACAGCTCCAGGTCCACGAGTGCCTCGGGCCGCTTGTCCTCCAGGCCGAAGCGGCCCTTGGCGAAGAGCGAGGGTCCGAAGCCGATGGTCAGCGTGAGCCGGTTCGGCTTGAGGCCGAGGGCCTCGCCGGTGTCGTCCGGCGGGGCCTCGGGCAGGCCGCCGACGGCGCCCTCGCCGACCGGGAGACCGGCGGCCATCCGCTCGGCGGCCCGGGTCCAGTCCTTGAGGAGCTGCACCAGCTCGGCGCGGTCCTTCGTCTTCACGTCGAACGCGGCGAAGTGCAGGCGGTCCTGGACCGCGGAGGCGATGCCCGCCTGGTGCTTGCCGTGGAACGGCACCGCCTCGCCGGTCATCCCGGCGGGAACGGTGTCCGAACCGCTGGTGAGCGCGGCCACCGTGCCGCCCGCCGCGGCGGCGCCGAGCGCGAGCCCGGCACCGCCCCAGCCGAGCACGGACCGACGGGACGGCGCGCTGCCTTCGGCAGTGGTGCTGTGATCTTCAGACATGGCGGACACCCTCGGGACGCGTTACTTGGCGACTGCGGCGGCGAGCTTGGAGAGCGGCTCTCCCAGGGCGCTGACCGCGTCCGAGAGCTCCTTGCGCTGCTCCGGGTTCACGGTCTCGTACGACTGGAACTCGTAGCCGTTCTTGTCGGCGCGGTACTTGTCGAGCAGCGTGTTCATCGCGGCGAACTGCTTGTCCAGCTCGGTGGCCAGGGCCGGGTCGTTCTTCGCGGCGACCGGCTTGAGCAGCTCGTAGGCCTTCTGCGCGCCCTCGACGTTGGCCTTGAAGTCGACCAGGTCGGTGTGGCTGTAGCGCTCTTCCTCACCGGTGACCTTGCCCTGGGCCACCTCGTCGAGGAGCTCCTTGGCGCCGTTGGCCATCGAGGTGGGGGTGATCTCCGCCTGGCCGACCTTCTTCTGCCAGTCGGCGAGGTCGGCCATCAGCGTGTCGGCGAGCTTCTTCTCGTCGTCGCCGATCTTGTTGTCGGCCCACAGGGCCTTCTCCAGGCGGTGCCAGCCGGTCCAGTCCTTCGCCGGGTCCTGGCCGGCCTCCAGGCCGTCCTCGCGGACGTCGACCTTCGGGTCGATGTCACCGAAGGACTCGGCGACCGGCTCGGTGCGCTCCCAGCCGATGCGGGACGCGGCGTACGCCTTCTTGGCCGCCTCGACGTCGCCCGCCTTGACCGCGTCCGCGAAGGCCTGGGCCTTGGGGAGGGTCTCCACGGCCTGCGCCTCCACGTACTGGCGGTAGGCGGCGACCGCGGCGTCCATCTCGGGGCTGCGCTTCTCGGCCGTGCCCTTGCCGGTGGCCTTGACCTGCTGCTTGATGCCGTCGCCCGTCATACCGGGCTTGCAGGCGATCTCGTAGTCGCCCGCCTTGATCTCGGCGGTGATGGTGGCCTTGGTGCCGGGGCCGATGTTCTCGCGCTCGGTGACGATGCGGCCGTCCGGGAAGAGGACGTAGACCTCGGTGACCTTCGAGCCCTTGTTCTCGACCTCGATGGTCGCCTTGCCCGCCGGGAACTCCTTCGTGGAGACCTCGCACGCGCTGTCGGAGGCCGCTACGCGGATCGCGTCGTCACCCGCGTCGCTCTTGTCGGCGCAGCCGGTCACGGCGGTGAGCGCGGCGGCGACTGCTGCCGCGGTGATGACGCTGAGGCGGGCGGGACGCATACGGGGCTCCTGGCGAGGGGGAGGGCTGGTGAGGCGGACCTAACTTAACCGAGGCTTACCTGACCCATCCCCGCACGTCCAGTGATACAGCGCACACCGGCGGCCTCCGGACACGGGGCCGTTACGGGCCCCTCATGAAGACCCCATGACAGGGTCAAGCCGCGGTCAAGCGAGGAGTGACCGTTCCGTACGGCGGAACGACCGCGAGCCGCTCCCGGTCAGCCGCCGCCCCGTACCGGAACCACCAGCGGGGCACCGCCGCGCGGGTGCGGCAGCACCTCCACCGGCTGCCGGTAGACCCGGCTCAGCAGGGCGTCCTCGAACACCTCGGACGGCGGCCCCTCCACCGCTGTCCGCCCGTCGTGCAGCACGGCCGCCCGGTCGGCGTACGCCGCCGCCAGGCCCAGGTCGTGCAGGACCACCACCACCGCGTCCCCCGCCGCCGCCCGCTCCCGGCAGATCCGCAGCACGAGCTCCTGGTGGCGCAGGTCCAGGGCCGCGGTGGGCTCGTCGAGCAGCAGCAGCGGGGCCGCCTGGGCCAGTACGCGGGCCAGCGCGACCCGGGCCCGCTCGCCGCCGGAGAGCGCGTCGAAGGGGCGGGCGGCGAAGCCCTCCACCTCGGTGGCCGCCATGGCCCGCGCCACCGCCTCCTCGTCGGAATCGGCCAGCGGGGTGCCGGCCCAGGGCGCGCGGCCCATCCGTACGACGTCCTCCACCGCGAAGGGGAAGGACAGTGCGGCCGACTGGGGGAGCACCGCGCGGCGCAGGGCCAGATCGGGGGCCGACCAGTCGCCCACCGGGCGCCCGTCGATCCGTACGGTCCCCGAGGAGGCCGGCAGGTCCGCGGCGAGGGCGGCCAGCAGTGTGGACTTGCCCGCTCCGTTCGGCCCGACCAGGGCCAGCACCTCGCCCGCCCGCACGGTCAGCCCGATCCCGGCGAGCACCTCGCGCCGGCCCAGCCGTACGTGGAGGTCCACGGCCTCCGCGCAGGGCGTGCCGGGCTCGGGACGGGCCGGGATGCTCCGCCTGTGCCGGCCGAAGGACGCGATCATGCCCAGCCTCCCTGCTTGCGGCGGGTCCGGCGCAGCAGCCAGAAGAAGAAGGGACTGCCGATCAGCGCGGTCAGCACGCCCAGCGGCAGTTCGGCGGGCTGGGCCAGCGTCCGCGCGGCCAGGTCGCCCGCGACCAGGACCACGGCTCCGGCCAGCGCGCTGCCCGGCACCAGGAAGCGGTGCCCGGGGCCGTTCGCCATCCGCAGCAGGTGCGGGACCAGCAGACCGACGAAGGTGATGATCCCGGCCACGGCGACGGCGGCCGCCGTCAGCAGCGCCACGACCAGGATCAGGGCGAGCCGCAGCCGCTCCACGTCCACGCCGAGGTGGCGGGCCGGGCGTTCGCCGAGGGAGAGCAGGTCCAGCTTGCGGGAGTAGAAGGGGGCGACGAGCAGTCCGGCGAGGGCGCAGGGCAGCACGGCGAGCACCTTGGGCCAGGTGGCCTGGGCGAGGGAGCCGAGCTGCCAGAAGGTGATCTGGTTGACCTGGCCGCTGTCCGCGAAGAAGACGAACAGGCCGATCAGGGCGCCCGCGAAGGCGTTGACGGCGATTCCGGTGAGGATCAGCGTGACGACCTCCGTCCTGCCGCCGCTGCGGGACAGCAGGTAGACGGAGCCGACCGTGACCAGGCCCGCCACGAAGGCGCAGGCGGTGATGGTCCAGTTGCCGAGGAAGCCGAGGCCCAGGGCGATCGCGGCGACCGCGCCCACGGCGGCGCCCGCCGAGATGCCGATGACGCCCGGTTCGGCGAGCGGGTTGCCGAACACCCCCTGCATCAGCGCGCCCGCGCAGCCGAGGGAGGCGCCGACCAGCAGGGCGAGCACGACGCGGGGCAGCCGTACGTTCCACAGCACGCTCTCCCCGACCCGGTCGAGGGCGGCCCCGCCGAGGCCGAGGCGGTGCTGCACGGAGGCGAGTACGTCCGCGGTCGGGATCCGGTACGCGCCGACCCCGGCGGAGACCAGCGCGAGGACGAGCAGCACCGTGACGAGGCCGACGCTGAGGAGCAGGGCCGTCGACCGGCCGCGGGCGGGGGGCCGCTCGGGCGGCGCGGGCCGCGGCGTGGACCCGCCCGTGCGCGGGGACTCGTAGGAGAGGGTCACGTCAGGCCTTGCCGTAGAGCTGGGAGATCAGGGAGGTGAGGACCTGGTCGGTGCGGGGGCCGTAGCCCAGCAGTACCCCGTCGTCGATGCTGACCACGCGCCGGTCCATGCCCGCGGGGGTCTGCGCGACCCCCGGGATCTTCACCAGGCCGTCCGGCCCGCCGACGGATTCCAGGCCCTTGGACATCACCAGGATCGCGTCGGGCGCGGCGGCCGCCAGGGCCTCGCTGGTGATCGGGGTGAAGTCCTTGCCGAGCCCCGACTCCTTGCCGGTGTCCACGGCGCCCGCGGCCTCCAGCAGCGAGGCCGCGCCGGAGTCGGAGCCCCCGAGCAGGTACACGGAGGCGGTGCCGCGCAGGTAGAGGAAGGCCACCCGGGGCTTCTTGCCGGCCGCGGACGCCGGAATGCCCTTGCGGGCGGCGGCGATCCGGTCGGCGGTGCGCTGGTTCAGCTGCGCACCGGCCTCCTTGACGCCGAGCGCGGCGGCGACCGTCGTGATCCGCGCCGGTACGTCCTCCAGCGCCTTCGCGGGGGCGACCACCAGGAGCGGGATGCCCGCGTCGCGGATCTGCCGGACCGCCTCGGCGGGGCCGGTGGTGGTCTCGGCCAGCACCAGTGTCGGGCGCAGCGACAGCACGCTCTCCGCCGACACGTCATGGGCTCGTGTCACCACCGGTAGCGGGGCGGCCTGTTCGAAGGTGGCGGTGATGTCCCGGGCGACGACCCGGTCGCCGAGGCCCAGGGTGTGGACGATCTCGTTCAGGCTGCCGGTCAGCGGGATGACCCGGTCCGCCGAGGTGATGGTCACCTGGGTGCCGTCGGCCGAGGGCACGGTCACGGGGAGCGCGGGCCCCGGCGCCGGGGCGAGGGGTTCCACCCGGTCGGGGGCGGCGGCCGTGCCGGAGCGGGCGGGCGTGCCCGCCGGGGTGGCCGTACCTGCGCAGCCCGTCACGGCGGTGAGTGCCAGGGCCGTCGCGGCCACGGCGATCGCTAGCCGGGGGAAGCGGGTTGACGCGGCGGGCGTAGGCACGAAGGCACCGTCCTGATCGTCCGACTGGAGTTGTCGAAGGTTCCGTGGACCGAGGGGTTCCTCTCTCGGCCGGGGTTAGCTTAGGTTAGCCTAACCTTATTGGCCAGACCCCGAAGGGGACATTCATGTCCGCAAGACCTGCCCGTGCGTTCGCCGTCGCCCTGCTGACGGCCCTGCTGGGAGCCCTGCTCCCGGCCACCGCCGCCCAGGCGGCGCAGCGCACCGTGCAGGGGGGCCGGCTCGATTGGGGCATCAAATCGTCTTTCCAGAGTTATGTCACCGGCCCGGTCGCGAAAGGCAGTTTCAAGCTGAAGAACGGAGCGGCCACGGCCGGCGGCAGCCTGTTCCGCTTCCACTCCGCGACCGGCTCCTACGACCCCGACAGCGGTGCCTTCGACGCCGCGTTCACCGGTGGAGTCACCTTCCAGGGCCACCAGAAGCCCGACGGTGCGTACGAACTCGACCTCACCGTCAGCCGGCCCACCGTCAAGATCTCCGGCGGTCGCGGCACCCTCTACGCCGACGTGTCGAGCAAGGCCAAGGACACCGGCGCGGTCAGCACCCAGTCCCAGGTGCCCTTCGCCACCCTCGGCCTCGGCGGCATCAACATGAAGGGCGGCGGCACCCCGCTCGCCCTCACCAACGTCCCGGCCACCCTCACCGCCGAGGGCGCCAAGGCCTTCGCCGGCTACTACGGGGCCGGCACGCAGCTCGACCCCGTCTCGCTGTCCGCCGACGTCAAGGCCGCCCCGGCCGAAGGCGAGCCCGCGCAGCCGCCCGCCGCGACGCAGCCGGGAGCACCGGCCGAGGGCGCACACGTCCCGCAGGGGCAGGGCGCCTTCACCGACGCCGCCGTCGACTGGGGCGTGCGGCGCACCTTCCGCGAGTACGTCACCGGCTCCATCGGCCAGGGCAAGTGGACCCTCGCCGAAGGCGCGCAGGACGGCGGCGCGCTGTTCCGCTTCCCGCAGGGCAAGGGCACGTACGACGCGCAGAAGGGCGCCCTGGCCGCCGCCTTCGCCGGCACGGTCCAGTTCACCGGCGCCCACCTCGACCTCAAACTCGGCAAGGTCGGCGTCACGGTGGAGAACGGCAAGGGCGTCCTGACCGCCGACGTCACCACCCCCACCGAGACCAGGAACGCCGTCGCGCTCGTCGAGTTCGACGCCAAGGGCCTCAAGACCGAAGGCGGGCTCGCCACCCTCACCGAAGCCCCGGCCACCCTCACCGAGGGCGGCTCCCAGGCCTTCAACTCCATGTACAAGGCCGGCACCGAGATGGACCCCGTCTCGCTGGCCGTCGCCCTGGACGCGAACGCGAAGCTGCCCGCCCTGCCCGACCTGGGCTCCACCGCCGCGCCCTCCCCGCCCGCCCAGGCGCCCGCTTCCCCCGCTCCGCTGCCCGCCCGGGCGGTGAGCGCCGAACAGGGCACGCCCGCCGGGCTGTACGTCGCGCTCGGCCTGGCCCTGCTGGTCCTGGCCGGCGGCGCCGCCTTCCTGGTCCAGCGCGGGCGCCGCACGGCCGCGGCCGGTTCCGCTGCCTCGGACCCCGCCGACGCCCAGCCGTAAGGCCCCGCCCGCTTTCCCCGTTCCCCGTTCGCCCTTCGCCCTTCCTCCTTCCCCTTTTGCCCTTTCAGGCTCCAGGAGTACTCAGCCATGTCGTCCCACCCCCGCCCGGTCGCCATAGCGGCCGCCCTCGTCACCGCCGCCGCGCTCGGCGCCACCGCCTTCGTCCTGCCCGCCACGCTGGCGGGCGCCGCCCCGGCCGCCGTCGCGGCCGGCCCCACCGCGCCCACGCCGATCGTGAACGGCACCCTCGACTGGGGTGTCCTGGCCAGCTACCGCACGTACGTCACCACCGCCGCGCAGGGCGAGATCACCGTGGCCGACGGCGCCTCGAAGAACGCGGACGGCACCTTCCGCTTCGGCTCGGCCACCGGCCAGTACGACCACGCGGGCGGCAACGTCGTCACCGCCGCCTTCAAGGGCAGCGTCACCTTCAAGTCGGTCGCCCACGGCTTCGAGGTGACCCTGGCCAACCCGCGCTTCGACACCGGCACCAAGAAGCTCGTCGCCGACGTCACCAAGAACGGCGTCCTCACCCGAGCCGTCCCGCTCGCGAACGTCGCCTTCGCCGGCCAGGCGATGGACAAGCTGGCCACCACCCTCACCAAGGAGGCGGCGGGGCAGCTCGGTTCCCCCTCCTACGAGGGCAAGACCGGCGACCCGCTGACGGCCGCCCTGGAGTTCGGGAAGCCGCCCGTCGACCCGAAGCCCTCGACCTCGGCGTCCACCGGCCCGAAGCCGTCCACCTCGGCCTCCACCGACCCGAAGCCCTCGACCTCGGCCTCCACCGGCCCCAAGCCCTCCACCTCGGCGTCGACCGGCCCGAAGCCGACCGCCTCCGCTTCCACCGGCGCCCCGGCCGGGGACGGCCCGCAGCAGATCCAGAGCGGCACGCTCCGCTGGGGCGTCAAGGAGTCCTTCCGCAAGTACGTCCAGGGCGCCGGCGGCACCGTGACCCCGGCGGGCGGCGCCGCGGCCGCCGGCGACACCTTCTCCTTCGCGGGCGGCAAGGGCACCCTCGACACCGGGAAGGCGAAGCTCAACGCCTCCTTCGAGGGCAACCTGCGCTTCCAGTACGCGGCCCACGGCATCGACATGACCTTCGGCAACGTCCGCATCGACGCGGAGGGCGCCAAGGGCACCCTGGTCCTGGACGTGAAGACCGCCACCGGCAGCAAGCCGAACGTCGCCTTCGCCACCCTCGACCTGTCGAAGGCCGAGTACAGGACCAAGGGCGGCCTGCTCGCCCTGAACGGCGTCCGCACCGCCCTCACCGCGGACGGCGCCGCCGCCTTCGCCAGCGATGCCACCGGCGGCTCCCTGTACAAGGCGGGCGACCGGGTCGACGACGTCAACCTCACCGTGTCCGTGGACAAGGACGTCACCGCCCCCGCCGCCGGCGGCAGCACCACCGGCGGGTCGGGCGGTACGGGCGGCGGCGGGAGCGTGGGCGGTGGCGGGGGCGCGGGCGGCGGCGGGAGCGTGGGCGGCAACCTCGCCTCGACCGGCGCCGAGATCCCGGCCGGCGCCCTGCTCGGCACCTCGGGCGCGGTGATCGCGGCCGGCGCCGGCGCGGTCTTCCTCGCGCGCAGGCGGCGCACGGCCCACAGCTGACCCGTGTTTGAATGCCCGCGTGAACGATCTCGACGTGCTCAGGGTCTTCTGCGCGGGCGACGGCCGGTACGGCAACCTCCTGGGAGTCGTACGCGACGGCCGCACCTGCCCGGACGACGCGTCCCGGCAGGCGCTGGCCGCCGAACTCGGCTACAGCGAGACGGTGTTCGTCGACGACCCCGAGCGCGGGGTCGTCGACATCCGCACCCCCGGCACCCGCCTGTCCTTCGCCGGGCACCCGCTGGTCGGGGTCGCCTGGCTGCTGGACATCGAGGAGCTCCAGCCGCCGGCCGGCTCCGTCTGGGCGCGCGACGACGGGGAGTTCACCTGGATCACGGCCCGCCCCGAGTGGGTCGAGGACAAGCGCACCGAGCAGTACGCGTCCGCCGCGGAGGTCGAGGCGCTGCCCGCCCCGCCGCCCGGCGAGGGCTGGCTGTACGTGTGGGCCTGGGAGGAGGAGACCGCGGGCCGGATCCGGGCCCGCGGCTTCCCGCGCCGCCCCGACGGCGCCGTCGTCGAGGACGAGGCCACCGGCTCGGCGGCGATCCTGCTGACGGCCCAGCTGAACCGCGCCCTGAACATCACCCAGGGCGCCGGCTCCCAGCTCCTCACCGCGCCCAACCCGGACGGGACCGTCGAGATCGGCGGCCGCGTCCGCTTCGCGCCCGCCGCGAACTGAGCCCGCCCCCGGCGCCGCGCCACGGCCGGCCCGGGACGACGCGGGAGCGGGGGCGGGCCCGAAGGCCCGCCCCCGCTCCCACGGCCGCGACGTCCGCTCCGGTTACGCGCTCAGCGGGAACTGTTCGCCCAGCTCGCGGAAGACCGCGCCGTTGAAGTCGAAGGCGCGCTTGCACTCGTCGATGATGCGCTGCTTCTCCAGGTCGTCCGCGGCGATCGCGTCGAGCAGCTCGCGGTAGGTCCGCTTGAAGGCGGCCGGGTTGGAGATGTCCGCGAAGACGTAGAAGCGGACGCCGTCGCCCTTGCGCTCGAAGCCCCAGGTGCGCTCGGCCTTGTCCCGGATGATCTGCCCGCCGGACAGGTCGCCCAGGTAGCGGGTGTAGTGGTGGGCCACGTACCCGCCGGGCCAGCCTGCCGCGCACTCGGCCACCCGGGCCGCGTACGCCTCGGTCGCGGGCAGCGCCACCAGCGTCGCGCGCCACTCGGGCCCGCGCAGGTGGGCGAGGTCCCGCTCGATCTCGGCGAGGCGCATCAGCTCCGGCCGGATGAACGGTCCGGCCACCGGGTCGTCCTTGAGGGACTCGGCCGCGTCCTCCAGGGCCCGGTAGACGAACCACAGCTGCTCGGTGTAGCGGGTGAAGGCGTCCACACCGAGCCGGCCGCCGAGCAGGTCGCTCATGAACGTCGAGGTCTCGGCCTCGGTGTGCTGCTCGTGCGAGGCGACACGGATGACCGTGGAGAAGGCGTCCAAGGGGGACCTCCGAGGAATCGGGGGGTGAGGAGCAGGCATGGCGGCAGTGCCGCCACACCGATCCTCCTACTTAGGCTTACCTAAGTCAATGTGTTCCCGACGCCCTGTCGGTAAAAACCCGTAGCGGGAAAATCGCTACGGCGGGGTCACGCAGACGGGGTCACGGCAGGGTCAGGATCTCCGCCCCCGCGTCGGTCACGACCAGCGTGTGCTCGAACTGCGCGGTCCGCTTGCGGTCCTTGGTGACGACCGTCCAGCCGTCCTCCCACATGTCGTACTCATGCGTGCCCAGCGTCAGCATCGGTTCGATCGTGAAGGTCATCCCGGGCTCGATGACGGTCGTGGCGTGCGGGCTGTCGTAGTGCGGGACGATCAGGCCGGAGTGGAAGGACGTGCTGATGCCGTGCCCGGTGAAGTCCCGGACCACGCCGTAGCCGAAGCGCTTCGCGTACGACTCGATGACCCGGCCGATGATGTTGATCTGCCGGCCCGGCTTCACGGCCTTGATGGCCCGGTTCAGCGCCTCACGGGTGCGCTCCACCAGCAGCCGCGACTCCTCGTCCACCTCACCGCACAGGTAGGTGGCGTTGTTGTCGCCGTGCACCCCGCCGATGTACGCGGTGACGTCGAGGTTCACGATGTCGCCGTCGCGCAGGACGGTCGAGTCGGGGATCCCGTGGCAGATGACCTCGTTGACCGAGGAGCACAGGGACTTGGGGAAACCGCGGTAGCCCAGCGTCGACGGGTAGGCGCCGTGGTCGCACATGTACTCGTGCGCGACCCGGTCCAGCTCGTCGGTGGTCACCCCCGGGGCGATGAGCTTGGCGGCCTCCTCCATCGCCTGGGCGGCGATCCGGCCGGCGATGCGCATGGCCTCGATGATCTCGGCGGTCTGCACCTCCGGTCCGGTGTACGGAGCGGGCGCGGGCCTGCCCACGTACTCGGGCCGGCGGATGTTACCGGGAACGGAACGGACGGGAGAGAGCTCGCCTGGTACGAGCAGCGACTGACCGGACATGCAAGCGAGTGTATCCAGCGGGGATGGGGCAAGCTGGCGACAGAGAGCGGTACGAGAGGAGCCTGACGACGATGGCGCTGTTCAAGAAGCGGCAGGTGGGCAAGCCGGGCGAGTGGTACTACTGCCTGGTCCACAAGAAGGTCGAAGAGGGCCCCGAGTGCCCCGCCAAGGACCGGTTCGGCCCCTACGAGACGACCGAGGAGGCCAACCACGCCATGGAGACGGCGCAGGAGCGCAACCTCGAATGGCAGAACGACCCCAAGTGGAACGACAAGACCGGCGAGGGCGAAGAGGGCGCCACCCCCTGATCGGGGCTACCAGCGGCTGGGCGGCGGCGCGGTCAGCTGATCGGCCAGCCGCGCCAGCCGGTCCCGGAAGCGGCGCCGCCCGCGCTGCGCCGGCAGGCCGTTCTCCCCGGCCGCCGCGCTGACCAGGTGCTGCACCGTGTCCAGGTCCAGCCCAGCGGCCGCACGCGGCACCGACAGCGCCTCGTGCGCCAGCGTCCCCAGATCCGGATCCCCGCCGTCCAGGGACAGTACGGTCGCCCCCGCGCGCCGGGCCCCGTGCACCCGCTCCAGCAGCCCCGCACCCGGCCGCTCCGGCGCGACCACCAGCAGCGTGTGCCCGCGCCGGACCGCCTCCAGCCGGCCCAGCCCCACCGAGAGGTGCGGCGGCCCGCCCGGCGGCACGCGGTGACGCACGAGCGTCGGGGCCAGCTCCGGCAGCCCCGACCACGCGGCCTCGTCCACCAGGTGCGCCGCCAGATGCCAGGGCTCGTACCGCTCGGTCCCCACCAGCAGCAGGCTCCCGCCGGCGGACACCACCGAGCGGCGCAGCGAACCGGCGAAGCGACGGGCGGCGCCCGGCCACTGCGTACCGGCGAGCACCTCGCGCAGCAGCGCCACTCTCACCGCATCCATAGCGGCATCCTGCACCATGCAAAGGACATGGGGGGAGGACATGAGGCAGGACACGGGGAGGACATGAGGAGGGGCGTGAGGGGGGACGTGAGGGGGGACGTGAGGGGGGACGTGAGGGGGACGTGAGGGGACCGCTTCCGCTTTTCGCCCGCCCACTGCCGCGTGCCTGGCCGTTCGACTGACGGGTACTCGGCAGTACCCTCGCCCCCATGACTTCCTCAGACAGCACGCAGAAGCCGCCGGCCAAGGATCCCTGGGACCTCCCGGACGTCTCCGGTCTCGTGGTCGGGGTCCTCGGCGGCACCGGCGACCAGGGCCGCGGCCTGGCCTACCGGTTCGCCCGGGCCGGCCAGAAGGTGATCATCGGCTCCCGGGCCGCCGACCGCGCCCGCACCGCCGCCGAGGAACTGGGCCTGGGCATCGAAGGCGCGGACAACGCCGACTGCGCGCGCCGCAGCGACATCGTGATCGTCGCCGTACCGTGGGAGGGCCACGCCAAGACCCTCGAAGCGCTGCGCGAGGACCTCGCGGGCAAGCTCGTCGTCGACTGCGTCAACCCGCTCGGCTTCGACAAGCAGGGCGCCTACGCCCTCCAGGTCGAAGAGGGCAGCGCCGCCCAGCAGGCCGCCGCCCTGCTCCCGGACTCCCGCGTCACGGCAGCCTTCCACCACCTCTCGGCGGTCCTCCTCCAGGACGAGTCGGTCGAGGAGATCGACACCGACGTGATGGTCCTCGGCGAATCCCGCGCCGACACCGACCTCGTCCAGGCCCTCACCGCCCGCATCCCGGGCATGCGCGGAGTCTTCGCGGGCCGCCTGCGCAACGCCCACCAGGTCGAAGCCCTGGTCGCCAACCTGATCTCCACCAACCGACGCTACAAGGCCCACGCGGGCCTGCGCGTCACGGACGTCTGACCCCTCCCGGCCCCGCCCCGGCCGCGCCCCCGCTCGTCCGGGGGCGCGGCCAGGACCCGACGGTCAGCCGCGCCGTGCCGGCCGTGCCTCCACCGGTCCCAGCTGCGCCACCACGCTCTGGTAGAAGCGGTCCACGGCATCGTCGACGCTGCGGATGAAGCCCGACTCCGTGTTGCCCCGGGTGTTGCCCATCCCCTTGATGAGGGACAGCCGGAATCCGGTGAGCGGCGCTCCGTCCTTGGGCAGCAGATCAGCAGGCTCCGGGCGCAACCGTTCCAGCGTGCCGCGCGGTCCGCTCCCGCCCTCGACCAGGCTCTCCACGTGAAGATCCGCAGGTGCCTCCGCCAGCAGCCGCACGAGCTTCTTCGCCGTCGCCAGTGGATACGATCCCTCCGGCGCGGAGACGTCCACCGAGGTGCGGACCCTGCCCGTGCGCAGGTCGGCGGTCACCGCGATGACGCTGCTCGTGCCGTCGACGCGCAGCTCCGCCCAGAGCCTGCCGTCCGTGCACAGCTTCTCGGCCGCCGTGATCCGCCGCTCCCGAGGATCGCTGCCGCGTCGGGCCCTCTGCACCGGGAGCGCTTTCTGTCCCAGCTCACCGCCGAGGCGTAGGCAGACCTGGCGGATCAGCCGCTCCCAGCTTTCCACGACCTCCACGGCCCGACTGTCGTCCAGGTTGAGGGTTTCGTCTTCGATGCCCTTGCGTACGGGGACCCAGGACGGACCCATGTTCTGGAACCCGTGGCACCCGGAGTTCTCGTGCTGGAGGTACTCCAGTAGCTCTTGCAGCAGCCACGCGTGCGCGGGGTTGACCACGCCCTCGTGGCGGATCAGCATCTGGGCCTGGTGTGCCACCTCCGCCCACGACAGGTGCCAGAGGCTGACCTTGTGCTTGCGCCGCCCGTCGATCTTGACGTCGACCATGGGCGCGCCTTCGAGGGCCACATCGTTGGAGAGGGTGATCACGGCTTCGTAGCCGCGGCGCGCGGCGATGTCCATGTACGCCTGTACCTGCTCGGCCTTGAGCTGGTTCCCATTGGTTTTCGTCTCGACGAGGGCCGTCCACAGCTTGCCGGCGCGCTCGACCCGGATGACTCCGTCAGGCCGCCGCGGGGTGTCACCGTGGGGGAGGGGCACCTCCGTGAAGGTCTGCATCCTGCCGGCCGGGGCGCCGAAGGCGGCGGTGAGACGTCGGCCCAGCTCGGGCACCTGGGCCATGACGGACAGCAACACCGAGGTCGCGCGCACCTCCCGCTCCCGGTCGCTCTTGAGGGAAGGCACCGGGAAGAGGCGGGCCACCTGCCAGGAGTCGTTCTCGGCGAGGGACTTCTTGGCCACCTTGGGGAGCGTGACCTTCTTCCTGGTCGTACGGGGACCCCGGCCGCGGGACTGGGCGGGGACGGCGGGGAGCGATGGGGCGGCGGGCGCCGGTACGGTCTGGTCCCCGACGGGCACGGACGGGTCGGTGGACCCGGCCGACTCGGCAGGGGCGCCCTCGGGTACGACCGCGAGGCTTTCGGTGCTCTGGGGTTCCACACCGCTTCCGGTGTCACCGGACTCCTGCGGTTCTTCGGCTGCGGCGGCCTCTTCCGTCTCTTCGAGCACGACGATGCCGAAATCCGTCGCCAGGCCGGCCAGGCCGGTCTCGTACCCCTGGCCCACCGCGCGGAACTTCCACTCCTCGTTGCGCCGGTACAGCTCACCGAAGATGAACGCCGTCTCCACGCTCGCGTCGTCGATGGAGAACCCGACCAGCGGTTCACCGGACCGGTCCGCGACCGTCATCCGCAGATCGTCGAGGTCCCCGAAACGAGCCCCACCGTACTGACTGGCCGCCACCACGATCCGTGCGACGCCGTTGGGGACAGCCGTGAGGTCCACACTGATGCGGTCCTCGTCGCCGCTGTCGGTCGGTGTCTTGCCGAGCAGCTGCACGCTGCCGTCCGCGGCCGCCGGATTGTTGTAGAAGTAGAAGTCGTTCTCACTGCGGATCTTGCCGTTTTCGTTCAGCAGCAGAACGGAGACGTCGGCGTCTCCGGCTCCCGAAGCGCTGGTCCAGCCGAGGCTCACCACCACCGCACCGGCGTCCTCGCTGAGGGCGGTCAGACTGACGTTCGCACCCTTTGAGATCTCCTGCATACCTTCCCCCCACTCGCCCGGCTTCGTCCGTGCGGACAGAGCCCCGCGAACCGTATCCAGCAGCCGCGCGGAAGATCAGCTGAAGTGGGAAATGAGCTGGATGCCCGGTTGCGGCATCGGGCGACCGCGGCCGGGGCGGGATGGGGGACACTGGAGGGGCTCAACCCGTTCCGTGTCGCCGAGGAGCCGTGCCGCATGCCCCGCCTTGCCGTGTTCGCCGTTGTCGTCTGTGCCCTGTCCGTGGCCGCGGCCGTGGTCGCCTTCGTGGAGGGCAGCTTCCTGGGGATCGTGTGGGTGCTGCTGGCCGGGCTGACGTCCAACATGGCCTGGTACTACGTACGCAAGGCCAAGGCCGACAAGACGGCCCGCGCCGGCAGCTGAACCGCCGCCGGGCTGCGGCTACCGGCCCTGCTGCCGGCTCATCCCACCAGGGTCGTGCAGAAGAAGCCGCCGCCCTCGGTGCCGCGCCAGAAGCTGTACAGCTCGCGGCCGCAGTAGGCCTCCGGCTCGGTCACGCCGAGGGAGCCCAGCAGGCCGTAGACCACGTCGAAGAAGAACCGGTTGACCTCGGGGATCCACAGCAGCGCGAAGACGGCGATCAGTCCGAACGGCGCGAGCGGCTCCACCTGCCGGCGGACGCCGTACGACAGCCAGGGCTCGATCACCCCGTACCCGTCCAGGCCCGGCACCGGCAGGAAGTTCAAGATCGCCGCCGAGACCTGGAGCAGCGCCAGGAACGCGAGCGCGAGGCGGAACGGCCCCGGCACCCCGTCGAGGGCGTCCAGCCAGAACGGCGCCGTGCACACGATGGCGAAGGCCACGTTGGTCAGCGGGCCCGCGGCCGATATCAGGCTGTGCTTCCAGCGGCCGCGGATCCGGCTCCGCTCGATGTACACCGCGCCGCCCGGCAGGCCCAGGCCGCCCAGGATCACGAAGACCACCGGCAGCACGATGCTGAGCAGGGCGTGCGTGTACTTCAGCGGGTTCAGCGTGAGGTAGCCCTTGGCGCCGACCGTGATGTCGCCGCCGTGCAGGGCGGTGCGGGCGTGCGCGTACTCGTGCAGGCAGAGCGAGACGATCCACGCCGACGTGACGAACAGGAAGACGGCGAGGCCGGTGTTCGTCGAGAACCCCGTCCACACGGCCCAGCCGGTCACCGCCATGACCGCGACGATCCCGAGGAAGACGGAACTGATCTGCCGCTCGCCGCGGCTGCCCTGGTGACCCATGCGGCGAAACCTATCCCGGGCGCGGCGCGGTGCGGGGGCCGGGGGCAGCGACAATGGGCCGGTGCGCTACGCGATTCTCGGCACTGCCCAGGCCTTCAGCGACGACGGGACCCCCGTCGCCGTCGGCGGAGCGCGCCTGCGGGCGCTGCTGACGGCGCTCGCGCTGCGGCCGGGCCGCACCGTGCCGGCCGGGCTGCTGGTCGCCGAGGTTTGGGACGGGGACCAGCCGGCCGACGCCCCGGCCGCGCTCCAGGCGCTGGTGGCGCGGCTGCGCCGGACGATCGGGCACGCCGCCGTGCGCTCCGCGGAGGGCGGCTACCAGCTGGCCGCCGACCGCGAGGACATCGACCTGTACCGCTTCGAACGCCTGGCGCGCGCCGCCGCGGCCGAGCCGGACCCGGCCCGGGCGGCGGCGCTGTACGACGAGGCCCTCGCGCTGTGGCGGGGGCCGGCGCTGGCCTCGCTGGCCGGTCCGGCGGGGGAGTCCGCGCGCTGGGATGCCGTACGGATGGACGCGCGCCGGGGCCGTATCGCCGCGGCCCTGGCGCTGGGCGAGGCGGAGCGGGTGCTGCCCGAGCTGGCCGTCCTGTGCGCGGAGCAGCCGCTGGACGAGCCGTTGCACGTCCTGCGGATCCGCGCCCTCGGCGCGGCGGGGCGCCCCGCGGAGGCGCTGGCCGCCTACGACGAGGTCCGGCGGGACCTCGCGGACCGCCTGGGCGCCGACCCGGGCCCGGAGCTGCGCGCCCTCCACGCGGCCCTGCTCGCCCCGCACCCGTCGCCGGGCCGCGAAGCCCACCCGTACCCCGCCCCCGTCCCGCCCGGCCAGGGCGCGGCCGGTACCGTCCCGCCCCGCCGTGCCGGGTACGGGCAGTCCCCGCCGGAGCCGCCGCAGCTCGCCCCCGCCCCGCCCGGCCAGGGCGCGGCCGGTACCGTCCCGCCCCGCCGTGCCGGGTACGGGCAGTCCCCGCCGGAGCCGCCGCAGGTCGGTACCGCCCAGCCCGGCCAGGGCGCGGCCGGCTCGCTCCCGACGTACCAGGGCGCCGGCCCGGACGCGCCAGTTCGGCCTGGCCAGGGCGCCAGCGCCCTGGTCCCGCGCCGGGACCCGGCCGTCCCCGTCCCGCCCGGCCAGGGCATCGGCACCGACGCCCCCGTTCCCCCCGGCCGGGGGAACCTGCGGGCGCGGCTCACCACCTTCGTCGGCCGCGAGGACGACATCCGCGTCATCGGCGCCGACCTCGCCCGCGCCCGCCTCGTCACCCTGCTCGGCCCCGGCGGCGCCGGCAAGACCCGGCTGTCGCAGGAGGCCGCCGAGGCGCACGCCGCAGGCGGCTGGCCCGACGGGGTGTGGTTCGTCGAACTGGCCCCCGTGGACGACCCGGAGGACGTGGCCGAAGCGGCCCTGGCCGCGCTCGGCGCCCGCGAGACCAAGCTGCGCGGCGCCGCCGCCGAGGAGTTGCGGGCACTGACCGACCGCGCCGGGGACGATCCGCTCGACCGCCTAGCGGAACACTGCTCGCGCCGGCGCCTCCTGCTGCTCCTCGACAACTGCGAGCACGTCATCGGCGCCGCCGCCGAGCTGGCGGAACGACTCCTCACCCGCTGCCCCGGCGTGCAGATCCTGGCCACCAGCCGTGAACCCCTCGGTGTGCCGGGGGAGTCCCTGCGCCCGGTGGAGCCGCTGCCCGACCCCGTGGCGCTGCGGCTCCTCGCGGACCGCGGGGCCGCCGCCCGGCCCGGGTTCAGCGTCGACGACGACCCGGCCGCGGCCGCGGAGATCTGCCGCCGCCTCGACGGGCTGCCGCTCGCCATCGAGCTGGCCGCCGCCCGGCTGCGGCTGCTGACCCCCCGTCAGATCGCCGACCGCCTCGACGACCGGTTCCGCCTGCTCACCGGCGGCGCCCGCACCCTGCTGCCCCGCCAGCAGACCCTGCGCGCCGTCGTCGACTGGTCCTGGGACCTCCTCGACGAGCCCGAACGGGCCGTCCTGCGCAGGCTCTCCGTCTTCGCGGGCGGCTGCGACCTCGCCGCCGCCGAAGCCGTCTGCGCCGGTCCCGGCCCGCAGGACGTCGCCGCCGTGGACGTCCTCGACTTCCTCGGCTCCCTCGTCGACAAGTCCCTCGTCGTCGCCGCCCCGGGCCCCGACGGCGACATGCGCTACCGGCTCCTGGAGACCGTCGTCGAGTACACCGCCGAGCGCATCGACGAGGTTCCCGGCGACCGCGCGGCCACCGAACGCCGCCACCTCACGCACTACCGCGAACTCGCCCGCACCACCAGTCCCCTGCTGCGCGGCCACGGCCAGCGCGCGGCCGCCGAGCGGCTGGCCACCGAGTACGAGAACCTCCGCACCGCGCTGCGCCGGGCGATCGCCGCCCGCGAGACGGACGAGGTGCTGTGCCTGGTCCACTCCCTGGCCTGGTACTGGCAGATGCACGACCTGCGCGCCGAGTCCCGGCACTGGGCGACCGCCGCGGGCGCCCTCGGCCCGAACCCCTTCCTGCCGCCCGTGACCCCCGCCGAGCCGGTCCACGAACAGCTCGTGGACTCGCCCCCGCCGTACAGCGGGGAACTGCTCACCGAGGCCTGGCGCGGCATCCGGCTGATCGAGATCGCCACCCGCGACCACACCAACGAGGGCTGGAACTCCCCGGAGATCCGCGCCCAGGTCGAGGGGGTCGTCGCCGCCTACCGTCCCGGCCTGCCCCAGACCTGCCGGACCCCCGCGGGACTGTGGATCTACGCCGTCATGATCGCCGGGGACCCGGGCCTGCTCAAGCACGTCATCGACGTCACGGTCGACACGGCCCGCAAGCTCGACTACCGCTGGGAGCTGGCCGCCGCCCTCCAGATGCGCGCCAACGTCCTGGCCAACCGTGCCGACTGGGCCGGGGACGCGGCACGCGACGCCGAGGAGAGCCTGGCCGTCTTCCTGTCGCTGGGTGACCGCTGGGGCTGCGCGGAGGCCCTGTCGGCCCGCGCCGAATCCCGTGAGAAGCGGGGCGAGTTCGCGCTGGCCGCCGAGGACTACCGGTCCGCGATCGAGCACGCCCAGCGGCTCGGCGCCCCGTCCCAGGTGACGGCGCTGCGCGTCCGGATGGCGGGGGTCCTCATGGAGGACGGACAGGGCGACGAGGGCGAGGCGCTCCTGACCGAGATCCTCGCCAGCCCCCGGATCCACGGCAGCGAGGCCATGCCGGCCGCCCGGATCTTCCTCGCCGGATGGTACGGGCGCACCGGCCGTGTCGAGCTGGCGCGCGCCGAACTCCTGGCGCTGCGCGAGGACTTCGCTGTCGGCGCGTTCGCCATCTTCGACGGGTTCCTGCTGGGCACGCTCGCGTGGCTGGACAACCAGGAGGGCAAGTACGAGCCGGCCCTCGCCCTGCTCCGGGAGGCCATGGCCATCACGCGGGACCCGCTCGCCCTGATGGTCGCCCCCCAGCTCCCGGCCGTGTACCTGATGACGGCGGCCGTCGCGCTGGCCGGGCTGGGCGGTCGCTCCTGCGCCCTGGACGCCGCCCGCCTGCTGGGCGCCTACCGGGCCCTGCTGCCGCCCGGCCACTTCTCCGTCGCCGTCGAACGCGCGGACGCCGCCCTGGCCGAGAAACTGGCGAGGGCGGCGCTGGGCGACGCCGCCTACGAGGACGCGTACGCCGAAGGCGGCGGCCTCACCCTGGAGGAGGCCACCGCCCTCTTCTGACCCGGTCCCCCGAACGGGGCCCGTCCCGGGACGCGATCCGGAACGGACCGGTCCGCGGGTCAGGTCTTCTGGCGGAACTTCCGTACCGCGAGCGGCATGGTGACCAGGGTGATGCCCGCCGACCAGGCGAGGGTGATCCACACCGAATGGGCCACCGGGCCGCCGTTGATCAGACCGCGCGCCGCGTCGGCCAGGTTGGACAGCGGGTTGACGTCGGTGAAGGTCTGGAGCCAGCCCGGCATCGTGGAGGGCGGGGCGAAGATCGAGCTGCCGAACTGGAGCGGCATCAGGACCAGCATGGCCATGCCCTGGACGGCCTGCGCGGTCTTCATGGTGAGGCCGAGCAGGATGAAGATCCACATCAGCGAGGCGCCGAAGACCGCCGACAGGCCGATGGACAGGAGCAGTTCGACCACCGAGGTCTTGATCGACAGGCCGAGGATGAAGCCGACCGTCAGCAGGATCGCGATGGCGACCATCATGCGGCCGAGCTCGACGACGATCTTGGCGATCAGGACCGAGGACCGGGCGATCGGCATGGACCGGAAGCGGTCCATCACGCCCTTCTTGAAGTCGTCGTTGACGCCGGTGCCGACACCCATGGCGATGTTCATGCCCATCATGGCCATCAGACCCGGGACGACGTAGTTGACGTACTCGCCCTGGTTGCCCTTGCCGGAGATCGCACCGCCGAAGACGAACACGAACAGCAGCGTGAAGATGATCGGCATGAACAGGACGTCGAACATCGACTCGGGGTCCTGCTTGATCTGGAGCGCGTTGCGGCGCACCAGCGCGCCGATGTGCCGCAGGTTGGCCCGCAGGCCGATCCGGCCCTCGTCGGGCAGGGCCTGCGCCGCGGCCGCCGGGGCGGCCGCGGAGCTGCTGGGCTTGGACGTGGTTACGGTGCTCATGCCGCGACCTCCTCGGTCTGCTGGGCGGGAACGGAGTCCTCGGCGGAGGGCTTCTGCCCGGTGATGGACAGGAAGACCTCGTCGAGGCTGGGCAGGTACGTGCCGAGGTCGGCGATGGGGTAGCCGCGGGCGGCCAGCAGCCCGACCACCGCGGTCAGCTGCTCGTCGCTCAGGATCGGGACGAGGAGCACGCCCTCGTCCGGGACGGCCTGCGAGCCGGCCACCCCGTCGAGCCCGGCCTCCGAGAGCGCGCGGGCCATGCCCGGCAGATCGGCGCCGGCGACGGGACGGATCCTCAGGGTGCGGCCGCCGACACGGGCCTTCAGCTCGTCGACCTTGCCGTTGGCGATGACCTTGCCCTTGTCGATGACCGTCAGCTCGTTGGCGAGCTGCTCGGCCTCCTCCATGTACTGGGTGGTCAGCAGGACGGTGGCCCCCTCGGCGACCATCCGCTGCACCTCGTCCCACACCTCGTTGCGGGTACGGGGGTCGAGGCCGGTGGTCGGCTCGTCCAGGTACAGCACGGCCGGGCTGCCGATCATCGAGGCGGCCAGGTCGAGCCGGCGGCGCATGCCGCCGGAGTAGTTCATCACGGCCTTCTTGGCGGCCTCGGTGAGCGAGAACCGCTCCAGCAGCTCGTCGGCGCGGGACCGGGAGTCCTTGCGGGACAGGTCCAGCAGCCGGCCGATCATGTAGAGGTTCTCCCAGCCGGAGAGCTTCTCGTCGACCGAGGCGTACTGACCGGTCAGGCCGATGGTGCGGCGCAGCTGCCGCGGCTGGCGGACCACGTCGAAGCCCGCGACCGTCGCGGTCCCGGCGTCCGGGGTGATCAGGGTGGAGAGGATGCGGACCAGGGTGGTCTTGCCGGCGCCGTTGGGCCCGAGGACCCCCAGGACGGTTCCCTCGCGGACATCGAGGTCCACGCCGTCGAGGGCCTTGGTCTCGCCGTAGTGCTTGACCAGCCCCCGTACCTCTACGGCGTGCGAGCCGTTCAGGGGATTGTTGTCGTTTCGCGTCATGTCCACCATGGGACCATCCGCCACTGACAAAGCACCGACAGCCGACCGACAGCCCACCGACACGCGACCGACGGGCAGACGACGGCCGCCGGACGGGCAGACGACGGCCGGCGGGACGGACGGCGACGGCCCGTCGGCGAGGGAGCCGACGGGCCGTCCGTGGAGCTCCCGGGGAAGTCCCGGTGCCCCTCCCGCGATCAGTGGAAGGCGTGCTCGGCCTGCGGGAACGTTCCGCCGACCACGTCCTCGGCGAAGGCCTTCGCCGCGTCGTTCATGGTCTGCCGCAGGTTCGCGTACTGCTTGACGAACTTCGGCATCTTCCCGCCGGTCAGGCCCATCATGTCCGTCCACACCAGCACCTGCGCGTCGCACTCCGACCCGGCACCGATGCCGACCGTCGGGATGTGCAGGGACCGGGTGACCTCGGCGGCCAGTTCGGCCGGGACCAGCTCCAGGACCACCGCGAAGGCGCCCGCGTCCTGCGCGGCCTTCGCGTCGCGCAGCAGCTGGTGCGCGGCCTCGTCGCCGCGGCCCTGCACCCGGTAGCCCATGGCGTTCACGGACTGCGGGGTCAGGCCCAGGTGGGACATGACGGGGATGCCGGACTGCACGATCAGCTCGGTCTGGGCCAGCGAGCGCTCGCCGCCCTCCAGCTTCACCGCCCCGACACCGGCCTCCTTGACCAGCCGGGTCGCGCTGCGCAGCGCCTGCACGGGACCCTCCTGGTAGGAGCCGAAGGGCAGGTCGCCGATGACCAGGGCCCGGCCGGTGCCGCGGACGACGGCGGCGGACAGCAGGGTCATCTCGTCCATCGTCACCGGGACGGTGGTCTCGTAGCCGAGGTGACAGTTGCCCATCGAGTCGCCGACGAGGATGACCGGAATGCCCGCCTCGTCGAACACGGACGCGGTCATCGCGTCGTACGCGGTGAGCATGGGCCACTTCTCGCCGCGCTCCTTGGCCAGGGCCAGGTCGCGGATGGTGATGCGGCGCGTTCCCGTGCCCCCGTACAGGGTGGGGCCGGAGGTCTCGCGGGCAGGCGAAACGGCAGGCGTCATTGCAACTGCTCCTTGTGTCATCTCGAGGCGCCCTCACGGCGTCCCCGGACTCACCCACCATGGTGGCACCTGCCGGGCCCGGGACGGAAGTGCCACGATGACCGCTCCGTCACACTCCCGGCCCCCCTCCGGCCGCGCCACGCCCAATGTGCGCGTTTCGTGACAAGCGGAACCCGGACCGTACGGCCGTTCGTCCTCCCGGAGGTACGGCCGGAACGGACGGCACCGATGGCTCCGTACATCGCCTAGGGTCAAGGGGCGGGGACGGAGCGCGAGCACGGCAGCGAGGGCAGTGGCATGGCACAGGCGTACATGACGGAGACGGGGAACGGCGGCTCGGACCCCGAGCCCTCCGGATCCGGCCTCCGGCGCCGACTGGCCGCCCTGCGCCACGACCGGGGGATCTGGCGGCGCGGGATCGTCATCGCCGCGTTCGCGGTGCTGATCTCACTGGTGATGATCTTCCACGCCGTGCTGCCGAACGACGTCGGCAACCTCGCCAGCCTCACCGAGACCTTCCTGCCCTGGCTGGGCCTGGCCGTGCCGGTGCTGCTGGTCGGCGCGGTGGTCCGGAAGTCCGCGACCGCACTGATCGCGATACTGCTGACCGCCGCCGTGTGGGCGAACCTCTTCGGCGGGCTGGTCACCGACAAGTCCGGCTCCGGCGGCAACCTCATGGTCGCCACCCACAACGTCGACGCCGACAACGCCGACCCGCGCGGCACCGCCGAATCCGTCGGCCGGTCCGGGGCCGACGTGCTGGCCCTGACCGAGCTGAAGTCGGGCGTCGTCCCCGTCTACGAGAAGGCACTCGCCGGGACGTACAAGTACCACTCGGTCGAGGGCACGGTCGGCGTCTGGAGCAAGTTCCCGCTGACCTCCAGCGCGCCCGTCGACATCAAGATGGGCTGGACCCGGGCCATGCGCACCACCGTGGCCACCACGAACGGCCCGGTCGCCGTCTTCGTCGCCCACCTGCCCTCGGTCCGGGTGAAGCTCAACGCCGGGTTCACCGCCAATCAGCGCGACAACAGCGCCAACGCGCTCGGCGCCGCACTGGCCTCCGAACCGCTGAAGAAGGTCATCCTGCTCGGCGACCTCAACGGCACCATGAACGACCGGGCCCTGTCCGAGGTCACGTCCCAGATGCGCTCCACCCAGGGCGCGGCGGGAGACGGGTTCGGATTCAGCTGGCCGGCCCAGTTCCCGATGGCCCGCATCGACCAGATCATGGTCCGCGGGATCAAGCCGGACGCCTCCTGGACCCTCCCGCGCACCGGCAGCGACCACCTCCCGGTCGCGGCGCGGGTGACCGTGAAGAAGTAGCGCCGTACGCGCACGCCGGGGCCCCGGCCGCTTCCGAAGCGGCCGGGGCCCCGGTCTGCGTGCGTACGGCGCTACGCGTGCTCGCGCCAGCCGTTCGTGATGGGCAGCCGGCGGTCCTTGCCGAAGCCCTTCGCGGAGATCTTGGTGCCCGGCGGGTACTGGCGGCGCTTGTACTCCGCCGTGTCCACCAGCCGCAGGGTCCGGGCGACCAGCTCGCGGTCGAAGCCGGCCCCGACGATCGCGTCGATGCCCTGGTCGCCGTCCACGTACATCGCCAGGATCGCGTCGAGCACCGGGTAGTCGGGCAGCGAGTCCGTGTCCACCTGGCCCGGGCGCAGCTCGGCGCTCGGCGGCTTGACGATCGAGTTCTCCGGGATCGGCGGGGCCTCCCCGCGTTCGGCGGCGGCCCGGTTGCGGTACCGGGCGAGGCGGAAGACGTCCGTCTTGTAGACGTCCTTGATCGGGCCGTAGGCCCCGACCGAGTCCCCGTAGAGCGTGGAGTAGCCCACGGCCAGCTCGGACTTGTTGCCCGGGGCCAGCACGAGGTGGCCCTCCTGGTTGGAGACCGCCATCAGCAGGGTGCCGCGCAGCCGGGACTGGAGGTTCTCCTCCGCCAGGCCGGTCAGGCCCAGCGAGGCCATGTACGCGTCGAACATCGGCTCGATCGAAACGGTCCGGAAGTTCAGGCCGGTCCGCCCGGCCAGGTCCGCGGCGTCGCCCTTGGAGTGCTCCGAGGAGTACTTCGAGGGCATCGAGACGCCGTACACGTTCTGCGCGCCGATCGCGTCGCAGGCGACGGCGGCGACGAGCGCGGAGTCGATGCCGCCGGACAGCCCGATCAGGACGGAGCGGAACCCGTTCTTCTTGACGTACGCGCGCAGGCCCACGACCAGCGCGTCGTAGATCTCCTCGTCGTCGTCGAGGCGTTCGGCGTAGCCGCCGGGCACGACCGGCTCGTACGCCTCCACCGGCTCCTCGGACAGGATCACGCGGTCGATGCGCAGACCGTCGTCGACGATGCCCTCGGGGGCGTCGGCGCGGGCGGCCGGCAGTTCGAGGTCGACCAGTACGCAGCCCTCGGAGAACTGCGGCGCGCGGGCGATGACCTCGCCGTCGCCGCCGACGACGATCGAGTCCCCGTCGAAGACCAGCTCGTCCTGGCCGCCGATCATCGCCAGGTAGGCGAGGGTGCAGCCGGCCTCCTGGGCCCGCTTGCGGACCAGCTCCAGGCGCAGGTCGTCCTTGTTGCGCTCGTAGGGGGAGGCGTTGATGGAGACCAGCAGCCCGGCACCGGCGGAGCGGGTGGCCGGGACCCGGCCGCCCTCCTGCCAGAGGTCCTCGCAGATCGCGAGGGCGACGTCCACGCCCCGCACCCGGATCACCGGCTGGGTGTCGCCCGGCACGAAGTACCGGAACTCGTCGAACACGCCGTAGTTGGGGAGGTGGTGCTTGGCGAAGCGGAGGACGACCTCCCCGCCGTACAGCACGGCGGCCGCGTTCTCCGGGGAGCCGGCCGGGCGGCCGAGCCGGGGCGTGGCCCTCTCGGTGCGGTCGAGGTAGCCGACGACGACCGGGAGGCCTCCGAGGCCCTCGGCGGCCAGCCGCTCCGCGAGTTCGCGCAGCGCCGCACGCGACGCTTCGACGAAGGAGCCGCGCAGGGCCAGGTCCTCGACGGGGTACCCGGTCAGCACCATTTCCGGGAACGCCACCAGGTGGGCGCCCTGCTCGGCGGAGTGCCGGGTCCAGTGGACGACCGAGTCGGCGTTGGCGGCGATGTTGCCGACATGCGAGTCGATCTGATTCAGAGCGAGGCGTAGTTGAGGCACGGGCCCAGTCTAATCGTCTTTCTGACGCAATGTCCTGGGCCCGCCCCGAATTCGCCGTGATTCCGCGGGCGGGAGACGGATCAGCGGACCGGTCCGCTGAACTTCACCGGGTTCAGCAGGGTCCCCGGGGAGATCTCCGCGGTGATGTTCCTGGTGCCCTCCGGGACCTCGAACGCCGAGGTGCCGCTCGCCGAGGCGCCCGGCTCGATGGTGCCGGAGACCGACTTCGGGACGGTGCCGTCGAAGACGAGCTTGCCCCGCTCGCCCTGCTCGTCCTTCACGCTGGGCTGGGCGTAGATGACCTTGTGCGGCTTGTCCGAGGTGTTGGTGATCGTGATGTCGACGCTCACCGCGTTGCCGACCTCCAGGTACTTGCTCTTCGTGACGTACTTCTTCGGCTGCGACAGGGTCACCTTGATGCCGTTCGGGTACGTGAACGTCTCGCCGAACGCGATCGGGGTGCTGATGCCCGGGCCGGAGGTGGGGCCCATGTCGGGCAGGTCGTACGGCGAGGAGTAGGACGGCATCGGGTACGGGGTGGGATCGGCGTCCAGGTCGTCCAGCTCGTCCTGCTCCCGCTCGATGCGGTCTTCGAGGCGCTGGGTGAGGTCGTGGGCGACCTCCATGCTGATGAACCAGCCGCCGACCGAGGCGAGCAGGCTGACCACGCCGAGGATCGTGCCGGCCAGCGCCATCGTCTTGCGCGGCGCGCCCCGGGAGGCGGCGACCATGGCGCCGATACCGACGCCGAGGCCGATCAGGCCGAGGAGGGTGCCGCCCCAGAACACGAACGGGATCAGGGCCGTCGGGATGGCGATGAGGCCGAGGACCAGGGAGCCCACCGCCATGCCGTTGGCGGACGGGGGCGCGGCCTGGGGGTAGCCCGGGTAGCCGGGGTAGCCCGCGAATCCGGGATGTCCCGGGTGGCCGGGGTAGGCCGGGGGCTGCGCGCCGCCGTACCCGCCGCCCATGGGCTGGGCCCAGGGGTTGGCGGGGGCGCCCGGGGCGCCCGGGGCGCCGAAGGGGCCGGCCGGTGGAGCGGGGGGCGCCGCGGGTCCCGGGGTGAGCGGGGCGAACGGGGACGGGGCGGGCGCGGCCGGGACCTCGGGCGCGGCGGGGGCGGGCTGCGGTGCCGGTGCCGGGGGCTGCGCGGCGGCCGGGGCGTCGACGAGGGTCGGGGCCGACGCGTCGGCGGGCGGGGCGGGCGGGGCGTCGGCGGGCGCCGGAGCCGGGGCCGGGGTGTCCGCGGGTGCGGCGGGCCCGGCTTCGGCGGGTGCGGCGGGCGGGGTGTCGGCGGGGGCCGGGGTCTTCTTCAGCGACGGGCCCCGCGCGGGTTCGGCCGGCCCGGGTATCGGCGCCCCGGGTACGGGCGTGCCCGCCGGCTCCGTCGGCGGACCGGTCGGGCTGCTGGGCGGGTTGGGCGGCGTACTCATGCCTGGGGTGTCCTCTGGAGCGTGGCGGCGGTCTGCCGCAGCGGGCTGGGTGGTCCGCCCGAAGCGTCCTGGCGGGCTGCGGCGGCGATCACCCACCCTGCCACGCCCCCCGACCCCCTCCAAGCCGATTCCCGCCCCCCGAGCGGCAGGTGCCGAATTGAGCAGATCTGCCGGGATTTCCTGAGCGCGGGCAACGGACTCGGCCGCAGGTGCGTCTTCCCGGGCACGGGAGTCGCCCGGACGGCCGAGCGGCGGGCCCCGTGGCCCCGGACCTGCTTAGGATCAGTTGCACCATGGACACGAACGGCTCGCCCGTACGGAACGCGTGGCCGGTCGCCGCCCTCGTCGGGCTGGGCGCCGCCGCCTACACCGCCTGGGTGCTCGAAGTCGTCCTCTCCACCGGTCTCAACCCCATCGAGACCTACGTCAGCGAACTCGCCGCGCAGGACCAGCCCCTCGGCGGCCTCTTCCGGGCCACCGACTTCACCGCCGGCCTGCTCGTCTTCGCCGGCGGCCTGCTCGCGCTGTTCCGGCTGGCCGGGAACCCCGGCTCGCGGCGCCCCTGGGCGGTGACCGGCTGGGCCGGCGTCACCCTCTTCGGCGCGGCGACCGCCGCCGACGCCTGGCTGCCGCTCAGCTGCGCGCCCACGGTGGACCCCGTATGCGCCTCCCGGGAGACCGCCGGCCTCGTCCCGGCCACCCATCAGGCCCACGCCGTCAGCAGCAGCCTCGCCATGACCGGCGCCCTCGTCGGGATCGTGGCCCTGACCGTCGCCGCCCGCCGCTATGGCTGGTTCGCGCCGCTCGCCCGCTACGGCCCCGCGCTGGTCGCGCTGGAACTGCTCGCCACCGTCTGGACCCTGTCCGCCATCGCCCTGTTCACCGCCGGTCGCGGGACCTGGGCCCTGGGCGCCGGGCAGCGGCTCCAGGTGCTGTTCGTGGCGCTCTGGCTGGGGCTGCTGGCCTGCTCCGTGCACAAGGAGCGCCGTACGTGAGCCCCGAACAAGCGCGGTTCGTCCGCCCGGCCGGAGGCGACGGCGTCGTCCTCCACGCCGTCGTCGAGGGCGGCGGGCCCGTCGTCGTGCTCAGCGCCGGGCTGGCCATGGCCTGGTTCGACTGGGACCCCGTCGCCCGGCTGCTCGCCGCCGGGGGCCGGACCGTCGTCCGCTTCGACCGCCCCGGGCACGGGCTCAGCGCCCCCGCCGTGCGGCCGCCGACCGCAGCCGGGGAGGCCCGCCGGATCGCCGCACTGCTGGACGCGCTGGGCCTGGGCGCGGACCCGGTCACCGTCGTCGGGCACTCGATCGCCGGGTTCCACGCCGAGGCCTTCGCCCGCCTGTACCCGGAGCGGACCGCCGCCGTGGTGCTGGTCGACTCCAGCGTGGAGGAGGACCCGCGTACGGCTCTGCCCGCCGCGCTGCGCACCGGCGCCGCCCGCGTGCTCGGCCGCGCGGTGGCCGCCGCCGGGCTGCCGGCCGCACTGGGCCCGGCGGCCCGCAGGGCCACCGTCCGGGCGTCGCGGGCGGCCGGGGGCGACCCGGCCGCGCGGGACCTCGTACGCCGCTGCTACCGCACGAGCCGGGTCTGGCGCGGGGCCCTGCTGGAGAACTCCCGCTACCCGGACGCGGCCGCCGAGGTGCTCGCCCTGCGCGCGCTGCGTCCGCTGGCGGCGCCCGCCACCGTGCTCGTCGGCCACGACGGCACCACCGGGCGCGGGGCGCTGCGCTGGCTCGGGCGGCAGGCGGCGCTGGCCGACCGGCTCGGCGCGCGCTTCGAGGTCGCGGAGCCGTCCGGGCACCTGGTCATGCTGGACCGCCCGCACCAGGTGGCGCGGGCGGTCCTGGCGGCGGCCGAGCGCGAGGGTCCGCGCTCGCCCGTCAGCCTCGTCTAGCGGCCCGCGTACACCCGCTCGGCCCAGGTGGCGATCTGCCCGTCGGAGAGGTGCTTGGCCAGGTCGGCCTCGCTGATCATGCCGACCAGCTTCTTGTCCTTGATCACCGGCAGCCGCTTGATCTGGTGGCTCTGCATCTCGTCGAGTACTTCGGAGACGTCCGCGCCCGCGTCGATCCAGCGCGGAGTCCCCTTCGCCATGTCGCCCGCCGTGACCTGGGCGGGGTCGTGCCCCTTGGCCACGCAGCCCACCACGATGTCGCGGTCGGTCAGGATGCCGCAGAGCCGTTGCTCGGCATCACTGATGGGCAGCGCACCCACATTGAGCCGTGCCATCAGCTGTGCGGCCCGGTCCAGGGTCTCGGTGGCGGGGATCCACTGGGCCCCGGGGTGCATGATCTCTCCGGCGGTGGTCATCGCGTCAACCTCCTGAGCGCGCCGTTGCGGCGGGCGCGGATGCGTCCGCTTCGACGCCCTCGTCCCCATCGTCATTCGGCTGTTCGGAGTACGCGACCGCACCCGGCGCAGCACACGCCCGTACGGGTGAGAAGACGCCTCCCACCACGGTACGGGCGTGCCCCGTCAGCCGCGCGGCGCGGCCCCGCGCTGCTTGAGCATGTCCGCCATCAGGGTGAGCTCCGACTGCTGCGCCTCGACCATGCCCTCGGCCAGCTTCCGCTCCGCCGCGGTCCCGCACCGGTCGGCGCAGCCCCGGGCCATCGCGACCCCGCCCTTGTGGTGGTCGGTCATCAGCTGGAGGTAGAGCACCTCCGCGTCCCGGCCCTCCAGGGAGCCGAGCCGCGCGAGCTCCTCCTTGGTGGCCATGCCCGCCATCAGCGCACCGGGCTTGGCCGTGGCGCCGCCCATGTCGTGGCCCGCCGTGCCCTCGTGGCCGCCGTGCCCGTCACCGCCGTGCCCGTCGCCCGTGGACCCGTCGCCCGTGCCCATCCAGGACATCGGCGGCTCGTCCGCCAGCACCTTCGGCAGCCCCCACAGGTCCAGCCAGCCCAGCAGCATGCCGCGCTGGTTGGCCTGGGTGTTGGCGATGTCGTACGCGAGACTGCGCACCGCCTCGTCCTTGGTGCGGTCGCGGACGACGAAGGACATCTCCACCGCCTGCTGGTGGTGCACCGCCATGTCCCGGGCGAAGCCCGCGTCCGGCGAGTACAGCGCCGGGGCGCGGGACGACGTACCGGAACCGCTGCCGCCGCCGCTCGCGGTGGCCACCGTGGCGCCCACCGCGAACAGCACGGCCAGGACGACGGCCGCGCCCGCGGCCCAGTACGTCCGGTGCACGCCGTTCGTACGGGTCACTTGTCGGCCAGCCCGTTGGTGCAGGCCGCGCCCGGCTCGGGGGTCTGCGGGCCCTGCACGTACTTGGTGAAGAACTGCGCCACCCGCGGGTCGTCGGCCTTCTCCACCGTCAGCTGCTTGCCCCACGCGCTCAGCATGATCGCGCCGGCCTGCTCCTTGTCCGGGCTCATCAGCGTGTACGGCGTCTTGGAGACCTTCGCGGCGAGCGTGTCCACGTCGGCCTTGGCGGCCTTCTCGTTGTACGTCACCCAGACCGCGCCGTGCTCCAGCGAGTGCACGGCGTTCACCTCGGGCAGCGGGTTCTGGTAGACGTCGCCGTTGCAGTTCGTCCAGCGGGGGTGGTGGTCGCCGCCGACCGGCGGGTTCATCTCGTACTTCACGGGCGTCTCGACGTGGTTGCGGCCCAGCGTCTTGGCGTCCCAGCTCTGCTCGCCGCTGACCGGCGCCTTGCGGGCGGCGGCGGCGTCCTTCTCCTCCTGCTTCTGGTTGATCAGCACCCAGGAGCCGAAGCCCACGAGGCCGGCGACGATCGCCGTCGAGGCCGTGATCGCGATGATCTTATTGCGCCGGTCGCGTGCTTTCTCGGCGCGGCGCATCTCGGCTATGCGCGCCTGGCGGGAGTTGTTGTCCGGGGAGGTCCTGCTGGCCATGTGCCCTGGTTCCTTCTGCTGAGGGGGGTGGAGGGTGGATCCGTCGGTGCTGCGCCGCGTGGCGCCGGACCCGTCAGGTCCGCAGCACCTGGAGGGCGTGCAGGTCGGGGGCGCGCGCCAGCGTCCCGGGCGGCCGGACCGGCCCGGCGGGCGCGGGGCGCGCGGCGGACACCGGCCCGGCCCCCGGCACGGTCACGGCGGGCGGCGGGGCGGGCAGTACCGCCGGGGTCACGTGGGAGTGCGGGGTGCAGCCCGGCAGGTCGTACGGGGCCAGGCAGACGGCGTGCGGCGCGCCGTGTGCGGGCCCGGCGAGCCCGGCCGCGGGCAGGGCCGAGAGCTCGGCCGCGGGCCGGGTGTGGGCCTCGCCGGCCCGGACGCACAGGAACACGGCGCCGAACAGCACCCCGAGGGCGAGCAGCAGGACGGCACGCCGAGCGGCGGGACGGCCGTGGCCCCCGCGTTTCCCGTGTTCCCAGCCCCCCATGGGCGCAGATGGTAATGCTCATGACCGCTCCGAGGTCAGTGCGGGGGTGCCACGAGCTTTCAGGGGTGCGTAATGTGGCGGAAACCACGGGTGGCGATACTGGGCCGGCCCGACTGTGCTCCCCCCTCCGGGGGCGGTGGTGCACAGGCCGTCTGAACTGCGAGGATGAAGGCATGGACAAGCAGCAGGAATTCGTCCTCCGGACGCTCGAGGAGCGCGACATCCGCTTCGTGCGCCTGTGGTTCACCGACGTACTGGGCTTCCTCAAGTCCGTCGCGGTCGCGCCGGCGGAACTGGAGCAGGCCTTCGACGAGGGCATCGGCTTCGACGGCTCCGCGATCGAGGGCTTCGCGCGGGTCTACGAGTCCGACATGATCGCCAAGCCGGACCCGAGCACCTTCCAGATACTGCCGTGGCGCGCCGAGGCCCCCGGGACCGCGAGGATGTTCTGCGACATCCTGATGCCGGACGGGTCCCCCTCGTACGCGGACCCCCGGTACGTGCTCAAGCGCATCCTGAACAAGACCTCCGACCTGGGCTTCACCTTCTACACCCACCCGGAGATCGAGTTCTTCCTGCTGAAGGACAAGCCGCTGGACGGCACCCGCCCCGTCCCGGCGGACAACTCCGGCTACTTCGACCACACCCCGCAGAACGTCGGCATGGACTTCCGCCGCCAGGCGATCACCATGCTCGAATCCATGGGCATCTCGGTCGAGTTCAGCCACCACGAGGGCGCCCCCGGCCAGCAGGAGATCGACCTCCGCTACGCCGACGCGCTCTCCACGGCCGACAACATCATGACCTTCCGCCTGGTCATGAAGCAGGTCGCGCTGGAGCAGGGAGTCCAGGCCACCTTCATGCCGAAGCCCTTCTCGGAGTACCCGGGTTCGGGCATGCACACCCACCTCTCGCTCTTCGAGGGCGACCGCAACGCCTTCTACGAGTCGGGCGCCGAGTACCAGCTGTCGAAGGTCGGCCGCTCGTTCATCGCGGGCCTGCTCCGCCACGCGGCGGAAACGGCGGCGGTGACCAACCAGTGGGTGAACTCCTACAAGCGCATCTGGGGCGGCTCCTCGCGCACCGCCGGCTCCGGCGGCGAGGCCCCCTCGTACATCTGCTGGGGCCACAACAACCGCTCGGCCCTGATCCGCGTCCCGATGTACAAGCCGGGCAAGACGGGCTCCTCGCGCATCGAGGTCCGCTCGATCGACTCCGGTGCCAACCCCTACCTGACGTACGCCGTCCTCCTCGCGGCGGGCCTCAAGGGCATCGAGGAGGGCTACGAGCTCCCCGCGGGCGCCGACGACGACGTCTGGGCCCTCTCCGACGCGGAACGCCGCGCGATGGGCATCGAGCCCCTCCCGCAGAACCTGGGCGAGGCCATCTCCCTGATGGAGCGCAGCGAACTGGTGGCGGAGACCCTGGGCGAGCACGTCTTCGACTTCTTCCTGCGCAACAAGAAGCAGGAGTGGGAGGAGTACCGCTCGGAGGTCACGGCCTTCGAGCTCCGCAAGATGATGCCGGTGCTGTAGCCGCAGGTCAGCGGCGACACCCCCGTCACACGGCACCCGGGCCGGCGGCACTCAGCCGCCGGCCCGGGGCCGTTTCACCCCTGCTGCGACGACCTGGCCGTATGCGTGTCCCGGTCCGGCCCGCGATTGCCGAACCCCGCGCCATGCTCATGCCGGTGGATCGGCATCACCACAACCTGGCTGACGAGCAGTGGCAGGCCCGGGTAAGGCAGGTCCTTGACAGGGTGTGGGTGATGCAGAAGACGATCCACGTGCTGTGCACGTCTGAGGTCGGCGAAGCGGCACGTAGCCTCGCGTGGGCAGTACAGGAGATGATCAGGAAGGGCCCCGAAGACCCGGGAGAGCCGCAGGATGAGAAGGTCTGGGCGCACATCCGTCCGAGCCGACAGTCATTCCTTGATCTCGTGCGCGACCAGCTGAGTTGAAACCCCGGGGAGGGATTCGGCAGCTGCCGTGAGCGGCCCGGGGCAAGCAGCACCAGCTCCGGCCTCCTAGGGTTCACGGCTGGGCGCAGGTCAGGGTGACCTGGTCGCTCCGTGCGCTCAGGTTGTGGTCCGGCACGTGCAGGGAGAGGAACAGGCTCACCTTCGAGCTGTTCGCCGGCGCCTTCTCATGCATCACCTTGAGGATGGAGTGGCTCGTGGTGCCGGGGGTGAAGTCCACCGTGCCCGAGGAGATCGGGTCGGCGCTGGACGCGAACGTCCAGAAGTAGCGGACCTTTCCCTGGCCGGTGGCCGTGATCTTGCCGTCGAACGCCACCTCGACCGGCTTGGTGCAGTCGACGACGCCACCGGTCTTCGTCAGGGTGAGCACCTCGACCTTGGTGACCTTCACGTCCTGCTTGCCGCCGTCCTGCTTGCCGCCGTCCTGCTTGTGGCGGGGCGGTGTGGCGCAGCCGATGTGCTTGCCGCGGTGCGTCCCGCTGTCCTTGTAGTCGACGCCGTACCTGCCGTAGCGCACGTCCGTGCGGGCGAGTTCGCCCTGGGCGTCCGTGCTCGCGCTGAAGGAGGTCCTCGGCCCGTTGACCCGCACCGTCTGGTCTGCGGGGAAGCCGGTGAGGTGGAGTTCGTAGACGGGGTCACCGCCGCCGGTCTCGGTCGCCAGCAGCTCGCAGGCCGGGCCGGCCGGGGCGGCTCCGGCCTGCGCCGTACCGCCCTGGGCCGCCGAGGCGGGGGCGAGGGCGACCGAGGAGGCGAGCAGGGGAGCCGCGAAAAGCATCAGGCTCCGATGCCGGTTCGTGTGCCGGTTCATCGTGCTGCCCTTCTGGGAGGAAAAGCCCCCGATGTCCGACTACCAGGATATCGGGCGGTGGGTTCCCGGCGCGGTGGGACGCGTCAGGGGACCTGGAGGACCGCGCGGTGCCAGACGGGCCGCTGGGTGCCCGTGGGCGGGGTGGTCGTGGTGTGGAGTTCGGCGTCCAGGCCCAGGACCACCGTCGTCGTGGCGCCCGCCGGGCCGAGGAGGCCGGAAGGGGCGCCGGCGTAGAGCATCTTGGACTCCGTCCACGCGGGCGGGCCGCCCACGGCGGTGGCGCTGACGGTGCCGGTGTCCGCGCGCCCCGTCAGGACCCGGCCCGCGACGCCGACCGCCCCGTAGCCGGCCCGGCCGCCGGCCTCGGCGAGGCTGGAGACCACCGGCTTGCCGGGGCCCGCCGTGACCAGGGCGCTGCGGACCACGCCCGAGTCGGGGCGGCGGAAGTAGAGGCGGATGCCCGCCGCTTCGGGGGCCGCGGTGAGGGGGACGGTGGTCGCCGGGAGGTCCGTGCGGAACGGGCCCTGGAGCGGGGCGCCCGGGGCGGGCTGCGTCCAGGCCAGGACCGAGTTCGTGGTGGTGGCGTACACGTGGCGGCGGCCGGCGGAGTCCACCGCCGTGACCGGGTCGCTCTGCAGGTCGTCGCCGCCCAGCCGCTCCCAGTCCGTGAAGCTGCCCGGGGACCGCTCCACGCGGGCGCGCAGGGTGCGGCGGGCGTCGCGGACGTACACCGTCAGGCGGCCGTCCTGGTCGACGGCGGCCGAGGGGGCGCTGATCGCCGAGGTGCCGGACTCGTCGCCCGCCTCGGGGGTGCCGAGCGACTGCCACTGCCCGAACGGGCCGCCCGGCGCGGACTGGGCCGCGTACAGGACCTCGCGCCGGTAGTCCGCGGCGCCCGGGCCGATGACGGTGCGGGTGGCGAGGACCGCGACGCGGCCGTCGGGGTAGCGGGCGGTGCTCGCGCCCGGGTCGATGCCGGTGCCCGGCAGGAGCGCGGGACCCGTCCAGACGCCGGCGGGGTCACGGGTCCAGACGGCCATCTGCCCGTCGAGCGGGGCGAAGGCGTACAGCCGGTCCGGCGCGCCCTCGACCAGCCAGGACGTGCTGTCGGCGCGGGCGTAGCGCAGCGACTGGGCCCAGTTGTGGCCGGTCGGACTGCCCGCCACCTTGCGGTCGCCGCAGCCCGAGGGGCTGCCGCAGTAGTTCTCCAGGTCCTGCCAGGCGTACGTCCTCAGGTAGCCGATCTTCGTCTCGGCGGTCTGCGGGTCGAGCGTGTGCGGCAGGGTGCCGTTGTGGTACCCGAGGTAGTTCTGCACCGTGAAGCGCGGGCGGTCGGTGACCTGGCGCGCGTACGCGGCGGCCGCGGCCTGCGCGAAGCGCGCGGCGTACATGTGGTCCTGGTGGTCGGTGTACTTGCCGGTCTGCTCGTACCGGCCCGGCGTCGGGTCCTGCATCCGTATCGTCGTCGGCTTGTACCGCCCCAGGACCCCGGCTATGGACTGCACCACCTGGTCCTTGGTGTACGCGTACGGCTGCTTGACCGGGGTTCCCGAGGTCAGCTGCGAACCGAGCGCGGATATCTTCCCGTTCCACAGTCCGCGCAGGCTGTCCGGGTTCTCGGCGGCCGGGTTGCGGGCCTCGCGCAGCTGTAGCCAGACCAGGTTGACCTGCGGCTTGGCCACGAGTACGTCCAGCTCGGCCCGGCCGCCGCCCGCGGTCGGTATGACCGTGCGCTTCCAGGCGCTCGTGCGGTCGCCGGTCGCCATCTGCGCGTAGGCGGAGCGTATTCCGTTCTGCCGGGCCTCCGCGTAGTGGGCGCGGTCGGCGGGCTGCTCCGGGTCCTTGGCCTCGCCGCCGCCGGCCCCGTTGCGCCCGTCGGCCTCGCCGGAGGTGAGGTAGAGGGTGGCGACCGGGGTGCCGGCCAGCAGGGACCGGCTGAGGTCCGGGTTCATGAAGAACAGGTCGTCGTCCGGGTGGGCGACGACCTGGACGACCGCTCCGGCGGTGGTGCTCGCCGGGACGACCGGGGTCGGGTTCTTCTCCTGGCTGGCCTCGGCGGACGTCTGCTGGCCGGTGGCGATGGCGAGGACGCCCGTGGTGCCGATGGTCAGCACGGGGAGCAGGGCAGCGAGGAGGAAGCGGCGGCGGGTCGTCGGCATCAGTCACGCCTTGGTTCGTTCCGGGCGGGAAAAACCGCTGAGCAGGTCAGTCAGTGAGAGGCCAATACGGCGAACTTGGTTCACCGAATGGGCTGATGACTCCTGCTTTCCGGAAATGACCGGAGGTGATTGTGCCTTGTGTGTTTTTGGTCCGTATTTATGCACATCAACTGGACGCGAATCGTCCGGCTATCCGGTCAAGGGGCTTTGAACGGTTCCGCGTTGCGCGGGCCCACCGGCATCCACGGCGCCAGATGCGCGTCCGGGTCGTCCGCCGAGGAGGTCACGTACAGCCGCGCGTCGAGCCCGACCACCGCCAGGCTGACCATGTTCCGGCCGGTCATCGTGCTCGACGGCGCCCCGACGAACATCAGCGGCGACCGCTGCCACTGCCGGCCCCCGCCGAGCTCCGAGCTCAGCTGCCCGCCCGAGGAGCGGCCGGCCAGCACGTGCCCGCTGGCCGTCACCGAGCCGAAGCCCTGGAGCCCGCCGAGGTCCGTCAGGTTGCTCACCTTCAGCCCGTCGTCGCCCGTCATCAGGGCGGTGCGGACGTTGCCGGACCCCGGCTTGCGGAACCACAGCCGCACCCCGCCCTCGCGGCCCTCCGCGGTGAGCGGGAGCGCGGTGTCCGGGAGCCCGGTCCGGGTGGCGTGGCCGAGCGGGGCCCCCGCCTTCGGCTGCACCCAGCCGACCACCGTCTTCGGGGTGGCGGCGAAGACCATCCGGCGCCCCGCGCCGTCGGTCGCGGTGACCGGAGAGCCGTGCAGGTCGGCGCCGCCGTGCCGCTCCCAGGGGCCCCAGCTGCCGTTCGCGGCCCGCACCCGGCCGCGCAGGGTGTACGCGCCGTCGCGCACGTACACCGCCAGCTGCCCGGCGCCGTCGAGGGACACCGCCGGCGCGCTGATGTCGGAGGTCCAGTTCTCGTCGGCGGTCTCGGGCGTGCCCAGCGACTCCCAGTCCCCGAACTGCTCGGAGCCGGGGGCCTGCTGGAGCGCGTACACGACCTCGCGCCGGTAGTCCGCCGGTCTGGCGCCGAAGGACGTACGGGTGCCGAAGGCCGCGATCCTGCCGTCCCGCAGGGTGACGGTGGAGATGCCCGGGTCCATGCCGGTGCCGGGGAGCAGGCGCGGTCCGCTCCAGCGGCCGATCAGGCCGGCCCGGTGCCAGACGGCGACCTGGCCGTCGAGCACCTTGAACGCCCACAGGCCGTGGTCCTTGTCGGAGGTCAGCCAGGAGGTGCTGGTGCCCCGGGCGTAGTTGATGGAGTCCGTCCAGCGGTTGCCCTCGGGGTGGTCGGCGACCTTGAGGTCACCGCAGCCGGCCTCGCTGCCGCAGTGGTTCTGCTTGTCGGTCCACGCGTAGGTGTCGAGTATGTCCAGCTTCGCCTTGGCCTCGTCGGGGTCGAGGACGCTGGGCAGCGAGCCGTTGAAGTAGCCGAGGTAGTTCTGCACCGCGAAGTGCGGGCGGTCCTTGACGTCCTCCGCGTACGCGGCGGCGGCCAGCTGCACGAAACGGGCACCGTAGAAGTGGTCCTGGTGGTCCGTGTACCGCTTGGTGTCGGCGAACCGGCCGGGGGTGGGGTCCTGCGAGCGGACCGTCGTCGGCTTGTACCGGTCCAGCAGGCCGACGAGGGTCCGCACGACCTGGTCCTTCGTGTACGTGAACCTCTGCTTGACCGGCGTGCCGGAGGCCAGCGCCGACTCCAGGCGCGTGACCTTGCCGTCCCACAGGCCGTGCAGGCTGTCGGGGGCGTCCCCGTAGACGCTGCCGGCCTCGCGCAGCTGCAGCCAGACCAGGTTGACCTCGGGCTTGGCCACCAGGACGTCGAGCTCGGCGTGGCCGCCGCCCTCGGTCGCGATCACGGTCCGCTTCCAGGCGCTGCTGCGGTCACCGGTGGCCATCTGCGCGTAGGCGGCGCGGATGCCGTTCTGGCGGGCCTCGGCGTAGGCGGGCTTGTCCGACGGGGTGGTGGCCGTCTTGGCGGCGCCGGCGTTGATGCCGTCGGCTTCGCCGGAGGTGAGGTACACCGAGGTCACGGGGTGCCCGGTGGATATGGAGTACCGCAGGTCCGGGTTCATGAAGTACAGGTCGTCGTCGGGGTGGGCGACGATCTGGAGCACCCGGCCGGGGTCCGGGGCGTCGACGGCGGTGGCGGTGGTGGCCTTGGAGTCCGCGGTGGTGGGGGCTCCGAGGCCGGCGAGGGCCTCGTTGCCCCGGAGTATGAGCATGCTGCCGGCGGCGGTGGCGGCGCAGAAGGCGACGACCTTGACGAAGGTGTTCCGGCGCCGGTGGGCCTGCGCCTCGGCCCGCGTCCGGGCCTGTGCCGGGCCCCCCGCCTCGGGGCCGAAGGCGCGGGAGCGGCGCGCGGCGCGCCCGGACCGGGCTCCGCCGCGGCCGGCACGGTCGCCCCGGTCGCCGGGGTCGCCCCGGTCCTCGCGGGCGCGCGGGTCGGCCGGGGGCGCGGGCCGGGCCCGCCTGCCGGCTGCCGGCCGGTCGGAGCGCCGGGGCGCGGGCACGAGCGGGGGCTCGGAGTACCCGGTGCGGGCGTGAGCGGCGGCCGGCGACCAGGCCGGGTCCATGGGGCCGGTGGGATTTTTGGGGCTGGTGGGGCCCATGGGGCCATGCAGAGGGTGTCCGTCGGACATGGGGCTCCTCGTGGCAGGCCGGGCGGGGAGCGGGCCCCAGTACGTCGGTGAGCGATTGCGGATCTCTATAAGTATTCAGATAATCCGACAATCCGCCTCATGATATGTGCCACCCCGCCCCGGTGAGTCGAACGCCTGCTCCGGCTAGGCTCGCCCCCAAGGCCGGCCGGGCCACCGGCAGCGACGCACGCGGGAGGCGGCGGGATGACAGTCCCGGGACGCAGGAGCAGCACCTTCATCCGGCTGCTCCGCAGTGGGTTCACCGACCCCTCGGCCGCCGCCCGGCTGCTCGACGCCGAAGCACTGGCAGCCGTACGGGCCGACCCCGTACTGCTCGACGCCCTCGGAGCCACCGCCGATCCCGACCTCGCCCTCCTCGGGCTCGTCCGGCTCGCGGAGGCCCAGCCGCCCGAGGAACTGCCCGGACTCCTCGACACCCTCGTCAGCGCCAAGCCGCTGCGCGACCGCCTGCTCGGCGTGCTCGGAGCCTCCGAGGCCCTCGCCGACCACCTCGCCCGCCATCCGCGGGACTGGCAGGCCCTGGTCACCTACGAGGCCGCCGACCTGCACCGGGGCCTCGCCGAGTTCGAGCGCGGGCTGGCCGACGCCCACGACCCCGTCGCCCTGCGCGTCGCGTACCGCCGCTGCCTGCTCTCCATCGCCGCCCGCGACGTCTGCGGCACCATCGACGTCGCCCAGACCGCCGCCGAACTGGCCGACCTCGCCACCGCCACCCTCCGCGCGGCCCTGCGCATCGCGAGCGCCGCCGCCCCCGAGGACGCGGCGCGGTGCCGCCTCGCCGTCATCGCGATGGGCAAGTGCGGCGGCCACGAGCTGAACTACGTCTCCGACGTCGACGTGATCTTCGTCGGGGACGCGGTGAACGGCGGCGACGAGGGCAAGGCCGTCCAGGCCGCCACCCGCCTCGCCTCCCACCTCATGCGGATCTGCTCCGAGACCACCGTCGAAGGCACCATCTGGCCCGTCGACGCCAACCTCCGCCCCGAGGGAAGAAACGGTCCGCTGGTCCGCACCCTCGCCTCCCACCTGGCCTACTACCAGCGCTGGGCCAAGACCTGGGAGTTCCAGGCCCTGCTCAAGGCCCGCGCCGTCGCCGGCGACGAAGCCCTCGGCGCCGACTACATCGAGGCCATAGCGCCCCTCGTCTGGCAGGCCGCCGAACGCGAGAACTTCGTCCCCGACGTCCAGAAGATGCGCCGCCGCGTCGTGGACAACATCCCCGCCGCCCAGGTCGACCGCGAACTGAAACTCGGCCCCGGCGGCCTGCGCGACGTCGAGTTCGCCGTCCAGCTGCTCCAGCTCGTGCACGGCCGCACCGACGCCACCCTGCACTCCGGCAGCACCCTCGACGCCCTGCACGCCCTCGCCGCCGGCGGCTACGTCGGGCGCGCCGACGCCGCCCAGCTGCACGACGCGTACCGCTTCCTGCGCGCCATGGAACACCGCATCCAGCTCTACCGGCTGCGCCGCACCCACCTCGTCCCCGAGGACGAGAACGACCTGCGCCGCCTCGGCCGCTCCATGGGCCTGCGCACCGAACCCGTCGCCGAACTCAACAAGGCCTGGCGACGGCACGCCTCCGTCGTCCGCCGCCTGCACGAGAAGCTCTTCTACCGGCCCCTCCTCGACGCCGTCGCCCAGCTCGCCCCCGGCGAGGCCCGGCTGTCCCCGCGCGCCGCCGGCCAGCGCCTCGAAGCCCTCGGCTACGCCGATCCCGCCTCCGCCCTGCGCCACCTCGAAGCGCTCGCCTCCGGGGTCAGCCGCAAGGCCGCCATCCAGCGCACCCTGCTGCCGGTGATGCTCGGCTGGTTCGCGGACTCCGCCGACCCGGACGCCGGCCTGCTGAACTTCCGCAAGGTCTCCGACGCCCTCGGCAAGACCCCCTGGTACCTGCGGCTGCTGCGCGACGAGGGCGCCGCCGCGGAGAACCTCGCCCGCGTCCTGTCCGCCGGCCGCCTCGCCCCCGACCTGCTCATGCGGGCCCCCGAGGCCGTCGCGCTGCTCGGGGACCCCGAAGGCCTCCAGCCCCGTACGTACGAGGCCCTCGAACAGGAGGTACTGGCCGCCGTCGGCCGCGCCGAGAACGGCGAAGCCGCCATCGCCACCGTCCGCGGGGTCCGCCGCCGCGAGCTGTTCCGCACCGCCGCCGCCGACATCATCGGCTCCTACGGCACCGAGGAGAGCCCGGCCGAGAAGGACCCCGGCGCCCTCGTCGACCGGGTCGGGGACGCCGTCTCCGACCTCACCGGCGCCACCGTCGCCGGCGCCCTGCGCGCAGCCGTGCGCGACCACTGGGGCGAGAGCCTGCCCACCCGGTTCGCCGTCATCGGCGTCGGCCGCTTCGGCGGGCACGAACTCGGCTACGGCTCCGACGCCGACGTGCTCTTCGTCCACGAACCCCGCGAGGGCGTCGACGAGCAGGAGGCCGCCAGGGCCGCCCAGACCGTCGTCGCGGAGATGCGCAGACTGCTCCAGCTGCCCACCGCCGACCCGCCGCTGCTCATCGACGCCGACCTGCGCCCCGAAGGCCGCTCCGGCCCGCTGGTCCGCACCCTGGCCTCCTACGCCGCGTACTACCGCCGCTGGTCCCTGACCTGGGAGTCCCAGGCCCTGCTGCGCGCCGAGCCGGTCGCGGGCGACCCCGAGCTCGGCGCCCGCTTCATCGAGCTGATCGACCCCCTGCGGTACCCCGTGGAGGGCCTCGGCGAGGACGCGGCGCGCGAGATCCGACGGCTCAAGGCCCGCATGGAGTCGGAGCGGATGCCGCGCGGCGCCGATCCCACCCTGCACACCAAGCTCGGCCGCGGCGGCCTCAGCGACGTCGAGTGGACCGTCCAGCTGATCCAGATGCGGCACGCCTGGGCGGAGCCCGGGCTGCGGACCACCCGGACCAGGCAGGCCCTGGCCGCCGCGCACGCGGCCGGGCTGATCCCGACCGAGGAGGCGCAGATCCTCGACGAGGCCTGGGTACTGGCCACCCGGGTGCGCAACGCGGTGATGCTGGTCCGCGGCCGGGCCGGGGACACCTTCCCCTCCGACGCCCGCGAACTGGGCGCCGTCGGCCGCTACCTCGGCTACGCGGAGGGCACGGTCGGGGAGATGCTGGACGACTACCGCCGCATCACGCGCCGCGCACGGGCGGTGGTCGACGAGCTGTTCTACGGCGCGTAGAGCCGGCCGGCCCGAGGCTCCAGCAGGGTGCGGGCGTACGCCAGGAACGCCGCCAGGCCCAGGTCGAAGGCCGCGTCCGCCCGGCCCCGCCCCGCGCCGCCGGCCGAGCCCCCGTGCGCGGCCAGCGCCCCGGCCAGCAGCGGGGTCTGCGGGGTGGGCTCCCACATGGCCTCCGGGGCCGCCAGGTCCAGCGCCGAGCCCAGCACCAGGTTCTCCAGCCCGGTCAGCAGCGGCATCACCGCCTCCTGCGCGAACCCGGCCGCCAGCAGCAGCCCGACCGCCCGCTCGTACTGCGCGAGCACCATCGGAGCCCGCACCGGCGTGGTCATCAGCAGCGGGACCGCCCGGGGGTAGGCGGCGAACGCCGCCCGGTAGGACCGGGCCCACTCCTCCAGCGCGCGGTCCCACGGCCCGCGCGCCAGCGCCCCGCCGTCGATTGCGGAGCACACCCGCTCCCGTATCAGCTCCACCACCCCGGCCCGGCCGTCCACGTGGTGATACACCGACGCGGTCTGCACCCCGAGTGCACGGGCGATCTGCGGAACGCTGAACTCCCCTTTCTCCGCCAGCAGTTGCAGCGCGACAGCGCCGATCCGCTCCCGGTCGAGCAAGGGGGTGCGCGGCCGTGCCATCGGTTTTCTCCCGCCGTCAGGTCTTCCCGTACGCCAAAACCGGAGGCTACATTGCCGCGAACCGAAAGCCTTTAGGTTTCTGTCTGCCCGACGCCAGCCGTTCGCAGAAGGGTGCCTCCGCATGCCCGAAACGCCCGCCACCCCGCAACCCCCGGACGCCGGACCAGCCCTGCGCCGTGCCACCCTCGGCACCGCCGACATCTCCTTCTTCGTCGTCTCCGCCGCCGCCCCGCTCACCGTCATGGCCGGCGTGGCGCCCGTGGCGATCCTCCTCGGCGGCATCGGCGCCCCCGCCGGATACCTCCTCGCCGGGATCACCCTCGCCGTCTTCGCCGTCGGCTTCACCACGATGAGCCGGCACGTCCGCAGCGGCGGCGCGTTCTACGCGTACATCACCCGCGGCCTCGGCAAGCGCGTCGGCATCGGCGCCGCCCTGCTCGCCCTCGTCGGCTACAACGGCATGGAGATCGGGGTCTACGGCCTCCTCGGCACCACCACCGCCGACACCGCCCACGCCCTCTGGGGCCTCGACGTCCCCTGGCTGCCCGTCTCCCTCGCCGGCCTGGCCCTCGTCTGGTACGGCGGCTTCCGCTCCATCGACTTCGGCGCCAGGCTGCTCGGCGTCCTGCTCGTCGCCGAGACCGGGATACTCGTCCTGCTCGCCGCCGGCGTCCTGGTCAAGGGCGGCGCCCACGGCCTCTCCGCCGGCTCCTTCGCCCCCGGCGCGGTCCTCGTCCCCGGCACCGCCGCCGTCCTGGCCTTCGCCTTCGCCGCCTTCACCGGCTTCGAGTCCACCGTCATCTACCGCCGCGAGGCCCGCGACCCCGACCGGACCATCCCGCGCGCCACCTACATCGCCGTCGCCTTCCTCGGTCTCTTCTACGCCTTCGTCGTCTGGACCGTCATCCAGGCCTTCGGAGCCGAGGAAGTGACCCTGGCCGCCGCCGAGGACCCCGGCGGCCTCTTCTTCGCCGCGATCACCACCTACGTGGGCCCCTGGGCCGCCGACCTGATGCACGTCTTCATCGTCACCAGCGTCATCGCCTCCCTCCTCGCCTTCCACAACGCCATCAACCGCTACGGCCTCGCCCTGGCCGAGGAGGGCGTACTGCCCGCGGCCCTCGGCCGGATCCACCCCCGCCACGGCTCCCCGTACCTGGCCGGCGCGGCCCAGACCGCCCTCGGCGCCGTGATCGTCCTCGGCTTCGCGCTGGCCGGCGCCGACCCGTACCAGCAGCTGCTGCTCTGGGTGAACACCCCCGGCATGATCGGGCTCATGGCGCTGATGCTGCTCGCCGCCGTCGCCGTACCGGTCTACTTCCGCCGGATCCCGCACGCCGAGGGCCCCTGGCGGACCCTGGTCGCACCGGTGACCGCGGCGCTCCTGCTGGCCGTGGCGATCTCGCTGGTCGTCTCCAAGGTGGGCCTGTTCACCATGGCCTCCACCACCGTGAACACGGTCCTCGTAGCCTTCGTACCCGCCGTCTTCCTGGCCGGCCTCGGCCTCGCCCAGCGGCTGAAGACCCGCCGCCCCGAGACCTACGCCCGGTTCGCCGCAGAGCCCGCAGCCCCCGCAGTTCCCTCGCCGTCCGCCGAACCCGCCCCGGAACCCCAAGGAGAAGCACCGTGCCCGCTGCCGACACCGTCCTCACCGGAGCCCGCGTCCGCACCCTCGACCCGGACCGCCCCGAGGCCCGCGCGGTAGCCGTCCGCGACGGCGAGATCGCCGCCGTCGGCGACGAGGCCGACGTACGGGACTGGCGCGGCCCGGGCACCGAGGTCATCGACCTCGGCGGCGCCACCCTCACCCCCGGCCTCACCGATGCCCACAGCCACCCCGTCTGGGGCGTCGAGATGGCCACCGGTACGGACCTCTCCGCGGTCCGGGACCTCGACCAGCTCCGCGCCGCGCTGCGCGCCGCCGAGCGGGGCCCCGGCGGCTGGGTCGTCGGCCACGGCCTCGACCACAACGCCTTCGGCGGCCGTCCCGTCGACCGGGACCTCGTCGAGGAGGCCCTCGCGGGCGCCCCCGCCTTCCTGCGGCTCTACGACGGCCACTCCGCCCTCGCCTCCGCGGCCGCGCTCCGGGCCGCCGGGATCACCGGCCCGCGCACCTTCGCCCAGCGCTCGGAGATCGTCTGCGACCCCGCGGGCCGCCCCACCGGGCACCTGATCGAGCACGCCGCGATGGACCTGGTGGGCGCCGTCGCCCCGAAGCCCACGTACGCCGAGCGCCGCGGCCGCCTCGTCGCCGTCCTCGCCGAGATGGCCGCCACCGGCCTCACCGGCGCGCACGTCATGGACCTCGGGGACGGAGACGTACCGGCGCTCCTGTCGACCGTCGAGTACGAGGGCGACCTGCCGCTGCGGCTGCGCCTGGCGCCCTGGTGCATGCCGGGCGCCGGCCCCGAGGAGCTGGCGGAGCTGATCGAGCTCCAGCGGCTCGGGGGCCGCCACTGGGGGGTCGGCGGGGTCAAGTTCTTCATGGACGGCACCGTCGAGGGCGGCACGGCCTGGCTGGAGCACGCCGACTGCCACGGCCAGGGCACGGACGCCTTCTGGCCCGACCCGCGGGCCTACTCAGAGGCGGTGGGCGTCCTCGACGCGGCCGGAGTGCGCACGGCGACCCACGCCATCGGGGACGCCGCCGTACGGCACGTCCTGGACACGGTCTCCGCCCTGGGCGAGCACGCCCGGATGCGGCACCGGATCGAGCACATCGAGACGGTCCCCGACGACCAGCTGAAGCGGTTCGCGCAGCTCGGGGTGATCGCCTCGATGCAGCCGCCGCACACCGCGTACACCCGGGCCGACCACACCGACGAGTGGTCGAGGCGGCTCGGGGAGGACCGGGCGGCCCGGGCCTGGCGCTGCCGGGACCTGCGTGACGCGGGAGCGGTACTCGCCCTGGGCTCGGACTGGCCCATCGCCCACCACGACGCCCGCCAGGTGCTGGCCACCGCCCGCAGCCCGCTCGGCGCGGCCTCGGCGGGGGCGGCCCTGACCGGGCTGATGGCGCTGGAGGGCATGACCTCGCACGCCGCGCTCGCGGCCGGGGAACAGCGGGTGGCGGGCCGCATCGCGGCCGGATACCGGGCCGACCTGACGGCCTTCGTCCTCGACCCGGTGGACTCGGCGCCGGACGAGGTGGCGCAGGCACCGGTCCGGCTCACGATGTCGGGCGGCCGGATCACCCACGGGGCGCGCTGACGGGCACAAGGGCCCGGGGCCGAAGCGGACGCCGAGGAGAGGGCGGAGGAGACCGGAGGAGAGGGCGCAGGAGGCGCCGAGGAGAGGGCCGAGGAGGCGCGGGCTAGCGCTTGAAGCGGTTCAGCAGCGCTTCCGCCGCCGGGTGCGGCCCCGCCGGCCGGGGGTGGCGGGGCAGCCGGTGCGGGAAGGAGCCGTACCAGCTGCGCGAGACCGCGTAACCGAAGGTCAGGCAGAGCATGCCGCCCACGGCGTCCAGCCAGAAGTGGTTGGCGGTGGCCACGATGACGATCAGGGTGGCCGTCGGGTAGAGCAGGCCCAGGATCCGGGCCCAGGGGGCGGAGGCGACCGCGAAGATCGTCAGCCCGCACCAGAGCGACCACCCTATGTGCATGGAGGGCATGGCCGCGTACTGGTTCGACATGTGCTTGAGGTTCCCCGAGGCCATGGAGCCCCAGGTGTGGTGGACCAGCACGGTGTCGACGAAGTCCTGCCCGTTCATCAGCCGCGGCGGCGCGAGCGGATAGAAGAAGTAGCCGACCAGGGCGACGCCCGTCGTGGCGAAGAGGACCAGGCGGATGGCCGCGTAACGGCCGGGATGAAAGCGGTAGATCCACACCAGTACACCGATGGTCACGACGAAGTGCAGCGTGGCGTAGTAGTAGTTCATGCCCACGATCAGCCACGTCACCGAGTTGACGGCGTGGTTGACCGACTGCTCCACGGCGATGCCGAGGGTGCGTTCCACGCTCCAGATCCAGTCGGCGTTCGCCAGCGCGACCGCCTTCTGTTCCGGTACCGCGTTGCGGATCAGCGAGTACGTCCAGTAGCTGATCGCGATGAGCAGGATCTCGAACCAGATCCGCGGCCGGCGCGGGGCGCGCAGCCGGGTGAGGAGGGAGCGCTCGGAGCCCGGGCGGGCCTCGCTCTCGGTCACGGTGGGTGACGAGACGTCCGTCCGGGTTTCCAGTGTCTTCACGCTCGCTTCACCCATGGGAAAAGAGTCTGCCAGATGAGCTCTCGCCTTCGATCATCCCCCGGGAGGGTCTTCGGCGCAGCCGCTCAGCCCTGCGGACGAGGGGGTCCCCCTCAGGTCGTACGCCGCTGCCGCGGCCCGGACGCCGTCGAGCCGCGGACCACCAGCTCGGGGAGGAAGACGAACTCGCTGTGCGGGGCCGGTGTACCGCCGATCTCCTCCAGCAGGGTCCGGACCGCCGCCTGCCCCATCGCCTGCACCGGCTGCCGGATGGTGGTCAGCGGCGGATCGGTGAACGCTATGAGCGGGGAGTCGTCGAAGCCCACGACCGAGACGTCCTGCGGGACCTTGAGCCCCTGCTGGCGGGCGGCCCGGATCGCGCCGAGCGCCATCATGTCGCTCGCGCACACCACCGCCGTGCAGCCGCGCGCGATCAGCGCGGTCGCCGCGGCCTGGCCGCCCTCCAGGGTGTACAGGGAATGCTGGATGAGCTCCTCGACCTCGTCCTCGCCGAGCCCGAGCCGCTCCTTCATGCCGAGCCGGAAGCCCTCGATCTTGCGCAGCACCGGCACGAACCGCTTGGGTCCGACCGCGAGGCCGATCCGGCTGTGCCCGAGGGCGGTCAGGTGGGTCACGGCGAGCTGCATGGCGGCCCGGTCGTCGGGGGAGACGAAGGGGGCCTGCACCTTGTCGGAGAAGCCGTTGATGAGGACGTACGGGACGCCCTGTCCGCGGAGTTGGTCGTAGCGGCCCATGTCGGCCGTGGTGTCCGCGTGCAGCCCGGAGACGAAGATGATCCCGGAGACCCCGCGGTCGACCAGCATCTCCGTCAGCTCGTCCTCGGTGGACCCGCCGGGCGTCTGCGTGGCCAGCACCGGCGTGTACCCCTGGCGGGTCAGGGCCTGGCCGATGACCTGCGCGAGCGCCGGGAAGATGGGGTTGTCCAGCTCGGGGGTTATCAGGCCGACGAGCCCCGCGCTGCGCTGGCGCAGCTTCACGGGCCGCTCGTAGCCGAGTACGTCGAGGGCGGCCAGCACGGATTCGCGGGTGCCTGCGGCCACACCGGGCTTGCCGTTGAGCACGCGGCTGACTGTGGCTTCGCTGACCCCCGCCTGGGCTGCGATGTCGGCTAGCCGTGCGGTCACGGGATTGGACTGTACCGGTCGCACGTCACATTGCCCACCAGGTGCACGAGTCCGGGGGCAGCAGGACCGTGCGCCCGTCCGTCTCCACGGGGGCGCTGGAGAGCACGGGGCGTCCCGGCGCGGGCAGTTCGAGCGCGGCGGCCCGGGAGTTGAGGGTGCAGGCGAAGCCGGGCCGGGTGAACAGCAGCACCCCCTCGGGGGCGGGCAGCCAGGTCAGCGGGCCCGCCTCCAGGGCGCCCAGCCCGGGCAGCGCGCGCCGCAGCTCCAGGGCCGCCCGGTACAGCTCCAGCGTGGAGTGCGGGTCGCCGGTCTGCGCGGCGACGCTGAGCCCCGCCCAGTCCGCGGGCTGCGGCAGCCAGCTGCCGCCCGCGCCGAAGCCGTACGGGGGCTCCCCGCCCGACCAGGGGATCGGGATCCGGCAGCCGTCGCGCAGCCCGTCCTGGCCGGCGGTGCGCAGGAAGGCGGGGTCCTGGCGGACGGCGTCGGGGAGGTCGGTGACCTCGGGCAGGCCGAGTTCCTCGCCCTGGTAGACGTACGCCGATCCGGGCAGGGCCAGCATCAGCAGCGCGGCGGCCCGCGCCCGGGCCAGGCCCTGCGCGCCGCCCCCGTACCGGGTGACGTGCCGTACGACGTCGTGGTTGGACAGCACCCAGGTGGTCGGCGCACCCACGCAGGCGGTGGCGGCCAGGGACTCGTCGATGACGGTCCGCATCGAGGCGGTGTTCCACGGGCAGTTCAGGAAGCGGAAGTTGAACGCCTGGTGCAGCTCGTCGGGCCGGACGTACAGCGCGAGCCGCTCCGAGGTCGGGGCCCAGGCCTCCGCGACCCCGATGCGCGGGCCCTCGTAGGAATCGAGCAGCCGGCGCCAGGAGCGGTGGATCTCGTGGACCCCGTCCTGGTCGAAGAAGGGGAGCGGCTCGGTGCCGATCAGCGTGGCCTGGGCGGAGTGGCCGATGCAGGGCAGCCCGGGGGCCTTGACCATGCCGTGCGCCACGTCCACGCGGAAGCCGTCCACCCCGAGGTCGAGCCAGAAGCGCAGGACGGAGGCGAACTCCGCGGCGACCTCGGGGTGGTCCCAGTTGAGGTCGGGCTGCTCGGGGGCGAAGAGGTGCAGGTACCACTCGCCGTCCTCGACGCGGGTCCAGGCCGGGCCACCGAAGATCGACTCCCAGTCGTTGGGCGGGAGCTCACCGCAGGCGCCCCGGCCCGGGCGGAAGTGGTACCGCTCCCGGGCGGCGGGGTCCTCCAGGGCCGCGCGGAACCAGGGGTGCTCCTCGGAGGTGTGGTTCGGCACCACGTCGACGATGACCCGCAGCCCCAGCGCGTGCGCGGCCCGGACCAGGTCGTCGGCGTCGGCGAGGTCGCCGAAGAGGGGGTCGACGGCCCGGTAGTCGGCGACGTCGTAGCCGCCGTCCGCCTGCGGGGAGACGTAGAAGGGGGTCAGCCACACCGCGTCGACCCCGAGCCGCGCCAGGTGCGGGAGGCGCTCGCGCACCCCGCGCAGGTCCCCGATCCCGTCGCCGTCGCTGTCCGCGAAGGAGCGTACGTACACCTGGTAGATGACGGCATCGCGCCACCAGCCGCCGCTCGCGGAGGCCTTGCTGGAAGCGCTTGCAAGCCGGGATGCGGTCAGCTCATGGGTCATATCGGGGTCAACGCGAGCACACGCCCCCTGGTTGCGGGCCCGGGGAGCCGAACGTGACTCGAACCAACAGCAAGCTGCGGCAACCGTACGGACACACGGATGTAACGATCACCAGCTCTTGCAGAAAATTGCCGCAAGGTCTTTCCGTCGGCTTTCAGTCTTGTTACGTTCCCTGCAACTCGGGACCGCGAGGAAGCGGCCGGGATCATCGAAGGAGTTCATATGCGGCGTGGCATAGCGGCCACCGCGCTGGTCGCGGCCCTGGCGCTCGCGGCGACGGCTTGCAGCGGTGACGGCAACGACGGCAGCGGCGACACCAACGCCGGCGGCGAGCTGACCGGCACGGTGACGTGGTGGGACACCTCGAACGACGCCGAGAAGGCCAGCTTCCAGAAGATCGCCGAGGCGTTCACCGCGAAGCACCCGAAGGTCACCGTCAAGTACGTCAACGTCCCGTACGGCGACGCGCAGAACAAGGTCAAGAACGCCTTCAGCAGCGGTTCCGAAGCCCCTGACGTGATCCGCGCCGACGTCGGCTGGGTCGCCGACTTCGCCTCCCTCGGCTACCTCGACGAGGTCCCGGCCGACTCGGCGAAGAAGGTCGACGCCGAGTTCCTGCCCCAGGCCGCGGCCAGCGGCAAGTACGAGGGCAAGACCTACGCGGTCCCGCAGGTCATCGACACCCTGGGCCTCTTCTACAACAAGAAGATGCTCGCGGACGCCGGCGTCCAGCCCCCCAAGACGCTGGAGGAGCTGAAGACCGCCTCCGCCGCCATCAAGGCGAAGACCGGCAAGGCCGGCCTGTACCTGCGCGGCGACGACTCGTACTGGTTCCTCCCGCTGATCTACGGCGAGGGCGGCGACCTCGTCGACGCGAAGACCAAGACGGTCACCGTCGACAACGCGGCGGGCGTCAAGGCCTTCAAGACCGCCCGTGACCTGGTCACCTCCGGAGCGGCGATCACCAACGCCACCGACGGCTGGACCAACATGCAGACCGCCTTCAAGTCGGGCGAAGCCGCCATGATGATCAACGGTCCGTGGGCCGTCGCCGACAGCTACGCCGGCGACCAGTTCAAGGACAAGGCCAACCTCGGAGTCGCCGCCGTCCCGGCCGGCTCCGTCAAGGCCGGCGCCCCGCAGGGCGGCCACGACCTCGCCGTGTACGCCGGCTCCAAGAACCGCGCCGCAGCGCACGCCTTCGTCGACTACATGACCTCCCAGGAGGTGCAGGTCCAGTCCGCCAAGGACCTCAGCCTGCTCCCGACCCGGACCGCCGCCTACGAGCAGCCCGAGGTCAAGGCCAGCGAGATGGTCCAGTTCTTCAAGCCGGCCGTCGACAAGGCCGTCGAGCGCGCCTGGATCCCCGAGAACGGCTCCCTCTTCGAGCCGCTGAAGGTCGAGTACACCAAGGCGATCACCGGGGCCGCGAGCCCCGAGGACGCGGCCAAGTCGGCCGGCGCCGAGTTCCGCAAGATCCTCAAGGGCTGGAAGTAACGAGAACATGGCTGCTCACACCAGCCAGTCGGTGGCGAAGGCCGCGGGCGGCGACGACGATGCCACGGGCGTCGGCGTCGCGGCCCGCGGCCGGAGCCGCAGGACTGACAGCGGCAATCGCGGCGGTTTCAGGCGCGCCCTGGCCACCCACTGGTACGCCTGGACGATGATCGCACCGGTGGTGCTCGTCCTCGGCGTGATCATCGGCTGGCCGCTCGTCCGCGGCATCTACCTGTCGCTGACCGACGCCAACGAGCGCAACGTCGGCCGCACCATCGGCGCCAACCACATCGAGGCCACCTACACGTTCGTCGGCCTCGACAACTACGCGGACGTGCTCGCCGACCCGGTGTTCCTGCAGCGGCTGGTGTGGACGGTCAGCTGGACCGTCCTGTGCGTGTCGATCACCTTCGCGCTCGGACTGGCCCTGGCCAACATGCTCAACCGGGACTTCAAGGGCCGCGCCGCCTACCGGATGGCGCTCATCCTGCCCTGGGCCGTCCCCGGCTTCGTCTCCGTCTTCGCCTGGCGGTTCCTCTTCAACCGCGACAACGGCATCCTCAACAAGCTCCTCGACGGCGGCGGCATCTCCGCCATCCCGTGGCTCGACGACCCCACCTGGGCCAAGGTCTCCGTCATCACCGTCAACGTCTGGCTCGGCGTCCCCTTCATGATGGTCGCCCTGCTCGGAGGACTCCAGTCCATCCCCGGCGAGCTCTACGAGGCCGCCGAGATGGACGGCGCCACGCCCTGGCAGCGGTTCCGGCACATCACCCTGCCCGGACTGCGCGCGGTGAGCATGACGGTGATCCTGCTCTCCACCATCTGGACCTTCAACATGTTCCCGGTGATCTTCCTGCTGACGCGCGGCGGACCCGGAGACTCCACCGAGATCCTGGTGACCCAGGCCTTCCGGGAAGCCTTCGTGGCCAGCCCGCGCGACTTCGCGGGCTCCGCCACCTGGGGCGTACTGATCCTCCTGCTGCTCATGATCTTCGCGCTGGTCTACCGGCGCTCGCTGCGCAAGCAGGGAGAGGTGTGGTGACCGTGACCACTGCCGCCAAGCCCACCGAGCCCACCGGGTCCGCCTCGGCCGCGCCCGCGCCCGCCGGCACCGCCCGGCCCGCCGGGCGCAAGCGGGGACAGCGCTCCCCGGTCGCCTCCGCCGGCCTGCACGCCACCCTGATCGTCGCGTCCGTCATCGCCGTCTTCCCCGTGCTGTGGGTCCTGCTGACCTCGCTCAAGCCGGCGAAGCACGCCATCAGCACGGACTTCGTCAAGGAACCCACCCTCGAGAACTACCGCTACCTGGTGGAGTCGACCTCCTTCTTCTCCTGGTTCGGCAACTCCGTCCTCGTCGCCGGCGTCACCACCGTCCTCGGCGTGTTCATCGCGGCCACCACCGGATACGCCGTCAGCCGGTTCAAGTTCCCCGGAATGAAACCGCTGATGTGGACCCTGCTCATCACGCAGATGTTCCCCATGGCCATCCTCATCGTCCCGCTCTACAACCTCATGGGACAGCTCGGGCTGCTCAACCAGCCCGTCGGCCTGATCATCACGTACCTCACCATCGCCGTACCGTTCTGCGCCTGGATGATGAAGGGCTTCTTCGACACCATCCCGGTGGAGATCGACGAATCCGGCCGGGTCGACGGACTCAACCCCTTCGGCACCTTCTGGCGGCTGATCCTGCCCCTGGCCAAGCCCGGCCTCGCCGTGACCGGGTTCTACGCCTTCATCACCGCCTGGGGCGAAGTCGCCTACGCCTCCGCCTTCATGGTCGGCGACGAGAACCTCACCCTGGCCGGCGGACTCCAGACCTTCGTCACGCAGTACACCTCCAACTGGGGTGCGATGACCGCCGCCTCGGTCCTCATCGCCATCCCCGCGGCCATCTTCTTCCTCTTCGCCCAGCGTCACCTCGTCGCCGGGATGACGGCAGGCGCGACCAAGGGCTGACCACCCCTGCCTGCTCCCGCATCACCGGCCCGATCTCTCCAAGGACGACATGACCCAGCACCTCGCCGACGCCCTCCCCGCCACGACCGGTACCCAGCCCGGCTGGTGGAGAGAAGCGGTGATCTACCAGGTCTATCCGCGCAGCTTCGCCGACTCCAACGGGGACGGCATGGGGGACCTCGAAGGCATCCGGAGCAGGCTCCCCTACCTCAAGGAGCTGGGCGTCGACGCCGTCTGGCTCAGCCCCTTCTACGCCTCCCCCCAGGCCGACGCCGGCTACGACGTCGCCGACTACCGGGCCATCGACCCGATGTTCGGCACCCTGCACGACGCCGACGCCGTGATCCGCGAAGCCCACGCCCTGGGCCTGCGCATCATCGTCGACCTCGTCCCCAACCACTGCTCCGACCAGCACGAATGGTTCAAGCAGGCGCTCCGCGAAGGCCCCGGCACCCCGCTGCGCGAGCGCTTCCACTTCCGCCCGGGCCAGGGCGCCTGCGGTGAGCTCCCGCCCAACGACTGGGAGTCGATCTTCGGCGGTCCCGCCTGGACCCGGGTCGAGGACGGCGAGTGGTACCTGCACCTCTTCGCCCCCGAACAGCCCGACTTCAACTGGGAACACCCCGCGGTCCAGGACGAGTTCCGCTCCATCCTGCGCTTCTGGCTCGACCTCGGCGCCGACGGCTTCCGCATCGACGTCGCACACGGCCTCGTCAAGGCCCCCGGCCTGCCCGACCTCGGCCGCGACGAACAGCTCAAGCTCCTCGGCAACCAGGTGCTCCCCTTCTTCGACCAGGACGGGGTCCACGAGATCTACCGCTCCTGGCGCACCGTCCTCGACGAGTACGCCGGCGACCGCATCGGCGTCGCCGAGGCCTGGACCCCGAGCGCCGACCGCACGGCCCTCTACCTGCGCCCCGACGAGCTCCACCAGGCCTTCAACTTCCACTACCTGAACACCGGCTGGGACGCCGCCGCACTGCGCTCCGCCATCGACGACTCCCTCGACGCGATGCGCCCCGTGGGTGCGCCGACCACCTGGGTGCTGTCCAACCACGACGTCGTACGGCACGTCACCCGGTACGGGGGCGGCGCGCAGGGCCTGGCCCGGGCGCGGGCCGCCGCGCTGCTGATGCTGGCGCTGCCCGGATCGGCGTACGTCTACCAGGGCGAGGAACTCGGCCTCCCGGAGGTCACCGACCTCCCCGACGCCGTCCGCCAGGACCCGTCCTTCTTCAAGGAGAACGGCCAGGACGGGCTGCGCGACGGCTGCCGCGTACCGATCCCGTGGTCGGGCTCCGCCGCCCCCTACGGCTTCGGCGAAGGCGGCAGCTGGCTGCCGCAGCCCGCCGAATGGGCCGCACTGAGCGTCGAGGCCCAGACCGGTGACCCCGACTCCACACTGGAGCTGTACCGGGCCGCGCTGCGCATCCGCCGGGAGCGGGCGGAGCTGGGCGCGGGCGACGCCGTGCAGTGGCTGGAGGCGCCCGAAGGCGTCCTGGCCTTCCGCCGCGGCGAGTTCACCTGCACGGTCAACACCACCGGGCAGGCCGTACCGGCACCCGTCACCGGAACCGTCCTGCTCACCAGCACCCCGCTCGGCGACCCGGACCTCGTACCGGCCGACACCGCGGTGTGGCGGCAGGGGTGACCTCCCCGCTACGGCTGACGGACATCGCCGCGCAGGCCGAGGTCAGCGAGGCGACCGTCAGCCGCGTGCTCAACGGCAAGTCGGGAGTGGCGGCCGGCACCCGGCACAAGGTGCTGGCCGCCCTCGACCTGCTCGGCTACGAACGGCCGGTCCGGCTGCGCCGCCGCAGCAACGGGCTGGTCGGGCTCCTGATCCCGGAGCTCACCAACCCCATCTTCCCGGCGTTCGCCCAGGTCATAGAGCAGGCCCTGGCCGGGCACGGGTACACGCCGGTGCTGTGCACGCAGACACCCGGCGGGGCCACCGAGGACGAGCTGGTCGAGCAACTGGAGGAGCGCGGGGTCACCGGCATCGTCTTCCTGTCCGGCCTGCACGCGGACTCCTCCGCCGACCCCTCGCGCTACCAGCGCCTCGCGGCGCGCGGTGTCCCCTTCGTGCTGATCAACGGCTTCAACGAGCAGGTCAACGCCCCCTTCATCTCCCCGGACGACCGGGCGGCGGCGGACATGGCCGTCCGCCACCTGGAGGACCTGGGCCACCGGCGCATCGGCCTGGCGATCGGCCCGACACGGTACGTACCGTCCGCCCGCAAGGAGGCGGGGTTCACGGCCGCCGTGCCGGGGGCGGAGGCCGAGGGGCTCATCCAGCGCACCCTGTTCACGGTGGAGGGCGGCCACGCGGCGGGCGGCGCCCTGCTGGACCGGGGGTGCACGGGGATCGTGTGCGGCAGCGACCCCATGGCACTCGGAGTCATCCGAGCCGTCCGCGAGCGGGGGCTGCGGGTGCCGGAGGACGTATCGGTGGTCGGCTTCGACGACTCCCCGCTGATCGCCTTCACGGACCCCCCGCTGACGACGATCCGCCAGCCGGTCCGCGCGATGGCCACGGCCGCGGTCGGCGCCCTCCTGGAAGCGGTCTCGGGCACCCCGGTCCAGCGCACGGAGTACGTCTTCCAGCCGGAACTGGTCGTCCGCGGCTCGACGGGACAGGTCCCGGGGGGCTGAGGGGGCGGCGCCTCTGGGCCCCTCGTGCCGTCGGGCCCGGGCGGCGCCTGCCCACCCGCCGCCCTGTGGGCGGGGCGGTGGCTGCGGGGTGGGGGCGCGAGGCTCGGCGGAGACGGTCAGTCGGACGGCGGCGTCGCTGGGTGGGTTTTCCCCACCGGGGCCGGAAAGCCGGGCGGCGGCGGGCGGGTCGCCGGGGTCCGAGTACCCGGTGTCGGAGAGGTCCTGGGGGCGTCCCGTCAGTCCACTGTCCTTCCGGTTCGGTCCGGTCCGTCAAGGGCGCTCGCTGCGCTCGCGTCGCTTCGCGATGGCCTTCGGCCACCCTTGACCGACCGGCCCGCCCCGGAATGCCATAAGACTGCCGGGAAGCCCCCAGAGGAATGGCCGGGAGGTACACATTCCAGAAACGGCCACATCAGAGATGGGCGGGCAGCCCCCCGTCTCCCCGGACATGCCCCGGGTTCCATTCCGGCCGGGGCGGTACCCCCGCGCAGCAGATCGCTACGCGCTCCTCTCCGCTTAGCGTCCGCGCCCCGTCTTGGGCTGGACATAGGCCGCCTCAGATCGCTACGCGCTTCTCATCTCTCAGCGTCTGCGGCCTGTCTGTGCCTGGACATAAGCCGCCCCCGGCCTGTCCGTTCTTCTCCTCATCTAGCGTCGATCGGATCGTTGTGAGCTGCGCATAGGCCGCCATCGATCGCTGTGCGCTTGCCGAGGAGGGCGTCTGCGGCTTGTTTGGGGTGTGGGCGATGACGTCTGGGGCTTTGAGGTGATCTGGTGGCGAGCTGTGCGGCATTCGATGCACGCAGACCGCCCAGGAGCGCTTGTCGGTTAGCGATTTGGGCGTCTGCGGGCGTAAGAGGAGCCAAATGATGAATCCATCACCCGCAGACTCCGACAGACCGCCCGCCAATCCCCATCCGCCGCCCTCCCCGGCCGGAAACGGCCGCAAGACGCAGGCAAAGAGCAATATCCGACCCTCACGGCCGCCCAAAGGCCCTACCCAAGGCAGCTTGAGGGCCGCTAATGCCCAGAGCCATCTGCCGGCCTGTCGTCGATGACGTCCAGACACACACGACCCGCAGACGCTGAACCAAGACGAGCCCCTGCCCCTTTCTTGCGGCTTATGTCCAGCCCATGGCGAGCTGATCGACGCCAGATGATGACAAGCACGCACAGGCCGGGGGCGGCTTATGTCCAAGGACAGACGGGCCGCAGACGCTGGACCAAGACGAGCGCCTGCCCGTCTCTCGCGGCTTATGTCCAGCCCACGACGGGCTGATCGACGCCAGATGAGGAGAAGCACCCACAGGCCGGGGGCGGCTTATGTCCAAGCACAGACAGGCCGTAGACGCTGAGAGATGAGAAGCGCGTAGCGATCTGAGGCGGCCTATGTCCAGCCCAAGACGGGGCGCGGACGCTGAGCCGGGAGAAGCGCGTAGCGATCTGAGGCGTGGGCCGTGATGGGGCCGGGGCTGCGAAGGTGCCGCCAGCTGGCTGCGGGGAACGGGGAATCTGCCCGTCTATCGCTGAGGGAGCTGGGACCGGACATGAACCTCCCGGCCATTCCTCTGGGGGCTTCCCGGCAGTCTTTTGGCATTCCGGGGCGGGCCGGTCGGTCAAGGGTGGCCGAAGGCCATCGCGAAGCGACGCGAGCGCAGCGAGCGCCCTTGAGGGACCGGACCGAACCGGAAGGACAGTGGACTGACGGGACGCCCCCAGGACCTCTCCGACACCGCGGACTTGGATCCCGGCAACACCCCTGCCGCCGTCGGTTGTCCGCTGCCGTTTGGGGTGACCCGCTCACTCCCTGCCGCCGCCGGCTGTCCGCCCCCGGTTGGGGTGACCCGCTCACCCCCCGCCGCCGCCCGGCTGTCCGCCCCCGGCTGGAGCGACCCGCCCCGCCTCGTCCCGGAAACAATTCTGCAATCTCTTGCGCAAAGTCTTGCAGCTGTTCACCCCGCCCCCTACGGTCGCTGGCATCCCCACCTCTTCCGCCAGGAGGCCCCCCGCATGCCTGCCAGAGCCGTCAGCGCTGCAAGAACCCCCACGAGAGCCACCCGCACCACCCGCACCATCCGGCCCACCCGCATCACCACAACCCTCCTCTCCGCCACCGCCCTTGCCGCCGCCACGCTGACCGCGCAGGCTCCCCACGCCTCCGCCGCGGCCCCCGGGGAGAAGGACGTCACCGCCGTGCTCTTCGAGTGGCGGTTCGACTCCGTGGCGCGGGCCTGCACCGATGCCCTCGGGCCCGCCGGGTACGGGTACGTGCAGGTCTCGCCTCCGCAGGAGCACATCCAGGGCTCCCAGTGGTGGACCTCGTACCAGCCCGTCAGCTACAAGATCGCCGGGCGGCTCGGTGACCGGGCCGCCTTCAAGGCCATGGTCGACACCTGTCACGCCGCCGGTGTGAAGGTCGTCGCGGACTCCGTCATCAACCACATGGCCGCCGCCGACGGCACCGGAACCGGCGGCTCTTCGTACACGAAGTACAACTACCCCGGCCTCTACTCCGGCCCCGACATGGACGACTGCCGGACGTCGATCTCCAACTACACGAACCGCGCCGACGTCCAGAAGTGCGAGCTCGTCCAGCTCGCGGACCTCGACACCGGCGAGGACTACGTGCGCGGCCGGATCGCGGGGTACCTCAACGACCTGCTCTCCCTCGGCGTCGACGGTTTCCGGATCGACGCCGCCAAGCACATGCCCGCCGCCGACCTCGCCAACATCAAGTCGCGGCTGAGCAACCCCGGCGTGTACTGGAAGCAGGAGGCGATATACGGCGCGGGCGAGGCCGTCGCGCCCTCCGAGTACCTCGGCAACGGCGACGTGCAGGAGTTCCGCTACGCCCGCGATCTCAAGCGGGTCTTCCAGAGCGAGAACCTCGCCCACCTCAAGAACTTCGGCGAGGCCTGGGGCTACATGCCCTCGGACCGGTCGGCCGTCTTCGTCGACAACCACGACACCGAGCGCGGCGGCGACACCCTCAACTACAAGGACGGCTCCGCCTACACCCTCGCCGGCGTCTTCATGCTGGCCTGGCCGTACGGCTCCCCGGACGTGCACTCGGGGTACGAGTGGAGCGACAAGGACGCCGGTCCGCCCAGCGGGGGAGCGGTGAGCGCCTGTTACGCGGACGGCTGGAAGTGCCAGCACGCCTGGCGGGAGATCTCCTCCATGGTCGCCTTCCGCAACGCCGCGCGCGGCCAGGCGGTCACCGACTGGTGGGACAACGGGGGTGACCAGATCGCCTTCGGGCGGGGCTCCAAGGCGTACGTGGCCCTCAACCACGAGGGCTCGGCGCTGACCCGCACCTTCCAGACCTCCCTCCCGTCGGGCGGCTACTGCGACGTCCAGAGCGGCCGCACGGTCGCCGTCGACTCCGGCGGCCGGTTCACGGCCACCCTCGCGGCCGGCACCGCCGTCGCCCTGCACGTGAACGCCCGTACGTGCGGCGGCACCACCACCCCGCCCACCAGCCCGCCCACCACCCCCGCCTCCGGCGCGTCCTTCGCCGTCAACGCCACCACCGTCCCCGGGGAGAACATCCACGTGACGGGTGACCGCGCCGAGCTCGGCGGCTGGAACACCGGCAGCGCCCCGAAGCTCGACCCGGCGTCGTACCCCGTCTGGAAGCTGGACGTCCAGCTGCCGCCGGGCACGACGTTCTCGTACAAGTACGTCCGCAAGAACGCGGCCGGGACCGTCACCTGGGAGAGCGGAGCCGACCGCGTCGCGACCGTCCCGGCGAGCGGCAAGGTCGCGCTGAACGACACCTGGCGCAACTGACCCCGCCCCGCAGACCAGGGCCGCCCGGTGTACCACCCGACCCCGCCACCGCCGGGCGGCCCTCATCCACGCGTACCCCCGTACACAAGGAGACCCGCCTTGATACGCCCCGCCGCAGGAGTGCTCGCCGCCGCCCTGGCCGTGACGCTCCTGCCCGCCCTGCCGGCCGCGGCCGCCACCCGGCCGCCGGCCCCGCCCTCGGACGCCAAACTGGCGGCCGAGCCGGCCCGCCACGACCTGACCCGGGAGCAGTTCTACTTCGTGCTCCCGGACCGGTTCGCGAACGGTGATCCGCGCAACGACCGGGGCGGCCTGACCGGCACCCGGCTGGAGACCGGCCTGGACCCGACGGACAAGGGGTTCTACCAGGGGGGCGACCTCAAGGGGCTGACCGACCGGCTCGACTACATCAAGGGGCTCGGCACCACGGCCATCTGGATGGCGCCGATCTTCAAGAACCAGCCGGTGCAGGGCAAGGGCGCCGACGTGTCGGCCGGCTACCACGGGTACTGGATCACCGACTTCACCCAGGTCGACCCGCACTTCGGCACCAACGCCGATCTGGAGCGGCTGATCGACAAGGCGCACAAGAAGGGGATGAAGGTCTTCTTCGACGTCATCACCAACCACACCGCCGACGTCGTCGACTACCGGGAGGCCTCCTACGGGTACCTCTCCAAGGGCGCCTTCCCGTACCTGACCAAGGACGGGGTCCCCTTCGACGACGCCGACTACGCCGACCACGCCGAAGGCGCGGCCGGCAAGCGGAAGTTCCCGACGACCGGTCCCGGCTCCTTCCCCCGCAACCCCTTCGTCCCCGAGGCGAAGAAGAACCTCAAGGCCCCGGCCTGGCTCAACGACCCGTCGATGTACCACAACCGGGGCGACTCCACCTTCGCCGGCGAGTCCTCGGAGCAGGGGGACTTCTCCGGCCTCGACGACCTGTGGACCGAGCGTCCCGAGGTGGTCGACGGGATGGAGAAGATCTACGAGAAGTGGGTCAAGGACTTCGACATCGACGGCTTCCGCATCGACACGGTCAAGCACGTCAACACAGCCTTCTGGACCCAGTGGGCCACCGCCCTCGACAAGTACGCGGCGCAGCACGGCCGCAAGGACTTCTTCATGTTCGGCGAGGTCTACTCCGCCGACACGGCCGTCACCTCCCCGTACGTGACGCGCGGCCGCCTCGACGCCACCCTCGACTTCCCGCTCCAGGACGCGATCCGCGCGTACGCCTCCCAGGGCGCGGCGGCCGGGCGGCTGGCCGCCGTCCTCGGGGACGACTACCGCTACACCACCGACAAGGCGAACGCCTACGAGCAGGTGACCTTCCTCGGCAACCACGACATGGGGCGCTTCGGGACCTTCCTGAAGCAGGACCGGCCGGCCGCGGGGGAGCAGGAGCTGCTGGACCGGTACCGGCTCGCGAACGAGCTGATGTTCCTCTCCCGGGGGAACCCGGTGATCTACTCCGGTGACGAGCAGGGCTTCACGGGCGCGGGCGGCGACAAGGACGCCCGCCAGCCGCTGTTCGCCTCGCGGACCGCCGACTACCTGGACGACGACCAGCTCGGCACGGTGCGCACCCACGCGAGCGACGCCTACGATCCGGAACACCCGCTCTACCGGCAGATCAGTGCTCTCTCGAAGCTGACCAAGGCCCACCCGGCCCTGCGCGACGGGATCCAGAGCGAGCGGCTCTCGGACGGCGGCGTCTACGCCTTCGCCCGTACGGATCCCCGTGCGCGCACCGAGTACCTGGTCGCCGCGAACAACGGCTCCGAGGCCCGCACCGTGGAGATCGACGCCCCGGCCGGCGCCCAGTACCGCACCCTCTACGGCGGCAGCGGCAGCCTCGGCAGCGGCAGCGCCCTCGTCCGCTCCTCGGCGGCCGGCAAGCTCACCGTCACCGTCCCGGCCCTCGCCGCGGTGGTGCTGCAGGGCACCGCCCCGCTCGCCGCGCCCGCCGCCAAGCCGGCCCTGACGCTGAAGGCCCCGGCCGCCGGCGCCGCCGGTACCGTCGAACTGTCCGCCGAGGTCAGCGGCGGCGGCCTGAACCGGGTCGTCTTCGCCGCCCAGACCGGCTCCGACAAGTGGCAGGTCCTCGGTTCCGCCGACCACGCCCCGTACAAGGTCACCCAGCACGTCACCGCCGCACCCGGCACCCCCCTGCGCTACAAGGCCGTGGTCATCGACTCCGCCGGGCGCACCGCGAGCGCCCTCGCCGCATCCGCCGCCGGCCAGGCCCCGCCCGTCGAGGTCCCCACCGCCACCCAGCGCGAGTACGCGGTGGTCCACTACAACCGCCCCGACGGCGACTACACCGACTGGCGGCTCTACGCCTGGGGCGACCTGGCCGACGGGGAGGCCACGCCCTGGCCCGCCGGCCACGCCTTCACCGGCCGCGACGCGTACGGGGCGTTCGCCTACGTACGCCTCAAGCCCGGCGCCTCCTCGGTCAGCTACCTCGTCATCGACAAGGACGGCAACAAGGACGTCGCCGCCGACCGCACCCTCGACGTGACGAAGACCGGCGAGATCTGGCTGGAGCAGGGCAAGGAGCCCGCCCGTACCGACCGGCCCGCCTACCCGCCCCAGGACACCGCCAAGGCCGTCCTGCACTACCAGCGCCCCGACGGCGCCTACGACGGCTGGGGGCTGCACGTCTGGACCGGCGCCGCGAACCCGACCGACTGGTCCAAGCCGCTGCCGCCCGCCCGCACCGACTCCTACGGCGCGGTGTACGAGGTCCCGCTCGCCGCCGGCGCCCAGAGCCTGAGCTACATCCTGCACAAGGGCGACGAGAAGGACCTCCCGACCGACCAGGCCCTGGACCTCAAGGCCTCCGGCCACGAGGTCTGGATGCTGGGCGGAAAGGAGAAGTACCTCCTCCCGCAGCCCGCCGGCTCGGCCGCGGCCCTGGACCTCACCAAGGCGGAGGCCGTCTGGATCGACCGCGACACCGTCGCCTGGAACGCCCCCGGGGCCGCCGCCTCCGTCCAGCTCCTCGCCTCCCGCGAGGGCCGGATCACCGTGGAGAACGGCGCGCTGAAGGAGGGCGGCGCCCAGTGGCTGCGCCTGGGCCGGACCCAGCTGACCGACGCCCAGCGGCAGAAGTTCCCGCACCTGGCCTCGTACGCCGCCTACACCGTCGACCCGCGCGACCGCGACCGGGTCCGCGAGGCCCTGCGCGGCCAGCTCGTCGCGAGCGCCCGCGCCGCGAACGGCGCCGCCCTGGCGGCCACCGGGGTCCAGCTCGCCGGGGTCCTCGACGACCTGTACGCGACGAACGCCCGGCTCGGCCCGGTCTTCCAGGACGGCCGCCCCACCCTCTCCGTCTGGGCGCCGACCGCCCAGCAGGTCTCCCTCGAACTCGACGGCCGCACCGTCGCCATGCGCCGCGACGACGCCACCGGCGTCTGGTCGGTACGCGGCGAGCGGGGCTGGACCGGGAAGCCGTACCGCTACGCCGTCACCGTCTGGGCCCCGAGCACCCGCCAGGTGGTCCGCAACCTGGTCACCGACCCGTACTCCACCGCCCTGACCGCCGATTCCTCCCACAGCCTGGCCGTGGACCTGGCCGACCCCAAGCTCGCCCCGCCCGGCTGGCGCGATCTGAAGAAGCCCGCGCCCGTGCCCTTCACCTCGGCGCAGATCCAGGAGCTCCACATCCGCGACTTCTCCGTCGCGGACCGCACCAGCGCCCACCCCGGCCAGTACCTGGCCTTCACCGACACCGGCTCGGCCGGCATGCGGCACCTGCGCGAGCTGGCCGCCGCCGGAACCTCGTACGTCCACCTCCTGCCGGCCTTCGACTTCGGCACCGTCCCGGAGAAGCCCGCCGACCGCACCGAGCCGGCCTGCGACCTGAAGGCGTACGCCCCCGACAGCGAGGAGCAGCAGGCCTGCGTGGCCGCCGCGGCCGCGAAGGACGCGTACAACTGGGGCTACGACCCGCTGCACTACACGGTGCCGGAGGGCAGCTATGCGAGCGATGCCGACGGCACGGCCCGGAGCGTCGAGTTCCGCAGGATGGTCCAGTCGCTGAACGGCGCCGGACTGCGCACGGTCATGGACGTGGTCTACAACCACACCGTGGCGTCCGGCCAGTCCGACAAGTCGGTCCTCGACCGGATCGTGCCGGGCTACTACCAGCGCCTGCTGGCCGACGGCAGCGTCGCCACGTCCACCTGCTGCTCCAACACCGCTCCCGAGAACGCGATGATGGGCCGGCTGGTCGTGGACTCGATCGTCACCTGGGCGAAGGAGTACAAGGTCGACGGCTTCCGCTTCGACCTGATGGGCCACCACCCGAAGGCCAACATCCTGGCGGTGCGGGCGGCCCTCGACCAGCTGACCGTGGCCAAGGACGGGGTCGACGGCAAGAAGATCGTCCTCTACGGGGAGGGCTGGAACTTCGGCGAGGTCGCGGACGACGCCCGCTTCGTCCAGGCCACCCAGAAGAACATGGCAGGCACCGGCATCGCCACCTTCTCCGACCGCTCGCGCGACGCGGTCCGCGGCGGCGGCCCCTTCGACGAGGACCCGCGCGTCCAGGGCTTCGCGTCCGGGCTCTTCACCGCCCCGAACTCCTCGCCCGCGAACGGCACTCCGGAGCAGCAGCGCGCCCGGCTCCTGCACTCCCAGGACCTGATCAAGGTCGGGCTGACCGGCAACCTCGCCCCGTACGCCTTCACCGACACCACCGGCCGCCGCATCAAGGGCTCCGAGCTGGACTACAACGGCGCCCCGGCCGGCTATGCGGCGGCCCCGGGCGACGCCCTGGCCTACGCCGACGCCCACGACAACGAGTCCCTGTACGACGCCCTGACCTTCAAGCTCCCGCAGGGCACCCCGGAGGCGGACAAGGCCCGGATGCAGGTCCTGGCGATGGCCACCGCGGCCCTCTCCCAGGGCCCGGCCCTGTCCCAGGCCGGCACCGACCTGCTGCGCTCGAAGTCGCTGGACCGCAACTCCTTCGACAGCGGCGACTGGTTCAACGCCATCCACTGGGACTGCCGGGACGGCAACGGCTTCGGCCGCGGCCTCCCGCCGGCCGCCGACAACCGCCCGAAGTGGCCTTACGCGAAGCCCCTGCTGACCGGCCCGGCCCCCGGCTGCACCGAGACCGCCGGCGCCTCGGCGGCCTACCGCGACCTGCTGAGGATCCGTACGACGGAACCGGCCTTCGCCCTCACCACGGCGGAGGCCGTCCAGTCCGGCATCGGCTTCCCGCTCTCCGGGACGGCCGAGACCCCGGGCGTGATCACCATGACCGCGGGCGATCTGGTGGTCGTCTTCAACGCCACCCCCGGCGCCCAGTCCCAGCGCGTCGCGGACCTCGCGGGCCGGCCCTACGCGCTGCACCCGGTCCAGGCCGCCGGCTCCGACCCGGCGGTGAAGGGGTCGGCGTACGACACGAAGACGGGGCAGTTCACCGTCCCGGCCCGTACGGTCGCCGTCTTCAAGCGCTCCTGACCGGCGAGGGCTCCTGAGGCGGCGGTGCCGGCCATGGTCCGGCACCGCCGCTTCATGCCGTCAACAGGGCCGCGGCCCCAGGCCTCAGACCCAGATCCGCACGGCTTCCATCCGCCGCGACTGGCCGGTCGTCCCGACGTACACCGGATTCCCGGCCGCCGAGTTCAGCCAGCCGTGGTCCGCGACGTGGGCCTGCGCACTCACCCCGCCGGAGCCGACCTGCACCCCCAGGGCCTCCATCCGGCGCGACTGCCCGGTGGTGCCCACCGTCACGGCCGCGCCCTCCCCGGCGCAGGCCCAGCCCTGCCAGCCGACGTCGGCGAGGTGCGCGTTGGCGCAGACCCCGCCGACCCCGCGCGTGGCGATCACCACGGCCTCCATCCGGCGGCCCTGCCCGGTCGTCCCGGCCACCTGGCCGTTGCACACCGCGGCCTGCCACCCGATGTCCTGCACGTGCGCGGAGTAACAGACCACGCGGGCGGCCGGGGCCAGCGAACGCTGCCTGGCCGCCGCCGCCTCCACCTGCGCGATCACCGCGGCGGGCGCCTGTACGACGCCGCCGCCCGCGACCGCCCTGCCGCTCGCCGGAGCCGGCGCCGACGGCTGCTCCTGGGCCTGCGCCACCCCCGTGGCACCCAGCACACCCGCCAGCGCCATGCCTAAGACGGCGCCCGCGGCCCTGCTCATGGAATTCTTCACGGTTTTCCCCTCCTGGTACCGACTGGTCGCGCCCATCTGTACCGGCGGGCCGGAGCGAGGGGCAACCGGCCGCGGGGGCCACGGCCGAGAGGGGACCCGCCCCGGCGCGCGCCGGGTGCTCGCGCGCGTTCACGGCCCAGTGCGCCGCGGCCGTGGTCAGGGCCGCGTCAGACGTCGAGGCGCCGCTCGAGGAGGATCACCCCGTACACCCGGCCGTCCTGGGCCTGCTTCGACGGGAACTCGCCCACCACCCGGTAGCCCGCGCCCTGGTAGTAGGCGAGCAGGCGGGCGTTGGAGGAGACGCAGTCCAGCCGGGCTCTCTCCCGCCCGGTCCTGGCGATCCGGTACTCGGCGTGTTCGAGGATGCGCCGGCCGGCCCCGGCGGGCGCGGCCCCGCGCTCCACCATCAGCCGGTGCACGTAGCCGGCGACAGGCGGCTGTATCCCCCAGGCCTCCTCGTCCGACCACCACAGCTCGTACGCGCCCACTACCCGCCCGTCGGCGTCCTCGGCGAGCCACACCTCGCCCTCGCGCATCTTGGCCCGGAAGTGCGCGGTGTCCTTCTCGCCCGGCTTCCACTGGTCGATCCCGTTCGCCCGCATCCACCGGGCGGCCTGGTCGTACAGCTTCACCAGCGTGCCGGCGTCCTTCTCCACGGCCGGCCGGAACAACATCCCGTCGTCAATGATCACGCGGGCATTATCACGCGGCGTCCCCCCGCGCCGTGTTCAGCGGGGGCGCGGCACCGTCGTCGGCACGATCGCGGCGAGCCGTCCCACCAGCACCCCGAACGGCCCCTCGGCCGGCTCGTCGGCCAGGATCCGTACGAGGATCCCCGCCATCTCCTCGTCGTACGCGGCGCTCACCGCGGCCAGCGCGGCGAAGTCGTGCACCAGCTGCAGCTCCAGCTCGCTGCGGGGGATCTTCCGGCCGTCGAGCCAGATCAGCGCCGTGGACTCGGCCAGCGACACCCACGACCGCACCACGAGCTCCAGCCGCGCGGGCGGCTTCTCGACCCGCAGGTGCTTGAGGATCTCCTCGTACGCGGCCTGCCGCACCTCGTCGATCATCGCGTTGGCCCGGCTGCTCCCGGCCGCCGGCCCGCCCCGCATCAGCGCCGAGAAGCCGGGCCCGTGGTCGTCGACGAACGCGAAGAACCGGCCCATGACGCGCAGCAGCCGCGACCCGAGCGGCCCTTCCTGAGGCTCGACGAACCGCTGCGCGAGCTCATCGGCGGCCCGCCGCAACGCGGCCTCGTACAGGCTGAGTTTGCCCGGAAAGTAGTGGTATACGAGCGGCCGGGATATCCCGGCGGCCGCCGCGATCTCGTCGATCGACACATCGTCGGGCGACCGGTGGCTGAACAGCTCCAGGGCCACCCCGATCAGCTGCTGCCGCCGCTCTTCGACACCCATCCTGCGTCGCACCCCGGTTGTCATGCGGACACCCTACTTCGCCGCCCGGCCCCCCTGACCAGAGCGCCTCCCGGTCCGGCCGCCGCGCGCGGAGCCGGACCGGATCCCGGCCCTCCGCACCCGGGGCAACTGCGGGACGGGGCGGCCCGGTAGGCCGTCCTCCCTCGCTACAGGTCCAGGACCAGGCGGTCCGAGGAGGCGCGGGACACGCACAGGAGCATGCTGTCCTCGCGTTCGCCGTCCGTGAGGAGCTCGTCGCGGTGGTCGATCCCGCCCGCCAGGACCCGGTGTTGGCAGGTGCCGCAGAAGCCCTGCTCGCAGGAGTACGGGGTGTTCGGGAGCTCCCGCCGGACCGCCGTCAGGGTGGACTCGTCCGCCGCGACCTCCACCGTGCGGCCCGAGCGGCGCAGTTCCACCGTGAAGGGGTGCGCGGCGTCCGTCGAGGCGGCCGGGGCGAAGCGCTCCAGGTGTACCGGCACGCCAGGGGGCGCGGCCTCGGTGACCGCCGCCATCAGGGGCTCCGGGCCGCAGCAGTAGACCAGGGTGCCCGGGCGGGCGGCGGCGAGGGGGCCGAGGTCCGGCAGGCCCGTCTCGTCCTCGGCGAGGACCGTGACCCGGTCCCCGTACGCGGCGAGTTCGGCCAGGTACGGCATCGACGCCCGGCTGCGCCCCCCGTACAGCAGGGTCCACCCGGCCCCGGCGGCCGTGGCCGCCCGCAGCATCGGCAGGATCGGTGTGATGCCGATCCCGCCGGCCACGAAGACGTACGAGGACGAGGGCTGGAGGGGGAACCGGTTGCGCGGCGGGCGCAGTTCGAGTTCCGCGCCCGCCACCAGCCGGTCGTGCGCCTCGCGGGAGCCGCCCCGGCCGTCCTCGACCAGCCGGATCGCGATCGTGTAGCGGCCCTCTTCGGCGGGGTCGCCGCACAGCGAGTACTGGCGGACCAGCCCCGACGGCAGCACCACGTCCACGTGCGCGCCCGGGGCCCAGGCGGGCAGCTCCGGCGATTCCAGGGTCAGCTCCAGCACGCCTTCGGCCGGTTCGGCGCGCTCCACGATCAGGGCCCGCAGCAGCCGGCGCGGGGAGTACCCCGATACCGGGGTGTCCAGGGCCGGCAGGGGCCACAGGGGCGAGCGGGCGATCCGCCTGCGCAGGGCGCGGCGGGTCAGCAGCGCCGCCCCGGCCACCGCCGTCACCGTCAGGGTGCGCCTCATGCCCGCGCCCCGAAGCCGCCGTTGGCGCCCGGCGAGGACGCCAGGTAGGCCTCCGCCTGGGCGGTCGACCCTTCCTGCGAGGGGTGGTACGTACGGGAGAGGTACGTCGGGATCGACTTCAGCATCGCCCCCGCAGAGGGCAGTACGCCCTGCTGCCCCGCCCGGAAGAACTGGCCCAGCGAGGCCTTGGCGGCGGGCAGCTCGGGGTCGTTCTCCATGAAGAAGCGGGTGCCGCGCTGCCACAGGAACGCCAGGGCCGCGAAGCCGGTGGCCCAGGTCCTGGCCCGGCGGCGGTAGCTGCCGTCCACGTGCATGAAGAGGTCGAAGGCCACCGAGCGGTGCTCGACCTCCTCCGCCCCGTGCCAGCGCAGCAGGTCCAGCATCATCGGGTCGGCGCCGCGCCGGTCCAGCTCGTCCGCGTTCAGCACCCAGTCGCCGAGGAAGGCCGTGTAGTGCTCGATCGCCGCGATCATCGCGACCCGCTCCATGAGCCACCACTTGCGCGCCTTGCCCGGCGGCAGCGTCCGGTCGCCCAGCAGCTTCTCGAAGAGCCAGTCGACCTGCGCCGTGTACGGGGTGGGGTCCAGCCCCAGCCGCTTGAGGTGGGGGAGCACGTCGTCGTGCGCGGCGGCGTGCATGGCCTCCTGGCCGATGAAGCCGACCACGTCCGCCCGCAGCCGCTCGTCCGTGATGTACGGGAGCACCTGCTTGTAGACGTGTACGAACCAGCGCTCCCCGGCGGGCAGCAGCAGGTGCAGCACGTTGATGGTGTGGCCGGCGAAGGGGTCGCCGGGCAGCCAGTGGAGCGGGGTCGCGTCCCAGGAGAAGGACACGTTCCGCGCCTGGAGGTCTATGTGTTCCGACGCCACGGGGGCCGGCGCGAGCGGCGTATTAGACATGGCGTCAATGTACTGAGGGGTAGCGGGGAGGAAAACCCCTCTGCGCCGACTTCCTGCCCGGGACCGGGCGCGCCGTGGAAGACGGCCCGGTCCCGGGCGGGAAGCCGGGCCCGGTCGCCCCGGAAGAGACGGCCTAGCGCAGCACCCCCGCCTTCGAGCCGTCCGTCAGCTTGCCCGACAGGTCCACCTGGGCGCCCTCCCGCGCCTTGACGGCCAGTCGATTCCCGGTCGCGGCCCCGCTCACCCCGCCGCCCGAAACCGACAGCGAGGCGAACTGCGCGCTGCCCGCGGCCAGTACGTACCACTGCCCCGCGCGGGACTTCCACAGCACGCCCGCCAGCACCCGCGGCTCCCGCGGCCCGCAGGCCGGCGAGCCCTCGGCCTTGGCCGCCTGGGCCGCCAGCGGCGCTCCCGGGGCCAGGAACTGGGCCTGCACCCGGTCCGCCGTGCCCCGCCAGGTCTCGGCGCGGGAGCACAGCCAGGTCGCCGTTCCGTCGCCCTCGGGCAGCGGCTGCTTCGCGTACGTCCAGGCGTTGACGCTGCGCACCCCGTGCGAGCGGACCGAGGGCAGCAGGCAAGCGGTCCTCGACCACTCGCCGAGCTCCGCCGCCTCCGTCACGTCACGCTCCGCGCCCGGGGCGCCCGAGGTCAGCCGGGCCGGGGTGAGCTCGCCCAGGTCGGTCACCAGCCGGGTGGCGCCGTCGCCCGTCAGGGCCAGCGCGTTCCAGCTGCTGCACTTGCCCCCGGGGGCCGGGCCCACGACCGGCGGAGTGACCCCGTCCGGGGTCAGCTTCAGCGCCGCCGGGGAGTCGCCCGGCTTGAGCAGGTCCCGCAGCGAGGCACCGAGGACCCAGGGCGCCGTGAGGTAGCGGACGTTGCCGTCGACCCGGCTGAGGACCAGCCCGGTCGCGGTGTCCGCCGAGGCCCCGTCGGTCCGGGCGAAGTCGAGTGCCGCGCCGGCGGTCCCGGAGCGGGGCTCCGCGTACCGGATCACGCGCAGGCCGTCGTACAGGAGGACCACGACGGCCTGGTCGACGGCGCCCGCGTACAGCAGCTGCGGCGGGCCCATCGGCGGCCCGGTCGGGGTTCCGGGCGTGGCCGAGACGACCACCGAGGAACCGGGCCGGGCCCAGACGGCGAGCGCCCGGCGCAGCAGCTCCGTGTCGTCGGCGCGGTCGCCGCGCGCGGGCCATCCGGAGTAGTCCGTACGGGAGGACGTACGCCAGACGGTGGGCGCGACCCGCACCAGCTGACCGGGGTCCAGGGCCTGCTCCGCCGCCGCGTTCCTCGCGTACGGCGGGGCGGCGGGCCCGTCCGAGCCCCAGCCCCCGCCCGGCAGCGCGAGCAGCGCCCCGCACACCGCGAGGGCGGCCGCGGCGGCCAGCCCGCCCCGCACGAAGCGCCGGCGGCGCAGCAGGTCGGTGGGCCGGGCCTGGAGCACGCACGGGTCGAACTCGGGGGAGGTGAAGAGGCCGTCGTGCGCCGGGTCCCCGGACTCCGCGACCGCCGCGGTGGGATGGGCGACCCCGGCCTCGGTCAGCACCTCCAGCACCTCGGGCTCCGACAGCCCCTCCAGCGCCCGCAGCACACAGGCCGCGCGGCCGGGCCCGTTCAGGGTGGCCAGCCACTGGTCCAGCGCCAGCTCCTCCGCCCCGCCCGAGCGCGGGAACAGCCGCAGCCCCCACACCTGGGGCAGCAGCGGCGGCAGCTGCCCGCGCAGCGGAAGCGCCCGGAAGGTCAGCGGGACCCCCGCCTCCAGCGCGGAGCGCAGTACGCGCAGCCGGACGTAGGCATACCCGGACTCCGGACCGCCCACCTCGCCCCGCTGCGCCGGAACCCCGCCCCGGACGGCGGCCTCCGTGCCCCGGCGCCCGCGAGGCAGCGCCCGCTGGGTCAGGGAATGGGCGGTGATCACCCGCCGGTTGCGGCCGAGGGCGGGCGGCAGCACCAGATAGGCGAGCCGCACCAGCCGCGGGTAGTGCTCGACGATGGCGGCCTCGGCCAGTTCGACGTCGGGCGTCACGGGAGGCAGGGGGCGGGTGGCGGTATCCGGCGCAGTCACGTTCAGCAGAACGAGCGAATCGTCGGATGGTCACCCGCCTTCAGCTCACACGTTCGGGCGATTCGGGGGCGGGGCGGGGCGGGGTGGGGCTGAGCGTGGCCGGGGGCGGTCGGCGCACGCGGGGCGAGGCCGGCCCGGACCGGGGCGGGTTCAGGCGATGAGGCGGGCGCGCAGCGCCTCGACCGTCTCGTCGGAGACTGCGAGGGCCTCGCGCACGTACTTCTCCATCGAGCCGTAGCGCGCCTCGACCTCCTGGAGCGCGGTCTCCAGGTACGAGGGGAACACCCCGACCAGGGCCAGCGCGATGTCCGGGTCCCCGCCGACCGCCGTGAAGCCCTCGATCAACGGGGCGAACGCCTGCTTGACGGCCGGATTGACGGACAGGTACTCCTCCATCAGGGTCGCCTCCCCGGCGCCGAGCAGCGACAGGATGACGGTCGCACCCCACCCCGTACGGTCCTTGCCGGCCGTGCAGTGGAAGAGCAGCGGGCCCGACTCCGGGTCGGCGGCCTCGGTGAGCAGCAGCCGGTACGCGGCGTGCGCGGAGCCCGAGTTCACGAAGGACCGGTAGACGTCGCCGAAGATCGCCTGCGCCTTGCCGCCGCCCAGGTGCTCCTCGGCCACCGCCGGGTCGCGCAGCAGGTCCTTGAGCTGCGTGGCGGCGGGCATCCTGCCCCGGTCGGAGTTCACCTTGTCCGCCAGCACGTCGCTGACCAGCAGGCGGGCCCCCGCCGGCACCCGGTCGGGGTGGTCGCCGCGTTCGACGTCGCTGCGGAAGTCGACGACCGTACGGATTCCCAGCGCGGCCACCACCGGGTCGGCGTCGAGGTCGAGCCGGTCGAGCTGGCCGGAGCGCAGGACGAGGCCCGGCCGGACGCTGCGGCCGCCGGAGAGCGGGGTGCCGCCGAGATCCCGCAGGTTCGGGACGGTGGTGGAGGGGATGGCGGTCATCGTGGCGGCTCCAGCGGGGTGCGGATCGGGTTGCTTACTCGTGTCATATCGCTCGTCCGAGAGTGATTTTCTGATGATTCGCTCGCGAAAGACAATCGACGGCCAGCGAGATCCCGACCCCGACGCCCAGCGCCACCAGATGCCCGGCGTCCGTGAACGTCCGTCCGCGCTTCAGTACCGGCCGCGCGGCGAGCGCCAGCAGCCCCGCCCGGGCGACCCCGCGCACCGCACCGCGCGGCAGCGCCGAGGTCAGGACGCCGAGTACGGCGTTCAGCCCGTAGCTCGCGCCCACGTCCAGGGCCCGCCGCGTCTCGGTGCCCGCCGTGCGCCGCAGCACTCCGTAGACGAGCAGCGTCGCGCTGAGGTGCCCGAACAGGAACGCCGCGGCCGTCCACCAGGCCCCGTACGCGTACTCCGCGTAGCCGAGCACCGCCACCAGCAGCAGCGCGTAGGGCAGGGGCATCGGTTCCTCGACGACGAAGGCGCTGCTGAGCAGCGTCCCCCAGTGGCCCGCGTCGAGGTTGTCGACGTTCGTCGAGCAGCCGCGCAGCACCCGCTCCCGGTCGGCCGGATCCAGCCGTTCCAGTGCGTGGGCGCCGAGCTGGACCCCGCCGGTGTAGAGGGCGCTGAGGGCGCCGGGAGGTGATGACCATGACCAGGGCAGTGGATTCACCGGACCATGATCGGACACGGCCCCGTTCCGGCCTCCACCGGGCCCATGGGAGCATGACCAGGACATGTCTGAAACCCGCGCGCCGATGCGCGCCACGCGGGCCGCGATGTTCGCGGCGGTGTGTGTCGCCTTGGGTGCGATGGGGCATTCGTACATGTCTGGCATGGACATCCCTTTTATCGGCCTTCTGGGTGCCTTTGGGGTGATCGGCGGGCTCGCATGGCTCGCCGCCGGGCGCCGCCGGGGCCCGCTGGGCATCACCGCCGGACTGCTCGCCGCGCAGGGAATGCTGCACCTCGCCTTCTCCGGGAGCCAGGGGAGCCAGGGGGGCCATGGGGCGGCCATGCCGGGGCTCGTGCCGATGCCGATGCCGATGCCGATGCCGATGCCGATGCCGGGGCTCGCGCCGGTGCCGGTCGGCGGGGGCATGCCGGCCGGCGGGCACGGGGTCGAGCCGATGCCCGCGCACCAGCACGTCGCGGGCATGGAGATGGGGTCCATGGGCGGGGGAGCCGTGGGTGCCGGAGGGGGTTCCGACCTCGCCGACCTCGCCGACCTCGCCGGGATGGCCGGACACGGGCACGGCGGACTCGGGATGATCGCCGCCCACGTGCTCGCCGGGCTGTTCTGCGCCGCCTGGCTGGCCTGGGGCGAGGCCGCCGTCTTCCGGCTCGCCGGAGCTCTCGGGGCCGCCGCCCTCCTCGCGGCCCGGCCGCTCTCCCGCGCTCTCGCGCTGGTCCGGACGCGGGTGGCCCTCGTACCGGCCCCGCCCGCGTACTGCCCTCCGTACGAACGACCGCGCGGCCTGCGCGGGGCGGTGCACGCCCATGCCGTGGTGCGTCGCGGTCCGCCGCTGCGGCGGACCGCCCGAGCCACGGCCCCCGGCCGTCCTGCCTGCGCCTGACCGGCGCACCACCCTCCTCGGTGAGGGGGCGAGACCTGGGGCCGATCACCCATGTCTTCGCCAACACCTAGGACCGACATGTCCCTTGACGAGATCCAGGACGTCCCGACCCGGGACGCCGAGGTACCCAAGCGCACCGCCGGAGGCTGGGCCGCGCTGCGGCCGCTGCTCCTGCGGATGCATTTCTACGCCGGGCTGCTCATAGCCCCGCTGCTGTTCGTCGCCGCCACCACCGGACTGCTGTACGCCGGTTCGTGGCAGGCCGAGAAGATCCTCTACGCCGACGAGCTGACCGTCGCCCACGTCGGCGAGAGCGCCCTGCCGCTCAGCGCCCAGGTCCAGGCCGCTCGGGAGGCCGCCCCCCAGGGCAAGGTCACGGCCGTGTGGCCGGCGCCCGAGGCGGACGCGACCACCCGCGTGATCATGGAGAGCAAGGGGCTCGCGGAGGGCGAGACCCTGACCGTCTTCGTCGACCCGTACACGGCCGACGTGCGCGGGCAGCTCACCACCGCCGGCGACGCGCTGCCGCTGCGGGCCTGGCTGAGCGAGTTCCACTCCAGCCTCCAGCTGGGGGAGTTCGGCCGGAACTACAGCGAGCTCGCCGCGAGCTGGCTGTGGGTGGTCGCCCTGGGCGGACTCGCCCTGTGGATCGGCCGCCGCCGCACCCGCAAGGCGCAGCTCATCCTTCCCGACCGGTCCGCGACCGGCCGTCGCCGGACCCTGTCCTGGCACGGGACCGTCGGCCTCTGGGCCGTCGCCGGACTCGTCGTCCTGTCCGCAACCGGCCTGACCTGGTCGAAGTACGCCGGCGAGAACATCGGGCAGCTCCAGGACGGTCTGGGCGGGGCCACCCCGTCGGTCTCCGCCAAGCTGAGCGGCGCCGCCGCCGGTGGCGGGGGAGACGAGCACGCCGGGCATGTCATGACCGAGGGCATGGAGATGCCCCCGCCCGCGCCGACCGCCGACGTCGGCATCGACGCGGCCGTGGCCGCCGCCCGGGCCGCCGGGGTCACCGAGTACCTGCGGGTGACCCTGCCCGCCGCGGGGAAGGGCTACGTCGTCAAGGAGGCGGACAAGCAGCTTCCCGTGCACCTGGACTCCGTGGCCGTGGACCCGGCCGACGGCAAGGTCCTGGACGAACTGCGTTTCGCGGACTACCCCTTGCTCGCCCAGCTGACCCGCTTCGGCATCGACCTGCACATGGGCCTGACCTTCGGGCTCGCCAACCAGCTCGCGCTGGCCGCGCTCGCCGTCGCGGTGATGTTCCTCGTCGTCTGGGGCTACCGGATGTGGTGGATGCGCCGGCCCACCAAGGAGCGCGGGCTCTCGGTCGGCCGTGCGCAGCCGCGCGGGGCCTGGCGGAAGCTGCCCGTCACGACACTGCTGCCGTTGGGCGCGGTCACGGCCGTGGTGGGGTGGTTCGTGCCGATGCTCGGGATCAGCCTGCTGGTGTTCCTGGTGGTCGATGCCGCGTGGGGCTTCGTGGCGCGCCGGCGTGGGGGAGGGGCGGTGTCGGTGTCCCAGGCCTAGCGCCCGGCGCCGCCCGTGACCGTGGGCCCGTACTCCCCCTCGTGAGTACGGGCCCACCGGTGTGTCCGGGCCGGCCGGCGAGCGCTTCGATGTTCAATCAGGGGCTCACGGGGCGTACTTGTAGCCCACCCGGCGTACGGTCTGGATCGCGCCGCGGTGGGCCGTGCCCAGCTTGCGGCGCAGCCGGGCGATGTGGACGTCGACCGTGCGGCCGTCGCCGACGTGCCCGTAGCCCCAGACCGTGGTCACCAGCTGGTCGCGGCTGTGCACCCGGTGCGGGTGGGCCACCAGGTGGGCCAGCAGCTCGAACTCCAGGTACGTCAGGTCCAGCACCTGGCCGTCGACCTCGGCGGTGCGCTGCGCCGCGTCGATGCGGACCAGGGCGTCGCCCGTGGTGACGGAGGCGGTGGGGGCGGTGGGGGCGTAGGCGGAGCCGCTGATGGCGGTGCCGGCGGTGGCGGAGCCGGCGGGCGGGCTCGTGCGGGCCGGGGCGGGTACGGAGTGCGGGGCGAAGGCGATCGGCTGCTGGTCGGCCGGTACGAGGACCAGGTAGCCGACCATCGGCGGCTGCCCCGGCAGCGTCGGGAGGGTGTGCTGGGGCGCGGGCAGCCAGGTGGCGCCGGGCGGGAGCAGGTCCACCACCCGGGCGACCTCGTCCCGGTCCACGGCCCGGAGCCGGTGGCGCGGACTGGGCGGGAAGGTCAGGGGAGCGGAGGTCGCAGCGGAGGCGGCAGAAGTGATGGAACGGGTGTTAGCCATGAGTGGTCAGCTCTTTCACGCGGAGTGGTCGGCAGGAGACGTGCGTACGTCGTCGATGTCGTACCGCGCAGACCGAAGGCCTCGGGAAGGTCGTCTGGTGGGAGATCCCGGAAGGCTTTAGAGGGCCGGCGCGTTCTTCGCGCGGCAACACACCCGGTCGAAATCATGATCCTGACGGGACGGCCAGAACGGCTCGAGGTCGCTGCGACCTGTCGAGGTGTACGAGTAGCTGGCCATGGACGCCATTCAAGCAGATGTGCGGGGCCCAGGGCAGACCCCGTCTCACTTCATGGATCGGAATCTCAAATTCCGGGCGGTGGGTGTGAATGCGGTGTCACAATCGCGACAATCCGTCAGCTGGTCGGGGGTACGCGGTGGTCCGGGCCGGGGGTGCGTATCGGATGGTGGGCGGATCCGTCCCAGGGCGTTGTTCCGGGGGGCGTTCGCCGGGCGCGGGCCCCGGTCGGCCGGGTGGCGGCTGTGTGCCCCCGGTCGGCCGGCGGCCGTGTGTCCCGGTCGGCCGGCGCCGTGTGGCCCCGACCAGCTGACAGCGGCGCCCGCCGGGCCTGGGGCTCGGCGGGCGCCGTCGTTTGTCGGGGCCCCGTTGTCGGAGCGCCGTTGCCGGGGCGCCGTTGTCGGGTGGGGGCTGCTGGGTGGGAGGGCTTAGATCAGGCCGTCCTTCTCCAGGCCGGTGCAGCAGGTGTCCGTGATGAGGCGGGTCACCACGTACGGGTCGACGTTCGCGTTGGGACGGCGGTCCTCGATGTAGCCCTTGCCGTCCTTCTCCACCTGCCACGGGATGCGGACCGAGGCACCGCGGTCGGAGACGCCGTAGCTGAACTCGTTCCACGGGGCGGTCTCGTGCAGACCCGTCAGGCGCTCGTCGATGCCCGCGCCGTAGTTCTTGACGTGGTCCAGCGGCTTCGAGCCCTCGCCCAGTGCCTCGCACGCGGAGATGATCGCGCGGTAGTCCTCGCGCATCGCCTTCGTGGAGAAGTTGGTGTGCGCGCCCGCGCCGTTCCAGTCGCCCTTGACCGGCTTGGGGTTCAGCGTCGCGGAGACGTTGAAGTCCTCGGCCGTGCGGTACAGCAGCCAGCGCGCGATCCACAGCTGGTCGGAGACCTCCAGCGGGCCGACGGGGCCGACCTGGAACTCCCACTGGCCGGGCATGACCTCGGCGTTGATGCCGGAGATGCTCAGGCCCGCCGCGAGGCAGTGGTCCAGGTGCTTCTCGACGATGTCGCGGCCGAAGATCTCGTCCGAACCGACGCCGCAGTAGTAGCCGCCCTGGGCGGCCGGGAAGCCGTTGACGGGGAAGCCGAGCGGGCGGCTGCCGTCGAAGAAGGTGTACTCCTGCTCGATGCCGAAGATCGGCTCCTGGCCCGCGAACTTCTCGGCGATCGGGCGGAGCAGGGCGCGTGTGTTCGACTCGTGCGGGGTCATGTCGATGTTCAGGACCTCGCACAGCACGAGGACGTTGTCACCGCCGCGGATCGGGTCCGGGCAGGAGAAGACCGGCTGCAGCACCCGGTCGGAGGCGTGGCCCTCGGCCTGGTTGGTGCTGGATCCGTCGAAGCCCCAGATCGGCAGCGCGTCGCCGTCCGCGAGGATCTTCGTCTTGGAGCGAAGCTTCGCCGTCGGCTCGGTTCCGTCGATCCAGATGTACTCAGCCTTGTAGCTCACGGTCCCCATCCTTCGGTGCGTCGCCCCGGCGCAGACTCTCGGTGCTGCGGTGGTGGTGATGCTGCGGTGATGATGCTGCGGTGATGACCGCAGCGTGCCCGCTTGCGATTTCTCTTCCGTTGCCCGTGTGTGAACCCCGTGTTACCGGGGGTTGCGCCGCAGGTGGGACAGCTTGTGCGGGTTGAAGCGTGGACACCCGTCCGAGTGCTGCAAACTGAGCGGGTGAGCATTTCGTACGATTTGAACCCTGCCGGCGATCCCTTCGAGGGCGCCGCCGAAAGCCCCCGTCCCCGGGTGGGCCTGCTGGGCACCGGTCCCTGGGCCCACCGCACCCACGCCCCTGCCCTGACCGCCCATGCCGGCTCCGATTTCGTCGGCGTGTGGGGCCGGCGCCCCGAAGCGGCGGCCGAGCTGGCGCAGGCGTACGGCGTGAAGGTGTACGAAGACCCCGACCAGTTGTTCGCCGACTGTGACGTCGTGGCCTTCGCCCTGCCGCCGGACGTACAGGCCCCGCTCGCCGTGCGGGCGGCCGCCGCCGGATGCCATCTGCTGCTCGACAAACCCGTCGCGACCACCGTGGCGGACGCGGCGGCCGTGGCCGCCGCCGTGGCGGAGCACAAGGTCGCCTCCGTCGTCTTCCTGACCCTGCGGTTCGCCGAGCCGACCGCCGGATGGGTCGAGGAACAGGCCCGGCGGTCCGGGTGGTTCACCGCCTCCGCCCACTGGCTGGGCGCGGTCTTCCCGCCCGACGGCGCGCCCAGCGCGTACGCCGATTCGCCCTGGCGCAAGGCCAAGGGCGGACTGTGGGACGTCGGGCCGCACGCGCTGTCCGTGCTGATTCCGGTGCTGGGCGAGGTCACCGCCGTCAGCGCCACCCGGGGCCCGTCCGACGTGGTCCAGCTGGCCCTGCGGCACGCCTCGGGCGCGGCCAGCACCGCCGTGCTCAGCCTGGGCGCGCCGCATGCGGCCGCCGGGGTGGGGCTGGAACTGCGCGGGGCCGAGGGCGTTTTCGGGCTGCCCGACTGGAGCGACGTACCCGGCGCCTACGGCCGGGCCCTGGACGCGCTGCTCACCGCCGCCCGGACGGGGGTGCCGGATCCGCGCGGGGTGGAGTTCGGGGTGCGGCTGACGGAAATCCTGGCGGAGGCGGAGGTGCAGCTGGGCGGGTGAGGGGGTGGGGGGTGAGGTGGGTGGGGTGAGGTGGGTGGGGGTGTTGGGTGTGCTGCGGGGGCCTTGTGGGGCGTGCGTGGGGTGCTTGCGGGCCGTTTGATTACCCCGTTCGCTCTTGTGGGGCTTATTTGATTACCGCGTTCGCGACGATGATGGCCAGGCCGATCGTGGCGTCGGCCAGGCCGATGGACAGGGCGGAGCGGAGCCGGTAGCCGACCCGGACGGCCACGAAGGACCCCCAGCCGAACAGCAGCGCGGTGTTCAGGCCCAGTCCGACGGCCGTCACTCCGTACGAGTCCCAGTGCGTGAGCCCCGCGATCAGCAGGAGGAGGACGGTGGGCAGGGTGGCCGCGATCAGCGGCCACTCGTTCCAGAGCGCGCGGGTGAGCACCCGCCAGCGATGCCCGGCCGAGCCGGCCTGGTGGGTGGTCATGTGGTGCGAGTAGCCGTGCGCGGCTGCCGCCGCGGCAGCGGTGACGAGTACCCAGGCGGCGTCGTAGAAGGGTGTGTAGTCGCCGCCCTTCTGGTCCAGCGCTGCCAGGAGCCCGCTCGCGAGGACGGTTCCGTACACCCCGCCGAACATCCAGTCCGCGCTGCGGCGGGGTGGGGGGAGGTGCGGTTGGGGGTGGGGTTGGGGGTGGGGTTCGGGTTGGGGGTGGCGTGCGGTCACTTTTTTCCTTTTTGGGTGGTTAATGGCTCCTTTGTGCTCGGGTCAGCGTAGGGGGTGGCGGATGGGCTTCGGGTAAGACGGGGGACGGGGGAGCGGAGTGGGAGAGCGGCTGGGGGCTTCCCGGCAGTCCACTGTCCTTCCGGTTCGGTCCGGTCCCTCAAGGGCGCTCGCCGCGCTCGCGTCGCTTCGCGATGGCCTTCGGCCACCCTTGACCGACCGGACCGCCCCGGAATGCCATAAGACTGCCGGGAAGCCCCCAGGGGAGTGGCCGGGAGGTTCGTGTGCGGTTCCGGCTCCCTCGTGATGTACGGGCAGATTCGTTTTTCCCGCAGCCAGCTTCCGGTGCCTTCGCAGCCCCGGCGCGGTCACGGCCCACGCCCCAGATCGCTACGTGCTCCGGCTGGTTCGGCGGCTGGTTGTTGTCCTGGGACCCGGTCGTTGCGGGACGCCCCGTAGGGCGGCTGCTGCTAGGGGCGGCGGGAGAGGGCCTCGCGGACGGCTTCTTCCGAGCGGCCTACCACGGCCGTGCCGTCCTCGGCGGTGATGATCGGGCGCTGGATCAGCTTCGGGTGCGCGGCCAGGTGGGCGATCCAGCGGGCCCGCGCGGCGTCCGTCTCCTCGCGCGGCAGGTCCCGTACTCCGGTCTCCTTCGCGAGGGGGTCGGAGGTGCGGGTGATGTCCCAGGGCTCCAGGCCGAGGCGGCCCAGTACCTCGCGGATCTCGGCCTCGGACGGGACGTCCTCCAGGTAGCGGCGCACCGTGTACTCGGCGCCTTCCGCGTCCAGCAGGGTCAGTGCGCTGCGGCATTTCGAACAGGCGGGGTTGATCCAGATCTCCATGGCTCCCAGCGTAGTCAGGGGCGGTCTGGCCAGGGGCTTTTGTCAGTGGTCGCCGGTAAAATCGAGGGAGAACGACAGGAAGCCAACTACCGTTTGGGAGGCTGTAGATGGCCGCTGCCGCGATCATTTCGATGCCCAAGAAGAAGCCGCTGCCCGCGGGTCTGCCCCGCGAGTGGTACGAGAACCACAACCGCCGCCTGAAGGCCATGCGGCTGGCGATATCCCTGCTCGACACCGGGACGTACGACGCTCAGCGCGCCACCAACCGCAAGATCCGGACGATGGCGGTGCGGGTGGGGATCCACCGGCCGTCCAACGTGACCTGCAAGATGGTGCGCGCCTTCATCCGCGACGTCGGCTGACCTCGGGGGGGCCTCCGGGAAGGGGTTCCCGGAGGCCTCAGGGGTGGGTGGGGGAGAGGACCAGGACCGCGACGTCGTCGTTCGGGCCGCCCGAGGTGAAGGTCTCCAGGTCGCGCCAGACCGCGCGCACCAGGCCCGCCGGGTCGTTGGCCAGTACCGGCACGCGGGTGGCCAGCGGGTAGAAGTGGCCCGCCGCGTCGCGGGCCTCCGTGACGCCGTCCGTGTGCACGAGCAGCCGGTCGCCCGGCAGCAGGGGGACCTCGGCGGTCGGCGGGAGGGCGGGCCCGGCGAGGCCCAGGCCCAGGGGCGGGCCCGGTTCGACGGTGAGCTCCGAGGCTGCGAAGCCGCGGAGCAGGAGTACGGGCGGATGCCCGCAGGAGACGATCCGTACGAGGTCCAGCCCGGGCGGGAACTCCAGCAGCACCGCCGTGGCGAAGAGCTCCGGGTGCTCGATCGAGGCGGCGGACGCGTCGGCCACCAGTCGCCGGTCCAGCCGGGCGGCGACGGCCGTCAGCTCGGGGTCGTCCAGTACCGCCTCCCGGAAGGCGCCGAGCAGCGCGGCGACCGTTCCGACCGCCGTCAGGCCGTGACCCTGGACGTCCGCGACCACCGCCCGGACGCCGTAGGGCCCTGCCCGTACGTCGTAGAGGTCGCCGCCGACCAGGGTGCCGCGCTGGGCCGCCCGGTAGAGGCCGGCGCAGCGCACCGTGCCGACCTGGTCCGGTACGGGCGGCAGGACCGCCAGCTGGGCGGCCTCGGCGACGGTGCGGACGCTGACCAGCTGGGCGTCGCGGCGGCGCCGGACCCAGGCGATGACCACGCTGAGCAGGCCGACGACGGCCACGGTGGCCAGGTCGGAGCCCTGGGCGTGACCCACGCCGATCTGGGGCACGCCGAGGAGGACGAGGACCAGGGCGGCGAAGGCGGCCGTCCCGAGGGCGCCGTACGAGAACGCGGCCACGGCGGGCAGGGCCGCCAGGAAGTAGCCGAGCTCCACGTCCCCGGGGGTGAGCCACTGCGCGCAGCACAGCACCACCAGGGCCACGGCGGGCGCGAGCCGGGCCCAGCGTGGGGGCGGAGCCCCGCGCAGCCAGCCAGGGTCCTCGCGTCCGCGTCTCACCCCTCCACCCTGGTCCTGAGGAGCCCGGCGCGCACCCCGGGTGGCCCCGTTCGGCCGTGCCCGCGACAGTGGGGGCGTGAGTGAAGCGGCGCGGACGCAGAGCGCGGAGATCAGCAGCAGGCTCAACTGGCTGCGGGCGGGGGTGCTGGGTGCCAACGACGGGATCATCTCCACGGCGGGCCTGGTGGTGGGTGTGGCCGGTGCCACCACCGCCCGGGCCGAGATCCTGACGGCGGGGGTCGCCGGGCTGCTGGCGGGCTCGCTGTCGATGGCGGCGGGGGAGTACGTGTCGGTCAGCTCGCAGCGGGATTCGGAGCAGGCTGCGCTGAAGGTGGAACGGGCGGAGCTGGCGGACGATCCGGAGGCCGAGCTGGAGGAGCTGACGGGTCTGCTGGCGGATCGGGGCCTGAGCCGGGACCTCGCCAGGGCGGCGGCCGTGCAGCTGACGGAACGCGATGCGCTGCGGGCCCATGCCCGGGTGGAGCTGGGGATCAACCCGGACGAGCTGGCGAACCCTTGGCACGCCGCGATCGCGAGCCTGATCGCCTTCACGGTGGGGGCGGTGCTGCCGCTGCTGGCGATCGTGCTGCCGGGGCCGTCGGAGCGGGTGCCGGTGACGGTGGCGGCGGTGCTGGCGGCGCTGACGCTGTGCGGGGTGGTCAGCGCCCGCCTGGGCGGCGCGCCCGCGGGGCGGGCGGTGCTGCGGAACGTGGGCGGGGGCGCGCTGGCGATGGCGGTGACCTACGCGGTGGGCAGCTGGCTGGGCACGGGCTGAGCGACGGCACGGTCCCCGGACGCCCCGCGCTGCCTGGGGCGGAGGGCGCGGGGCTGCGTTCGGTTCGCGCGGCGACGCGGCACACTGGCCCCATGCGAATCGCGGTCACCGGATCCTCCGGCCTCATCGGCAAGGCCCTCGTGCGCTCCCTCCAGGCGGACGGCCACGAGGTGGTCCGCTTCGTGCGCCGGCCCGCCGCCGGGCCGGGTGAGGCGACCTGGGACCCCAAGCGGGGGCACGTCGACCCCGCCGGGCTGGCCGGCTGCGGGGCCGTCGTGCACCTGGCCGGGGCCGGGGTCGGGGACCGCCGGTGGACGGCCGCGTACAAGAGGGAGATCCGCGACAGCCGGGTCCTCGGCACCGCGGCCATCGCCCGGGCCATGGCCGGTCTGGCCGAGCCCCCGCCGGTGCTGGTCTGCGGTACCGCCGTCGGGTACTACGGCGACACCGGTGACCGCGCCGTCGACGAGGACGCCCCGGCGGGGGAGGGGTTCCTGCCCTCCGTCTGCGTCGAGTGGGAGGCGGCGGCGGCTCCGGCCCAGGAGGCCGGGATCCGTACCGTCTTCGCCCGGACGGGCCTGGTGGTCGCGGCCGAGGGCGGGGCCTGGGGCAAGCTCTTCCCCGTCTTCCGGGCGGGCCTCGGCGGCCGGCTCGGCAACGGGCGCCAGTACTGGTCGCACATCTCGATGCACGACGAGATCGCCGCCCTGCGGTACCTGGTGGACACCCCCGCGATGTCGGGCCCGGTGAACCTGACCGCCCCCGAGCCGCTGACCAACCGCGAGGTCACCGCCGCGATGGGCCGGGTACTGCGCCGCCCGGCCGTGTTCGCCGTGCCGGCGCCCGCCATGCGGGTGGTGCTCGGCGAGTTCGCCCAGGACGTGCTGGGCAGTCAGCGGGTGCGCCCGGCCCGGCTGCTGGAGTCCGGCTTCGTCTTCCGGTACCCGGGGATCGACGAGTCGATCAGGGCCGCGCTGGCCTGAAGGGCCCGGCGGACCCGGGGGAGCACCGCCCGTTCACGTGCGACCGGTTGTGACCCGCATGCGACCACCGTGCGACCGGAGTTGTTCGTAATACGGCACCGGACTCGGGTTCTCCTGGAGCCGGTTGGGGGAAGGAGGAACCCCACACAGCCGCGCCGACCTCGGGGAGGGGCACGTGCTCAGTAGCGCACACCACGCAGACGTTGTCATCGTAGGAGCCGGAGTCTCAGGACTCGCGGCCGCACACCACCTGATCGCCGCCGGAGTCTCGGTCACCGTCCTGGAGGCCGCGAACGACCCCGGCGGCCGGATGGCCACCGAGACGGCCGACGGCTTCCGCCTCGACCGGATCGGCCAGCTCCTGGGCACCTCGTACACGGAGCTGACCCGCACCCCGGGCCTGGAGGGCCTCACCCTGCGCCCCTTCGCGCCCGGCGTCCTGGTCCACGGCAGCGACGGCAAACAGCAGCGCGCCGGGGCCCTGACCCCGGCCCGCGCCCTGGCCAGCGGCTCCCTCGACCAGGCCCGGCTCAGCGCCGCCCTCGGCCGGCTCGCCGCCCTGCCCGTCGACCGCCTGCTCGCCCGCCCTGAACGCACCGCGCTCGCCGCCCTGCGCACCCGCGGCCTGCCACCGCGCACCGTCAACGGGGTGGTGCGCCCCCTGCTCGCCACCCTGCTCCGCGACCCGGAGCTCACCACCTCCAGCCGGGTCGCCGACCTGGCCCTGCGCGGCTTCGCCCGAGGCCGGCTCGCGGTGCCCGAGGGCGGCGCCGCGATCCTGCCCGAGCTGCTCGCCGCATCCCTGCCGCCCGGCACCGTACGCACCGGGGTGCGGGTCCGGTCGGTGGCGACCAACCTCGTCACCACCGAGCAGCACGGCGACTTCAGCTGCCGCTCCGCCGTGCTCGCGACCGGCGCCCGGGCCGCCGCCGAACTGCTGCCGGGGCTGCGGGTGCCGGACTTCCACGAGGTCACCGTCATCCACCACGCGACCGCCGCGCCGCTGCCGTGGGACGGCTCGCTGCTCCTGGACGCCGACCCGAAGTGGCCGGTCGCCCACACCACGGTGATGAGCGCGGTCGACCCGACGCGGGCCCCGGCCGGCCGGAGCCTGGTCACCACCACCGTCCACGGGCCGCCGCCGCCCACCCGGACCGTCGCCTCCCGGCTGGCCCGGCTCTACGAGACCTCGACCCGGGAGTGGCAGCTGCTGGCCGTCCACCACACCCCGGAGGCGGTGCCGGCCATGCCCCCGCCGCACGACCTGCGGCGGCCGGTACGGGTCCTGGCGGGGCTGTACGTGTGCGGCGACCACCGCGACTCCAACACCGTCCAGGGGGCCCTGAGCTCCGCCCGCCGCGCCACCACCGCCGTCCTGCGCGATTTCGGCATCCCGGTGCCGGCCATCTCGGAATCAGAAGTTCCGCTGGCGGCCTGACACCACCCCGCCGGGACCGGGCAGCGGCTCACGAGAGCGCCGCGACCCGGTCCCGGTAGGTCCGCACGGCCGAGGCGTCCCGGTACGGCTCCAGCCGCCGCTCGAAGTCCCGTACGTACTCCACCGCGCGCGCCGACCGCATCTCCATCGCCTGCTGCGCCGCCTCCGCGCCCAGCGCGCACGCCTGGTCCAGCTCGCCCAGCCCCAGCCGGGCCGTGGCCAGCACCACCCGGCAGAACAGCCGGGAGCGCGCGTACCCGGGCGCCCGCAGCTGGAGCGAGCGCTCCGCGTGCTGCGCCGAGGCCCGGTACTGCTGGAGGTCGCGGTGGCAGTGCCCGAACTCGTCCGCCAGCTGCGCCTCGTCGTAGAACCGCGCCCAGTGCGGTACGTCGTCCCCCGGCCGGGCCGCGCCCAGCGCCCGCTCCGCCCGCACCAGGGAGGCCGTCGAGGCCCGCACCTCGCCGAGGACCGCGTGCCCCCGCGCCTCCGCCGAGTGCAGCAGGGCCTGCACCACCGGCGGCGGGCCGGAACCCACGCCCTGCTGGGCCACCCGGGCCAGCTGCACCGCCTCCCGGCCGTGTCCGAGGTAGACGGCCTGGCGGCTCATGGTGACCAGCACGTAGGACCCGTACGGCCGGTCCGCCGCGGCCTGCGCGAGGCGCAGGGCCTGGACGAAGTACCGCTGGGCCAGCCCGTGCGCGGCGATGTCGTACGAGGTCCAGCCCGCGAGCCGGGTCAGGTCGGCGGCCGCCGAGAACAGCCGCCGCCCGGTGGTCTCCCCGTAGGTCCCGCGGAGCATCGACTCCGCCTCGTGCTCCAGGTACCGCACCAGGGCCTGCCGGGCGTGCCCTCCGCCGTAGGCCTCGTCCAGGGTCCGGAACAGCTCGCCCACCGACCGCAGCGCCGCGATGTCGCCGCCCGTCACCCGCTGTCCAGGCCCGCGCTCCAGCTGCCGCTGGCGGGGTACCGAGGTCCGGCCCTGGAGCGGGACCCGGGCGCCGGCGGTCTCCGCGCCCCGCCCCACCCGCTCGTCGGGCCGGCCGATCAGCCAGTCCCGGCTCGGTACGACGAGCCCGGCGGGGGTGAAGGCGATCTTCCGCAGCTCGGCGTGCGAGCCGGAGTCCTTGCGCCACAGCCCGCTCGCGATGTCCACGGCCTCCTCCGGCGTGGCCGCGAACTCCAGCCCCGCGTAGACGGGCGCGCAGGCGTCGAGTCCCAGGTCCTGGGCGGAGAGCCGCCGCCCGAGGCGCCGGGTGAAGACTTCCGCGATCAGCGCCGGTGTGGTGCCGCGGGGCTGCTGGCCGCGCAGCCACCGGGTCACGGAGGTCTTGTCGTACCGCAGGTCGAGACCGTGCTCCAAGCCGAGCTGGTCGACACGGCGGGCCAGACCGGCGTTGGAGAACCCGGCTTCCGCGATCAGCGCCGCGAGCTGCCGGTTGGGGACGCGCTGGGCAGGTCGTTCCGTCATCGGCTCCACGGTTTCCTGACGTGACGGACCGGGGTCCCGGCCCTGTGAACGGCGTGAATGTAGCGGCGAACTCCGCCCGTACCGCCCGCTCTGCCCCACATTCATCCGATCGTGTGCAGAACCGGTGGGACCCTTTACGGATTGCCCCCCTCCGCCCGCATAGGCTGCGGCTCATGACCCGCCGGCCCACCGGGGCGCACCGCCCCGACGACTGCACAGAATCCGCCGCACCGCTCCCCGCGCCCGAGCTGACGGAGGCGGAGTGCCGCCGCTGCGGCACGTACATCGCGGGGCTGGACGGGCGGTACGCGTGCGGGGTCTGCGGCTGGGTCAACGACCACTCGGAGGGCCACCGGCGGCTGCCGAGGGCGGACGAGGACCCGGACCGGCCGCCGGAGCGCAGGCGCGCCCGCAAGCGGCTGCCGGGGCCCTGAGGGGCCGCGCGCGGGCCGCCGTACTCTTGGCTGGTGCGATAGGTGCACACAGCAGGTTCAACGAGGAGGCGCTGCGGTGACTGAGCTTCGGTTTGTCCATCTGGGCTTCGGGCCGGAATTCGTCGAGTACACCGAGGCCTGGGAAGAGCAGCGCCGGGTGCACGCCGCCCGCTTCGCGGACGAGATCGGCGACACCTGCCTGCTGCTGGAGCACCGGCCGGTCTACACCGCCGGCCGGCGGACCGACCCCAGCGAGCGCCCCCTGGACGGCACGCCCGTCGTCGACGTGGACCGCGGCGGCAAGATCACCTGGCACGGCCCGGGCCAGCTGGTCGGCTACCCGATCATGAAGCTGCCCCGCCCGGTCGACGTGGTCGCCCACGTCCGCCGCCTGGAGGAGGCGCTGATCCGCACCGCCGCCGAGTTCGGCCTGGAGACCACCCGGGTCGAGGGCCGCTCCGGGGTGTGGGTGCTCGGGGACCCGGTGGAGGAGCGCCCGAAGATCGGTGGCCTCTCCCTCGACTTCGACCCCCGGCTCACCGACGAAGAGTTCGACGCCCGGCTGAACGGCCCCGAGTACGCCCCGTCCAATGCCGGCCAGCGCCGCGAGGACCGCAAGCTCGCCGCCATCGGCATCCGCGTCGCCAAGGGCGTCACCATGCACGGCTTCGCGATCAACGTGAACCCGGACAGCACCTGGTTCGACCGGATCATCCCCTGCGGCATCCGGGACGCGGGTGTGACCTCGCTCTCGTACGAACTGGGCCGGGAGATCACCATCGCGGAGGTGCTGCCGGTCGTGGAGCGCCACCTCAGGGAGGTACTGGAGCAGGCCGAGCTGCGGCCCCGGGAAACAGCGCCGGCCGCCGGCTGACGACGCGGGGAATGCGTCCGGCCGCCCCCAGGTTGGCCGACGTAAGAGCGTATGAAATTACGGGCGTACCCTGGTGGGCGCCGAAGAATCGAAGTCACAGGGAGCCGGTCGTGTCCGCAGTCGCACCCGACGGACGCAAGATGCTGCGCCTGGAGGTCCGTAACAGCCAGACCCCCATCGAGCGCAAGCCCGAGTGGATCAAGACCCGGGCGAAGATGGGTCCCGAGTACACCAAGATGCAGGCCCTGGTGAAGGGCGAAGGACTGCACACGGTGTGCCAGGAAGCCGGCTGTCCGAACATCTACGAGTGCTGGGAGGACCGCGAGGCCACCTTCCTCATCGGTGGCGACCAGTGCACCCGGCGCTGTGACTTCTGCCAGATCGACACGGGCAAGCCCGAGGCCCTGGACCGCGACGAGCCCCGCCGTGTGGGCGAGTCCGTGGTCACGATGGACCTGAACTACGCCACCATCACCGGCGTCGCCCGCGACGACCTGCCCGACGGTGGTGCCTGGCTGTACGCGGAGACCGTGCGCCAGATCCACGAGCAGACGGCGGGCCGTGAGAGCGGCCACACCAAGGTCGAGCTGCTGGCTCCCGACTTCAACGCGGTCCCGGAGCTGCTGGAGGAGGTCTTCGCCTCCCGCCCCGAGGTCTTCGCGCACAACGTCGAGACGGTCCCGCGGATCTTCAAGCGGATCCGTCCCGGCTTCCGCTACGAGCGCTCGCTCGAGGTGATCACGAAGGCGCGCGCCTACGGCCTGGTCACGAAGTCGAACCTGATCCTCGGCATGGGCGAGGAGCGCGAGGAGGTCTCGCAGGCCCTCAAGGACCTCCACGAGGCCGGCTGCGAGCTCATCACCATCACCCAGTACCTGCGGCCCTCGCCGCGGCACCACCCCGTCGAGCGCTGGGTGAAGCCGGCCGAGTTCGTCGAGCTGGCGAAGGAGGCCGAGGAGATCGGCTTCTCCGGTGTGATGTCCGGCCCGCTGGTCCGGTCGTCCTACCGGGCCGGGCGCCTCTACCAGCAGGCGATGGAGAAGCGCGCGACCGTGTGAATCGGCGCGACCGCGTGAACAACCGGGGCTGTGTGAAGTCCCGCACAAATGATTACTAAGCAGTAACACCGCACTGACGCGGCCCCTAGGCTCATTCGAGGAAGAGCCAGGCGGGCCGCGTCAGTCTTTGCAACACGTCAATCACATTTGACCGTCTGGTCATGCCCTGGTAACACCAGTCAGTGACGATAGCTACACGCACCGCACATCACGCAGACCACGCACCGCGCACCACAGTCCGACCCCAGCCGACGTGAGCACCGTGAAAGGGATCGACATCATGCAGGCCGCGCCCGTACGCGCCATCGCCATCCCGTCCTTCACCGACGCCTTCCGGGGCATCGAGTCGCTGCTCATGAGCGGCGCCCGCCGCAACGCCTGGACCGCGGTCCTGGAGGACCGCCGCAGGGCCAAGGACCGGGTCGAAACCGAGCACGTACTCGAGGCCGCGGCTACCCGAACCCCGCAGGCCACGTAAACTTCGCCTTATGGCGAGGAAGTCAAACGCAGAGACTGCTGCGAACCCCGGGCGACTGAAGCAGATCGCCCTGACGTACAAGATGACGCGCAAGGCCGACCCGAAGGTCGGTCTGATCGTCGCGGGCGTGGGAATCGTCACCTTCGGTGTCTTTCTTGCGATCGGCTTCCTGATCGACCACCCGGTCTACCTGGGCATCCTGGGCTTCCTGGTGGCGTTCCTCGCAATGGCGATCGTCTTCGGACGACGGGCCGAGCGGGCTGCCTTCGGGCAGATGGAGGGACAGCCGGGCGCGGCCGCGGCCGTACTGGACAACGTGGGACGGGGCTGGACGACCACCCCGGCCGTCGCGATGAACCGGAACCAGGACATCGTCCACCGGGCCGTCGGCAAGGCGGGCGTGGTCCTGATCGCGGAGGGCAACCCGAACCGGGTGAAGACCCTGCTCGCGGCCGAGAAGAAGAAGCTGGCCCGGATCATGCCCGACGTCCCGGTGCACGACTTCATCGTCGGTACCGGCGAGGGTGAAGTCCCGCTCAAGAAGGTCCGTACGACGCTGCTCAAGCTGCCGCGCGTGCTGTCCGGCCCGCAGATCACGCAGGTCAACGACAAGCTCCGGGCCATGGGTGACCTGATGAGCAACATGCCGGTGCCGAAGGGTCCGATGCCCAAGGGCATGCGGATGCCGCGCGGCGGAAAGATGCGCTGACCTGCTTTTCGTATACGACACACGGGTGCCCCCGGAGCCGTCGGCTCCGGGGGCACCCGTGTGTCGTCGCTCTGTTCCTCGGGGGCGCGCCCTAGATCCGCACCTGGACGGCGCGGGCCAGCCTGTCGTGCAGTCCGCGGCCGTCCCGGTCCCAGACCAGGGCCGGGACGAAGAGGGCCAGCAGTACGGTGCGCAGCACCACGCGGGGGAGGCCGAGGCGTCCGCCGTCCTGCGAGATGACCCGGAGGCCCAGGATCCGCTTTCCGGGGGTGAAGCCCACGGTGCCCAGGGTCAGGAGGGTCAGGGCCAGGAAGAGCACCAGCGTCCAGTTGCCGGCGGCGGTCAGGTCGCCGTGCGTGATCAGCCCGTATGCGATCAGCTGACAACCGATCCAGTCGATCGCGACGGCGCCGAGCCGGCGGCCGAAGCGTGCCACCGAGCCGGGCCCCGACTCGGGCAGGCCGAGGCGCTCGCCCCGGTACCCGAAGTCGACGCCCATCTCCTCGGCGGCCGCGCGGGGGCCGGAGAGCCAGGAACCGATTGCTTGCCTGTTGTCCACCCGACCACGGTACCCGTGGGCCTCCCCGGCACTCGGACGGGACCCTGGTTAACTTGTGCGAAACAAATGGGTCATGCTTGAGAAATCCCGTGTGCTTATGGTCGGGTCAGCGTGCGGCACCGCACTGACGCACCACGAGCTATAAAGCCCGCCCCTGCCCCGGGGTCGGGAGTAGGAGGAGTTGGATGTTCCAGAACGCCGACGAAGTGAAGCAGTACATCGAGGAGAACGACGTCAAGTTCGTTGACGTGCGCTTCTGCGACCTGCCTGGTGTGATGCAGCACTTCACCATTCCGGGGCGGGCGTTCGACCCGAACGAGGAGCTGGCCTTCGACGGCTCCTCGATCCGCGGCTTCCAGGCGATCCACGAGTCCGACATGGCGCTGCGTGCCGACATCAGCACCGCGCGTCTGGACCCGTTCCGCAAGGACAAGACGCTCAACATCAACTTCTTCATCCACGACCCGATCACGGGCGAGGCCTACAGCCGCGACCCGCGCAACGTCGCGAAGAAGGCCGAGGCGTACCTGGCCTCCACCGGCATCGCCGACACCGCGTACTTCGGCCCCGAGGCCGAGTTCTACGTGTTCGACAGCGTGCGCTTCGCGACCACCGCGAACGAGAGCTTCTACCACATCGACTCCGAGGCCGGCGCCTGGAACACCGGTTCCGAGGAGAACAACCGCGGTTACAAGGTCCGCTACAAGGGTGGTTACTTCCCCGTAGCCCCGGTCGACCACTTCGCCGACCTGCGCGCCGAGATCTCCCTCGAACTGGACGCCCAGGGCCTCCAGGTCGAGCGCCAGCACCACGAGGTCGGCACCGGTGGCCAGGCCGAGATCAACTACAAGTTCAACACGCTGCTCGCCGCGGCCGACGACCTGATGCTCTTCAAGTACATCGTGAAGAACGTCGCCTGGCGCAACGGCAAGACCGCGACCTTCATGCCGAAGCCGATCTTCGGTGACAACGGCTCGGGCATGCACGTCCACCAGTCGCTGTGGGCGAACGGCGACCCGCTGTTCTACGACGAGGCCGGCTACGCGGGCCTCTCGGACACCGCCCGCTACTACATCGGCGGCATCCTCAAGCACGCCCCGTCGCTGCTGGCCTTCACCAACCCGACGGTGAACTCCTACCACCGTCTGGTCCCGGGCTTCGAGGCGCCGGTCAACATGGTGTACTCGCAGCGCAACCGCTCGGCCGCCATGCGCATCCCGATCACGGGCTCGAACCCGAAGGCCAAGCGCGTCGAGTTCCGCGCCCCGGACCCGTCCTCGAACCCGTACCTGGCGTTCGCGGCCCTCCTGCTGGCCGGCCTCGACGGTGTCAAGAACAAGATCGAGCCGATGGAGCCGATCGACAAGGACCTCTACGAGCTCTCCCCCGACGAGCACGCGAGCGTCCCGCAGGTCCCGACCAGCCTGGACGCGGTCCTCAAGGCGCTGGAGGACGACCACGAGTACCTCCTCGCCGGTGGTGTCTTCACCCCCGACCTGATCGAGACCTGGATCGACTACAAGCGCACGCACGAGATCGCCCCGATCGCCCTGCGTCCGCACCCGCACGAGTTCGAGATGTACTTCGACCTCTAAGTCGTACCGGCCAAGCCGTACCGGCGCAGTGATCGCCGAAGCCCCGCCCCTCTCCCCGGAGAGCGGCGGGGCTTCGCCGTTTTGCGGTCTGCGGCCCGGTGCGGGGCGCTAGCTTCGGGGGATGGAAGATCCCTGGAAGACCATCGGCGCGCTCGTGGCGCGGTTCGACGAGCACGACCGGGAGCGGGGCGTCACGCACGAGGAGAGCGTGACCCTGCAGATCCTCAAGATCGGTGAGGAGTTCGGGGAGGCCGCCCAGGCCGTCATCGGCGCCAAGGGCACGAACCCCCGCAAGGGGAACTCGCACACCTGGGCAGACGTGGAGGCCGAGGTCGCGGACGTCATCGTCACCGCCATGGTGGCCCTCGCCCGGATGCGTCCCGACGCGCCCGCGTACTTCGCCGGACACCTGAGGGAGAAGTCGCAGCGGTTCCTCTGACCCGGGCCGGCCGGCGGGAGCGCCCCGTCTGGGCGCGGGGCGGTGCGCGCCTCAGGCGGAGGGGCGCAGGAGGGGCATCGCGCCCGTCAGGTCGCGCAGGCAGCGGACCGCGAGTTCGGCCGGGGAGCCGGCGCCGGAGACCGGGGCGTCGGTGGCCGACCAGAGTTCCAGCGCGATGCGGATCGCGTCCGTGGCGGCGGCCGCCAGGAGGCGCACGCCGAGCGGGTCGGCGTCCGGGCCGACGAGGCGGGCGACCACCGGGGCCAGGCGCTCCTCCGAGTCCTGGTTCACGCGGTACCAGACCGCCCGCAGGGCCTCGTCGGTGGCGGCGGCGCGCAGCAGGCCGCGGGTGACCTCCAGGCCCTCCTCGACGGCCTGGGAGTCGCTGAGCGAGCGGGTGACGGCGCGTTCCAGGGCCTCGGCGAGCGGGGTGCCGGGATCCTCCTCGGCGAGCAGTGCGCGCCAGGCGTCACCGCCGCCCGCGAGGAGCGGGGCCACGGCTTCCTGCTTGTTGCGGAAGTAGCGGTAGAACGTGCGCAGGGCCACCCCGGCGCGGTGGGCGATGTCCTCGGCGGTGGTGCCGTCGGGGCCGTGCTCGGCGAAGAGTTCGCAGGCCGCGCGGGCGATGTCGAGCTGGGTGGCGGCCTTGCGGCGCTCGGTCAGCGACTGGGCTCCGGGGCCGGCCTGGGGAGAGTACGGACGAGGGGATCTCACGGGTGAAGCCTACCGCCCGCGAGCGCGGGCGATTGCATTCATTGTCACTATGGCAAAACGTGCCATGCTCTCGGTACGCTCGCCCCATGAACCGTTACGAAGGACGTCGCGTCCTCATCACCGGGGGCGGGTCCGGCATCGGCCGGGCCACCGTCCACCGCATCCTCTCCGAGGGCGGCCGCGTGCACACCGTGGACGTCGACGAAGCCGGGCTCAAGGCCACCGCCGACCAGGCAGGCGCCGACGGGCACGGGGACCGCCTCACCACGGCCGTCCTCGACATATCCGACGAGGTCGCCGTGCGGACGGGCGTCCCCGCCGCCGTCGCGAGCCTCGGCGGGGGGCTGGACGTACTGGTGAACGCGGCGGGCATCCTGCGCTCCGCGCACACCCACCAGACCACCCTCGACTTCTGGAACAAGGTCATCGCGGTCAACCTGACCGGCACCTTCCTGATGATCCGCGAGTCGATCCCGGCGCTGCTGGAGGGCGACCAGCCGGTCGTCGTGAACTTCAGCTCCACCTCGGCGTCCTTCGCCCACCCCTACATGTCCGCCTACGCGGCCAGCAAGGGCGGTATCCAGTCCATGACCCACGCGCTGGCCGCCGAGTACAGCAAGCAGGGCCTGCGCTTCGTCTCCGTCGCCCCCGGCTCCATCGAGAGCGGCATGACCACCGGCACCGGCCCGGGCCTGCCCGAGGACACCGACTGGAGCCTGTTCACCAAGCTGGCCCCGGCCCTCGGCCAGGGCTTCGCCGGCCCGCAGACGGTGGCCGGGGTCGTCGCCATGCTCGGCAGCGAGGACGGCGCCTTCATCACCGGTACGGAGATCCGCATCGACGGCGGCACGCACTACTGACGGGCTCAGCCCCTGAACCGGTCCCACAGCCGGGGGAAGCGCTCCGCGAGCACGGCTTCGTTCTCGAAGTCCAGCGGGGCGCCCTCCGGCTCCGCCGCTTGCAGCGGGACCCCCAGATCCGGTGCCACCGCCCCGGTCAGCTGCTCGTACGCCTCGTCGGCCGCGTACCCCAGCTCCTCCCCGTCGCCGTCGATCTCCTCGTCGAAGTCCCCCAGCAGCTCCGCCAGCTGGTCGGGATCGTGCACCCCGCCCTCGAAGACCTCCCGGCCCTGGCCGATCAGCCAGCACCGGAAGTAGTCGAACGCGTCGTCGCTGGCCCCGTCGAGCAGCACCCACGCCGCGCCCCACAGGTCCCAGGTGTACGCCCGGTTGTACCGCGACTCGAAGTGCCGGGCGAAGTCCAGGACGGAGTCCGGATCGAGCAGCGCCAGCCGCTCCACGAGCAGCTCGGCGTGTTCCTCGGGGTCGCCTTCGGCGGCCTCGCGGGTACTGTCGACGATCTCCCAGAACTCCGTCTCGTCCATCACCGCTCCAGCATCACGGGTCGGCCCCCGCGCCGCCACCGCGCATACGGCCAAAGGCCGGTCGTCCCACCTGCTCGGCCCACCCCCTGGCGGAAACCCGGCTTCCCGGCCGCATACTCGGAGCACGTGAAAGAGGGTCGGGGAGGGCACTGATGCAGGGCGAACTGCGGGGCGAGTTACTCGAAGGCCGGTACCGGCTGGAGGAGCGCCTGGGCGGCGGGGGAATGGGCGAGGTCTGGAGCGCCCAGGACGTACGGATGCAGCGGCCGGTAGCGGCCAAACTCGTCCACGCCGTACCCGGGATGGCCGCGGCCGAGGTCGAACAGCGATTCACGCACGAGGTGCGCTCCGCGGCGAACCTGCCGCACCGGCACACCGTCACGGTCCACGACTGCGGTGAGGCCCACCTGGGCGGCCGGCGCATGCTCTACCTGGTCATGGAACGCCTCGACGGCCGCACGCTCGCCGAGACCTTCCGCGCCTCCGCGTCCGTCCCCTGGTACGACGTCGCCCACTGGGCCTGCCAGATCGCGGCCGCGCTGTCGGCCGCCCACGAGCGCGGCATCGTCCACCGGGACGTCAAACCGCAGAACGTCGTCCTCACCGAGAACGGCGTGATCAAGGTCCTCGACTTCGGCATCGCCAAGTTCCTCGGCGAAACCCTGCGCGTCGCCGACCTGACCGCCCCGGGCGCCGGACTGGGCACCCCGGCCTACATGTCCCCCGAACAGTGCCGCGGCGACCGTGAGATCGACCACCGCGCCGACCTCTACAGCCTGGGCTGCCTGCTGTACGAGGGCCTCGCGGGCCGGCCGCCCTTCACCGCGAGCAGCGCGCACGGGATGCTCTACCAGCAGATCCACCAGGCCCCGCGCCCGCTGTCCGAAGCCGTGAGCGGCGTTCCCGTCCGGGTCACCGACCTCGTGATGCGGCTGCTCGCCAAGAGCCCCCAGGACCGCCCCGCGAACGCCGCCTCGGCGATCGCGGAGCTGCGGGCGGCGCTGGAGCAGCACAAGGCCCGGAACGTGGTGACCCGGGAGGCGAAGACGCAGGTCGTCCAGGCGCTCGCCGACGCCCAGTCGCTGGCCCGTTTCGTGACGGAGGACGCCGAGGCACAGGCCGCACGGGTACGCGCCCAGGCGGAGCGGGACGCCGCGGCCTGGCGGACCGAGGCGGAGGAGGCCCTCGCACGGGCCCGGGCGAGGGAGGAGCAGGCGGCCGCCACCGCCCACGAAGCGGCCAAGGCGCTGGCCGCCGCCCGGGAGAAGGAGGAGGCGGCCGAGACGCTGATGGCCCGGGTGCAGGAAGCGGACCAGGCGGGCCGGCGGGCTCTGGACGACGCGATGGGAAGGCGCCGGCAGGCCGACGCGCTCTTCGAGGAGACCCGCACCAAGGCCGCCCAGGCGGCTGTGGACTTCGAGACCAACCTGGCCAGGCGCCGCGAGCAGTCCGAGCGCGACCTGGCCTCGCGTCAGGCCAAGGCGGAGAAGCGCCTCGCGGAGATCGAGCACCGTGCGGAGCAGCTGCGTCTGGAGGCCGAGGCACTCTTCGCGGACGCCGAGCGCAGGGCACGCCAGACCGTCGAGAGCGCCCAGAGGAGAGCCGGGGAACTCACGGTCCGGGCGGAGCAGGAAGTGGCCCGGATGCGCGGCGACGCCCAGCGGGAGCAGGCCGAGATCGACGCGGAGCGCGAGGCGATCGCCGCCAATCTGGACAGCCTGCGCAAGCTGCTGACGGCGCCCAGGGGCTCCCTCGTGCGCCAGGAGGCGCCGGGCGACGCCTCGGACGACATCTGGTGAACGCCGTGAGGCGGCCCGCCTCCCCCCGGGGGCGGACCGCCTCACGCACGCGCGGAGCGCTCGGGCCTACAGGCCGTAGCGCTCCCGGGCCTCCTTGATGGCGGACGCCGGGACCTCGCCGCGGCGGGCGAGCTGGGCCAGCGCGGCCACCACGATCGACTGGGCGTCGACACCGAAGTGGCGGCGGGCGCCCTCGCGGGTGTCGGACAGACCGAAGCCGTCCGTACCGAGCGAGGTGTAGTCCTGCTCGACCCACTGGCTGATCTGGTCCGGGACCTGGCGCATCCAGTCGGAGACGGCCAGGACCGGGCTGGTGACGCCCTCCAGCGCACGCGTGACGTACGGCGTGCGGACCTCGCCGCGCAGCAGCGCCTCGTCGCACTCCAGCGCGTCGCGGCGCAGCTCGCCCCAGGAGGTGGCGGACCAGACGTCGGCGGCCACGTTCCAGTCGGCGGCGAGCAGCTTCTGCGCCTCCAGGACCCAGTGGATCGCCGTACCCGAGGCCATCAGCTGGACCTTGGGGGCGTCGGCGGCCGGGGCCGCCTCGGCCAGGTCGGCCGCCGTGTTGAAGCGGTACAGGCCCTTGAGGATGCCTTCCTCGACGCCCTCGGGCATCGCGGGCTGCACCTTCGGCTCGTTGTAGACCGTCAGGTAGTAGAAGACGTCTTCCGGCTTCTCGCCGTACATCCGGCGCAGACCGTCCTTGACGATCACCGCGATCTCGTACGCGAAGGCCGGGTCGTAGTTCAGCGACGCCGGGTTCGTGGACGCGATCAGGTGCGAGTGGCCGTCCGCGTGCTGGAGGCCCTCACCGGTCAGCGTGGTGCGGCCGGCGGTGGCGCCGACGATGAAGCCCTTGCCGAGCTGGTCGGCGAGCTGCCACATCTGGTCGGCGGTGCGCTGCCAGCCGAACATCGAGTAGAAGATGTAGAACGGGATCATCGGCTCGCCGTGCGTCGCGTACGACGTGCAGGCGGCGATGAAGTCGGCCATGGCGCCGGCCTCGGTGATCCCCTCGTTGAGGATCTGGCCGTCCTTGGCTTCCTTGTAGTACATGAGCTGGTCGCGGTCGACCGGCTCGTACGTCTGGCCCAGCGGCGAGTAGATGCCGGCCGACGGGAAGAGGGACTCCATACCGAAGGTACGGGCCTCGTCGGGGACGATCGGCACCCAGCGCTTGCCGGTCTCCTTGTCCCGCATCAGGTCCTTGACGAGCCGGACGAAGGCCATGGTGGTGGCCATCTCCTGCTTGCCGGAGCCCTTGAGCAGCGGGGCGAAGGAGCGGTCGGCCGGAGCCGGCAGGGCGACCTGCTTGACCTTGCGGGCCGGGGCCGGGCCGCCGAGGGCCGCGCGGCGCTCGTTCAGGTACTGCACCTCGGGGCTGTTCGCGCCCGGGTGGCCGTAGGGGACGACGCCGTCGGCGAAGGCGCTGTCCGGGATCGGGAGGCCAAGGAGGTCGCGCATGTCCTTGAACTCGTCGATCGTCAGCTTCTTCATCTGGTGGTTCGCGTTCTTCGACTCGAACCCGGCACCCAGCGTGTAGCCCTTGACGGTCTGCGCGAGGATGACCGTCGGCGCGCCCTTGTGCTCCAGGGCGGCCTTGTACGCGGCGTAGACCTTGCGGGGCTCGTGGCCGCCGCGGGAGCTGTGGAAGCACTCGGCGATCTTCGCGTCCGAGAGCACGCCCGCCAGCTGCACGAGCTCGGCGTTGGCGCCGAAGAAGTGCTGGCGGATGTAGGCCACGTCGCGGGTCGCGTACGTCTGGAACTGCGCGTCCGGTACCTCGCGCAGGCGGCGTACCAGGGCGCCCGTGGTGTCGAGCTGGAACAGCTCGTCCCAGGCGGAGCCCCACAGCGACTTGATGACGTTCCAGCCGGCGCCGCGGAACTGGGCCTCCAGCTCCTGGACCACGCGGAAGTTGGCGCGGACCGGACCGTCGAGGCGCTGCAGGTTGCAGTTGATGACGAAGGTCAGGTTGTCGAGCTGCTCGCGGGAGGCCAGGGCCAGGGCGGCGGTCGACTCGGGCTCGTCCATCTCGCCGTCGCCCAGGAAGGCCCAGACGTGCGAGTTCGCGGTGTCCTTGATGCTCCGGTTCTGCAGGTAGCGGTTGAAGCGCGCCTGGTAGATCGCGGAGAGCGGGCCGAGGCCCATGGAGACCGTCGGGAACTCCCACAGCCACGGCAGGCGCCGCGGGTGCGGGTAGGACGGCAGGCCGTTGCCGCCGGACTCCTGGCGGAAGTTGTCGAGCTGCTGCTCGGAGATGCGGCCGTCGAGGAAGGCGCGGGCGTAGATGCCGGGGGAGGCGTGGCCCTGGATGTAGAGCTGGTCGCCCGATCCGTCGGCCTCCTTCCCGCGGAAGAAGTGCTGGAAGCCGGTCTCGTACAGCCAGGCCGCCGAGGCGAAGGTGGCGATGTGGCCGCCGACCCCGTACTTGGAGCCGCGGGTCACCATGGCGGCCGCGTTCCAGCGGTTCCAGGCGGTGATCCTGGCTTCCATCGCCTCGTCACCGGGGAACTCCGGCTCCGCGGCGGTGGGGATGGTGTTGACGTAGTCCGTCTCCAGCAGCTTCGGCAGCGCGAGGCCGGCGGCCTCGGCGTGCTGGAGGGTACGGCGGAGCAGGTACTCGGCGCGGCGCGTACCGGCGGCCTTTGCGACGGCGTCGAGGGAGGCCGCCCATTCGGCGGTCTCCTCGGTGTCGCGGTCCGGGAGCTGGTCGAGCTCGCTCGGAAGCTTTCCTACGGGGTCGGACATCGGTGTGCGCCGCCTTCCGGACAAAGGAGAGGTGGTGAAGAAAATCCCTGACGGGCAGGACAGGGTCGTTGGACCCGGGTGGGGTCCGGGTCGACTGTAAAGCGCTGATCGATGATCGATCAAATAAAAGTGACGAATAAACGTCCATACGAGAAAAGTCGGCACCGGGTGCCAGTCGCTGAGGCACCCGGTGCCGGTGGTTCCAGTACAGGCCGGGCCGCTAGCGGCGACCTTGAGGACCGGTGAAACCCCAGGTCAGAGCGGGTCGCGGGGCAGGCGTGCCGACCGGTACGCTCAGACGCCGAACACCCCGCTCAGAAGGAGCCGGAGCCCCTCAGGCGCGGGGCGCACACCCCAGGACATGCCGCTTCACGAGCAGTCCGATGTCCGGATCCTGACTGCGGAAGGCCGCCACGAGGGCCTCGTGCTCCTCCGCGTAGGACTTCTGGACGGTCCCGAGCCAGCGGATGGACAGGGCCGTGAAGACCTCGATGCCCAGGCTCTCCCAGGTGTGCAGCAGCACGCTGTTCCCGGCCGCCCGCACCAGCTCCCGGTGGAACCCGACGGTGTGCCGCACCTGCGCGGTGCCGTCCTCGCTCCGGTCGGCCTCCCACAGGGCCGCCACGTGCGGCTCCAGCGCCGTGCAGTCGGCGGCCAGCCGGGGCGCGGCCAGCTCGGCGGCGATCTGCTCCAGACCGGCCCGGACCGGGTAGATCTCCTCCAGGTCCGCCGCGGAGAGGTTCCGTACGCGCACGCCCTTGTTCGGGGCGGACTCGATCAGCCGCAGCGTCTCCAGCTCCCGCAGGGCCTCCCGTACGGGCGTCTGGCTGACCTCCAGCTCGACGGCGATCCGGCGCTCCACGATCCGCTCGCCGGGCTTCCAGCGGCCGCTGACGATCCCCTCCACGATGTGCTCGCGGATCTGCTCGCGCAGCGAGTGCACGACGGGTGGGGTGATCATCGGCGCTTCATCTCCTGAGGGGGCACGCAGAGCTCTGATGCGTAGACAATACGGCGGTGTTGGCCAGCTGCGATGCGTTCGCGGCGGGGGACCCGGGGTGAGGCTGGTTACAAGGCGACGGCCGCGGCCGCCGGGCCGCGGCCCGGGCCGCCCGCTCCCGCCGAGACGACGGCGCCCCCGCCCGGAGTGGTTCCGGGCGGGGGCGCCTGACGCGACAGCTGTGCGGCTACCGCCGCGGGGAGAGCCTTACAGGCCGAGCTCGACCTCGAACTCGCCGGCCTCGAGGATCGCCTTGACGGCCGAGAGGTACCGGGCCGCGTCCGCGCCGTCCACCAGGCGGTGGTCGTAGGACAGGGTCAGGTACGTCATGTCGCGGATGCCGATGTTGGTGCCCTCGGCGGTCTCGATGACCACCGGGCGCTTCACCGTGGCACCGATGCCCAGGATGGCGACCTGGTTCGGGGGCACGATGACCGTGTCGAACAGCGCACCGCGCGAGCCGGTGTTGCTGATGGTGAAGGTCGCGCCCGACAGCTCGTCCGGCGTGATCTTGTTGCCGCGGACCTTGGCGGCCAGGTCGGCGGTCGCCTTGGAGATGCCCGCCAGGTTGAGGTCACCGGCACCCTTGATGACCGGGGTCATCAGGCCCTTCTCGGAGTCCACGGCGATGCCGATGTTCTCCGAGTCGAAGTAGGTGATGGTGCCCTCGTCCTCGTTGATCCGGGCGTTGACGACCGCGTGGGCCTTCAGCGCCTGGGCAGCGGCCTTGACGAAGAACGGCATCGGCGAGAGCTTGACGCCCTCGCGGGCCAGGAACGCGCCCTTGGCCTTCTCGCGCAGCTTCATGATCTTGGTGATGTCCACCTCGACCACGGAGCTGAGCTGAGCCTGCGAGTGCAGGGCCTTCATCATGTTGTCGCCGATGACCTTGCGCATGCGGGTCATCTTGACGGTCTGGCCACGCAGCTCGGAGACCGCGGCGGCCGGAGCCTTGGCGGCCGGAGCGGCAGCGGCCGGAGCCGGGGCGGCGGCCTTGGCGGCCTCGGCGGCGGCCAGGACGTCCTGCTTGCGGATGCGGCCACCGACACCGGTACCCGAGACCGTGGACAGGTCGACGCCGGACTCCGAGGCGAGCTTGCGCACCAGCGGGGTCACGTACGCGCCCTCGTCACCGGCCGAGACCGGGGCGGCGGGGGCGGCCGGCGCGGCCGGGGTGACCGGAGCCGGGGCGGCGGCCGGAGCAGCGGCCTGGACCGGAGCCGGAGCGGCGACCGGGGCGGCCGGCGCGGCCGGAGCCGGGGCGGCAGCGACCGGGGCGGCCGGCGCGGCCGGAGCCGGAGCGGCCGGCGCCGGAGCGGCGGCAGCGGGGGCGGCCTGGACCGGAGCCGGAGCGGCAGCGGCCGGGGCAGCCGCGGGGGCCGCGCCGGCAACGCCGATGACGGCCAGACGGGCGCCGACCTCGGCGGTCTCGTCCTCGCCGACCAGGATCTCCAGCAGGGTGCCGGCGACCGGCGCGGGGATCTCGGTGTCGACCTTGTCCGTGGAGACCTCGAGCAGCGGCTCGTCGGCCTCGACGGACTCGCCGACCTGCTTCAGCCAGCGGGTGACGGTGCCCTCGGTGACGCTCTCGCCCAGGGCGGGGAGAACGACGTCCGTGCCGCAGGCGGCGGGCGCGTCGGCCGGAGCGGCGGGGGCCTCGGCAGCCGGAGCGGCAGGGGCCTCGGCGGCCGGAGCCGCGGGGGCCTCGGCAGCCGGAACCTCGGCGACGACCGTCTCGGCCTCGGCCGGGGCGGCGGCCGGAGCCGACGCGCCCGAGCCGTCGTCGATGACGGCCAGCTCGGCGCCGACCTCGACGGTCTCGTCCTCGGCGACCTTGATGGAGGCCAGGATGCCGGAGACGGGCGACGGGATCTCGGTGTCGACCTTGTCGGTCGAGACCTCGAGCAGCGGCTCGTCGGCCTCGACGCGCTCGCCCTCGGCCTTCAGCCAGCGGGTGACAGTGCCCTCGGACACGCTCTCTCCGAGCGCCGGAAGGGTTACGGAAACCGACATGGTTTCAGTTGCTCCTAACGAATGTGCGGAAGTGGTCGTCGCGCCCGTGACGATTAGTCGTGGGAGTGAAGCGGCTTGCCGGCCAGGGCCAGGTGGGCCTCGCCGAGCGCTTCGTTCTGGGTCGGGTGCGCGTGGATGAGCTGCGCGACCTCGGCCGGCAGAGCCTCCCAGTTGTAGATCAGCTGAGCCTCGCCGACCTGCTCGCCCATCCGGTCACCGACCATGTGGACGCCGACCACGGCACCGTCCTTGACCTGGACGAGCTTGATCTCGCCCGCGGTCTTGAGGATCTTGCTCTTGCCGTTGCCAGCCAGGTTGTACTTCAGGGCCACGACCTTGTCCGCACCGTAGATCTCCTTGGCCTTGGCCTCGGTGATGCCGACGGAAGCGACCTCGGGGTGGCAGTACGTGACGCGCGGCACACCGTCGTAGTCGATCGGGACGGTCTTGAGACCGGCCAGACGCTCCGCGACCAGGATGCCCTCGGCGAACCCGACGTGTGCGAGCTGCAGGGTCGGGACGAGGTCACCGACGGCCGAGATGGTCGGCACGTTGGTCTGCATGTACTCGTTGACCAGGACGTAGCCGCGGTCCATCGCGACGCCCTGCTCCTCGTAGCCCAGACCCTGCGAGACCGGGCCGCGGCCGATGGCGACCAGCAGCACCTCCGCCTCGAAGGTCTTGCCGTCGGCGAGGGTGACGCGGACGCCGTTCTCGGTGTACTCGGCCTTGTCGAAGAAGGTGCCGAGGTTGAACTTGATGCCGCGCTTGCGGAAAGCGCGCTCAAGAAGCTTGGAGCTGTTCTCGTCCTCGACCGGAACGAGGTGCTTGAGGCCCTCGATCACGGTGACGTCGGTGCCGAAGGACTTCCACGCCGAGGCGAACTCGACGCCGATGACGCCGCCGCCCAGGATGATCGCGGACTCGGGCACGCGGTCCAGGACCAGCGCGTGGTCCGAGGAGATGATGCGGTTGCCGTCGATGTTCAGGCCCGGCAGCGACTTCGGCACGGAGCCGGTCGCCAGCAGGACGTGGCGGCCCTGGATGCGCTGGCCGTTCACGTCGACGGAGGTCGGCGAGGAGAGGCGGCCCTCACCCTCGATGTAGGTCACCTTGCGAGAGGCGACCAGGCCCTGCAGGCCCTTGTACAGGCCCGAGATGACCTCGTCCTTGTACTTGTGCACACCCGCGATGTCGATGCCCTCGAAAGAGGCCTTGACACCGAACTGGGCGGCTTCACGCGCCTGGTCCGCGATCTCGCCCGCGTGCAGCAGAGCCTTCGTGGGGATGCAGCCGTTGTGCAGGCAGGTGCCGCCGAGCTTGTTCTTCTCGATCAGCGCAACGTCGAGACCCAGCTGGGATGCGCGGAGAGCCGCGGCGTAACCGCCACTGCCACCGCCGAGGATCACTAGGTCGAAAACGGTGCTGGCGTCGTTCGCCACGTCACGTCCTCCATGCATGTGCGCCGGGCACCGGTCCTCTGTGACCGGGCGGCGGCTGGTAATCGGCCGCTTGTTTCTTCGGCCCTGTGGTGGGGGCCCTGTCCTGCCGAGAACCCATCTTCGCATTTGTCGGGGGAACGCGGGACGCCGGGCCCCGGGTGTGGACCGTCGTTCTGCCCGAAGTGGGGGTTACCAGTGCGTAGAAACCTACTGATCCTCAAGGTTTCGTCGAGAGTGAACGCGCCCCGGGACCTCGATCCGGGTCCCGGGGCGTGTTCCGTCCCACAGGGCGGGACGTCAAAACGGTCCGGGCGGGGTCAGCCCAGGTCGCCCGTGGCGGTGCGCTCGGCCAGCCGCACCAGGGTACGCACGGCCGAGCCGGTGCCGCCCTTGGGGGTGTAGCCGTACGGGGCGCCCTCGTGGAAGGCCGGGCCCGCGATGTCGAGGTGGGCCCAGGTGATGCCCTCGCCGACGAACTCCTGGAGGAAGAGGCCGGCCACCAGGCCGCCGCCCATCCGGACACCCATGTTGGCGATGTCGGCGGTGGGGGAGTCCATCGTCTTGCGCAGGTCCTCGGGGAGCGGCATCGGCCAGGAGGCCTCGCCGACCTCCTCCGCGATCTCGTGGATCGCGGTGCGGAAGGCGTCGTCGTTCGCCATGATCCCGAAGGTCCGGTCGCCCAGCGCCAGCACCATCGCGCCGGTCAGGGTCGCGACGTCGACGATCGCGTCCGGGTTCTCCTCGGAGGCCCTGGTCAGCGCGTCGCCCAGGACCAGACGGCCCTCGGCGTCCGTGTTGAGGACCTCGACGGTCTTGCCGCTGTACATGCGCAGCACGTCACCGGGCTTGGTGGCCGAGCCGGACGGCATGTTCTCGGCGAGCGCGAGCCAGCCGGTGACGTTGACCTGGAGGCCCAGCTTCGCGGCCGCGACGACGGCGGCGAACACGGCGGCGGCGCCGGACATGTCGCACTTCATCGTCTCGTTGTGGCCGGCCGGCTTCAGGGAGATGCCGCCCGAGTCGTAGGTGATGCCCTTGCCGACGAAGGCGAGGGTCTTCTCCGCCTTGGAGTGGGTGTAGGAGAGCTTCACCAGGCGCGGCGGGTTCTCGGAGCCCTTGCCGACGCCCATGATGCCGCCGTAGCCGCCCTTGATCAGCGCCTTCTCGTCCAGGACCTGGACCTTGATGCCGTTCTCCTTCGCGGTCGCGGACGCGACGGCGGCGAAGGCCTCGGGGGTGAGGTCGTTCGGCGGGGTGTTGATCAGGTCACGCGCGATGTTGACCTCGGTGGCGACGACGGTGGCGCGCTCGGCCGCGGCCTTGTGCTCCTTGTCGCGGGGCTTGGCGCCGAGCAGGGCCACCTCGGCGAGGGGCTGCTTGGGGCCGTCGCCCTTGGCGCCCTTCTTCTCGCCGCCCTGGTAGGCGGTGAAGGCGTACGCGCCGAGCAGCGCGCCCTCGGCCACCGCGGTGACGGCGGAGGCGTCGTCCAGGGGCAGCGCGAAGGCGGCCTTCTTCGCACCGTGCAGGGCGCGGGCGGCGGCGCCGGCGGCGCGGCGCAGCGCCTCCTCGTCGTACGACTCGTCCTGCTCCGGTACGGAGCCCAGTCCGACCGCCAGCACGACCGGGACCTTCAGGCCGGCCGGCGCGGGCAGCTTGGTGACCTCGCCTTCGGCGCCCGAGGCGCCGAGCGCGTCGAGCACGGCGGCGAGCTTTCCGTCGAACGCCTTGTCCACGGCCTCGGCGCCCGCGGCGACGACGGGGCCCTTGGAGCCCTTCGCCACGCCGACCACGAGGGCGTCGGCGCGCAGCGTCGCGGCGCCGGCAGTGCTGAGAGTCAGAGCAGTCACGGTGGTGAAGTCTCGCTTCCGTTTATGTGTATGGGCGCTGCGGTCGCGTCGGGGTCGCCGGCCGCTCCGCAGCGATCGTATTCCGGCCCGACGGCCGCCGGAAATGAGCCTACGCGCACGTACTCGTCCGTACGCCACTCGAAGGTTTGGCAAGTTGTTCGATCAAGACGCCACCAGGTTCACCCATCTGTGGCCTCTGTTCCAGGTTTGCCCTTTAGACCTGACGAGGTCCGAGAGACTCGGTCCGCTCTCGCAAGGGGACGCGGGGTTCCTTTGCATGATTTCCACAGAGCCTCCCCGGCCCGGCCGTCCGCCACAGGGCCGTAGTCGTCGGGGGGCCTGCGGGGGGAAGGCCGAAATGGTCAACAAGAACCGGATGAACAGGATCGCCGCGGCGATGGCCGCAGCGACCCTGATGTCCGTGGCAGTACCCGCGGCGACCGCCCAGGCGGCGACCGCGACACCGCGGATCGACCTGAAGGTGCTCGTCGTCGACGACGGCGGCAGCTCCGTCGAGGCGATCACCGCGCAGCTCCGCGACACGGGGGTTCCGTACACCCGCGTCGACCTGGGCAGCAGCAGCCGCCCGGTGATCAACGCCGCCTACCTCAGCGACACGGTCGACGGCCGTCCGCGCGCCAAGTTCCAGGGGGTGGTCCTGCCCAACGAGAATCCCTTCGGCGCGGGTTCGGCCGAGATGACGGCGCTCACCGCGTACGAGACGACGTACGGGATCCGCCAGGTCGACGCCTACACGTGGGCGCACCCGGAAGTCGGCCTGGAGTACACCGACAACGGCGGCTTCAGCGGCACCCTCGACGGCACCCAGGCGGCCGTCACCGCCGCCGGCAAGACGGGCCCGTTCGGCTACCTCGGCGGCCAGGTCGCCTTCGAGGACAACGCGCCGCTGGTCCCCGAGAGCTACGGGTTCATGGCCAAGCCGCGCGCCGGCTACACCAGCTACCTCGACGCCCCCGTCGGCTCCGGGCGGGCCTCGCTCGTCGGCGAGTACACCCACGACGGGCGCAGCGAGCTGGTCGTCACCTTCGGCTACAACCAGTACCAGCAGCAGTTCCGGCTGCTGGCCCGCGGCATCGTCGAATGGCTCACCCAGGGCGTGCACCTCGGCCAGGAGCGCAACTACTTCGCGGTCCACGTGGACGACGTCTTCGCCCCGGACGCCCGCTGGAGCAAGGAGCTCAACTGCACCCCGGGCGACTACGCCTGCGCCGGCGGCGAGGGCAAGGAGAGCACCATCCGGATGACCGCCGCCGACGCCCAGTACGCGGCGCAGTGGCAGACGTCCAAGAACTTCAAGCTCGACATGCTCTTCAACGCCGGCGCCGGAGAGGAGTGGAAGGCCGAGAACGGCGGGGTCGACGCGCTGACCGCCCAGCTGATCGCCGACCGGGCCAAGTACCGCTGGATGAACCACACCTACACCCACCCCTTCCTCGGGTGCGTCCAGAACGTCGCCACCTCCCCCTGGACGTGCACGAAGAACGCCCAGGGCGCCACCCAGTACATGAGCCGCGCCGAGATCTCGGCGCAGATCCGGGACAACAACAACTGGGCGGCCTCCAAGGGGATCGCCACCGACCGCTCCGAGCTGGTCACCGGTGAGCACTCCGGCCTCAAGACCCTCCCGCAACAGCCCGCCGACAACCCCAACCTGGCCGGCGCGCTCGCCGACAACGGCGTGAAGTGGGCCGGCAGCGACAACTCCCGCGAACCCGCGCAGCGGGCCGTCGGAGCCGCCCTCACCGTCCCCCGGTACCCGATGAACGTGTACTACAACACGGGCACCAACGCCGAGATGGCCGACGAGTACAACTGGATCTACACCAGCCGCGCCCAGGGCGGCAGCGGCGCCTGCGAGGACAACGCGGCCTCCACCTGCCTGCCGGCCGCGCTGGACACCGGCACGGGCTACCTGAACTACATCGTCCCGCAGGAGGCCCGGACCGCCCTGCGCCACGTCCTGAACAACGATCCGCGCCCGCACTACGTCCACCAGGCCAACCTCGCCGAGGACCGCACCCTCTACCCGGTGCTCAACCAGGTCCTCGACACGTACCGCACGCTCTACGCGCCCAGCGCGCCGATCGTGAACCAGAGCATGAAGGACACCGGCGTCGAGCTGACGCGCCGCGCCGCCTGGGACAAGGCCATCGCGAACAACCAGGTCACCGCCTACCGCATCGGCAAGGACGTCACCGTCAAGGCGCCCTCCGGTGTGCTCGCCGCGGTCACCGTGCCCAACGGGACCAAGAAGCAGCTCCTCCTCGGCACCGCGGACTTCGGCACCGCGTACGCCGGCACCCGCTCGGCCTGGACGGGTCCCGAGCTGCTCCAGTCGGCGGTCACGCTGAAGCTGGCCTGACCTCCGCCCGGCCCCGCCAGGCCGGGACCGCACCATCGCACGAGCACACGTACCACCTAGCGCCGGCGCTCCGCGAAACCTCGGGCGCCGGCCCCTTTTCCGTCCTGGGGGGACACAGCGCATGAGCCATGGGCGTCATGTCACCATGCTCACCGAAGGCACCTATCCACACGTCCACGGGGGTGTCAGCACCTGGTGCGACCAACTGGTGCGGGGTATGCCGGAAGTCGACTTCAACGTCATAGCCCTGACCGGCTCCGGACGCGAGCCGGTCACCTGGGAGCTGCCGCGCAACGTCTACCGGCACACCGCCGTACCGCTCTGGGGCCCGCCGCCGGCCCGGAGACTGCGGTCGGTCCTGCGGGGCAAGGCCCAACGGCGTTTCGCCGAGACGTACGAAACGTATCTCCTGTCCATGCTCGACCCCGCCCACGGCGGGTTCTCCGAGTCCCTGCGCGAACTGGCCCTGCTGGCCCGCGCCGGCAAGCTCGCCCCGGCACTGCGCTCCGAGTCCGTCCTGCGCCTGCTGATGAACGTCTGGACCCGCCCCGGCCTGGTCACCGCGGAGGCCGCGCCCACCATCCACGACGCGCTCACCGCCACCGACCTGCTGGAACACGCGCTGCGCCCGCTCTCCGTACGGATCCCGCCCGACAGCGTCGCGCACGCCGTCAGCAGCGGTCTCGCCACCCTCCCGGCGCTCGCCGCCAAGTACCTGGACCAGGTCCCCTTCCTGCTCACCGAGCACGGCATCTACCTGCGCGAGCGCTACCTCGGCTACCGCACCGCGGAGCAGCGCTGGCCCGTCAAGGCCCTGATGCTCGGCTTCTACCGCGAGCTCAACACCGAGGGCTACCGGCAGGCCGACCTGATCACCCCGTGCAACCAGTACAACCGCCGCTGGGAGGAGCGCGGCGGCGCCGCCTCCGACCGGATCCGCACCGTCTACAACGGCGTCGACCCGCACGCCTTCCCCGAGGCCGGCCCCGAACCGGACGTGCCCACCCTCAGCTGGTGCGGCCGGATCGACCCGATCAAGGACCTCGAAACCCTCATCAGGGCCTACGCGTTCATGCGCGAGGAGCTGCCCGCCCTGCGGCTGCGCCTCTTCGGACCGGTCCCGGCCGGCTGCGAGGACTACAAGCTCCGCCTGGAGAAGCTGGCCGCCGAACTGGGCGTCAGCGACGGCATCGCGTACGAGGGCCGGATCGAGCAGGTCGCCCAGGCCTACGCGGCCGGCAGCGTCGTGATGCTCTCCTCCATCAGCGAGGGCTTCCCCTTCAGCATCATCGAGGCCATGTCCTGCGGCCGCACCACCGTGTCCACCGACGTCGGGGGAGTGCGCGAGGCCGTCGGGGACACCGGACTCGTCGTCCCGCCCCGCGAGCCCGAGACCATGGCCCGCGCCACCCTTGCCCTGCTCCGCGACGACGCACGACGCGCCGAACTCGGCCGGATGTCGCGCAAGCGGGTCGTCGAGAAGTTCACCCTCCACCAGTCCGTGGACGGATTCCGGCACATCTACCGGGAACTCGCGGGCCAGCCCCTGCTGCCCGTGCGCCCCGGCGACGACTGGACCCGGCGGCTCGCGGACCCCTGGTACAAGGAGCTCGCCGCGGACGGGAGCCTGTGGTGAGCGGATCCCTCTGGCTGAAGGTGCCGGGCGGCAACACCCTGCCGGCCATCCCGCGGCCGCGGCGGACGGTCTCCCCGGCCGCCGACCCGATGGACGAACTCGCCGAGCGGCTCGACGTGTTCATCGCCGCGGCCGTACACCCGGACGAGATCGCCGCCATCCTCGAATCCGACGGGATGACCGACGAGTACATCCGGCTCACGTACGGCCGCCAGGACTCCTTCGGACTCGCCGAGGAGCTCTACGCCCGGGTGCCCCGCTCCTTCCCGGAGCCGGGCGCCGCCCCCGACCCCTGGAAGGTCTCCCTCACGGCCTGTCTGCTCCGCGGGGTGATCTTCGCCCTGCCGGGCCTCGCCTACCTGCTGGGCGCCCCCCTGCTGGAGGGCCCCAAGGACCGCCTCGGGCTGCCCGCCGGGACGCTCACCCTGCTCGCCGGCGCGCTGATCGGCTGGGTCTGGGACCAGACCCTGTCCCACCGGGCCTACTCCTGGCTCGGCCTCGGCGACCGGGCCGCCGCCGGGCGGACCCTGCTCGCCGGCGCCCCCGCCGGGGCCCTGCTGGGCACCGCCGCCGCACTGGCGGTGCCCGGCGGGCCGCCGTTCTCGTACGCCTTCGCCGCCGGGCAGGCCCTGTACGTCGGCGCCGCGACCGTCCTGCTGGTCCTCGGCCGGGAGCGGGTGCTGCTCGCCGCGCTCGGCCCGATGGCCGCGGGTGCGGTGCTCGTCCTGTTCGTGGACCTGCCCGTGCCGGTACGGGTGACCCTGCTCGTGGTGTCCCTGGTGGCCGCCTGCGCCCTCGCGGTCCGGGAACTCCCCCTGGCCGAGGGGGTACGGACCGTCGTGCGCCGGATCCGCGACCGGTCGCGGCGCCACCCGGGCGAGGGCCCCGTGCGCTGGCGGATGCTGCGCGGCGCCGAGGAGGAGTACGCGCCGCGCGGGCCCCGGCTCGGGGACTCCGTGCCGTACGGGGTGTTCGGCCTCGGCACCGGCCTGCTCGTGCTGTACGCCGCCCTCGGCGAGGTGCTGGCCGGCGGCCCCGCCGAGGCGGTCGCGGCCCCCTCGGCGGTGGCCCTCACCCTCAGCATGGGCCCCGCCGAATGGCTGCTGCACCGCTTCCGCAGCGGCAGCCTGGCAGGGCTGCGGGCCGCCCGCTCACCCCGGGCGTTCTGGCGCCGGATGCTCGCCACCCTGGCCCGCTGCCTCACCCAGTACCTGACGGTGCTGCTGGCCCTCGGCGTCGCCGGAACCCTGCTGTGGCCCGGCGCCCCCGGCCTGACCGGGATCCGGGTCGCCACCCTGCTGCTGCTCGGCGCGGTGATGTGGACCGGGCTGCTCCTGCAGTCCTTCGGGGCGGTCCGGCCCGCCGCCGTGGTCTGCGCCTCGGCCGCCGTCGCGCAGAGCCTGGCCCTGCTCACCGGGGTGGGGCAGCCGCGGCTGGTCCAGCTGGTGGTGGCGGGCAGCGCCGCGGCCGCGCTGGCCGCGCTGGTCTGCCTGCTCCTGGGCCGGGCCACGGCCCACCGCTGACGCACGTGCCCCCGTACGAGACGGACATGAAGAAGGACCACATGCTGCTGGTGCCCCTGTACGAGCATCCCGCCGACCGGCCCGAGGCCTGGGAGCTGCTGATCCGCTCCGCGGCCCGGCTGCACTCGGTCGTGCTCAACCCCGACAGCGGGCCGGGCGACGCACCCGACGAGCGGTTCGCCGCCGTCGCCGAGCGGCTGCGCGAGGCCGGGGTGCCCGTCCTGGGGTACGCCGACACCGACTACGGGCGCCGCCCGCACGCGGCCGTCGTCCAGGACCTGCTGCGCCACCGCGACTGGTACGCCACCGACGGGGCCTTCCTCGACCAGGTCTCCGCCGACCCGGAACTCCTGCCGCACTACGGCCGGCTCGGCGTCGCCGCCCGGGCCGCGGGGGCCCGTACGCTCGTCCTCAACCACGGCGTCCACCCGCACCCCGGGTACGCCGAACTCGCCGACCTGCTCGTCACCTTCGAGGGACCCTGGGACGCCTACCGGGACGCGGCCGCCATACCGCCCTGGACCGCCGACCACCCCGCGCAGCGGTTCTGCCACCTGGTGTACGCCGTCCCGCCCGGCGCACCCGCCGCCGAACTCGCCCGGGAGCGGCGGGCCGCCGTGCACTGCGCGGTCCCCGGGACCGGCGCGCACCCGTGGGGCACCCTCCCGGACACCCTGGAGGCCTCCGCGTGAAGCGCCGCCCGCTGCTCTGGCCGGCCGTCGGCCCGCTCCTGCTGCTCGCCGCGTGCACCTCGGTGCCGGAGCCGGACGACCTCTCGCCCGACCCGCCGCCGGGACAACGCTGGCAGCCCAGGCCCGGGGTCAGCTGGCAGTGGCAGCTCACCGGCAAGCTCGACACCTCGGTGAAGGCGGCCGTGTACGACGTGGACGGGTTCACCACCCGCAAGGAGGAGGTCGCCGCCCTGAAGAAGGCCGGCCGCAAGACCATCTGCTACCTGTCCACCGGCGCCTGGGAGGACTTCCGGCCGGACGCCGACGCGTTCCCGAAGTCGATGCTGGGCGAGGGCAACGGCTGGGAGGGCGAGCGCTGGCTGGACATCCGGCGGCGCGCGGAGCTGGAACCGCTGATCGCCAAGCGGTTCGACATGTGCAAGGAGAAGGGCTTCGACGCGGTGGAGCCCGACAACATGGACGGCTACGCCAACAAGTCCGGCTTCCCGCTGACCGGCGAGGACCAGCTCGCGTACAACCGGCTCATCGCCCGCCTCGCGCACGACCGGGGACTGGCGGTCGGGCTGAAGAACGATCTGGACCAGATCCCGCAGCTGGTGGGCGACTTCGACTTCGCGGTCAACGAGCAGTGCATGGAACACGACGAGTGCGAGCGCTACGCCCCGTTCACCGACGCGGACAAGGCCGTCTTCCACGTCGAGTACGAGAGCCGGGTGGGGGAGTGGTGCGCCCGCTCGCAGAAGGCGAAGCTCAGCTCGCTGCAGAAGAAGTACGAGCTGGGCACCTGGCGCAAGGTCTGCCCCCGCACCGGGGAACCGCGGGCCTGAGCGGCCGGTCCCGGCCGGGGCGCACCCCGCCAGCTCAGGCCACCGGAAGGATCGCGTGCACCCGGTACCCGCCCCCGTACCGCGGCCCCGCGAAACAGGACCCGCCCAGGGCGCCCGCCCGCTCGCGCATCCCCAGCAGCCCGTGGCCGCCGCCCGGCTCGTCCGCGGGCGCGGGCTCCGCGGCCGGGCCGGCCGCCTCGCCCCCGTCGTCCAGCACGGTCACCTCCACCGAGGCGCCGACCCGCACGACGCTCACCTCGGCCCTGGCCCCCGGGCCCGCGTGCTTGCGCACGTTGGTCAGCGCCTCCTGGATCACCCGGTACGCGGCCAGGTCCACGGCGGCCGGCAGCGGGGCCGCGTCCCGGTCCAGCTGCACGATGACCTCCACCGGCAGTCCCGCGTGCCGGAAGGTGTCCGTCAGCTCGTCCAGTACGGCCAGCCCCGGCGCGGGCTCGGTCGGCGCCTCCGGGTCCCCGGACTGCCGCAGCAGCCCGACCGTGGCGCGCAGCTCGTTCAGCGCGGAGCGGCTGGCGTCCCGTACGTGGGCCAGCGCCTCCTTGGCCTGGTCCGGTCGCCTGTCCATGACGTGCGCGGCCACCCCGGCCTGCACGTTGACCAGGGCGATGTGATGGGCCACCACGTCGTGCAGGTCCCGGGCGATCCGCAGCCGCTCCTCGGCGACCCGCCGCCGGGCCTCCTCCTCGCGGGTCCGCTCGGCGCGCTCGGCCCGCTCCCGGATGGCGTCGACGAAGGCCCGGCGGCTGCGCACCGCGTCCCCGGCGGCCGCGGCCATGCCGGTCCAGGCGAAGATCCCGATGTTCTCCTGCGCGTACCAGGGCAGTGGTCCGGCCAGCATGGCCACGCCGGTCAGCCCGGCCATGGTGAGCAGCCCGATCCGCCAGGTGGTGGGCCGGTCGGTGCTGGCGGCCAGGGTGTACAGGGCGATCACCGTGCACATGGCGACGGGCGCGCGGGGCTCCCCGGTGGTCAGCTCCAGCAGCGACAGCGCGCAGGTCACGGCGAGCACGGTGCGGGTGTGCCGGCGGCGGAAGACCAGGGCGGCCGCGCCGAGCAACATCAGCAGCAGGGAGAAGGGCTCGGGGGTACGGGTGCCGAAGGTGGGACCGTGCGGTCCGTGCGGATCGGCGAAGGATCCGACGACCATGGAGACGAACGCCCCGAGCGCGAGCACGGCGTCGGTGGCCAGCGGATGGGCCCGCATCCACTGCCGGGTGGGGCCGAAGGGCCCGAGGTGTGTCGTCACCCCGATACGGTACGGCCTGCCCGCCACGGCCCCCGGCCCGCGGGCCGGGTCAGAGCCCGGGTCAGAGCCCGGGCCGTGCGCTCGGCGCCGGGGGCGGCGGGCGCTGCCCCAGCGGTGTGCGGGAGCGCTCCGGGCCCCACTTCGCGCGGACCACGCACACCGCCATGACGGCGGCGATGGCCGCGAGGTGCTCCTTGCCCGCGAGGTTGTCCTTGACGAGCACCTCGCCGGTCATCACCAGGATCACCAGGGCCCCGGTGAGGTAGGCCCGGTACCGCCAGCAGACGTATATGGCGAGCCCCACCACGGCCGCCGAGGGACCGGTGTCGTTGACGATCCGGTCGGAGACGGGCAGCCCGAAGGGATGGTCGGGGCCCAGGGACAGGCCGATCCGCGCGTACGTGGTCCCGGCGAGCGTGGCCACGTAGCCGACGAGCAGGGTGCGCCACCAGCCGATGCAGATCTCGCAGATGCCGAAGACGAGCAGGATCTGCGCGAGCGCCCCCCACACCGGCAGGTCCAGGGCCGGGACGAACAGGGACAGGGGGGTGCGCAGCAGCGCCAGCCAGAGCGGGTCGGCGGCCTTGACCGAACCGAGGTCCTGCACCGGCTGGAAGCCCCATGGGGTGTTCTGGACGATCTGGAAGACCGAGGTCAGGCAGACCGCGCCGATCGTCATCGGGATCGCCCGCCACTTCTCACGGACGAGCGCGTCCCGGACCGTCCAGAACAGGGGCCCCCACTCGCGGCGGGCGAACCGCCGGAGCGGGGAGTTCGTCCACGCTGTCAACGATGGGTCTCCAGATGTCTGCGGTGCAGCCACTTCGGCAGGCCGGGCGCCTCCAGGAAGCCCTCGGCCCGGCCCGCCGCGATACCGATGCGCAGCAGGTCGGAACTCTTCTCGAAGAGCATGAACCGCGGTTCCCAGATCGGCCGGTATTTGGCGTTGGCCCGGTAGAGGGACTCGATCTGCCACCAGCGGGAGAAGAAGCTCAGCAGCGAACGCCACATGCGCAGCACCGGACCCGCGCCGAGCTTGGAGCCCCGCTCGAAGACGGAGCGGAACATCGCGAAATTGAGCGAGACCTGTGTGACGCCGATCTCCTTTGAGCGCTCCAGGAGTTCGATGACCATGAACTCCATCAGACCGTTCTCGGACTCCCGGTCACGGCGCATCAGGTCGAGCGACAGGCCCTTGGGGCCCCATGGCACGAAGGACAGCAGCGCCCGCAGCTCGCCCTTGCCGTCGAAGCACTCCAGCATCATGCACTGGCCGTCGTCCGGGTCACCCAGACGGCCCAGCGCCATCGAGAAGCCGCGCTCGGTCGCGCCGTCGCGCCAGTCGTCGGCCCGGCGCACCAGCTCGGCCATCTCCTCGGCCGGGATCTCGGCGTGACGGCGGATCCGGACCGTGTAGCCGGCCCGCTTGACGCGGTTGAAGGCCTGCCGGACGGTCCGCATGGCGCGACCCTCCATGGTGAACTCGGCGGTCTCGACGATCGCCTCGTCGCCCAGCTCCAGCGCGTCCAGGCCGTGCCGGGCGTAGATCTGCCCCGCTTCCTCGCTCGCGCCGTTCACGGCGGGGATCCAGCCGTGTTCGCGGGCCTCGGCCAGCCAGGGCTCGATGGCGCCGGGCCAGGCCTCCGGGTCGCCGATCGGGTCGCCGGACGCGAGGGAGACCCCGCCGACCACGCGGTAGGTGACGGCGGCCTTGCCGGTGGGGGACCAGATGACGGACTTCTCGCGGCGCAGCGCGAAGTAGCCGAGGGAGTCGCGGTCGCCCTGCTTGGCGAGGAGCGCGCGCAGCCGCTCCTCGTCCTCGGGGGTCAGCGGGTCCACGGCCCGGCGGGAGCGGAACGCCGCGAACAGCACGGCGAGCAGCAGCAGCATCGACATGACGTTGATGCAGACGTCCACCCAGCCGGGGGTGGCGATCCCGTCGAAGGGGCGGTCGTTCGGCTCCAGGGTGACCAGCCGCATGGCGCCGTACTTCCAGCGGGCCAGGAACGTGGCGTCGGCCCGGTCCGGGTCGGTGTTGGTGGCGCCGACGAGCAGGGCGGCGACCAGCGAGGTCAGCAGCAGGCCGACGGCGGCGACGGCGGTGGCCAGCTTGGGGTTGGACCGGTCGCCCTTGGCGTAGAACTCGTGGCGGCCCAGCAGCAGCGCGCCGACGAAGGCGGCGGTGAGGGCGAGGGAGACCCAGTTCTGCGCGTGGTCGCGGAACTCGGGGTAGCAGAAGTTGAACTCCCCGCCGGTGCACGGGGCGAAGGCCGCCGTGGCGAAGGCGAACAGCAGCATCCCGCTGATCACCAGGTTCAGGATCCAGGCGGCCCGCTTGCGGCGGCCCATCGTGACCGCCAGGATCAGCGAGAACAGCCCGGAGGCGAAGCCCGCCGTGAGCAGGTACGGGGTGTAGAAATCGGCGGTGTTGTGCCGGCGCAGGTCCTGCCCGAGCGAAAGCCACACCGCGCTGAGGAAGTTCACGAAGGTCACGGCGCGCAGGTACCAGACCGCGAAGGCGGCGCCGCGCCGTGAGTGCTTGCTTCCCCTGCGGGTCTCCGCCCGTCCGGCCGGATCGCCCTTGCCGGCGGGATCCCCCTTGCCGCCGGGATCGCCGCCGGAATCCTTCCTGCCGTTTGCTGCCGTCGTGGTCTCTGCGCTGGTCAAGCGGACCTCTCCCATGAAAAGCGATGATATGGGGCGTCACCGTCCACGGGCGGATCGAGCGCCCCGGACTGGTCAGGCCCGTGGCGCCCGGTGAATCAGTCCGTCTGCTCCTCCGCCGCCCGCTCCGGCAGTTCCGCGGCGAGAGCGGCGGCGGCCAGAACGAGGGGGAGGGCCAGCAAGGCCCCTGTTCCCTCGCCCACAGTGACGCCGTGGTCGAGCAGAGGGTTGAGTGCCATCCTGTCCAGGGCTTTCGCCTGGCCGGGCTCGCCGCTGGCCTGGCCGGCCAGCCACCAGTCCGGGGCCCGGAACGCGGCCCGTTGGGCCACCAGTCCGCAGGCCGCGGAGACGATCCCGTCGAGGATGACCGGTGTGCGGCGCACCGCGCACTGGAGCAGGAAACCGGTGATGGCGGCCACGTCCGCGCCGCCGACCTTGGCCAGCAGCGCCACCTGGTCGCCGAGCACCGGGCGGGCCCGGCGCAACGCGTCGCGGATCGCCGCGCACTTGCGCATCCAGGCCAGGTCGTCGATCGGGATCCCGCCGCGGCCGGTGACGACGGAGGCGTCGGTCCCGCAGAGCGCGGCGATCAGGGTCGCGGCCACCGTGGTGCCGCCGACACTGACGTCCCCGAGCACGACGAGATCGGTTCCCGAGTCGGCCTCCTCGTCGGCGATGCGCATCCCCAGCCGCAGCGCGGCCTCGGCCTCCTCGGCCGTCAGCGCGTCCTCCACGTCGATCCGCCCGCTGCCGCGCCGTACGCGGTGCCGGACGATCTCCTCGGGGAGGAGCTCCGGGTCGCAGTCCAGGCCCGCGTCGACGATCCGCACCGAGGCGCCGAGGCGCCCGGCCAGGATGGCCGCGGGGCTGGTCCCGTCGAGCACGCCGCGCACCAGCTCGTACGTGGTGCCGGCGGCCCGCGCGGAGACCCCTTCGGCGGCGATCCCGTGGTCGGCGGCGAACAGTACGACGCGGGGCCGCTCGATCGGCCGTACCGGAACCCGCCCCTGCGCGGCGGCCAGCCACTCGCCCAGTTCGTCGAGCCGGCCCAGCGCGCCGGGCGGCACGGCCAGGCGCTCACGGCGATCCTCGGCGTCACGCCGGACGCCCCCGTCGGGGCGTTCGATCAGATCGGAGAAGTCGTCGAGATTCAGCGTGGTCATCTGCCAGAGCGTACAGCCGGTGAGGCCCTCCCCAAGCCCCTCCCGTGGCCCGGCGGACGAGGGCCGCGGGGGCGGAACCGCCCCCGCCCGCTCAGTCCTTCAGGACCACCGCCTGGCCGGCCACCACCAGCAGTACGTGCTCGCACTCGCCCGCCACCGCGCTGTTGAGCCGCCCCAGTTCGTCACGGAAGCGGCGCCCCGACGCGGTCGCGGGCACCACGCCCGCCCCCACCTCGTTGCTGACGAGCACCACCGGCCGCCGGGTCGCGCGTACGGCCGCCACCAGTTCGGCGGCCCGCTCGCGCAGCTTCTTCTCCCCGCCGCCCGCCCAGACGGCGTCGTCCCACGCCCCGGCCCGGTCCATCGCATCCGTCAGCCACAGCGCCAGGCAGTCGATCAGCAACGGCGGCCCGCCGCCGTCCGCCAGCAGCGGGACCAGCTCGCAGGTCTCCACCGTCCGCCAGCTCGCGGGGCGCCGCTCCCGGTGCAGGCCCACCCGCTGCGCCCACTCCGCGTCCTCGCCCCGGGAGCCGCTCGTGGCCACGTAGACCACCTCGGGGAAGCCCGCCAGCCGGCGTTCCGCCTCGTACGACTTGCCCGACCGGGCCCCGCCCAGCACCAGCGTCCGCCTCGGCACGTCCGGCACCGCCCGGTACTCGCCCACCGCCACGGTCGTCCCGTCCGGCACCGCGCGAGCCCCGGCGGCCGCGCACCGCCGGGCCAGCTCGCGGCCGGGCGGGGTGTCGTGGTCCAGGTGTACGGCGATCACATCCGTGGCGGGTCCCACCGAACCGTCGGCCCGCAGCCGCGCCAGCGCCTCCGGGCGTCCCAGCACGTCCGCGAGGACCGTGTCGTACGCGCGCCGCCCGGCCGCTCCCGCCCCGGACTCCGCCCGGGAGTTGCGGATCCCGGCGGGCGCACCGCCGGGCGGCAGGTACAGCAGCCGGCTGCCGTCCGGCCCGGTCACCTCGTACCCGGTGCCCGGCGCGTCCATCGGCACCGCCCGCACCCGGTGCCCGCTGATCACCGAGAGCTCCTGCCCGTCCGGCACCCGCCCGGCGGCCGGCAGCCCCGGCGGCAGCTCCACGGCCGGGCCGTCGTGCGGGTGGGTGAGCAGCACCTGCCGTACGCCGGCCAGCGAATGCCCGGCGCGGGCCCCGGCCAGCACCGCCCCGGGGGTCAGGTCGAGCAGCAGCGCGCCGTCCACGAGCACGGCGGTCGCGGCCCGGGACAGGGCGCCGACGGAGACCGCGCAGGCGGCGCAGGGACAGCCGGGGCGGGGCAGTCCTTCGGGTGTACCGGTGCCGAGCAGAGTGAGTTCCACAGGATGATCCTCCCGCGTCGCCGAGAGTGGTGCGCGCCCGGTTACTCTGCGGGCAGACTCAAGGCGAGAAGCGTGCGAGCAGCGGACGAGCAACGGAGGCGGACATGGCGTGGACGTGGCGTTTCGAGACGGCCGAGGGCACCGAGACGGCACCCTCGGTGGTGCCGGAGGAGTTCACCACGCAGGGGGACGCGGAGTCCTGGATCGGTGAGTACTGGAAGGACCTGCTGGAAGGCGGCACCGAGAAGGTGAAGCTGTCCGACGACACCGGCACCGAGCTGTACACGATGAGCCTGCGCGAGGCCCTGGAGGCCTGAGCGGCGCCGCAGCGGTGTGCGGGCTCAGCCCCGCACACCGCACAGGTGCAACAGGGCCGCCACCCCGCGGTACGGGTCGGTGCGCCCGGCGCGGTCCTCGGCGGCGAGCAGCCGTTCCAGTTCCGCGTCCTGGGGGAGGTGCTCCCCGGCCTCGGTGCCGTCGGTGAAGACGCGCACCCCGTACCAGGCCTGGAGCGGAGCCCCGATCCCCGACAGCGTGGCGGTCAGCCCGGCCAGCCGGTCGGCCCGTACGTCCAGGCCCAGCCGGTTCGTGTAGTCGATGGTGTCGAAGGCCGCCAGGGCGGCGCTCCAGTCCCCGTCCAGACCGGGCCGCATGGCGAGCGCGTCGCCGTTGCGCACCAGCAGGGACAGCAGCCCGCCCGGCGCGAGCATGCGGGCCAGCCCGGCCAGCATGGCGTCCGGCTCGGGCACGTACATCAGTACTCCGTGGCACAGCACCACGTCGAAGCTGCCCGGCACGAAGTGCACACCGGTCTCGCGGCCGTCGCCCTCCATCAGCCGGACCCGGTCGCGGATCCCGGCCGGTTCCGCGGCCAGCGCCTCGCGGGCGACCGCCAGCATGCCCGGGTCCTGCTCCAGGCCCGTGACCTTGTGGCCGGCGCGGGCCAGGCGCAGCGCCTGGGTCCCCTGGCCCATGCCCACGTCGAGGACGCGCAGCCGCTGCCCGACCGGGAAGCGGTGCGCGATCTGCTCGTCGACCTGCCGGCCCACGAGTTCCTGCCGGACCGCGTTGCGCAGCCCGCCCAGGCCCTCGAGCCAGAGCCGGGACCCCCCGGAGAAGTTGTCCACCGCGACTCCCGACGCCCCCGATGCGGGCGTCGCTCGGCTCAGGGCCGTTCCCCGCGCTTGACCTGCGGCTTCGGCAGGCGAAGCCGGCGCATCTGGAGGGTGCGCATCAGGCCGTACGCAACGGCGCCGCGCTTCGGCTCGTCCGGGAAGCGCTCGTTCAGGGCCTTGCGCAGGCGCACGAACATGCCGATGGAGTCGAGGATGATCAGGACGATCACGCCGAGCCACAGCAGCAGCGCGATGTTCTGGATCGAGGGCACCCGGACCATGCTCAGCACCAGGATGACCACGGCCAGCGGCAGGAACATCTCCGCCACCGAGAAGCGGGAGTCCACGAAGTCGCGTACGTACTTGCGGACGGGGCCCTTGTCGCGGGCGGGCAGGTAGCGCTCGTCGCCATTGGCCAGGGCCTCGCGCTGCTTGGCCATCTCTACACGGCGCTGCTCGCGGGCACGCTTGGCATCCTCCTTGCGATTGCCGGTCGAGGCCACCACTGCCTTGCGCTGCGACTGGGCCACAGCACGCTTCGGCGTCGGGCGGCCCTTCGGGGCCTGGGGGTCACGGGGCTGCGAAGGATCGGCGCTCACCTTGTCGGTGGCGGCGGCCTTCTCTTCCTTGGAGGAACGGCTACCAAACACAAGACCCAAGCGTACGTGGTCAAGGGCACGCCCCCCACCTCGGTGGGGAACGATCCGGCAACGGCGGGCGTCTTCCCTTGTGCAGGGTTCGGGGTCTCCTGGGATCACCTACTCCTTACGCCTGACACGGCGCGGGCGCAGTCGTCCTGGAGGAGGAGCGCATCCGTCCTCGAACAGTGCGGTAATGGAGACAGGGCCCGTACTGTGGGTTCTGATGGCGGTCGCTCGGGAGACCGAGTACCGCGATTGCTGGTGACCTGGAGCGAAGTCCGTCTAGAAGGGGGCGCGCGAAGCCCATGAGCGGTGTCATGAAGCGTATGGGGATGATCTTCCGCGCGAAGGCGAACAAGGCCCTTGACCGGGCCGAGGATCCGCGCGAAACCCTCGACTACTCGTACCAGAAGCAGCTGGAACTGCTGCAGAAGGTGCGCCGCGGAGTCGCCGACGTCGCGACCTCCCGCAAGCGGCTGGAACTGCAGCTGAACCAGCTCCAGGGCCAGTCCGCCAAGCTGGAGGACCAGGGCCGCAAGGCGCTCGCCCTCGGCCGCGAGGACCTGGCCCGCGAGGCCCTGTCCCGCCGCGCCTCGCTCCAGCAGCAGGTCAGCGACCTGGAGGTGCAGCACCAGACCCTCCAGGGCGAGGAGGAGAAGCTGACGCTCGCCGCCCAGCGCCTCCAGGCCAAGGTGGACGCCTTCCGCACCAAGAAGGAGACCATCAAGGCCACGTACACCGCGGCCCAGGCGCAGACCCGGATCGCGGAGTCCTTCTCCGGCATCTCGGAGGAGATGAGCGACGTCGGCCTGGCCATCCAGCGGGCCGAGGACAAGACCGCCCAGCTCCAGGCCCGCGCCGGTGCGATCGACGAGCTGCTGGCCTCCGGCGCCCTGGACGACCAGAGCGGCCTCGGCTCCAAGGACGACATCCAGGCCGAACTGGACCGCCTCTCCGGCGGTACGGACGTGGAGCTCGAGCTCCAGCGCATGAAGGCGGAGCTGGCGGGCGGCCCGTCCGACCGGCAGCAGGCCATCGAGGGCGGCGCCCCCGGCAACGCCCAGCCCTCGCAGACCCAGCACCGGTTCGACAAGCAGTAGGACAGGGGCCCGTCATGATTGTCCGCATCATGGGGGAGGGGCAGGTGAAGCTGGCCGACAGCCACTTCACCGAGCTCAACAAGCTGGACGACGACCTCCTCGCGGAGATGGAAGCCGGCGACGAGGAGGGCTTCCGCCGCACGCTGGGCCAGTTGCTCGACGCCGTGCGCCGCCTCGGCGAGCCGCTCCCCGACGACGCGCTGGAGCCTTCCGAGCTGATCCTGCCCGCTCCCGACGCCTCGCTGGACGAGGTCAAGGAGATGCTCAGCGACGACGGGCTGATCCCGGGCTGAGCCGCACGCCACCGCATACGTACGACGGGCCCGCCCCCTCACCGGGGGCGGGCCCGTCGCGTGCGGGCGCGTCAGTCCTTGCTCTTCTCCAGGGAGATCCGCTTCGGGTCGGGGGTCCCGCCGATGAAGTTCTCGAACCTGCGGCGCGGGGCGGCCCAGCGCCGGTCGTGGTGGAAGGCCCGCAACCCGGCCTTGGCGCGGGCCTTCGGGCGTTTGGCGTAGAACCTCTTCGCGTACGGGGAGCCGGGCCGGGCCAGCCGGACCGCGCCGATCAGCGCGACGAAGGGGATGACCGTGCCGAAGAACGCGGTGCGCGGTTTGCCCTTCCACAGTGCGATCAGGGCCAGGAAGAAGTTCGTGGCCATGTTCATGATGACCACCCCGCGGCTCTGCCGCTCCTCGGCGGTGAGGTCGTTGACGCCGAAGGGCAGGAAACCGCCCAGGACCAGCCCCACCAGCGCGGCCGTCAGGACCACGATCTCCACGCTCTTGCGGCCGTCCTCGCTCCAGTAGACGTCGTCCAGGTGCAGGATCAGCGCGAACTCGTCCAGCACCAGTCCCGCCCCGATCCCGAAGGTCACGGCCGAGAGCAGGGCGCCGAAGCCGTGCCGGCCGCTGCCGACCGCCCCGAAGCCGCCGATGACCACCAGGATCACGCCGGGCACCACGTGGTGGACGTGCATCCCGCCGGGGGTGACGTTCTTGAAGGGGCCCTTCCCGGCCCGGATCAGCCGGGTGATCACCCGGGTGACCAGGAAGGACGTCACGAAGGACAGGAGCGCGAGGAGAAGCGGGAGCTTCCCCGGCTCGATGACGTTCCGGTACCACCAGTGACCCATGACACCACCTTCCGCTTTGCCGGGTATCGCGCAATTTACCGCCGACCGCGACGGGGTAGCGTTCGCGCCGATGACAGATTCGTTCGAAGATCCGCCACAGCCACCGGTCCCCGAGCGCGCCCCGTGGCTCGACGGGCTCCGCTTCGCGTTCGGCACGCTGACCGTGCTGCCCGCCCGCATCACCCGCTGGGACCGGCCGGCCGCCCGCACCGGGATGGTCTGCGCCCCGCTCGCCGGGCTCGCCGTCGGCCTGCTCGCCGCCGTGCCCGGGGTGCTGCTGCTGGTCCTCGGCGGGGGACCGCTGCTGGCCGCCGCCGTCACCGTCGCCGTGCCCGCGGCGCTGACCCGGGGCCTGCACCTGGACGGCCTGGCGGACACCGCCGACGGGCTCGGCAGCGCCAAACCCGCCGAGGCGGCGCTGCGGATCATGAAGCAGTCCGACATCGGCCCGTTCGGGGTGATCTCGCTGCTGGTGGTGTTCCTGATCCAGGTGGCGGCCCTGTCGAACGTGTACGCCGACAGCTGGGTCCGGGGTGCGCTGGCCACCGTACTCGCCGCCGTCACCGCGCGGCTCGCGATGACCCTGGCCTCCCGCGAGGGGGTCCCCGCCGCCCGCCCCGGGGGCCTCGGCGCGGCGGTCGCGGGCGTGGTCCCGCGCCGGTCCGCCGCCGCGGTGGCCCTGCTCACGGTGGCCGCCGGCGCGGCCGCGGCCCTCGCGCTGGGTCTGCCCGCCGCCGCCCAGCACGCGGCGGCCGTGCTCGCCGCCCTGCTGGCGGCGGAACTCCTCCTGCGCCGCTGCGTCCGCCGGTTCGACGGGGTCACCGGCGACGTCTTCGGGGCCCTGTCCGAGGTCTCGGCGACCGCGGTCCTCGTGATCCTCGCCCTGGGCTGACGGCTACCCTCGGGGGGTGACCGACACAGCGGCAGGTATAGCGGGGGGCGGGCCCATCAGGGTGCTGCTCGCCGACGACCAGGCGCTGCTGCGCAGCGCGTTCAAGGTCCTCGTCGACTCCGAGAGCGACATGGAGGTCGTCGGGGAGGCCTCCGACGGGGCGCAGGCCTACGCCCTGGCCCGCGAGCGGCGGGCCGACGTCGTCCTCATGGACATCCGGATGCCGGGCACCGACGGCCTCGCCGCCACCCGCATGATCAGCGCCGACCCGGAGCTGTGCGGGGTCCGCGTCGTCATGCTGACCACCTTCGAGGTCGACGAGTACGTCGTCCAGGCACTGCGCGCCGGCGCCTCGGGCTTCCTCGGCAAGGGCGCCGAACCCGACGAGCTGCTCAACGCCATCCGGGTCGCCGCGGCCGGCGAGGCGCTGCTGTCCCCGGCCGCCACCAAAGGGCTCATCGCCACCTTCCTCGCCCAGGGCGGCCACTTCGACGCCCCCGGCCCCGGCTCCGCGCACGGCGAGCGGCTCGCCGCACTGACCGGCCGGGAGCGCGAGGTCCTCGTACTCGTCGCCGCGGGCCTGTCCAACGACGGCATCGCCGGCCGCCTGGAGGTCAGCCCCCTCACCGTCAAGACCCACGTCAACCGGGCCATGGCCAAGCTGGGCGCCCGCGACCGGGCGCAATTGGTGGTCATCGCGTACGAATCGGGCCTGGTGCGGCCGCGGGCCGAGGGGACCGGGTAGCGGCGGAGCGGTCCGGAGTAGTGCGGCGTACTGCGGGCGCGGTATGCCGCACATAAGGACGGCACCTGGGGGCGACGAAGCGGCGCCCCGGCGTAGGAGAGGCTGAGGAGCCCTCGCGTGTGCCTCATGGCACGGCTTCGATACGTCACTGCAGAGAGATTCCCCAACCATGTCCTGGCTGTCCCGCTTCAGCCTGGCCCAGAGAGCGCTGATCGGCCTCGTGTCGATCGTCGCGCTCCTCTTCGGCGCCATAGCCGTCCCGCAGCTCAAGCAGCAGCTGCTGCCCTCCATCGAACTGCCGATGGTGTCCGTGCTCGCGCCCTACCAGGGCGCCTCGCCCGACGTGGTGGAGAAGCAGGTCATCGAGCCGATCGAAGCCACCCTCAAGGGCGTCGACGGCATCACCGGCATCACCTCCACCGCCAGCGAGGGCAATGCCCTGATCATGGCGACCTTCGACTACGGCGACAGCGGCACCAAGCAGCTCGTCGCCGACGTCCAGCAGGCCGTCAACCGCGCCCGCGTCCGGCTCCCCGCCGACGTGGACCCGCAGGTGGTGGCCGGCTCCACCGACGACATGCCGACCGTCATCCTCGCCGTCACCTCGGACAAGGACCAGCAGGCCCTCGCGGACCAGCTGGAGTCCTCCGTGGTCCCCGTCCTCTCGGACATCGAGGGCGTCGGCCAGGTCACCGTCGACGGCGTTCAGGACCTCCAGGTCACCGTCACCCCGGACAACGCCAAGCTCGCGGCCGCCGGCCTCGACGCGGCAGCGCTCACCCAGGGCCTCCAGGCGGGCGGCTCCACCGTGCCCGCCGGCTCCTTCGACGAGGAGGGCAAGAACCGCACCGTCCGCGTGGGCGGCGGCTACACCTCCCTCGCGCAGCTGGAGGACCTGCGCCTGAGCCCCGGCGCCGGCAAGCCCGCCGTCCGCCTCGGTGACGTCGCCGCGGTGAAGCAGGAGGCGGCCAAGGCCGTCTCGATCACCCGTACCAACGGCAAGCCCAGCCTCGCCCTCGTCCTGACCATGGACAAGGACGGCAGCGCCGTCGCGATCTCCGACGCCGTCAAGGACAAGCTGCCCGAACTGCGCTCCACCCTCGGCTCCGGCGCCGACCTGGCCGTGGTCATGGACCAGGGACCGGCCGTGGCCAAGTCCATCTCCAGCCTCACCACCGAGGGCCTGCTGGGCCTGCTCTTCGCGGTGATCGTGATCCTGGTCTTCCTCGGCTCGCTGCGCTCGACGCTGGTCACCGCGGTCTCCATCCCGCTGTCCGTGGTCCTCGCGCTGATCGTGCTGTGGACCCGCGACCTGTCGCTCAACATGCTGACCCTGGGCGCGCTCACCATCGCCATCGGCCGGGTCGTCGACGACTCGATCGTGGTCCTGGAGAACATCAAGCGCCACCTCGGCTACGGCGAGGAGCGCGAGGCCGCGATCATCACCGCGGTCAAGGAGGTGGCCGGCGCGGTCACCTCCTCCACGCTCACCACCGTGGCCGTCTTCCTGCCCATCGGCCTCGTCGGCGGCATGATCGGCGAGCTCTTCGGCTCCTTCTCGCTCACCGTCACCGCGGCCCTGCTGGCCTCGCTGCTCGTCTCGCTGACGGTGGTCCCGGTCCTGTCGTACTGGTTCCTGCGGGCGCCCAAGGGGACCTCGCAGGACCCGGAGAAGGCCCGCCGCGACGCCGAGGAGAAGGAGGCGCGCAGCAGGCTCCAGCGGTTCTACGTACGGGTCCTGGGCTTCGCCACCCGTCGCCGCCTGACCAGTGTGGCCATCGCCGTGGTGGTCCTCGTCGCCACCTTCGCGATGACCCCGCTGCTGAAGACGAACTTCTTCGACCAGGGCGAGCAGGACACCCTGACGGTCAAGCAGGAGCTGGCCCCCGGCACCTCGCTGGCCGCCGCGGACGAGTCGAGCCGCAAGGTCGAGAAGGTGCTGGCCTCGGTCGACGGGGTCAAGGACTACCAGGTCACCGTGGGCTCCTCCGGCTTCATGGCGGCCTTCGGCGGCGGCACGGGCTCCAACCAGGCCTCGTACCAGGTCACCCTGAAGGACGCCGGCAAGGGCGAGTCCGTCAAGAAGGACATCGAGACGAAGCTCGCCGCACTCGACGGCATCGGCGACACCAAGATCCTCGCGGGCGGCGGCTTCGGCAGCTCCAACCTGAGCGTGGTCGTCAAGGCCGGCGACGCCGACGTGCTCGCCAAGGCCGCCGAGCAGGTCCGGGCCGAGGTGGCGAAGCTCAAGAACGTCACGGACGTACAGAGCGACCTGTCCCAGTCCGTGCCCCGGATCTCGGTGACCGCCACCCCCAAGGCCGCCGAGGCAGGCCTGAACCAGGCCGCGCTGGGCGCGATCGTCGCCCAGTCCGTACGGGGCAACCCGGCGGGCAAGGCCGTACTGGACGACACCGAGCGGGACATCGTCGTGAAGTCCGCGCAGCCGGCCACCACCCTGGCCCAGCTGCAGGCGCTCCCGGTCGGCCCGGTCAAGCTCGGTGACATAGCCGAGGTCAAGGTGGTCCCCGGTCCGGTCGCGATGACCCGGATCGACGGCGCCCGCGCCGCCACCATCACGGCCAAGCCGGTCGGCGACAACACCGGCGCGGTCAGCACCGAGCTCCAGAGCAAGGTCAAGGAACTGGACCTGCCCGACGGAGCCACGGCCTCCATCGGCGGTGTCTCCCAGGACCAGGACGACGCGTTCGGCTCGCTGGGCCTGGCCATGCTGGCGGCCATCGCGATCGTGTTCATGCTGCTGGTCGCGACGTTCCGCTCGCTGGTCCAGCCGCTGATCCTGCTGGTGTCCATCCCCTTCGCCGCCACCGGCGCGCTGGGCCTGCTCATCGTCACCGGCACCCCGATGGGCGTCCCGGCGATGATCGGCATGCTGATGCTCATCGGCATCGTGGTGACCAACGCGATCGTCCTGATCGACCTGGTCAACCAGTACCGCGCCCAGGGTCTGGGTGTCGTCGAGGCGGTCATCGAGGGCGGCAGGCACCGTCTGCGGCCCATCCTGATGACGGCCCTCGCGACGATCTTCGCCCTGCTCCCGATGGCGCTCGGCGTCACCGGCGAGGGCGGCTTCATCTCGCAGCCGCTCGCGGTGGTGGTCATCGGCGGCCTGGTCAGCTCCACGCTGCTGACCCTGCTGCTGGTGCCGACCCTCTACGCGATGGTCGAGCTCCGCAAGGAACGCCGCCGGGCCAGGAAGACGGCCCGTCTGACGGTGGTCCCGCCCCAGCAGGCCGACGAGGAGACCCCGGCCAAGGTCTGACCCGACCGGCTCCACGGGCCCCGGACACCGCCGCCGCACGCGGTGGTGTCCGGGGCCGGGCCACCCTCCGCGGCCCGTCCGCGTGGGCCGCCTGGAGGAGTACGAAAAGGGGGGCGCCCGGCAGATGCCGGACGCCCCCCTTCGTACGGCTACGGCAGCGCCAGCATCCGCTCCAGCGCGAGCTTCGCGAAGCTCTCCGTCTCCTTGTCGACCTGGATCTGGTTGACCAGGTTGCCCTCGGCCAGGGACTCCAGGGTCCACACCAGGTGGGGGAGGTCGATGCGGTTCATCGTCGAGCAGAAGCAGACCGTCTTGTCGAGGAAGACGACCTCCTTGTCCTGCGCCGCGAAACGATTCGCCAGGCGGCGGACCAGGTTCAGCTCGGTGCCGATGGCCCACTTGGAGCCGGCCGGGGCCGCCTCCAGCGCCTTGATGATGTACTCCGTCGAGCCGACGTAGTCCGCGGCCGCCACGACCTCGTGCTTGCACTCGGGGTGGACCAGGACGTTCACGCCGGGGATGCGGGCGCGCACGTCGTTGACCGAGTCGACCGAGAACCGGCCGTGCACCGAGCAGTGCCCGCGCCACAGGATCATCTTGGCGTCGCGCAGCTGCTCGACGGTCAGGCCGCCGTTCGGCTTGTGCGGGTTGTAGAGCACGCAGTCGTCGAGGGACATGCCCATGTCGCGGACGGCGGTGTTGCGGCCCAGGTGCTGGTCCGGCAGGAAGAGCACCTTCTCGCCCTGCTCGAAGGCCCACTCCAGGGCCTTCTTGGCGTTGGACGACGTACAGATCGTGCCGCCGTGCTTGCCGGTGAAGGCCTTGATGTCGGCCGAGGAGTTCATGTACGAGACCGGCACGGTGCTGCCCGCGATCCCGGCCTCGGTCAGCACGTCCCAGCACTCCGCGACCTGCTCGGCGGTGGCCATGTCGGCCATCGAGCAGCCGGCCGCGAGGTCGGGCAGGACGACCTTCTGGTCGTCCGAGGTGAGGATGTCCGCGGACTCGGCCATGAAGTGGACGCCGCAGAAGACGATGTACTCGGCCTCCGGCTTGGCGGCCGCGTCCTTGGCCAGCTTGAACGAGTCGCCGGTGACGTCCGCGAACTCGATGACCTCGTCACGCTGGTAGTGGTGGCCGAGGATGAAGACCTTGTCCCCGAGCTTCTCCTTGGCCGCGCGGGCGCGCGCCACGAGGTTCGGGTCCGAGGGCGAGGGCAGGTCGCCGGGGCATTCCACCCCGCGCTCGCTCTTGGGGTCGGCTTCGCGGCCGAGCAGCAGCAGGGCAAGGGGCGTCGGCTGGACGTCCAAAGGCTGGGCGGTGGTCACGACACGCACCCTTTCTGTTCTGCGACTAGGGACTTCTGAAGCAGAGCTTCGACTTCTCGTCTATTTGACGCTATCTATCATAACTGCTTCACGTCAGTTTGACGATGCCGATAGTGTCGATGTGACGCATTCGCCCGGCCGCCGGGAACCCGCCCGTCCGTCAGGTCCACGTCCGCGTGCCGGTGTGCGAGCATGAATATCTGGAACAAGGTGCGGGACCCGGAATGAATCCGCGGTCGCGCTGGTTGCCACCGACGGCAAGAGTCCGACGTTTCCCCAGCCGCAGGCGGGGAGCCGCCCACTTCGGGAGTGAATGCAGATGTCCGTACAGGACGACAAGACCACTGTGAGCGACGGCATCCTCCTGTCCGACGCCGCCGCCGAGAAGGTCAGGACCCTGCTGGAGCAGGAAGGCCGTGAAGACCTGGCGCTGCGCGTAGCCGTCCAGCCCGGTGGCTGCTCCGGCCTGCGCTACCAGCTCTTCTTCGACGAGCGCTCCCTCGACGGCGACGTCGTCAAGGACTTCGACGGCGTCAAGGTCGTCACGGACCGGATGAGCTCGCCCTACCTCCACGGTGCCTCCATCGACTTCGTCGACACCATCGAGAAGCAGGGCTTCACCATCGACAACCCGAACGCCACCGGCTCCTGCGCCTGCGGCGACTCGTTCAGCTAAGCCTGTACGACGAGGGCCCGCGCACCGGTCGATTCCGACTGGTGCGCGGGCCCTTTCGCATGTGCGGGCGCGTGCCGCGCCTACTGGCGCGGGAGCGGCTTGCCCGTCGTCGCGTCGACCACCTTGCGGTCGCCGAGCGGTTCGCGCAGCGTCACCGTCTGGGACATCTCCTGCGCGATCATGATGCAGGCCTGGCGGGTCTTGTCCGGAGTGTCGGTGATCTTCACCAGTACCGAACCCTCCTGCTCCCGCGCCTCCACGGCGTAGGTGCTGCACACCCCGCCCCAGAAGTTCACGGTCAGCTTCCGGTCGGCCTCCGCGTACGAGAACCCGGGCACCGTGCGAGCCGTCGGGGGCACCGGCGGGGCCGGGGTGGCGCCGTCCTCGGCACCGGCCGGCTGGACCACGGTGTGGCCCGGCTTGCCGCCCTGGCCCGCCACCTCGAAGAGCCAGGCCGGGACCAGGCCCCGCGAGCCGTCCACGGTCCCGGGGGCCAGCCCGAGCACCGCGCCCCGCACCGTCTCGGTCCGCGGCGGCTTCAGCGGGCGCGGCTCCGGGTTGCAGGGGAGCGTGTCCGTCGCGCCGACCGGGGTGTCCGGGGCCAGCGGGACCGAGGTCGCGCAGCCGCTCGGGCCCGGGCCGGTGCCGTTGGACCCGGAGTTCTTGGCGTTGAGCCGGGCCAGCGCCTCGACGGCCCCGACGACCGGCTGCTCGGCCGCCTTGGCGGGGGCCTTCAGCTCGCCGCTGCCCGCCACCACCCGGGAGTCCGCGCCCACGCTCACCTTGCTGGACCAGCCCTGGGTGGGCACCCCGCCGACCACCGGGTCCGCCGTCACGACCCGGACCGAGCCCTGCACGAGGGCGGCGTCCAGCTTGGCGTCACCCTGCCCGGCGGCGGCCAGCACCGGCGCCGCGGCGGCCCTGGCGGCCTCCTCGGAGACGGGCGTGGCCGCGAGGGAGCCGGAGTCCTGGGGGAGCGTGGCCGGACCGCAGGTGTCCTGGCCGCGCTTGCAGTTGTCGCCGGTCCCGTTGCCGCCGCCCCCGTTGTCGGTGCCCGGCTGGAAGCGGTTGAAGGTCCAGGTGCCGGGGGCCTTGAGGGTGACCGTGAGCCGGGGCCCGGAGCCGTCGCCGGCCTCACCGGCCAGCCACTGCTCCCCGGACAGCCGGGGCGCGCCGGAGATGCCGAGGGCGCTCGCGAGCTTCGCCACCTCCTCCGAGGTCACCTCGCCGGACGCGGCGAACGCCGGCGCGGTCGCGGGTGCCTCGGGAAGCTTGACGTCGGCCCGGTAGGTCACCCCGGCGCCGGACGGGTCCGGCTCGCCCGGCGCGATGCCGGGGCCCGGGGGAGTCGCCGCCTGGCGGGGCGCGACGGCTGCCGTGTCACCCGTACGGCCGCTGCCCGAGCCGTCGCCGTAGGCCGTCGACGCCCAGTACGCCGTACCGCCGCCCGCGAGCAGGACGGCGGCCGCGATCGAGCCGACGGCCCAGGCCGGCCGCCGTCGTGCGGCGCGTGATGTGTCGGGTTCTTCGCTGGTCACCGAATCGCTCCTTTACCTGTCCCGTCGTACGTGATGCGTGTGTGACGGAACAGAGGCGCAACCGGTTCCCCTGGCCCCTAGGCCGTCCTAGTCGCCGTACGCGGCGGTGGAGGCGATCAGCCGGGCCGAGGCCGACGGGACGCTGACGCCGTGGATCTGCGACGGTGCCACACGGTCCGGGCGGGGGCCCTGCGGAACCGCCCAGTGCGGGGCCATCCGGGCGCAGTCGCCCAGCAGCCGTGCGAAGCCGGGACGGGTCTCGGCGGTGAGGTCGGCGTACCCGAAGCCATCGGTGTAGGTCATGAGGGCACCGTAGGCACGGCTCGGCGGGCGGAGAAAGACCTACTACGGGGTAGTTTCGGACGGTCGGCCGCAGGCCGCGGACCGGGTAGTTTTGAATGTCCCCTCGCCGTCCTTCGCAGGAGCATCCACGCCGTGCGTATCGCAGTCACCGGCTCCATCGCCACCGACCACCTCATGACCTTCCCCGGCCGTTTCGCCGACCAGCTGGTCGCGGACCAGCTGCACACGGTCTCCCTCTCCTTCCTCGTCGACAACCTCGACGTACGGCGGGGCGGTGTCGGCCCGAACATCTGCTTCGGCATGGGGCAGCTCGGCAGCCGCCCGGTCCTCGTCGGCGCGGCCGGCTCGGACTTCGACGAGTACCGCGCCTGGCTGGACCGCAACGGCGTCGACACCGAGTCCGTACGGATCTCCGAGGTGCTGCACACCGCGCGCTTCGTGTGCACCACGGACGCCGACCACAACCAGATCGGCTCCTTCTACACGGGCGCGATGAGCGAGGCCCGCCTGATCGAGCTGAAGGCCGTCGCCGACCGCGTGGGCGGCCTCGACCTTGTCCTCATCGGCGCGGACGACCCCGAGGCGATGCTGCGCCACACGGAGGAGTGCCGGACGCGCGGGATCCCCTTCGCCGCCGACTTCTCGCAGCAGATCGCCCGCATGGACGGCGAGAACATCCGCACCCTGATGGAGGGCGCGACGTACCTCTTCTCGAACGAGTACGAGAAGGGCCTCATCGAGTCGAAGTCCGGCTGGACCGACGAGGAGATCCTGGCGAAGGTCGGCACCCGCGTGACCACGCTCGGCTCCAACGGCGTACGCATCGAGCGCGTCGGCCAGGAGCCGATCGTCGTCGGCTGCCCGGAGGAGACCGCGAAGGTCGACCCGACGGGCGTCGGCGACGCCTTCCGCGCCGGGTTCCTGACCGGCCTGGGCTGGGGCGTCGGCCTGGAGCGGGCGGCCCAGCTGGGCTGCATGCTGGCCACGCTGGTCATCGAGACCCTCGGCACGCAGGAGTACACGCTGGCCCGGGCGCACTTCATGGAGCGCTTCACCAAGGCCTACGGGGACACGGCCGCCGCCGAGGTCCGCGCCCACCTCTCCGTCTAGGCGGCGCCCTGCCGACCGGGCCGGCCCCGGCCCGACCGGTACGACACCCCCTGGCCCGGCGCCGCGCCCGTCCGGCCCGTCACACCACGCGGCGCACGGTGTACGCCCCGCCCACCTCGGCCGGGGTCTCGCCCAGGTAGGCGTGGCCGCGCATCGCGCACCAGGCCGGGATGTCCAGCCGGGCCACCTCGTCGTCCGACACCACCGTCACCGTCCCGCCCACCGGGACGGTGACGATGGCCCGGGCCAGTTCGATCACCGGCTGCGGGCAGCGCAGGCCCAGGGCGTCCAGCCGCAGGGAGTCCGCCACCGGCTCGCACGGCTCCGGTTCGCGCACCCCGAGCTTCTCCCGGACCCCGGCCACCGTCCGCGGCAGCACCTCCAGGAAGCCGTTCACCTCGTCCGCCGTGGTCCCGGCCGGCAGGGACACCCGTACGTTCCCCTCCGACAGCACCCCCATCGCCCGCAGGACATGGGACGGCGTCAGGGTCGAGCTGGTGCAGGAGGACCCGGAGGACACCGAGTAGCCGGCCCGGTCCAACTCGTGCAGCAGGGTCTCCCCGTCGACGTACAGGCAGGAGAACGTGACCAGGTGCGGCAGCCGCCGGTCGGGGTCGCCCACCACCTCCACGTCCGGCACCAGCCGGGCCACCCGGCGCCGGATCCGGTCCACCAGCAACCGCAGCCGGGCGGCCTCCACGTCGGCCTCGGCGCGCACCGCCCGCAGCGAGGCCGCCGCCGCGACGATCGCGGGGAGGTTGACGAAGCCGGGGGAGCGGCCCGACTCCCTTTCGTCCGGCGGGCCTTGAGGAGAGAAGCGGACCCCCTTGCGGACCGCCAGCAGCCCGACCCCGGGCGGACCGCCCCACTTGTGGGCGCTCGCGGCGAGCACGGACCACGCGCCCTCGACCCGGCCCCAGGCCAGCGACTGGGCGGCGTCCACCAGCAGCGGCACCCCGGCCGCGGCGCAGACCTCGGCCACGTCGGCCACCGGCTGTACGGTGCCCACCTCGTGGTTGGCCGACTGGAGGCAGGCCAGCGCGGTGTCCGGGCCGAGCACCGCGGCGTAGTCCGCCGGGTTCACCCCGCCGAACCGGTCGACCGGGACCTCGGTGACCGTCCCCCCGGCGGCGGCGTGGACTTCGGCCGCGTGCAGCACCGAACTGTGTTCGACCGCCGACACGACCAGATGGCCGCCGACGCGTCGGCGGCCGGCCAGGGCTCCCGCGAGGCCCGTGTGAACAGCGTGCGTCCCCGAAGGGGTGAACACCAGCTCGTCGGCGCGGCACCCCACCGCCTCGGCGGCCGCCTCCCGGGCCGCGTCCAGCAGCAGCCTGGCGCGCCGGCCCTCCCGGTACAGCCGGGCCGGGTCGGCCCAGCCCTCGTCCAGGGCGGCCTGCAGCGCCTGACGGGCCACGGGGTGCAGCGGGGCGGCTGAGGCGGTGTCGAAGTACGGCATCCGGCCACGCTAACCGGCGGCGCGGGCAGCCCGAGGTCAGGGGCCGTCAGATGTCTTCCCGAGACCGCCTTTCAGGGCCGGATGGCCCGTCCCCCGTACGGCGGATCCATCCCTTCGGGGGCAGTAGCGGCGCGTTGGGCACCCTCCCCGCGCGACCCCAAATAGCGTCCAGTAGGGTTTGGTCCGCATAAACATCCAAACCCCTGCCTGCGTCAGGGCCGGCGACCGACCCGAACACGGCCGCGGCCGGCCGCGCGGGCCGAGACTCTCGGGAAGGCGCTACGTGAGTCCCTACGGCTCCGACCGCTCGCCGCGGCGCCCGATGCGGCGGAAGCTGCTGCAGGCGCTGACTGCGGGCGTGGTCCTGGCGACCGCCACTGGTTGCTCGTACACATGGAAAGACTTCCCCCGCCTCGGAATGCCGACTCCGGTAACCGAGGAGGCGCCGCGCATCCTCTCCCTCTGGCAGGGATCCTGGGCGGCCGCGCTGATCACGGGCATCCTGGTGTGGGGCCTGATCATCTGGAGCGTCGTCTTCCATCGGCGCAGCCGGACGAAGATCGAGGTTCCGGCGCAGACCCGGTACAACATGCCCATCGAGGCGCTGTACACCGTGGTCCCGCTCATCATCGTCTCGGTGCTCTTCTACTTCACCGCGCGTGACGAGACGAAGCTGCTGTCCCTCTCCGAGAAGCCGAAGCACACGATCAACGTGGTCGGCTTCCAGTGGAGCTGGGGCTTCAACTACATCGAGGACGTCGACGGCGACCCCGCGACCCCGAAGCTTCCCGCCGCGCCGGCCCCGAAGGCCGGCGAGGAGAAGAAGGACGGGGCCGTTCAGGTCCCCAAGGAGCTCGCCTCCATCCCGGACCGCTTCGCCAAGGACTTCCCCGCGGGCGCCGAGGGCGTCTACACCAAGGGCGTCCCGGCCGACCGGAACCCGGACACGAACAACCCGGGTCCGACCCTCTGGCTCCCCAAGGGCGAGAAGGTCCGCTTCATCCTGTCGTCGAACGACGTCATCCACTCGTTCTGGGTGGTGCCCTTCCTCTTCAAGCAGGACGTCATCCCCGGCCACACCAACGTCTTCGAGGTGACCCCCACCCAGGAGGGCACCTTCATGGGCAAGTGCGCCGAGCTCTGCGGCGTCGACCACTCGCGCATGCTCTTCAATGTCAAGGTCGTCTCCCCCGAGGCCTACCGGGCACACCTCAAGGAGCTTGCCGAGAAGGGGCAGACCGGCTTCCTCCCGGCCGGCATCAAGCAGACTGACCCCGCCCGCAACTCGGAGGCGAACAAACTGTGAGCATCCTCAACGAATCTCAGGGTGCCGCCGCCGACTCGTATGAGAACGAGCTGCCGGTGCGGCGCAAGCAGCCGGGCAACGTGGTCGTCAAGTGGCTCACCACCACCGACCACAAGACCATCGGCACGATGTACCTGCTGACGTCGTTCGTGTTCTTCATCATCGGCGGGATCATGGCGCTCTTCATGCGCGCCGAGCTGGCCCGTCCGGGCACGCAGATCATGTCGAACGAGCAGTTCAACCAGGCGTTCACCATGCATGGCACGGTCATGCTGCTGATGTTCGCCACCCCGCTGTTCGCGGGCTTCGCGAACTGGATCATGCCGCTGCAGATCGGCGCGCCCGACGTGGCGTTCCCGCGGCTGAACATGTTCGCGTACTGGCTCTACCTCTTCGGCTCGACCATCGCGGTGGCCGGTTTCGTGACGCCGAACGGCGCCGCCGACTTCGGTTGGTTCGCGTACTCCCCGCTGACGGACGCGGTGCACTCGCCGGGCATCGGCAGCGACATGTGGATCATGGGTCTGGCCTTCTCGGGCTTCGGCACGATCCTCGGCTCGGTCAACTTCATCACCACGATCATCTGCATGCGCGCTCCGGGCATGACGATGTTCCGCATGCCGATCTTCACCTGGAACGTGCTGCTGACCGGTGTTCTGGTCCTGCTCGCCTTCCCGGTGCTGGCCGCCGCGCTCTTCGCGCTGGAGGCCGACCGCAAGTTCGGTGCGCACGTGTTCGACGCGGCCAACGGCGGCGCGCTGCTGTGGCAACACCTCTTCTGGTTCTTCGGGCACCCCGAGGTGTACATCATCGCCCTGCCGTTCTTCGGAATCGTCTCCGAAGTCATCCCGGTCTTCTCGCGCAAGCCGATGTTCGGTTACATCGGCCTGATCGCGGCGACGATCGCGATCGCCGGCCTCTCGGTGACCGTGTGGGCCCACCACATGTACGTCACCGGCGGTGTGCTGCTGCCGTTCTTCTCCTTCATGACCTTCCTGATCGCGGTACCGACCGGTGTGAAGTTCTTCAACTGGATCGGCACCATGTGGAAGGGCTCGCTGTCCTTCGAGACCCCGATGCTGTGGACGATCGGCTTCCTGGTCACCTTCACCTTCGGTGGTCTGACCGGCGTCATCCTGGCCTCGCCCCCGATGGACTTCCACGTCTCGGACTCGTACTTCGTGGTGGCGCACTTCCACTACGTGGTGTTCGGCACCGTCGTCTTCGCGATGTTCGCGGGCTTCCACTTCTGGTGGCCCAAGTTCACCGGCAAGATGCTCGACGAGCGCCTGGGCAAGATCACCTTCTGGACGCTGTTCATCGGCTTCCACGGCACCTTCCTGGTGCAGCACTGGCTGGGCGCCGAGGGCATGCCGCGTCGTTACGCGGACTACCTCAACGCCGACGGGTTCACCGCGCTGAACACCTTCTCCACGATCAGCTCGTTCCTGCTCGGCCTGTCGATGCTGCCGTTCATGTACAACGTCTGGAAGACGGCGAAGTACGGCAAGAAGATCGAGGTCGACGACCCGTGGGGCTACGGCCGTTCGCTCGAGTGGGCGACGTCCTGCCCGCCGCCGCGGCACAACTTCCTCACCCTTCCGCGGATCCGCTCCGAATCCCCGGCGTTCGACCTGCACCACCCTGAGATCGCGGCCCTCGACCACCTCGAGGACCACAGCGTGGCCACCAAGGCTGTCACCGGTGGCAAGGAGGCCGGCAAGTGAAGATCCAGGGCAAGATGTTCCTCTGGCTCTCCTTCTTCATCCTGATCATGGCCGTCGTGTACGGCGTGTGGTCGAAGGAGCCCGTAGGCACCACCGCGCTCTTCCTGGCCTTCGGCCTGAGCGTCATGATCGGCTACTACCTGGCCTTCACGGCCAAGCGCGTGGACGAGATGGCCCAGGACAACCTGGAGGCCGACGTCGCCGACGAGGCGGGCGAGCTGGGGTTCTTCTCCCCGCACAGCTGGCAGCCGCTCTCGCTGGGCATCGGTGGCGCGCTCGCCTTCATGAGCGTCGTCTTCGGCTGGTGGCTCATGTACTTCTCGGCCCCGATCATCATGATCGGCCTGTGGGGCTGGGTGTACGAGTACTACCGCGGTGAGAACCAGAACCAGTAGCAGCACCCACGCGTGGCACCAGGGGCCCGGACACCTCGAACAGAGGAGTCCGGGCCCCTCGTTTGCAGTCATCCCGCGCGCCGTAATTGTCATATCTTCATAGCGTTGGCTCCATGAACCAGTCACCGCGTCTTTGGACGGTACTCAGCTGCTCCCTGCTGGTCGCGTCCCTCGGGGCCGGCGCCACCGCATGCGGGTCCGGCGACAACAACCCGCTGTCAGCCCGCCCGTTTGACGCGGGCGACAGGGTCGCCTTCAACCAGGCCGCCGGCAGCCGTCCCGTGGACCCCAACCGGCCCCTGGAGGTCACGGCCAAGACCGGCGGGGGCCGGATCACGGACGTGACCGCCGTGGACACCCACGGCCGCCGGCTGGCGGGCGAGCTCACCGCCACCGGCGACCGCTGGCACAGCACCGTCCCGATGGCCGCCGGAGTCCGCTACTCGGTCATCGTGAGCACCGAGGACGAGCGGGGCGCCCCAGGGCAGCGCACGCTCGCCTTCGACACCACCCCGGCCAAGAAGGTCCTCCAGGTGGAATTCGGCCCTGAGGCGGGCAAATACGGCGTCGGACAGCCCATCACGGCCGAACTCAGCGAGCCCGTCAAGGACAAGGCCGCCCGCGCGCTCGTCGAGCGGGGGCTGGTCGTCGACGCTCCGGCCGGCGTCGAGGGCGCCTGGTACTGGGTGGACGACAAGACGCTCCACTACCGGCCCAAGGACTACTGGCCGGCCAACACCGAGGTCTCCGCCCGCAGCAACCTGGAGGGCGTCAAGGTCTCCGACGACCTCTACGGCGCCGCCGCCAAGCCGCTGACGCTGGAGATCGGCGACCGCGTGGAGGTCACCACCGACGCCTCGTCGCACTACCTCACGTTCCGGCGCAACGGAGAAGTGATCAACACCATTCCGGTGACCACCGGAAAGCCGGGCTTCTCCACCCGCAACGGGGTCAAGGTGGTCCTGGGCAAGCAGTACTTCGTCCAGATGCGCGGCGACACCGTCGGCATCGGCGGCAGCGAGTACTACAACCTGCCCGTCTACTACGCGACCCGCGTCACCTGGAGTGGTGAATACGTCCACGCCGCCCCGTGGTCCGTGGGTTCCCAGGGCTACGAGAACGTCAGCCACGGCTGCACCGGCATGAGCACGGGCAACGCGGCCTGGTTCTACGAGAACATCACCGAGGGCGACATCGTCAAGGTGATCAACAGCATCGGCGACGACATGGACACCTTCGGGAACGGGTACGGCGACTGGAACCTGGACTGGAAGGAATGGCGCGAGGGAAGCGCCCTCCTCAAGGGGACCCAGGACGGCCGCAGCCCCGTCGACCAGGCCCGGCTCCGCCCGCAGGTCTGAACCGGCGCGCGCGGGGGCGCCACAACCCCCCGAAAGAGGCCCCGGACCGGCCCTCGAGGAGTCCTCACGGGCTCCTCGAGGGCCGCTTCCGTCCGAGCGGGCCCCCGGCCCGGCTACGCGTCCAGGGCCAGCCGGGGGCGCAGCAGGCCCGCCAGGGCCTCGGGGAAGGCCACCGGGTCGACCGGAAGGGTCACGGCCGCGTCCGCGCGGCTCCAGGTGGCCAGCCAGGCGTCCTGAGGGCGCCCCATCAGCAGCAGCACCGGGGGGCACCGGAAGATCTCGTCCTTGATCTGCCGGCACACGCCCATGCCCCCGGCCGGGACCGCCTCGCCGTCCAGCACGCACACGTCGATGCCGCCCGCGTCCAGCTGGGACAGGACCGCCGGAAGGGTCGCGCACTCCACGTACTCCACCGGCGGCAGGTCCGCGGCCGGCCTGCGCCCGGCGGCCAGCCGCACCTGCTCCCGGGTGCCCGCGTCGTCGCTGTAGACCAGAACTCGCGCAGTCGCCCGCATTTCGTTCCTCCACGTGTCCCGTGAATCACGTTGATGTTGCGCGGGATGCTACTCCGTCCGACCCGGTGTCAACATCGGTTCGCACAGCCTCGCGACCCTACGTCCGTACGCCGATCTGATGGGCCGTTCGGGCCTTGCACACGGCCCTGACACTCCGAACGGCACCCCCCGGGGTGAGGGCGGGATAAGCGACCGACATAATGTCGGTCGTGGCGACAGCAACGACAGTAGATACCGGGCACGCGCACCCGACGGTCAACCGGCCGAACCTCGTCAGCGTCGGAACCATCATCTGGTTGAGTTCCGAGCTGATGTTCTTCGCGGCCCTCTTCGCGATGTACTTCACCCTGCGATCCGTGACGGGTGCCGAGTACTGGACAGAACAGGCTTCGGCCTTGAATCTGCCCTTCTCGGCGACGAACACAACGATCCTGGTGCTCTCCTCGCTCACCTGCCAGCTCGGCGTATTCGCAGCCGAGCGCGGTGACGTGAAGAAGCTCCGGACGTGGTTCATCATCACGTTCGTCATGGGTGCGATCTTCATTGGCGGCCAGGTGTTCGAGTACACCGAGCTGGTCAAGCACGAGGGCATGTCTCTCTCGTCCGGCCCGTACGGATCGGTGTTCTACCTGACCACCGGCTTCCACGGTATGCACGTGACGGGCGGTCTCATCGCCTTCCTGCTGGTCCTCGGCCGGACGTACGCGGCCAAGAGGTTCACCCACGAACAGGCCACGTCGGCCATCGTCGTGTCCTACTACTGGCACTTCGTCGATGTCGTCTGGATCGGCCTCTTCGCGACGATCTACCTGATCAAGTAGCGAACACGTCGCCGGGCCCGGCCCGGCACTCCATCCAGAAACACCGACGCAGAAGATCCTGACACCGGGGTAATCCGTGAAAAAGCTCTCCGCACGACGACGCCATCCGCTGGCGGCGGTCGTCGTTCTACTTCTCGCGCTGGCGGCCACTGGGGGGCTTTACGCCGCCTTCGCCCCCGCGGGCAAGGCGCAGGCCGATGAAACCGCCCAGTCCCTCGCCATCGAGGAGGGCAAGAAGCTCTACGCCGTGGGCTGCGCAAGCTGCCACGGAACCGGCGGTCAGGGTTCCTCTGACGGCCCGAGCCTGGTCGGCGTCGGCGCCGCAGCCGTCGACTTCCAGGTGAGCACGGGCCGCATGCCCGCCCAGCAGCCCGGCGCCCAGGTGCCGAAGAAGCCGGCGATCTACTCCCAGGCGCAGATCGACCAGCTGGCGGCGTACATCTCGTCCCTCGGCGCCGGCCCGGCCACGCCGACCGAGAAGCAGTACGACCCCGCGGGTGCCAACATCGCCAAGGGTGGTGAGCTGTTCCGCAACAACTGCGCGCAGTGCCACAACTTCACCGGCGAGGGCGGCGCCCTGACGCACGGCAAGTACGCCCCCAACCTTGAGGACGTCGAGCCGAAGCACATCTACGAGGCCATGCTCACCGGCCCGCAGAACATGCCCTCCTTCCCCGACAGCACCATGCCGGAGAAGGAGAAGAAGGACATCATCGCGTACCTCCAGAACGTGAACGGCGAGAAGTCGGTCAGCCCTGGCGGCCTGAAGCTCGGTGGCCTCGGCCCCGTCTCCGAGGGTCTGTTCGGCTGGATCTTCGGTCTGGGTGCGCTGATCGCTGTCGCCGTCTGGGTCGCGGCCCACACCGCTAAGGCCAAGAAGTCATGAGTAGCCAAGACATTCCCGAAGAGAAGCACCTGCCGAGCGAGCAGGGCGACGCGCACCACGCTGGCGTAGCGGTCGCGGACGACCCGTTCGCCGACCCGGGCCTGCCGGTCCACAAGCCGCGCATCCAGGACATCGACGAGCGGGCCGCCAGGCGGTCCGAGCGCACGGTCGCGATGCTGTTCACGCTGTCGATGCTGGCCACTGTCGGCTTCATCGCCTCCTACGTGGCCATCCCGATCGAGAAGATCGTCTACATCTTCCCCATCGGGCGGGTGAGCGCGCTCAACTTCGCCCTGGGTCTGACCCTGGGCACCGCGCTCTTCTGCATCGGCGCGGGCGCGGTCCACTGGGCCCGCACCCTGATGTCCGACGTCGAGGTCGCCGACGAGCGCCACGAGATCGCCTCCGCGCCGGAGGTCAAGGCGAAGGTCCTCTCGGACTTCGCCGACGGCGCCCGCGAGTCCGACATCGGCCGCCGCAAGCTGATCCGCAACACGATGTTCGGCGCGCTGGCCCTGGTGCCGCTCTCCGGCGTCGTGCTCCTGCGCGACCTGGGCACGCTGCCCGAGGACAAGCTGCGCAAGACCGCCTGGGCCAAGGGCAAGCTGCTCATCAACCAGAACACGATGGAGCCGCTGCGTCCCGAGGACGTGCTCGTCGGTTCGCTGACCTTCGCCATGCCCGAGGGCCTGGAGGAGATCGAGCACTCCGATCCGGAGCAGTTCCAGATCGAGATCGGCAAGGCCGCCCTGATGATCGTCCGGATCCAGCCGGAGGACATCAAGGACAAGCAGGAGCTGGAGTGGTCCCAGGACGGGATCGTGGCCTACTCCAAGATCTGCACCCACGTCGGCTGTCCCATCAGCCTGTACGAGCAGCAGACGCACCACGTGCTCTGCCCGTGCCACCAGTCCACCTTCGACCTTTCCGACGGCGCCCGAGTCATCTTCGGCCCGGCTGGTCACGCGCTTCCGCAGCTGCGGATCGGCGTCAATGACGAAGGTTTCCTCGAGGCGCTCGGCGACTTCGAAGAGCCCGTCGGTCCTGCTTTCTGGGAGCGCGGATGAGCACTGCCACTGACACCACGACGGCGCGCAAAGCGCCGGCCGGCGAGCGTGTAGCCGACTGGGCGGACGGCCGCCTGGGCATCTACGGCCTCGCCAAGGCGAACATGCGCAAGATCTTCCCGGACCACTGGTCCTTCATGCTGGGTGAGATCTGCCTCTACGCCTTCGTCATCATCATCCTCACGGGTGTGTACCTGACGCTGTTCTTCCACCCGAGCATGAACGAGGTCGTCTACGACGGCTCGTACGTGCCGATGCAGGGCGTCCAGATGTCCGAGGCCTTCGCCTCGACGCTGGACATCAGCTTCGACGTCCGCGGCGGTCTGCTCATCCGGCAGATCCACCACTGGGCGGCACTGATCTTCGTCGCGGCGATGGTCGTGCACATGATGCGCGTCTTCTTCACGGGTGCGTTCCGCAAGCCGCGCGAGGTCAACTGGATCTTCGGCTTCCTGCTGCTGGTCCTCGGCATGTTCACCGGTTTCACCGGTTACTCCCTGCCGGACGACCTGCTCTCGGGCACCGGTGTCCGCTTCATGGAGGGCGCGATCCTGTCCGTGCCGATCGTCGGCACGTACCTGTCGTTCTTCCTCTTCGGCGGCGAGTTCCCGGGCGGCGACTTCGTCGCACGGTTCTACTCGATCCACATCCTGCTGCTGCCCGGCATCATGATGGGCCTGCTGGTGGCCCACCTGATCCTGGTCGTGTTCCACAAGCACACCCAGTACGCAGGCCCCGGCAAGACCGAGAAGAACGTCGTCGGCATGCCGCTGCTGCCGGTCTACATGGCCAAGGCCGGAGGCTTCTTCTTCCTGGTCTTCGGTGTCATCGCGGCCATCGCGGCGATCGCCTCGATCAACCCGATCTGGGCGCTCGGCCCGTACCGCCCGGACCACGTGTCCACCGGTGCGCAGCCCGACTGGTACATGGGTATGCCGGAAGGCCTGATCCGAGCCATGCCGGGCTGGGAGATCAACCTGTGGGGCCACACCCTCGTCCTGGGTGTGTTCGTCCCGCTGCTGCTCTTCCCGCTGGTGCTGGGCGCGATCGCCGTCTGGCCGTTCATCGAGTCCTGGGTCACCGGGGACAAGCGCGAGCACCACATCCTGGACCGCCCGCGCAACGTCCCGACCCGTACGGCCTTCGGTGTCGCCTGGATCGCGGAGTACATCGTGCTCCTCATCGGCGGCGGCAACGACATGTTCGCCCAGTTCTTCCACCTGTCGATCAACTCGATCACCTGGTTCGTCCGGATCGGCTTCTTCGCCGTCCCGGTCCTCGCCTTCATCGTCACCAAGCGGATCTGCCTCGGCCTCCAGCGCCGGGACCGGGACAAGGTGCTGCACGGTCGCGAGACCGGCATCATCAAGCGCCTCCCGCACGGTGAGTTCGTCGAGGTCCACGAGCCGCTGTCGCAGGGGCAGCTGCACACGATCACCTCGCACGAGCAGTACCAGCCGCTCGAACTCGGCCCGACGGTCGACGAGAACGGTGTCGAGCGCAAGCTCAAGGCCACGGAGAAGCTCCGCGCGAAGCTCAGCAAGGGCATGTTCGCGGAGAACAACCAGATTCCGAAGCCCACGGTGGAGGAGTACAAGGAGATCCAGAGCGGCCACGGCCACCACTGATCTCCGCGTGACCGCTTGAACGCATGAGGGATTGATTTCGGTCAATCCTGGTGTCGCCACGGCGAGAGCCCCGTCCAGTGTCTGGACGGGGCTCTTTGCCGTCCTGCCCGGCTGGATAGGCTGAGGCCCTTCCCATTCGACGTGGGCGGTGAGTACGGGCGCGGCCCACTAGCAGCAGGAGCGGACCATGAACGTTGCGACCCCGGCAGGCGGCGACAGCGTGGCGGCCCGCGGCTGGCCGGGCGTTCTCGACGCCCTGCTGACCGGCCGGGACCTGCGCGCCGAGGACACGGCCTGGGCCATGGACAGGATCATGCGCGGGGAGGCCACCGACGCCCAGATCGCGGGCTTCGTGGTCGCGCTGCGGGCCAAGGGGGAGACGGTCGAGGAGATCAGCGGGCTCGTCGGGAGCATGTACGAGCACGCCAACCTGATCGAGGTGCCGGGCCGGACGGTGGACATCGTCGGGACCGGCGGCGACGGGGCCAAAACGGTGAACATCTCCACCATGTCGGCGATCGTGGTGGCCGGTACGGGCGCCAAGGTGGTCAAGCACGGCAACAGGGCCGCGTCCTCCGCCAGCGGCTCCTCGGACGTCCTGGAGAAGCTCGGCGTCAACCTGGACCTGGCCCCCGCACGGGTGGTGGAGGTCGCGGCGGAAGCCGGCATCACCTTCTGCTTCGCCGTGAAGTTCCACCCCGCGCTGCGGCACGTGGCGGCGGCCCGCAAGGAGCTGGGCATCCGGACCCTGTTCAACTTCCTCGGCCCGCTGACCAACCCGGCCCGGGTCCGTTCCCAGGCGACCGGCGTGGCCGACCCCCGGGTGGCCCCCATCGTCGCGGGCGTACTCGCCGACCGGGGTTCCTCGGCGCTCGTGTTCCGGGGCGACGACGGCCTCGACGAGCTCACCATCACCTCCACCTCCCGGGTGTGGTGGGTCCGGGACGGCTCGGTCACCGAGCTGCCCTTCGACCCGCGTGACGTCGGGATCGAGCTGGTCGACGTGTCCGCGCTGCGGGGCGGGGACCCCTCCTACAACGCGGACGTGGCCCGCCGGCTGCTGGCCGGCGAGACCGGCCCGGTACGGGACGCCGTCCTGCTGAACTCGGCGGCGGCCCTGGTGGCACTGGACCCGGGCAGCGGCTCCCTGGAGGAGCAGATCGCGGCGGGCATCGCCCGGGCGGCCGAGTCCATCGACTCGGGCGCGGCCAGGGCGGCGCTGGAGCGCTGGGTGGCCGCGAGCAACGCCTGACCCCTTTCGGGCCATTCCGGCCAAGGCCCCGGTCCAGCATGCGGACCGGGGTCTTGCGCACGGCGGATCTTGTGGCAGGATTCTGGTCAGGTCACGAGCGACAGCGTTTTGCCCCGGCTTGCTGTCCGGCAACCCTCCTTCCGTGGCGGGGTGCCCCGGGTGATGACCAGGTCGTAGGCAGTGAGGTCTACGGCAAGCGCGGATCCCTCGACACCAGGGATCCTGGTCTCTCGAGGAGCGTTTTCCGTGAGCAAGCGAATGCGATAGGGCGAGTCCGCCCCTTCTTCAACCCTCGGAACAGGGCCACTTCCGCGTACCTCCGTACGCCCTCCCCGTGCTCCGAGGTCATCCCGTACCCCGGTCGGCCGCAGAGCCGTACCCGCGTACGGGCACACCGAAGCCATTCCGCCCTGCCTGCCGGGAGATACCGCCATGTCCGCAACCCTGAACACCGCCAGCGCCGCCGACGCCGCCGTCACCGTCGACCCCGCGTGTGCCGAGCCGCTGCCCGTGCTCGGCCGTGACGTCACCGTGCCGCTGGTCACCGGCGGCGAGGTCACCTACGCCGCCCTCGACTACGCCGCCAGCGCCCCCGCCCTGCAGCGCGTGTGGGACGACGTGGCCGCCTACGCCCCGTACTACGGCAGCGTCCACCGCGGCGCCGGGTACCTCTCGCAGCTCTCCACGGACCTCTTCGAGCAGAGCCGGGTCACCGTCGCGGAGTTCCTCGACTGCCGTCCCGCCGACCAGGTCGTCTTCACCCGGTCCACCACCGACTCCCTGAACCTGCTCGCCGCCGCGCTCCCGGCCGACTGCCAGGTCTTCGTCTTCGAGACCGAGCACCACGCCTCGCTGCTGCCGTGGGGGGACGCGCGGGTCACGTACCTCAACGCCCCGCGCACCCCGGCCCAGGCCGTCGAGACCCTGGAGCGCGCGCTGGCCGACCGGGAGCCCTACGGCCCGGCCCTGGTCTGCGTCACCGGCGCGTCCAACGTCACCGGTGAGCTGTGGCCGGTGAAGGAGCTCGCCGCCGCCGCGCACGCCCACGGCGCGCGGATCGTGCTGGACGCCGCCCAGCTGGCCCCGCACCACCCCGTCTCCGTGCAGGAGCTGGACGTGGACTGGGTCGCCTTCTCGGGCCACAAGCTCTACGCCCCCTTCGGCTCGGGAGTCCTGGCCGGCCGGGCGGACTGGCTCCAGCAGGCCGAGCCGTACCTCGCGGGCGGCGGCGCCTCCCGCAAGGTCGCCCGGCGCGAGGACGGCGGCGTGGACGTCGAGTGGCACACCACGCCCGCCCGCCACGAGGCCGGCTCCCCGAACGTCATCGGCGTCTACTCCATCGCCTCCGCCTGCAAGGCCCTGACCGAGGCCGGCTTCGACAGCCTCGTCGCCCGCGAGCGGCACCTCATCGCGCGCGTCCGCGAGGGCCTCGCGGACGTCCCGGCCGTCCGGGTCCTGTCGCTGTTCGGGGACGACGCCCCGCGCGTCGGCGTCATCTCCTTCGTCGTCGACGGCTGGAACAGCTCGCACTTCGCGGCCGCCCTGTCCGCCGAGTACGGCATCGGCGTCCGCGACGGCCTCTTCTGCGCGCACCCGCTGGTCCGCACCCTGCTCGGCAGCGAGCCGCAGGCCCAGGGCGAGTGCGGGGCCCCCGAAGCGGCCCCGGGGGAGCGCTCGCTGAACGCGATCCGCGTCAGCTTCGGCGCGGGCACCCCCGACGAGCACGTCGAGCGTTTCGTCCGCGCGGTCAAGGACCTCGTCGCGGACGGCGCCAAGTGGCAGTACCGCACCGAAGAGGGCCGCTGCGTCCCCGTCTCCTGACGCGCCTCCACCAGCTTCGCGGCATGCCGTACCGGGATCCGATACCGACCGGCCGGGCGCTCGTGGGCAGGCCCCTGCCGCTGTGGCAGGGCGCCTTGGTGGAGCAGGACCGGTCCCTGCCGGCGCCCGGCCGGGGGAGACCCTGCCGGGGCTGTGAACCCGCGGAGCGCTAGGCGTCGAGGCCGATCGCGAAGGCGGCTTCCAGGTCGTGCTGGGAGTACGTACGGAACGCCACGTGGGTGTCCGTCGCCTCGACGCCGGGGATCTTGCTGATGCGGCCCGGGATGATGTCCGCCAGGTTCTCGTGGCGGGCCACCCGGACCAGGGCGATCAGGTCGTACGTCCCGGTGACGGAGTAGACCTCGCTGACGCTGTCCAGTGCGGCGATGGACTCGGCGATCTCGGGGATGCGGTCCACGCTGGTCTTGATGAGCACGATCGCGGTGATCACGGTTGGCTGTCTCCCTCGCCGGCAGTCGCTGGTCGCCTCACTCTAGTCGTACGCCGATACCGCACCCACGCGTAGCCGAAGCCCAGCGAGAAGCCCACCACGTGGGCCAGGTACGCGACTCCCGGACCGCTTTCCGCGCGGTGGGCCGCCACCCACTGGAGGACGAACCAGAACATCAGCACGATCCACGCGGGGAACCGCAGCGGCAGGAAGAAGAGGAACGGGAACAGGCTCGTCACCCGGGCGCGCGGGAACAGGCACAGGAACGCGCCCAGCACCGCCGAGATCGCGCCGGAAGCGCCGACCAGGGTCTGGTCCGAGGAGGCGTTCGCCGCCGCGTACGCGGCCAGGGCGAGGTAGCCCGTACTGATGTAGAAGACGAGGAAGGCCGGGCGGCCCATCCGCTCCTCCGTCATCGCGCCGAAGACGTGCAGGAAGAGCATGTTGCCGAGCAGGTGCAGCCAGCTGCCGTGGACGAACAGCGCGGTCAGCGGCGTGAGCAGGGCTCTGGCCGTGCCCGAGAAGAGCCCGTCCGGGACCACGCCCCAGCGCCGGAAGTACGCCGTGCCCGTCGCCAGCAGCTCGTCACCCGTTCCGTAGACCGGGTTCATGCCCGAGGCGGGGCCGAGCAGGAACACCACGCAGCATCCGGCGATCAGCGCGTGGGTGACCACCGGCCCCCGGGCCGCCTCGCGTACGGCCTGCCACCTTACGATCATGCGACCGAGCATGGCCCAACCCGACCCACCTGAAGCGGTGGCAGGCCGTAGGGTTACGAGCTGTGCCGTCGTCCGGAGCAGACGGCGGCTTTAATTGAATGAGCTACGAAGGAGAGAGCGGCCTGATGACGGTTCCCCTGCCGACCGACACCACCCGGTGGCGCTGCACCCTGTGCGGCAACCTCACGCGTTTCGACGTCACCCGTTCGTCGAAGGTCGTGGAGTACGTCCACCTGGACCTCGCCGGGGAGCCCAAGGTCGAGGAGCGCGAGGTGGTCAATGAGACCATCGAGTCGGTCCGCTGCCGCTGGTGCAACGCGGTGGACCAGATCGAGCTCGTGGACAGGCCGGGCGCGGACTCCTGAGGGAGCCGGGCCCACAGGTAGATCACGGTAGGGGTGACGGATTGTGGAGCCAGCAAGCGGCGCTGAGCCGGCCGACGTGGCCGGCGACGCCGCCGAGGTGCTCGACCGCCCGCTGCCGGAAGGCGTGCGGCGCAGGGTCGTGGCGCTCGTCTCGGAGGCCTTCGGCGGACTGACGGTCGCGGACCTCCCGGCGCAGCTGCGCCAGTACGCCCGGTTCACCCCGACCCGGCGCGCCAAGTTCGCGGGCAACGCCATGGCCGCCGCCGTGGAGACGGACGCCGTGTTCCGCGGCCGGGTCGCCGAGAAGCTCCGCGAGGCCCAGGCCGAACTGGCCGCTGCCCTGGAGTCGGGCGCCCCGCCCGCCGCCGCCGATCCGCTGGACGTGGCGGCCGCCGCGTACGTGCTGCGTCCGGCCGACTGGGTCAAGCTGGTGGCCGCCGCCGGCGAGGAGGCGCAGCGCGCCGACGCCGAGCGGGTCGGGGACGAGACCCGGCGCGAGATGGAGCGGCTCCGCGAGGAACTGGCCCACGCACGGGAGATGCAGCGGGCCGGCGGCGAGCAGGTGCGGGCCGAGCTGGACGCCGCCCGCAAGGAAGCGGAATCGCTTCAGCGCAAGCTGCGCAGCGCCCTCAGCGACGTCAAGCGGGGCGAGGCGGCCCTGCGCAAGTTCGGCGCCGAGATCGACGGGATCCGCGGTGAGGCGGCCGCGCAGGTGGCCGCGGCCGAGAGCGAGACCCGGCGGCTCAAGTCCCGTCTCGCGGAGGTGGAGTCGGCGCTGGAGACCTCGCGCCGGGCCACCCGCGAGGGGCGCAGCATCGAGGACATGCGGCTGCGGCTGCTGCTGGACACCGTGCTGGACGCGGCCGCCGGGCTGCGCCGCGAGCTGGCGCTGCCGCCGGTCTCCACCCGGCCGGCGGACACGGTGGAGGCGGTGGAGCCGGGCCGGATGACCCCCAAGGACATCGCGGCGCGGGCGCTGTCGGAGACCGATCCGGCCCTGCTGGACCAGCTGTTGGCGCTGCCCCAGGCCCATCTGGTGGTCGACGGCTACAACGTGACCAAGACCGGCTATCCGACGATGCCGCTGGAGAAGCAGCGGCTGCGGCTGCTGGGCGGGCTGTCGATGCTGGCCGCGCAGACGGGGGCGGAGATGACCTGCGTCTTCGACGGGGCCGAGCTGGCGGCGCCGGTGCTGCTGGCCCCGCCGCGCGGGGTGCGGGTGCTGTTCTCCAAGGCCGGGGTGACGGCGGACGAGCTGATCCGCCAGCTGGTGCGGGCCGAGCCGCCCGGCCGTCCGGTGGTCGTGGTGTCCACCGACCGCGAGGTGGCGGACGGGGTGGCGAAGGCCGGAGCCCGGCCGGTGACGTCCGCCTTGCTGCTGAAGCGGCTTTCGCGCGTTTCGTAACTCCTGGGCCCAATGCCGGAATTGCCGGGGCCCCGAGGGAACGTACCGTCAACTGACCGGTACGGAGCGTGCGCTGTAGGTAAAGAAGCCGGTGGGCGGCCGATTTTTTTCCCACGAGGATTTGAAGTGATCACAGGCGGGTCACTAGGGTCTGTTCAAACCTTCGTGCGGTAGATCACCCATTCGGGGTGGCGGCGAAGGTGCTGCCGAGTGTGCGTTCACCAATCGGCGGCTCTAGGAAGAAGGAGCTCGCCTTCGTGGCGTCCCACCGTCGACCCAAGCAGCCGACCCGCACACGCGTGACCGTGCTCACCGCCACGGCCGCCGCGGCCGTCGCCCTCTCCGCCCAGTCCGCCGGCGCCGCTCCCGCGCAGCCCGGCAAGGACGAGGTCAAGACCAAGGTCGACGCCCTCTACGAGGAGGCGGAGCAGGCCACCGAGAAGTTCAACGGGGCCAAGGAGCGCCAGGAGAAGCTGGAGAAGGAGATCAACCAGCTCCAGGACGCGGTCGCCCGCGGCCAGGGCGAGCTCAACGAGCTCCGCAACACGCTCGGTTCGATGGCCAGCGCCCAGTACCGCACCGGCGGCATGGACCAGTCCCTCGCGCTCTTCCTCTCCGCCGACCCGGAGACCTACCTGGACAAGGCCTCCACGCTCCAGCAGTTGAGCGGCAAGCAGGTCGAGGCCATCGAGAAGATCCAGGCCAAGCAGCGCGTCCTCGCGCAGCAGCGCCAGGAGGCCTCCGGCAAGCTCGCGGACCTCGACGCCACCCGCAAGGAGCTCGGCGAGAAGAAGAAGGCCTCGCAGGACAAGCTCGCCGAGGCCCAGGCCCTCCTCAACACGCTGACCGCGCAGGAGCGCGCCCAGCTCAAGGACGAGGAGAGCAAGGCCAGCCGGGCCAGCCGCAGCGAGGGGGAGCGTTCCCCCGACCTCGGCGACGTGAAGCCCTCGGGCCGGGCCGGAGCCGCCCTCGCCGCCGCCAAGACCAAGGTGGGCATGGCGTACGTGTCCGGCGCGACGGGCCCCAGCGCCTACGACTGCTCCGGTCTGACGCAGTGGGCCTACAAGCAGGCCGGGGTCAGCATCACCCGCACCACCTACACCCAGGCGAACGACGGCACGCGCATCAGCCGCAGCCAGCTCCAGCCCGGCGACCTGGTCTTCTTCTACGGCGACCTGCACCACGTCGGCCTCTACGCGGGCAACAACATGACGCTGCACGCCTCCAACCCGCGCGGCGGCGTCAAGTACGAGTCGATGGACAACATGCCCTTCCAGTTCGGCGTCCGCATCTGAGCCCGGACGGCTTCCACCGGGGACGCGCCGTACGCCGCCCATCCGGGCGAATTACAACCGCACGCTCTGACCGCACGCCCCGCCGGTGACCTGCGTCTCCTGCGGGGCGCCGCCGTACCCGCCCTCCGACGGTCGTTGGCCGGTGCCCCGCGGCGCGGCTACTGTCTGCCAGCGCGGAACCCGGCACACGGCCGTCCACGGGGGGCGGACCCGGGGCCCGCGCAAGCGGAAGGGAGCGGTTTCACGTGGCGTCCCATCGCCGGCCCGGGCTCAGCGGCCTCGACCGGAACACTAAGGTCACCGTCTTCACCGCCGCAGCGGCCACCGCGGCGGTCGCCATGACGGGAGCATCCGCGAGCGCCGCCCCCGGCCTCCCGCAGGAGCCCTCGGCAGGCGCCCGCGCCCAGGTCGACCGGCTCTTCGAGGAGGCCGAACAGGCCACCGAGCGCTTCAACGAGGCCGGTGAGAAGGCCGACAGGCTCCGCGCCGAGATCGGCCGGGCCCAGGACGCGGTCGCCCGCAGCCAGGACCGCATCAACACCATGCGGGGCGTCCTCGGCGCCTTCGCCGGGGCCCAGTACCGCTCCGGCGGCCTCGACCCCACGCTCTCGCTGGTGCTGTCCGAGAACCCGGACGACTACCTCGACAAGGCCGCCGTCCTGGGCCGGCTGACCGGCCGCCAGGCCGACCAGCTGGACGAACTCCGCGACGAGCAGCGCCGGATCGGCCAGCAGCGCCAGGAGGCCTCCCACAAGCTCGCCGAACTGGAGGCCCTGCGCTCCGACGTGGCCCGTCACAAGAGGTCCGTCACGGCCAAGCTGGCCGCCGCCCGCCGGCTCCTCAATGCGATGCCCTCCGAGGAGCGGGCCGACTTCGAGCGGGCCTCGCGCTCCGGCGGGCGCGCCGCGGGGCTCCCGGAGATGGCCCCGGCCGGCCCGTCCTCGGGCCGGGCCGCGACCGCCGTGATGGCCGCCCGGGCCGCCGTGGGCCGGCCGTACGTCTGGGGTTCCACCGGTCCCTCCGGCTTCGACTGCTCCGGCCTGATGGTGTGGTCGTACCGCCAGGCGGGCGTCTCGCTGCCGCGCACCTCGCAGGCGCAGCGGCACGCGGGCCGGCAGGTGCCGCTGTCGCAGGCCCAGCCGGGCGACCTGGTGACCTACCGTTCGGACGCCAGCCACGTCGGCATGTACGTGGGCAACGGCCAGGTGGTCCACGCCCCCTACCCGGGCGCGCGGGTGCGCTACGACCCGGTGGGGATGATGCCGGTCTCCTCGGTGACCCGGCCCTGACCTGCCCCTGCTGCCGGCCTGCCCCCTGACCCGCACCCGAGCGGGACGCTGCGTACGATCGGCGGATGCTTCCGGGGCGTCTCCTCCATCGGCTCGTCGTACGGGTCCTGCCGCTGCTGCTGGTGTGCCCGCTGCCGGCCGGCTGCGCTGCGCCCGCGCGGGACACCGCCGAGCCCGGCATCCGGCGGGCCGTGGCCGACTGGTCCGCCGCCCCGCCCGCGCGGCTCTCCGGGATCCCGCTGGAGGGCTGGGCGTACGAGGTCACCTCGGTCCGGCGGGACGGCGAACGGGCCGTCGCGCGGGCGCAGCTGCGCTACCGGCTGGCCGGCCACGACGAGGCTCCCGCCGGGTCGGGGCGCGAAGTCGAACTCGCGCGGGACGGCGGGGCCTGGCGGGTCACCGGCGACCGGCCCGCGCCGGGGGCCCTGCCGCAGCTGTGGGACCAGGGCGAGCCGGTGGTGGCCCGGGGCGCGCACGCGCTGGTGCTCGGCGTCGGCCAGTCCCAGGAGACCCTGTCCCGGATCGCGGGAGAGACGGACCGGGCGGTGCCCGCGGTGAGCGCCGCCTGGCCGGGGACGTGGTCGGGGCGGGTGGTGGTGCTGGTTCCCGGCACGCTGGACGCCATGGCCGCGCTGCTGGGGCAGCCGGCCGCCGCGTACCGGGGGATGGGGGCGGTCACCACCGGCCGGGTGGGGGACGGGCCGGTCCCGGCCGACCGGGTGGTGGTCAACCCGGAGGGGTACGCGCAACTGTCCGGGGAGGGGCGGCGGATCGTGCTGACCCACGAGGTCACCCACGTGGCGACGCGCACCGCGACCACCGGGAAGACCCCGCTGTGGCTGGCGGAGGGCTTCGCGGACTGGGTGGCGTACCGCGGCTCCGGGCACACGGCCGCCGAAGCCGCGCCCGCCCTGGGCCGGGCGGTGCGACGGGGCGAACTGCCGGCCGAACTGCCCCGGGACGAGGCCTTCGCCTTCGGGGGCGACCCGGACGCGCTGGCGCGGGCGTACGAGGGGTCCTGGCTGGCCTGCCGGCTCATCGCGGCCAAGTGGGGCGAGGCCACGCTGGTGCGGCTCTACGAGCTGGCCGGCCGCGAGCCGCTCGCGGTGGCGCTGGAGGAGACGGTCGGGGGCGATCCGGCCGGTCTGACGACGGCCTGGCAGGCGAGCCTGCGGGGGGAACTGGGCGCACGCTAGTCCGGTACTTTGGCTGGCGATGCACAAGACGCTGATCGTGACCAACGACTTCCCGCCGCGACCGGGCGGCATCCAGGCCTTCCTGCACAACATGGCGCTGCGGCTGGATCCCGACCGGATCGTCGTCTACGCCTCCACCTGGAAGCGGAGCGCGGAGGGCCGCGAGGCCACCGCGGCCTTCGACGCCGAGCAGCCGTTCCAGGTGGTGCGCGACCGGACGACCATGCTGCTGCCGACCCCCCGGGTGACCCGGCGGGCCGTGGGGCTGCTGCGCGAGCACGGCTGCGAGTCGGTGTGGTTCGGGGCCGCCGCTCCGCTGGGGCTGATGGGCCCGGCGCTGCGCAGGGCGGGGGCGCGGCGGATCGTGGCGACCACCCACGGGCACGAGGCGGGCTGGGCGCAGCTGCCGGCCGCGCGGCAGCTGCTGCGGCGGATCGGCGAGGGCACCGACACGCTGACGTACCTCGGGGAGTACACGCGCTCGCGGATCGCCTCGGCGGTGACGGACCGGGCGGCGGCGCGGATGACGCAGCTCCCGCCGGGGGTGGACGAGAAGACCTTCCACCCCGGGTCGGGCGGGGCGGAGGTCCGGGCGCGGCTCGGGCTGACCGACCGTCCGGTGGTGGTGTGCGTGTCCCGGCTGGTCCCGCGCAAGGGGCAGGACACCCTCATCGAGGCCATGCCGCGGATCCTGGCGGCGGTGCCCGACGCCGTACTGCTGATCGTGGGCGGCGGGCCGTACGAGGGCGACCTGCGCGCGCTCGCCTCGGCCACGGGGGTCGCGGACTCCGTGGTCTTCACCGGAGCCGTCCCGTGGTCGGAGCTGCCGGCCCACTACGGCGCCGGGGACGTCTTCGCGATGCCGTGCCGGACCCGGCGCGGCGGACTGGACGTGGAGGGGCTCGGGATCGTGTACCTGGAGGCCTCCGCGACGGGGCTGCCGGTGGTCGCGGGCGACTCCGGCGGGGCGCCCGACGCGGTGCTGGACGGGGAGACGGGCTGGGTGGTCCGGGGCGGCTCCCCGCAGGAGGCCGCCGACCGGATCACCGCCCTGCTGCTGGACCCGGAACTGCGCCGCCGCATGGGCGAGCGGGGCCGCGCGTGGGTCGAGGAGAAGTGGCGCTGGGACCTCCTCGCGGAGCGCCTGCGCGCGCTCCTGTAGCGCGCGGCGGGCGCGGCCGCCGGGGTCCCCTTTCCGGGCGGAGGGGGATTATCGCTCCCGGGGCGCCGATCGCGGGCAGGGTCGAGCAAACCGGACGGGCGGCAGCGGGGTCCGCCTACGGTCGAGCCATGTCTGACTGTTACTCAAAAGCGTGTCAGTGCGGGTTATGGCCGGTTGGGCGGAATCCGCTCATGATGCGGCCATGACACCACATCTGACGCGCCGTCATGTCCTGGGACTGGGCGCCCTCCAGACCGCCGCCGCACTCGGCTTCACCCGCATCGGACTCTCCTCCGCCGCGGCCGTCGAGCCCGCCGCCGCGCAGTACGCCCCCGCCATCGTCGTCGGCTCCGGCTACGGATCCGCCGTCGCCGCGCTGCGCCTCGGACAGGCCGGGGTCCGTACCGTCGTCCTCGAAATGGGCCGGCTCTGGGACACCCCCGGGCCCGACGGCAAGATCTTCCCCTCCACGTCCGCCCCCGACCAGCGCTCCATGTGGTTCCGCACCCGCACCGAGGCCCCGCTCGCCCAGTTCCTCTGGCTGGACGTGGTCAACCGGGACATCAGCCCCTACCCGGGCGTCCTCGACCGCGTGAACTACGGCGACATGTCCGTGTACGTGGGCCGTGGCGTGGGCGGCGGTTCGCTCGTCAACGGAGGCATGGCGCCGACGCCCCGGCGCGCGTACTTCTCCGAGGTGCTGCCCCAGGTCGACGCCGACGAGATGTACGGCACCTACTACCCCCGGGCCCGCGCGATGCTCGGCGTCAACGACATCGACCCCGCCTGGTTCGAGTCCACGGAGTGGTACCGCTTCGCCCGGATCTCCCGCAAGCACGCCCAGAACACCGGGCTGCGGACCACCTTCGTCCCCAACGTCTACGACTTCGAGTACATGAAGCGCGAGGCGGCCGGCACCGCCACCAGGTCCGCCCTCGCGGGCGAGGTCATCTACGGCAACAACCACGGCAAGAAGAGCGTCGACAAGACCTACCTCGCCGCCGCCGTCGGCACCGGCAACGTCACCATCGAGACCATGCAGCGCGTGGTCGGCGTACGCACGGACCCGGCCGGCGGATACGTGCTCACCGTGCGGACCAGCGACGTCACGGGACGGGTGACCCAGACCCGCGAACTCGGCTGCAGGCAGCTGTTCCTGGGGGCGGGCAGCCTCGGCACCACCGAGATCCTGCTGCGCGCCCGCGAGACCGGCACGCTGCCCGCGCTGGGAGAGGAGGTCGGGCTCGGCTGGGGGCACAACGGCAACGTCATGACCGCGCGCGCCAACCACCTCTGGGACACGGTCGGCGCGAACCAGGCCACCATGCCCGCCCTGGGCATCGACGACTGGGACAACCCCGCCGGCCCGGTCTTCGCGGAGATCGCCCCGCTGCCCATGGGCTTCGAGCACTGGATCTCGATGTACCTGGCCATCACCAAGAACCCCGAGCGCGGCCACTTCACCTACGACGCGGCCGGCGACCGCGCGCAGCTCCAGTGGCGGCGGGACCAGAACACCCCGTCCGTCGACGCGGCCAAGCGGCTCTTCGACCGCGTCAACCGGGCCAACTTCACCATCTACCGCTACGACCTGTTCGGCGGGAACCGGGCCTTCGCGGACAACTTCACCTACCACCCGCTCGGCGGCTGCGTGCTCGGCCGGGCGACCGACGACTTCGGCCGCGCCAAGGGCTACCAGGGGCTGTACGTGGTCGACGGCTCGCTGATCCCGGGCTCGCTCGGGGTGAACCCGTTCGTGACCATCACGGCCCTCGCCGAGCGGAACATGGCGCGGATCCTCGCGCAGGACCCCCGCTGACCCGCGGCCTCCGGCCGCGGGCCGCCAGGCCCGTCCGGCCCGTCAGCCCCGGTACAGCGCCTCGATCTCGTCCGCGAAGTCCTTCGCCACCACATTCCGCTTGAGCTTCAGCGAAGGCGTGATGTGCCCCGACTCCTCCGTGAACTGGGAGGGCAGAATGCGGAATTTCCGCACCGATTCCGCCTTGGACACCGCCGCGTTGCCGTCGTCCACCGCCTTCTGGACGGCGGCGATCAGGTCCGCGTCCTCGCGCAGCTCCGCCGCCGTGACCCCGGCCGGCTTGCCGTTCTCGGCGGCCCACCGGCCGAGGAACTCCTCGTCGATGGTGACCAGCGCGGCCACGAACGGCCTCGCGTCGCCGACCACCATGCACTCCGCGACCAGCGCGTGGGCGCGGATCCGGTCCTCGATCACCGCGGGCGCGACGTTCTTGCCGCCCGCCGTGACGATGAGCTCCTTCTTGCGCCCGGTGATCGCGAGGTAGCCGTCCTCGTCGAGGGTGCCGACGTCGCCGGTGTGGAACCAGCCGTCGGTCAGCGCCTCGGCGGTCGCCGCCTCGTTCTTCCAGTACCCCTTGAAGATGTGCTCGCCGTGCAGCAGCACCTCGCCGTCGTCGGCGATGCGCACCACCGAGCCCGGCAGCGGCTGGCCGACCGTACCGATCTTCGTGCGGTCCCACGGGTTGAAGGCCGTGGCCGCGCAGGACTCGGTCAGGCCGTAGCCCTCCAGCACCGTGAAGCCGATGCCGCGGAAGAAGTGGCCGAGCCGCTCGCCCAGCGGGGCGCCGCCGGAGATCGCGTACTCGCCGCGCCCGCCGAGGACCGTGTGCAGCTTGCTGTAGACCAGCTTGGTGAACAGCTTGTGCTTCAGCTTCAGGCCGAGGGACGGGCCGCCCGGGGTGTCCAGCGCACGGCTGTACGCGATCGCCGTCTCGGCCGCCGCGTCGAAGATCTTGCCCTTGCCGTCGGCCTGGGCCTTGGCACGAGCGGAGTTGTAGACCTTCTCGAAGACGCGCGGCACGCCGAGGATCAGCGTGGGCCGGAAGGACTGCAGCTCGTCGGTGAGGTTCTTGATGTCCGGTACGCAGCCCAGCCGGATCGGCGCCAGCACGGCCGCCACCTCCACCAGGCGCCCGAAGACGTGCGCGGCCGGCAGGAAGAGCAGGACGGAGCACTCGCCGGTGCGGAAGAGCGGGCTGAGCCGCTCCACCACGTTGCCGCACTCGGCGAAGAAGTTGCGGTGGGTCAGCACGCAGCCCTTGGGGCGGCCGGTGGTGCCCGAGGTGTAGACGATGGTGGCCGGGTCGTCGGCGCCCGCGAGCGTGCTGCGCGCCTCGACCTCGGCCTCGGTGACCTCGGCGCCCGCGGCCTTCAGCGTGTCGAAGGCGCCCTGCTCGATCTCCCAGACCTCGCGCAGCTCCGGCAGCCGGTCGCGCAGACCGGCCACGGTCGCGCTGTGGCCGGGGGTCTCGGCGACGACGGCCACGGCTCCGGAGTCACCGAGGATCCACTGGATCTGCTCGGGGGAGCTGGTCTCGTACACGGGAACGGTGACGCCGCCCGCGCTCCAGATCGCGAAGTCGAACAGCACCCACTCGTAGCGGGTGCGGGAGATCAGGGCGACGCGGTCGCCGGGCTCGATGCCGGCCGCGATCAGGCCCTTGGCCGCGGCGCGGACCTCGGCGAGGAACTCGGTCGCGCTCACGTCCTGCCACCGGCCGTCGACCTTGCGGCTCATGACGGCGGTGTCGGGATGCTGAGCGGCGTTGCGGCGGATGAGATCCGTCAGGTTCCCGTCCGACGGGACCTCGTACAGGGCCGGAAGGCTGAACTCGCGCAAGACTGCTGCTCCTCTGGGCGCCATCGCCACCATGTGGACCGACCGGACGTTACCCACCGGTAGTGGGTTCCGGATAGAGGGAACCGGCCAGATGTTCCGTGCGTCACATGACACGGCCGTGCCGATCCCGACACTAGTCGACCCCGCTCGGGACTCGGAAGTAACCGCAGGTCCGGCTGGCTGCCCGGGCCCCTCTACCCGTCCGCCCCAGTCGCCCCTAGGGTGGCGGCATGGTTGGCAGGAAGAGTCGTACGCGGGTCCACGTCATCAGCGACGTCCACGGCAACACCGAGGCGCTCGCCCGGGCCGGCGAAGGCGCCGACGCGCTGGTCTGCCTCGGTGACCTGGTGCTCTTCCTCGACTACGCCGACCACTCGCGCGGCATCTTCCCCGACCTGTTCGGCGTCGAGAACGCCGACCGGATCGTCGAGCTGCGCACCGCGCGGCGGTTCGCGGAGGCGCGCGAATTCGGCCGGAGCCTGTGGGCGGGGCTTGACCGGGAGCAGCTGATCGAGGGCGCGGTACGGCGCCAGTACGCGCAGATGTTCGCGGCGCTGCCCACCCCGACGTACGCCACGTACGGCAACGTCGACATCCCGGGCCTGTGGCGGGAGTACGCCGGACCCGGCACCACCGTCCTCGACGGCCAGCGGGTGGAGATCGGCGGCCGCGTCTTCGGCTTCGTCGGCGGCGGGCTGCCCTCGCCGATGCGGACCCCGTACGAGGTCTCCGAGGAGGAGTACGCCGCCAAGGTCGAGGCGCTGGGAGAGGTGGACGTGCTCTGCTCGCACATCCCGCCCGAGGTGCCGGAGCTCTGCTACGACACGGTGGCGCGGCGGTTCGAGCGGGGGAGCGAGGCCCTGCTGGCGGCGATCCGGCGGACCCGGCCGCGGTACGCGCTGTTCGGACACGTGCACCAGCCGATGGCGCGGCGGATGCGGATCGGCGGGACGGAGTGCGTGAACGTCGGGCACTTCGCGGCGACGGGGCGGCCGTGGGCGCTGGAGTGGTGAACGGAGCCGGTGCGGTCCGCCGGGTCGCCGCGGCCCGCGGAACCGGTGGCGTCGGCCGTTCCGGCGGGACCCGGGAGCCACTGGAGTGGCGGAGCCCGCACGCGCGGTAGCCTTCACGCGGCGGCCGGAGGCCCCCGCACACTTGTCGAACAGTCCCCGGAGGAGCGACCGCGATGGCGGAACACACCAGCTCGAGCATCACGATCGAGGCCGCCCCGGCCGACGTCATGGCCGTGATCGCCGACTTCGCCCGCTACCCCGAGTGGACCGGCGAGGTGAAGGAGGCCGAGGTCCTGTCCACCGACGCCGAGGGCCGCGCGGAGAAGGTCCGGCTGCTGCTCGACGCGGGCGCGATCAAGGACGACCACACGCTGGTCTACTCCTGGGGCGCCGACGAGGTCAGCTGGACGCTGGGCAAGTCGCAGATGCTCCGCCAGCTGGACGGCTCGTACCGGCTGGCCCCGCTGGACGGCGGCAAGCGCACCGAGGTGACCTACCAGCTCACCGTGGACGTCAAGATCCCGATGCTCGGGATGATCAAGCGCAAGGCCGAGAAGGTCATCATCGACCGCGCCCTGGCGGGCCTGAAGAAGCGCGTCGAATCCGCCTGAGCACCGGCGCCGCCGCACTCGTACGACCCGGGTCAGGCTCCGCCCGGACGGCGTGCCGCATCCGCCGGCGGCGCTGCGTGGCGGGCGGGACCGGCCCGCCCGGCCCGCCCGGCAAGAAACCGTCCTAGGAGCACCCGCACCATGCACACCCTGCTGATCACCGGCCCCGGCGGAGCCGGGCGGACCACCGTGGCCGCGGCCACCGCCCTGGCCGCCGCGCGGCAGGGGCGGCGCGTGCTGCTGCTCTCCGGCGACCCCGGCGACCCCCTGGCGGGACTCGTCGGGCCACCGGCGGGGGAGTCCGCCGAGATCGTGCCCGGATTGCGGGCCGTGCCCGTCGCCGGCGGGATGCGGGTCGCGCGGTTCGACTCCGGCGAGGAGTTCCGCGCCGAGCTCGTCGCCCTCCAGGAGCGCGGGGCCGCCCTCATCGGGATGCTCGGCGGCCGGCCACTGGGCGCCGAGGAACTCACCGAGCTGCCCGGCGCCGAGCAGTTCGCGCTGCTCAGGGCCGTACGCAGGGCCGCCGCCGCACCCGGGACCGAGCTCGTGGTCGTGGACATGCCCCCGCTGCACCAGACCGTGGCCACCCTCGCCCTCCCCGCCCAGCTGCGCCGCTACCTGGCCCGGCTGCTCCCGGCCGAGCGGCAGGCCGCCCGCGCCCTGCGCCCCGTGCTCGCCCAGCTGGCCGGAGTGCCCATGCCGGCGCAGTGGCTGTACGAGGCCGCCGCGCGCTGGGACGAGGAGCTGGCCGCCGTCCAGGCCGTCGTCGAGTCCCCCACCACCGAACTGCGACTGGTCGCCGAGCCGGGACCCGCCGCCGACGCCGCCCTGCGCACCGGGCGCCTCGGGCTCGCCCTGCACCAGCTGCCGGCCGCCTCCCTCGTCGCCAACCGGACCGTCCCCCAGGAGCTCGCCGACCCCTGGGCGGCCGGGCTCGCCGCCCAGCAGCAGAAGTACGCGGCGCAGTGGGCCGCCGAGCTGGCCGTGACCCCGCTCCCGCACCTGGGCCGCGACCCGCAGGGGCCCGAGGACCTGGCCGCGCTCGCCGACGCCGGCGCGCTCGCCCCCGCCCCGGCGCCCGCGCCCCGCCGGGACTGGGCCGTCGAGGACCGGCTCGCCGAGGACGGGGTACTCGTCTGGGCGGTGCCGCTGCCCGGCGCCCGCAAGGCCGACCTCGACCTGATCCGGCGCGGCGACGAACTGCTGCTCACGGCGGGCCCGTACCGCAGGATCGTTTCGCTGCCCTCGGCGCTGCGCCGCTGCACGGTCTCCGGCGCCGCCCTCACCGACGGCGAGCTCCGCATCCGCTTCACCCCGGACCCGCAGTTGTGGCCCCGGGCGCACTGAGCCCCGTACCGCCGTTCGGGTACCGTCGAAGGTAGCCCGTACCGCACGTTCCGCATCCGCCGCAGGAGAGTCCGCCATGAGCGAGGCCACCGACCGTCCCATCGACGAAGACGCCTGGGCCGAGGCCTGTGCCGAGGACCTCGCCGCAGAGAAGGAGCGCCGCCGCGCGGGGCAGGGCGCGGGGGGCACCGGGAGCGCCGCCGAGGAGCTGTTCAAGCTGTTCGAGGCCGTCGCCGACAAGGTCTCCGGCCTCAACAACCCGCTGCTGGGCGCCACGGCCCAGGGCGCCGTACGCCAGTTCGTCAACCAGGCGAAGACCGCCGCCAAGCCCGTCATCGAGCGCAACCCCGAGGTCTTCGACCACCTCGCGGCCGCCGGTTCGGAGCTGCTCGCCGCCTACCGCTCGGCCGTCGAGGGCCACGAGCGCCGCTGGACGCGCGACGACGCCCCGCCGTCGGCCCCGGGCCCCCGCCGGGAGAGCGCCCCCGAGGCCCCCGGCGACGGCCGGGACGACCGCGACGAGGGCCCCGATTCGGGCCCGACCCAGCGCATCGATCTCGACTGATCCTCCGTCGCGCTCGGGTACGGTGGGCCGTGGCGGGGTTTGACCGGAAACCGAGGGACTAATGGGACTCACCATCGGCGTCGACATCGGCGGCACGAAGATCGCGGCCGGCGTGGTCGACGAAGAGGGCACCATCCTTGAGACGTACAAGGTGCCCACCCCGCCGACCGCGGACGGAGTGACGGAAGCGATCTGCGCCGCCGTGTCCGAGGTCAGCAGCAACCACACCATCGACGCCGTCGGCATCGGCGCCGCCGGATACGTGGACGACAAGCGGGCGACCGTCCTCTTCGCGCCCAACATCAACTGGCGCCACGAGCCGCTCAAGGACAAGGTCGAGCAGCGCATCGGCCTCCCGGTCGTCGTCGAGAACGACGCGAACTGCGCGGCCTGGGGCGAGTACCGCTTCGGCGCGGGCCAGGGCCACGAGGACGTCATCTGCATCACGCTCGGCACGGGCCTGGGCGGCGGCATCATCATCGGCAACAAGCTGCGGCGCGGACGCTTCGGGGTCGCCGCCGAGTTCGGCCACATCCGGGTCGTCCCGGACGGCCTGCTGTGCGGCTGCGGCAGCCAGGGCTGCTGGGAGCAGTACGCCTCCGGCCGCGCCCTCGTCCGCTACGCCAAGCAGCGCGCCAACGCCACGCCCGAGAACGCGACCGTCCTGCTCTCCCTCGGCGACGGCACCCCCGAGGGCATCGAGGGCAAGCACATCAGCGAGGCCGCCCGGGCCGGCGACCTGGTCGCCATCGACTCCTTCCGCGAGCTGGCCCGCTGGGCCGGCGCGGGGCTGGCCGACCTGGCGTCCCTGTTCGACCCGTCGGCGTTCATCGTCGGCGGCGGGGTCTCCGACGAGGGCGACCTGGTCCTGGACCCGATCCGCAAGTCCTTCAAGCGCTGGCTGATCGGCGGCGCGTGGCGCCCGCACGCGCAGGTGCTGGCCGCGCAGCTCGGCGGCAAGGCCGGGCTCGTCGGCGCGGCCGACCTGGCCCGCCAGGGCTGACCCCCGCCGTTCTCCCGGCTGCCCGCCGCGCCCCCTGTGGGAGCGGCGGGCAGCTGCGTATCTTGCGGGCATGGACCTGCCCAAGTCTCATACGGAGCCCGACGGTTCTGCCGTGATCCGGGTGCTCAGCTACAACATCCGCTCGCTGCGCGACGACGAGGAGGCGCTGGCCCGGGTCATCCGGGCGTGCGAGCCCGACCTGGTGTTCGCCCAGGAGGCGCCGCGGTTCTTCCGGTGGCGCAAACACGCGGCGCGACTTGCCGCACGCTGTGAGCTGGTGGTGCTGAGCGGGGGCGCGACGGCCGCCGGGCCGCTGCTGCTGTGCTCGCTACGGGCCTTCGTGGAGCGCACCGAGGACGTACTGCTGCCGCTGACACCGGGGCTGCACCGCAGGGGCTTCGCCACGGCCGTGGTCCGCTTCGGGGCCGCGCGGGTGGGGGCCGTCAGCGCCCACCTGTCGCTGCACGGCGCAGAACGGGTCGCGCAGGCCGGGATGCTGCTGGACCGGCTGTCCGGGCTGGACGTCCCGTACGCGATCGCCGCGGGGGACATCAACGAGGGCCCGGACGGACCGGCGTTCGGCCGGCTGGCGGCCGAGCTCCAGGACGGCTTCGCGGTGGCCCCGTGGGGCGGCGGGCCGACCTTCCCGCAGGACGCGCCGGACCGGCGGATCGACGCGGTCTTCGCGACGCGCGGTGTCGAGGTCCTGACCTGTGGTGTCCCGGCGGGGCTGGCGGGGGTGTCCCCGAAGGACCTCCGCGCGGCCACCGACCACCTCCCGGTCCTGGCCACCCTCCGCCTGCCCGCCCCGGCCCAGGCCCCGGACTAGCCCCGGACCAGGCCCCGTCCTGTCGGTCAGGCCGGAGGCCGCGGGGCCCCGGGCCAGCCCCGGTCCGGGCCCCGTCCTGCTGGGCAAGCCGGGGGCCGCGCCCCCGGCCCCCGGGCCGCGCGAGCGGCGCGGAAGGGAAACTCACACCACGGCGCCGCGGCCCGGGTCGTCCTCGTCGTCGTCATCGTGCGCCATGCGGGCGACCAGGGTGGCGAAGCCGCCCAGGAAGCCGCCGATGCCCAGGGTGGTCAGCCACCAGGTCATCTCCCACTGGAGCAGCACCGCCAGGAGCAGCAGCACCGGACCGCCCACGACCGCCAGCCAGGCGAACTTGGAGGTGGTGTCCGCCGGCGGGAGCTCCGGTTCCGGGGGGACGAAGTGGCCCTCGTCCGCCCGGTCCTCGGGCGTCAGGTCCTCGTCCTTCGGCTCGGCCAGGGAGTGGTCCCGGGGGCCCGCCGCGCCCACGCCCGGGGCGAAGACCACCGAGCTGCCCAGCGGCCCGGCGGGGTCCGCCGGACCGGCCGGGTCCGCCGGGTCGGCGTCCTTCTCCGCAGGCTTCGCCGCCGCGGGCGGCGTCGGCTGGACGTCCTCCTCCGGCAGCATCAGGTTCTCGATCGGCCGGAACGGTCTCGACCCCGGCGGGTCCGGCGGTTCCTGTCCGTACCCGGCGACGATCGCCGCCCACGCCGCCTCCTCGTCCAACGGGGGAACACCCCCGGACGACTCCTCGTGCTCAGCCACCGCTGGCCGCCCCCTCCCTGCCGACGCTCTCCGCGAGCCGCCCGACGAACGCAAAGCTGTCCGCGAAGATCCGCTCCGCGTCATGGTCCAACGTCGCGACGTGGTAGCTCTGTTCCAGCAGGGTCTCGGTCACGTCCGTGGACGAGATGCGGGCCAGGATGCGCGCCGAGTCGACGGGCGGGACGACATGGTCCTGCGGGCTGTGCAGCAGCAGCACCGGCTGGGTGACCTGGGGCAGCTCGGCGTCCACCAGCTTGAAGAACTGGCGCAGCGAGTGCGCGGCCCGGGTGGGCACCCGGTCGTACCCGACCTCCTCCGAGCCCGGCTTCGCGATGTCGCTCGCGATGCCCGGCGTGGACCGGATGAAGTGCTTGGCCACCGGAAGGGCGACGGCCAGCGGGTCGTGCACCTTGTTGGCCGGGTTGACGAGGACGAGGCCGCTGACCGCGTGCCCGTGCTTCGCCGCCAGCCGCAGGGTCAGCGCGCCGCCCATCGACAGCCCGAACACGAACACCTGCTGGCACCGGTCGAGCAGCTCCCGCAGCGCGCGGTCGACCTCGGCGTACCAGTCCTGCCAGCCCGTGAGCTGCATGTCCTGCCAGCGCGTCCCGTGTCCGGGGAGCAGGGGCAGCGACACCGTCAGTCCCCGCTCGGCCAGATACTCGGCCCAGGGGCGCAGCGACTGGGGGGAACCGGTGAAGCCGTGGCAGAGAAGCACGCCGACCTCTCCGCCCTCGTGGCGGAACGGCTCTGCTCCAGGGAGGACGGGCACCAGGGTCTCCTTGTGGGTCGGGATGCGAAGGGGGATGAGGGGGTACAGGTGCGTAGCGCTGTGTGACTTCACCGTACGCGACCGGGGTGGCACCGACCAGGGTCGTCGGGCCGCTCCCGGGGGAGGCAGGGGATAAGGTCTGTTCGACAGACACAGGAAGGCTTTCGAGTTGATCTACGGCGCAATGAAGTTCTCGATCGGCGGCTCACTGAAGCTCGCCTTCAGGCCGTGGGTGGAGGGCCTCGAGAACATTCCCGCGGAGGGGCCGGCGATCCTCGCGAGCAACCACCTGTCCTTCTCCGACTCCTTCTTCCTCCCGGCCGTGCTCGACCGGAAGGTGACCTTCATCGCGAAGGCGGAGTACTTCACCTCCCCGGGCGTCAAGGGCAAGCTGACGGCCGCCTTCTTCAAGGGCGTCGGCCAGCTCCCGGTGGACCGTTCCGGTGCGCGCGGGGCGGGCGAGGCCGCCATCAAGAGCGGCATCGACGTCATCGAGCGCGGAGAGCTGTTCGGTATCTACCCCGAGGGGACGCGTTCACCCGACGGCCGGCTCTACCGGGGCAAGCCCGGCGGTCTGGCCCGGGTGGCGCTCGCCACCGGCGCCCCCGTGATCCCGGTGGCGATGATCGACACCGAGAAGATCCAGCCGCCGGGCAAGGTGGTGCCGAAGCTGATGCGTCCGGGGATCCGGATCGGCAAGCCGCTGGACTTCAGCCGCTACCAGGGCATGGACGGCGACCGGTTCATCCTGCGCTCGCTGACCGACGAGGTCATGTACGAGATCATGAAGCTCTCGGGCCAGGAGTACGTCGACATCTACGCGACGGCCGCCAAGCGGCAGATCGCGGACGCCGAGAAGGCCGATAAGGCCAAGGGCGACAAGGGCGACAAGGGCGCGGAGTAGGGGCGGGCGGTACCGCCCGCACGGGGTGGGGGAGATGGCGAAACGCGAACGCGTCGTACACATGTCGGTCGAGCAGCCGCTGTGGCGGGCCCTGACGGCGTACCGGCTGCTCACCATGGTCTACGCGGTGCTGCTGTTCGCCTCCGCGTACAGGGAGTTCGACCGCCCGGGCGTCGCGGCCGGCTACCTCGTCGTGCTCGCCGCCTGGACCCTGGTCACCCACCGCAAGGTGGCGAACGCCGCCAGCTGCACCAAGCGGTTCCTCGGCGCCGACCTGACCGTGGCGATCGTCGGCATCCTGCTCACCCCGCTCGCCGACACCTCGGAGCGGATCGCGGGCGGCGGCCCGACGCTGCCCACCATCTGGACGGCCGGCTCGGTCCTCGCGTTCGCCATCAAGGGCGGCTGGCGCTGGGCGGGTTTCGCGTCGAGCTTCGTGGCCGCCGCGAACATGGTGGTCCACGGCGGCAATCCCACCCGGGACACCCTGCACAACGTGCTGCTGGTCTGGGTCGCCTCCATCGCCATCGGTTACGTGGTCGAGGTCGCCCGGGCCAGTGAGGCCACGCTGGCCCGCGCCCTGGAGATCGAAGCCGCCACCCGCGAGCGCGAACGCCTCGCCCGCGACATCCACGACGGGGTCCTCCAGGTCCTCGCCATGGTCCAGCGGCGCGGCACCGAGCTCGGCGGGGAGGCCGCCGAGCTGGGCCGGATGGCCGGGGACCAGGAGGTGGCGCTGCGCACCCTGGTCTCCAGCGGGCTCGTGCACCCGTCCCGGATCTCCCGGGACGAGTCGCTCGGCGCGCTCGTGGACACGTACGAGTTCGAGGAGCCGGGCGCCGACGAGGGCGAGCTGGACCTGCGGAGCCTGCTCGCCCCGCACGCCGGGTCGAAGGTGAGCTTCGCCGAGCCGGGGACCCCGGTGCCGCTGCCGGTGCCCGCGGCGCGGGAGCTGGCGGCCGCGGTGGGCGCCGCCCTCGACAACGTGCGCAAGCACGCGGGAGACGGGGCCAGGGCCTGGATCCTGGTCGAGGACTGGGGCGACGAGGTGATCGTCACCGTCCGTGACGACGGCCCGGGCATTCCGGCCGGGCGGCTGGACCAGGCGGAGGGCGAGGGCCGGATGGGTGTGGCCCTGTCGATCCGGGGCCGGCTGCGTGATCTCGGCGGCACCGCCGAGCTGGTGTCCGTCCCCGGACAGGGCACCGAAGTGGAACTGAAAGTACCGAGGGGGAGGACCCAGTGACCGAGCCGAACGAGCTCAGCGCGATCAAGGTGATGGTCGTCGACGACCACCCGATGTGGCGGGACGCGGTCGCCCGCGACCTGGCGGCCGCGGGCTTCGACGTCGTGGCCACCGCGGGGGACGGTCCGGAGGCGGTGCGCCGCGCCCGCGCCGCCGCCCCGCACGTACTGGTCCTCGACCTCAACCTGCCGGGCATGCCCGGGGTCCAGGTCTGCAAGGAGCTGGTCGGCGCCAACCCGGCCCTGCGCGTCCTCGTGCTCTCCGCGAGCGGGGAGCACGCCGACGTCCTGGAGGCGGTGAAGTCCGGCGCGACCGGCTACCTGTTGAAGTCCGCCGGCGCCCAGGAGCTGATCGACGCGGTCCGCCGCACGGCAGCCGGCGACCCCGTCTTCACGCCCGGCCTGGCCGGTCTGGTCCTCGGCGAGTACCGGCGGCTGGCCAGCGACCCGGCTCCGGCCGCCGCCGACGAGCCGAAGGTCCCGCAGCTGACCGACCGTGAGACCGAGGTGCTGCGGCTGGTGGCCAAGGGCCTCTCGTACAAGCAGATCGCGGAGCGGCTGGTCATCTCCCACCGCACGGTGCAGAACCACGTGCAGAACACCCTGGGCAAACTCCAGCTGCACAACCGGGTGGAGCTCGTCCGGTACGCCATAGAGCGCGGCCTGGACGACGCGTAAGGGGGAACGCCGCGCGGAGCGTCCCCGCGGACGGTTCCCCGTACGGGTGAACGTCCGAACGCAACGCCCCGCGATGGCAACGGAATTGACCCTTCCCGGCACCTTGCTGTGACCTGAGTCACCACTAGCGTGACCGTCATGCGGGCCCATTGGGCTCAGTGGGCCCTTTGGCGAAGGGAGATTCCATGAAGGTCGGAGTGCTGACGGGCGGCGGCGACTGCCCCGGGCTCAACGCGGTCATCCGGGGCGTCGTCCGCAAGGGCGTCCAGGAGTACCAGTACGACTTCCTCGGCTTCAAGGACGGCTGGCGCGGCCCGGTCGAGGGGGACACCGTCCCCCTCGACATCCCCGCGGTGCGCGGGATCCTGCCGCGCGGCGGAACCATCCTCGGCTCCTCGCGCACCAACCCCTTCAAGCTGGAGAACGGGGTCCGGCGGATCAAGGAGAACCTCGCCAAGTACGAGGTCGAGGCCCTCGTCGCGATCGGCGGCGAGGACACCCTCGGCGTGGCCGCCAAGCTCTACGAGGAGTACGGCATCCCCTGCGTGGGCGTGCCGAAGACGATCGACAACGACCTCTCGGCCACCGACTACACCTTCGGCTTCGACACCGCCGTCGGCATCGCGACCGAGGCCATCGACCGGCTGCACACCACCGCCGAGTCGCACATGCGGGTACTGGTCGTCGAGGTGATGGGGCGGCACGCCGGCTGGATCGCGCTGCACTCGGGGCTGGCGGGCGGGGCCAATGTGATCCTCATCCCGGAGCAGCGCTTCGACATGGACAAGGTGTGCGCCTGGGTCGCCTCCCGCTTCAAGGCGAGCTACGCGCCGATCGTCGTCGTCGCGGAGGGCGCCATGCCCAAGGACGGCGAGATGGTGCTGAAGGACGCGACGACGGATTCCTTCGGCCACGTCCGGCTCTCCGGCGTGGGCGAGTGGCTGGCGAAGGAGATCGAGGCGCGGACCGGCAAGGAGGCCCGTACGACGGTCCTCGGCCACGTCCAGCGAGGCGGCACGCCCAGCGCCTTCGACCGGTGGCTGGCCACCCGCTTCGGGCTGCACGCGATCGAGGCGGTGCGCGACGGGGACTTCGGCAAGATGGTCGCGCTCCAGGGGACGGACATCGTCCGGGTGCCGATCGCGGAGGCCACGTCCAAGCTGAAGACGGTGGACCCGGCGCTCTACGAGGAGGCCGAGGTCTTCTTCGGCTGAGCCGAGCCGCACAGCACGTCCGGATCATGGGTCGTATCGTGACAAAGACCCATGATCCGGTGCATGCGAAGACGCGGTGAAGGCGGGAGCGAACGTGGAGATCCTGGCATTCGGGGTGCAGGCGGACGAGAAGCCGCTCATGCGGAAGGCCTTCGCGGGCCACCACGAGGTGCGCTGCCTGGACGTCTTCCTCAGCGAGGACACCGCCCCCATCGCGGCCGGGTACGAGATCGTCTCGTCGAGCGTCAACGCCGACCTGAGCGGGCGGGTGCTGCGGACGCTGGCGGGCGGCGGGACCAGGATGATCGCCCAGCGCTCCACGGGCTTCAACAACATCGACCTGGACGTGGCCCGCGAGCTCGGCCTGACCGTCAGCCGGGTCTCGTACTACTCCCCGTACTCGGTGGCCGAATTCGCCTGGACCCTGGCGATGGCCGTTAACCGCCGGATCGTCCGCGCCTCGAACCGGACACGGGACTTCGACTTCCGCCTGGACGGGCTGATGGGCCGGGACCTGCGGGGCCGCACGGTCGGCGTGCTCGGCACCGGCAAGATCGGCGAGGCCTTCGCCCGGATCGCGCAGGGCTTCGGGACGAACCTGCTGGGCTGGGACGTCGCACAGAACCCGGCCTGCGTGGAGCTGGGCATGAAGTACGTGGACAAGGAGACGCTGTTCACCGAGTCCGACCTGATCAGCCTGCACGTGCCGCTGCTGGACGCGACGCACCACATCATCGACGGCGCGGCGCTGCGGCTGATGAAGGACGACGCGATCCTGGTGAACTCCAGCCGGGGCGGGCTCGTGGACACCGACGCGCTGGTGGACGAGCTGCGGGCGGGCCGGTTCGCCGGGGTGGGCCTGGACGTGTACGAGGCCGAGGCCGGGCTCTTCTTCATGGACAGGTCCCTGGAGGCGGTCGAGGACGACACCCTGGCCCGGCTGATCACCTTCCCGAACGTGGTGGTGACCTCCCACCAGGCCTACTACACGACCGACGCCGTGGGCCAGATCATCGCCACGACGGTGTCGAACGTGAACGACTACCTGGCGGGGCGCCGCTCCGAGAACACCCTGTCCCCGACGGAGTGACGCCCCCGGCACCGCCAGGCCGGCCTACGCGGCCGTGGCGGTACGGACGGCCGTCAGGAGGTCGCGGAGCAGGTCCGCGCCCCGCAGGGTGAGCACCGACTCCGGATGGAACTGGACCCCGGCGAAGCCGGCGGCCGACCGCAGGGCGTGCACCTCGCCCGTCCCGGGGTCCCGCGCGACCTCCACCCCGCGCAGCGCCAGCCGGTCGGCGAGCTCCGCCGTGCAGCGGGCCGTGTACGTGTTGTAGAACCCGACCACCTCCTGCGCCCCGAAGAGGTCGATCCGGGTCTGCGCCCCCTGTGCGGGCTCCGCCTTGCGGACCAGCGGCAGCCCCAGCTCGGCGGCCAGCAGCTCGTGGCCCAGGCAGACGCCCAGCAGGCCGCCCCGGTGCCCCGCCAGCAGGTCCGCCGCCAGCCCGCGCAGCATCCGCATCTTCGGGTCGCCGGCGTCCGCCGGGTTCCCCGGGCCGGGGCCCAGGACGACCGGGCCCTCCCAGGCCAGCGCGGCGGCCCGCAGGCCCGGGTCGTCGTAGCGGCGTACGGTCACCTCCAGCCCGGTCACCCTCAGCACGTGGGCGAGCATCGCGGTGAAGGTGTCCTCCCCGTCCACCACCAGGGCGTGGCCCGGCGCCGCGGCCGGCCGCTCCTGCATGCGGAGCCAGAACGGGGCCAGGTCCTGGCGCCGGGAGGCGAGGGCCGCCTGGACCCGGGGGTCGCCCGCGAGCGGGGCTCCGGCCGCCGCCGGCCGGGGCGCCGGGGGCCGCACGCCCAGCGCGGCCAGCACCCCGGCGGCCTTGGCGTGCGTCTCGGCCACCTCGCCCGCCGGGTCGGAATGGCGCACCAGGGTCGCCCCCACCGGCACCCGCAGGGTCCCGTCCGGCGCGATGTCGGCGGTGCGGATCAGGATCGGGGAGTCCAGGGTCTGCGCCCCCGCGGCGTCCTCGGTCAGCAGGGCGAGCGCGCCCGCGTAGTAGCCGCGGCCCCCGGTCTCGTACCGCTCGATCACCCGGCAGGCGTTCTGCACCGGCGAGCCGGTCACCGTCGCCGCGAACATGGTCTCCCGCAGCACCTCGCGCACGTCCAGCGAGGAGCGCCCGCGCAGCTCGTACTCGGTGTGCGCGAGGTGGGCCATCTCCTTGAGGCGGGGCCCGACGACCACCCCGCCCATGTCCCCGACCGTGCACATCATCTTGAGCTCCTCGTCGACGACCATCGACAGCTCCTCGGTCTCCTTGCGGTCTCCGAGGAAGGCCAGCAGGGACTCGGCCGTCGGCCCCCCGGCGGGGTACCGGTACGTCCCGCTGATCGGGTTCATCACGACCGTCCCGCCGGACATCCGCACGTGCACCTCCGGGCTGGCCCCGATCAGGGTGCGCTCCCCGGTGTGCACGACGTAGGTCCAGTACGCGCCCCGCTCGCCCAGCAGCAGCCGCCGGAACAGCGCGAGCGCGTCGGCCCGGCCGAAGCCGTCGATCCGGCCCTCGTAGGTGCGCCGGATGACGAAGTTCGCGCCCTCGCCGCGCCCGATCTCGTCCTCGACGACCCGCTCCACGGTGGCCGCGTACTGCTCGTCCGGGACGTCGAAGCCGCCGCCCGCGACCCGTACCTCGTGGTCCGGCAGCGCGGCCAGTACCTCGGCCAGCGGGAGCTCGTAGGACTCCTCGGCGGTCAGCACGCTCAGCGGCGTGCCGTCGTCGCGCACGTCGAACCCGCGCTCCCGGATCTGCCGGAACGGGACGAGGGCCAGGGTGGGGAGCGCCCCGAGGGGCAGATCGGCGAGGCGCCCGGCCTCGTGCACCGGGCCGATCAGCAGCTCGACGGTGTCGTGGTCGCGGCCGGGGGTGCGGCGGCGCAGCAGGGCGAACGGCGGGCAGGAGTCGTCGAGCAAGCGGCTGAGTTCCATGGGGCGGGCGTCCTTCTCCGTGGTGAGGTGAGAGGGACGGCCCGGGCCCGGAAAGCACCGAAGGCCGCCCCTCGGGCGGCCTTCGCGTCGTCTGTGTCGTTCTACGTACGCGCGAGAAGTGGGCCGCCGGAAGCGGGCCACCACCAGTTCTGGTTCGAGTGCGCGTACATGCCGCCGACCATAGCGGACGTCCCGGTGGACGCGAAGCATCCGGATCAGCACAGGCGGGTGCATTCCCAGAGATATCCGTCTCACGGAGTGGGCACCGGGCTGAACGCGGCGTGTGACGCCGTAATGTGTATGAGGTGACCGTGAACGCTGAAACCCAAGCCCCCGCCGCCAAGGCGACCTGGCGAGACCTTCCCGCGGCGCAGCAGCCTTCGTACCCCGATGCCGAGGCCCTGCGCGCTGTCGTCGCGGACCTCGAGTCGTATCCTCCGCTCGTTTTCGCGGGCGAGTGCGACCAGCTGCGCGCCCGACTGGGAGCCGTCGCCAAGGGCGAGGCGTTCCTCCTTCAGGGCGGCGACTGCGCCGAGGCCTTCGACGGTGTCTCCGCCGACCACATCCGCGCCAAGCTGAAGACGCTGCTCCAGATGAGCGCCGTCCTGACGTACGCGGCCTCCGTGCCGGTCGTCAAGGTCGGCCGCATCGCCGGCCAGTACTCCAAGCCGCGCTCCAAGGACACCGAGACCCGCGACGGCGTCACCCTGCCGACCTACCGCGGCGACTCCGTCAACGGCTTCGCCTTCACCGAAGAGGCCCGCGTCCCGGACCCCGAGCGGCTGAAGCGGATGTACAACGCGTCCGCCTCCACGCTCAACCTGGTGCGCGCCTTCACCACCGGTGGCTACGCCGACCTGCGCCAGGTGCACGCCTGGAACCAGGACTTCGTGAAGTCCTCCCCGTCCGGGCAGCGCTACGAGCAGCTCGCGCGGGAGATCGACAACGCGCTGAACTTCATGAAGGCGTGCGGCACCGACCCCGCCGAGTTCAAGGCCGTGGAGTTCTACGCCTCGCACGAGGCGCTGCTGCTCGACTACGAGGGCGCGCTGACCCGTACGGACTCGCGCACCGGCAAGCTGTACGACACCTCGGGCCACATGGTCTGGATCGGTGAGCGCACCCGCCAGCTGGACCACGCGCACATCGAGTTCTGCTCGCAGATCGCCAACCCGATCGGCATCAAGCTCGGCCCCACGACCACCGTGGACGAGGCACTGACCTACATCGACCGCCTGGACCCCGAGCGCGAGCCGGGCCGGCTGACCTTCGTCGTCCGCATGGGCGCCGACAAGGTCCGCGACAAGCTCCCCGAGCTGGTCGAGAAGGTCACCGCGTCCGGTGCGACCGTCGCCTGGGTCACCGACCCGATGCACGGCAACACCTTCGAAGCCGCCTCCGGCCACAAGACGCGCCGTTTCGACGACGTGCTCGACGAGGTCAAGGGCTTCTTCGAGGTCCACAAGGCCCTGGGCACCCACCCGGGCGGCATCCACGTCGAGCTCACCGGTGACGACGTCACCGAGTGCGTGGGCGGCGGCGACGAGATCTTCGTCGACGACCTGCACCAGCGCTATGAGACGGCCTGCGACCCGCGCCTCAACCGCAGCCAGTCCCTGGACCTGGCGTTCCTGGTCGCGGAGATGTACCGCGACCAGTAGGCGGCGCTGTTCCTGACGCGTCGGTGACACGTAGGTTCCTACGACGGTGGGGCACGGATCCATGTGATCCGTGCCCCACCGTCGTATCCACCCCTTTTAGGTGACCCTAACTTTGGGTATGGTTAGGTAAGCCTCACCGAATAGGGGATGGCTGGCCGAACCATTCCTGCCAGGGAGGTGAACCGCGTGTACGTCTGCTCTTGTTTCGGGATCACCGACAAGCAGGTCAAGGACCACGCGGCCGCCGGGGCCTGCACCCCCCGCCAGATCGCCTCGGCCACCAAGGCCGGCACCGACTGCGGCTCCTGCGTGCGTACCATCCAGGGCCTCCTCGGCCGCGGGGCGTGCCCGCGCCGGGAGCTGCTGGACACGGGAAACGCGGCAGCCGTGCTCTCCGCCGGCCCCGAGCTCGCGGAAGCGGCCTAGCTTCTCCGGCCCGGCCCGGCCCTCAGGTCGGCCTGGCACTCAGGCGGGCCTGGCTCTCCGGCCGGCCTAGCTCTCCGGCTGCTCGATGAGCTGCGCGATGTAGAGCGGCTCCCCGATGCTCTCGATGAGCTCCAGCTGGGTGTCGAGGTAGTCGATGTGGTGCTCCTCGTCTTCCAGGATCTCCTCGAAGAGCCGCGCGGAGGTGATGTCGCCCTTGCCGCGCATCACCTCGATGCCCCGCTTGAGGCGGTCGATGGCCTCGACCTCGACCTGCCGGTCCGCCTGGAACATCTCCGTCAGCGTCTGGCCCACGCGGACGTGGAAGAGGCGCTGGTAGTTCGGCAGACCGTCGAGCATCAGGATGCGCTCGGTGATCTTGTCAGCGTGCTTCATCTCGTCGATGGACTCGGCACGGGTGTAGTGGGCGAGCTTCGTCCAACCCTTGTTGTCCTGGATGCGGTAGTGCAGCCAGTACTGGTTGATGGCCGTCAGCTCGCCGGTCAGCTGCTCGTTGAGAAACTCGAGGACCTCGGGGTCGCCCTGCATCGCAGAGGCTCCTTCCAAGCAATGTCAGCTATGTGACTGGGCAGGTGCGCGCATCCTTGCACCGCCGCCCGGGGCCGTCCAGTAAGTGCCTCCTTAGTGGGAGTTACCGCGACTTGCCCGAATCGGCTCGGAGCTGGTCATGACCACACTGCCACGTCTGTCACCATGGAGTCATGGGTCAGCCGGAAAGCCGTGAATCTCCGGGAGCCGAGTACCTTGAGCTCCCTCCGGGGCAGCGGTTGCAGCGAGGCTGGCCGGTCACCCATTACGGCCCCGTCCCCAAGTTCAAGCCGGAGCGCTGGGAGTTCCGGGTCTTCGGCGCGACGGCCGACGGTGAGAAGCACTGCTGGAACCACGAGGACTTCGCGGCCCTGCCGTTCGACTCCGTCGTGGCGGACCTGCACTGCGTGACGAAGTTCAGCATGCAGGGCGCCGAATGGGGCGGGGTCCTCGCCCGCACCCTCCTCGAACTCGCCCCGCCGGCCCCCCAGGCCACCCACGTGATGGTGTGGGCCGAGTACGGCTTCAGCTCGAACCTGCGCCTGGCGGATTTCTCCTCGGACCGGACGGTCTTCGCCACCCATCAGGGTGGCGAACTGCTGACCGCCGAGCACGGTTTCCCGCTGCGCCTCGTGGTCCCGCACCTGTACGCCTGGAAGGGCCCCAAATGGGTCCGCGGCATCGAGTACATGACCGCCGACCGGCGGGGCTTCTGGGAGGAGCGGGGGTACCACAACATCGGTGACCCCTGGCGCGAGCAGCGCTACTCCTACCAGGAGGTGCCCGGCGACGGGCCGGAGCTCTGACGCTCCGCCTCAGTGGTGGTACCGGTGGACGACCGCGTGGCCCTTGCCGCGGCCGATCATCCACTTGTTGACCGGGGTCGTCACGACGAAGGCGATCACGAGCGAGATCGCGAGCACCGTCCAGAACAGCGGCTCCGACAGGTGGGCGTCCATGGCTCCCGGCCACAGGGCGATCACACCGTTGTCGATCAGCTCCATGACGGCGATCGAGAGGGTGTCGGCGGCCAGCGCCACCCTGACGGCCGTACGGAAGTCCACACCCGCGCCGAGGATCCCGCGCAGCGTGAGCGCGTAGCCGAAGAAGAACGCGAGGACGATCGCCAGGATCATCGTCGCCAGGTTCCCCCAGCCGAGCGCGGTGCCGATGACCATGCCGAGCACTTCGCCGATGGCGCATCCGGTGAGGCAGTGGAGGGTGGCCCTGGCGGCCATGGCCCAGCTGACCCCGGCGGGGCCGTGGTGGTGCGCGTGCTCGTGGTTCGCGTGGTCGTGGTTCGCGTGCTCGTGGTGCGCGTGTGCGTGGTCCATCGGAACCCCCTGGAAACGCCGGAAGAACGGTCCTGCCAATGACAGAACCGTATACCCCCTAGGGGTATTCCTCAACGGATGATCAGTGGAGCCCGCGCAGCTCCTTCAGCAGTGCCACGTCCGCCGCGTGCCCTTCCTTGCCGCCCGGCGTCTCGATGATCAGCGGTACGCCGTCCATCGCCGGGTGCGAGAAGAGCTCGGCGAAGGCCTCCCGGCCGATGTGGCCCTGGCCGATGTTCGCGTGCCGGTCCTTGTGCGCCCCCACGCCCTCCTTGGAGTCGTTGGCGTGGATCAGCTTCAGCCGGCCTTCGCCCACCGTGTCCACCAGCAGGTCCAGCGTCTGCTTGGTGCCGCCCGGCTCCGCCAGGTCGTGGCCGGCCGCGAAGATGTGGCAGGTGTCCAGGCAGATCCCGAGCTTCGGATGGTGGTCGAGCGCCTCGAAGTACGGTCCGAAGTCCCAGGTCCGCGAGCACAGCGAGAAGCCCTGACCCGCCGTGGACTCCAGCAGCAGGAACGGGTCGTCCTCGTGCGTCAGCTCGTCCAGCAGCGGCAGCATGTGCTCCCTGACCTGCGCGTACGCCTCCTCGCGAGGCCTGCCGCCGGTGGCCGACCCGGTGTGGACGACCACCCCCAGCGCGCCGATCTCCCGTCCCCGGCGCAGCGAGTGCCGCAGGGACTCCACCGACTTCTCGACGGTCGCCTCGGTGTGCGAGCCGAAGTTGATCAGGTAGGGCGCGTGCACGTACGCCGGGATCGAGTCCCGCGCGCACTGCTCGCGGAACAGCTCGTCCTGTGCCGGGTTGCCGACCGGCGTGGCCCAGCCGCGCGGATTGGCGACGAACACCTGGACCGCCTCGGCGCCCATCTCCCGGGCGTACGTCAGCCCGACCGAGGCGAGCCCGCCCGCGACGGGGACGTGCCCGCCCACTGGATTGCGTGTCACGGTGCGCTACAGCCCCTTGATCTTGACGGTGATCGTGCTGCCCTCGGGGGCGCTCTGGCCGCCCGGCACCGACTGGCTCTCCACGGTGTTGCTGAAGGAGAGGAAGGGCTTGTCCACCTTCACCTTGAAGCCCAGGGCCTCCAGGGTCTTGCGGGCGGCGTCCGCATCCTGGCCGGTGACGTCCGGCAGCTGGACCTGGCGGGGCCCCTTGGAGACGGTCAGGGTGATCGTGTCGCCCGCGGCGGCCTGGGTGCCGGCGCCCACCGACTGGTTGGCGACCGTACCGGCGGCCGAGGGGGAGTTGACCTGCTCGGGGGCCGTCTCCACCTTGAAGCCGAGGCCCTCCAGCGCGGAGCGGGCCTGGTCCAGGGGCCTGCCGGTGACGGTCGGGACCGGGACCGGGCGGCCCTTGCTGACGACGATCGCGACCGCCGTGTCGGGCGCCCGCTTCTGGCCGCCCGCCGGGTTGGTGCTGACCACCGAGCCCTGCGCGATGTCCTGGCTGAACGCCTGGGTGACGATGCCGGGCGCGAGGCCGGCGGAGGTCAGCTCGGCCTTGGCGGCCTCCAGGGGCTTGCCCTTGAGGTCGGGCACGCTGACGACCTCGGGGCCGCGGGACAGGGTGATCGTCACGGCGCCGTTGCCCCGGATGCGCTTGCCGCCCGCAGGGTCGGTGTTCATGACGGTGCCGCGGTCGAAGGCGTCGCTGAACTTCCGGTCCACCGCCTTCACCCCGAGGCCGGCCGCCGAGAGCTCGGCCCTGGCCTGCTGCTCCGTCTTGCCGAGGAGGTTCGGGACCTTGGTGAACTGTCCGGAGTTGATGTACCAGACCCCGGTGCCGATCCCCAGGGCCAGCAGCACGCCGACGACGATCAGGAGCGGGCCCTTGCGGGGGGCGCGTACGGTCCGCCGCGGCCGGGCCGGCGGCAGGGCCGGGCTCGCCAGCCGGGAGGTGTGGTTCACGGGCTGCTGCGCGGTCACGGGACGCGGGATCACGCCGGTGCGGTCTTCGGAGGAGGCCCGCTCCGCGGACCGCGCCTGCGGCGGTACCGCGTCCAGCTCCTCGTCGCCGAGCCGTGCGCGGGCGTCGAGGGTCAGCCCCAGCAGGGAGGCGGCGTCGGTGGGCCGCAGCTCCGGATTGCGGGCGGTGGACTGCGCGACGAGCTCGTCCAGGCCGGCCGGGAGCCCCGGGACGGCGGCCGACGGGGGCGGCACGTCCTCGTTGAGGTGCTGGTAGAGCACCTGGGCCGGGTTGCCGCCGTTGTGCGGCTTGGAGCCGGTGAGCATCTCGTACAGCACGACACCGCAGGCGTAGACGTCCACGCGGGTGTCGGTGATCCCGTTCTCGATCTGCTCGGGGGCGAGGTAGGAGACCGTGCCGAGCACCGAGCCGGTGGTGTTGGTGACCGAGTCCACGCTGCGGACCAGGCCGAAGTCCGCCACCTTGACCCGGCCGTCGTCGCCGATCAGCACGTTCTCGGGCTTCATGTCCCGGTGGACGAAGCCGGCCCGGTGGGCGGCGCCCAGGGCGGCGAGGACCGGTTCGAAGATGTCGAGGGCGGCCCGGGGCTGGAGCGCGCCGCGCTCGCGGAGCACGTCGCGCAGGGTGCAGCCGGAGACGTACTCCATGGCGAGGTACGTGTACGGGCCGTCCGTGCCCTGGTCGAACACGGCGACCACGTTGGGGTGGGCGAGGCGGGCCACCGACTTCGCCTCGCGGATGAAGCGGTCGACGAAGGCCGCGTCGGCGGCCAGTGCCGGGTGCATCACCTTCAGCGCGAGGACGCGGTCCAGGCGGGTGTCGAGGGCCCGGTAGACCGTGGCCATGCCGCCGGCCGCGATGCGGGCATCGATGCGGTAGCGGCCGTCGAGCACGCGCCCGACGAGGGGGTCATCCAGGGTCGTATCCACCCGGCGATTCTACGAGCGCCCCTGGCCCGCCCGACCCGGGTGGGGGTGGTTGCAGCGCAGCTGTGACGTGGGGTACGGGTTCACGCGTGCGCGGGGCCTTCGCCCTCGCTGCCCCCACGCCGGGGTCGGTGGCTGCCTCCCGCCCGGGCTCGGGGGGAGGGAGGACCCGGCCTGTCCCGGCTCGGGGGGAAGGAGGACCCGGCCTGTCCCGTACGGCGGCACCGAAGAACAGCCGAACCCGGGCTGAACCCCATCAGGGAGGGGCGGGGGTTTCCCGGCAGTCTTCGTTTTTCCGCGTCGGGCCGGCCCGTCAAGGGCGCTCACTGCGTTCGCGTCGCTCCGCGACGGCCTTCGGCCGCCCTTGACAGACCGCCCCGCCACGGAAAAACGAAGACTGCCGGGAAACCCCCAAAAGAACGGCACGGTCCGTGGTCGAGGGGCGGGCACCTCAGGGACGCAGGAGGCACCGCGCATCGGCCTGCCGGGCATCCGGACCCTCGCAGGCCTGGCCCGGGCCGCAAGCACGGCCCCCAGGCGCCCCAGATCGCTACGCGCTGCCCACGATCTGGCGTCCGACGACCGCCTGGGGCTCATCCCCGCACCAAAAGCCGACCAGAGCGCCGCGGGAAGCACCCAAGCGCCTCAGATCGCTACGCGCTCCTCAAATCTCGGCGACTGACGGCCGTCCGGGGCTGATCGGCTTCACCTCGACATGAATACCGGTTTTCTCAGCACTTCCGGCCGCACCCCGCCCTCGGGGGAATCCGCCAGCTCCAGCACTCCGCCGGGCAGCTCCCACGTCCCGTTGTCAGCTCGGCGGATGGGCAGCAGTCGGCCGTCATCACGCACCACCACCCCGGCAACCGACACGGAATAGCGTGGCGTTGACCCGTCCGATGGGACGCTGCTACTCATGCACATGAGCATAGGAGGCCGTCCCTCGGTACTTGCAGATCGCCGAGGACATCGTCCAGCAGGTTCGTGCCGGCGTTTTGAAGCCGGGAGACCAGGTGCCCGGCGAAGCCGAGATGGTCGAGCGTTACGGGGTCTCGGCAATTCTGGAGATCCGCGCCAGCGCTTTCGTGGACATCAGCGGACGACGGGACCGCACCCCGCCCGCCAGTCGCTGATGCGCTTGCGGATGCTCGGGACCATCAGGAGGTCGTCAGTAGCCTCGGGGGTGAACCAGGCCACCTCAAAGGACTCATCGGACACCCTGAGTTGTCCCCCTGTGGGGCGGGCGAGAAGACAGATCGAAAATTCCTGTCGGACCTCGCCGTCGTCGTATGCGAAGACGTGTCCGGGGTTCGTGTACGTCCCCACGATGCCAGTGACCTCGACCGTGATTCCGGTTTCTTCGCGAGTCTCCCGCACGGCGCACTCGCCAATGCTCTCCCCGAGCTCCATCACCCCGCCGGGAAGCGCCCACATCCCGTTGTCGGTTCGCCGCTGCAACAGCACCCGGCCGACGTCGTCCACGACGACGGCCGAAGCGGCCGGGACAAGGCTGTTCGCGACGGGAGCATCCGGGTCGTCCTCGTAGTCACGCCTGGGCATCGTCCCTCGCCTCCCGAACATCGCGCCCACGACTCCACAGCTCTTCCACATGAGCCGCGAAGCGGTCGAACATTCCATCCGTTTGCCCACGCCGCAGGTGCATCATCGGCGAGTCGTGGCCAACGCTACGGGCAAGGATGGGAGTCACGATCATTTCGTCGTCGAACCGGAAGACGGACAGGTTGACGTGACCTGTCTCGAACCTGGCCTCGATGTTGTCGACATCGCGCAGCTTCTCCAACTCGTTCAGCGTCACGGCGATCCGCGTGGACAGAGTCAGTGGCACGGCTTCCTCGACCTCCCGCGCTGCTGTGACTGGGCTTTCCGGGTCTCCGATCAGAAAGCGCACACGGCAACCGCTCTGTGCCTTGCGTCGCAGCGCACCCCCCAAGTTCGCCTGTTCCAGCCACAAGAAGTAGTTCGTGTAGCCGGCGAATGTCAGCTCCTTCCCGGCTTTCGTCACCAGCGACTTCCACAAGCTCGCCGGTGCCGCCGAGCGGTAGGGGAAGACCTGCACCATCTCTCTGTCGGGCCCTGTGGTGAGTACGGACCGGACGGCGTTAGGCCACAAGGCTGCCTCCTCTGCTCCTAATGCCCCGCATGCCACCCATCGGTGCCGAGCGTGCGGAACACGATTCGGGTCGGTCAACCATCGACCGATTGTCTTCGCATCTACCCCACAGACCTCGGCAAGTTGCCCCTCGGTCATCTTGGCATTCGCCATCGCTTGCCGGAGCGCATGATTCACAGTTCGCCTCCACGGGACGTCTGGGACGAAAAGCACCGTACTGATGAAGTGTCCCGAACGTCCGCCGAACGCGGTAGGAACGCTCGAACCAGCGACGGAGCATCACTTCAGACCAACTTTGCAAGGAGTGGTGTGCACATGCCCCAACGCAGTCATTCGTCCGCAGTGGATGCCGACGTCTCTCTGGTCAGAGTGACGATCGGGGAGGAACCGAGCGAAGAGCTGCTCGATCGGGCACTGGTCGGCTGGGAGCGCTTCCTCAGCACATTTCCAGGAGACGAGCGATGAGCGATCGGTACGCGTACGTCCCGCACAGCCTCCTGCGCCGTCGCGTCCGCGACATCGCGTCCGGCAACGAGGGTGAGCTGATGGCCGTGATCAACGAGAACGTCTCCGCCACCGGCGTCGAACGCTGGATGGAGCTTGCCTACATCCGCAACGCTTCCGGCCGCGAATTCACCACCGCCGTCACCAATGTAGAACCCGCCCACGATCAGCCCCGGACGGCCGTCAGTCGCCGAGATTTGAGGAGCGCGTAGCGATCTGAGGCGCTTGGGTGCTTCCCGCGGCGCTCTGGTCGGCTTTTGGTGCGGGGATGAGCCCCAGGCGGTCGTCGGACGCCAGATCGTGGGCAGCGCGTAGCGATCTGGGGCGCCTGGGGGCCGTGCTTGCGGCCCGGGCCAGGCCTGCGAGGGTCCGGATGCCCGGCAGGCCGATGCGCGGTGCCTCCTGCGTCCCTGAGGTGCCCGCCCCTCGACCACGGACCGTGCCGTTCTTTTGGGGGTTTCCCGGCAGTCTTCGTTTTTCCGTGGCGGGGCGGTCTGTCAAGGGCGGCCGAAGGCCGTCGCGGAGCGACGCGAACGCAGTGAGCGCCCTTGACGGGCCGGCCCGACGCGGAAGGACGATGGGACTGACGGGAAACCCCCGCCCCTCCCTGAGACCGGCCGAGGGGACACCCCCGCCCCCACCCGCCCGTACCCGGGGGGCGGGTGGGCGGCCGCCGACCCGCCCCAGGGGGTCGAGGGGGGATTGGCGGGCCCGCGCCGTGAACCCCGTACCCCCGCCCCCGTCAGAACGCCGGGCGCTCCGGGTCCAGGGTCGCGCGGCCCTCGGTGGGGGAGGAGGGCTCGGCGAAGCGGCGTTGCGGGATGCGGCCCGCGCGGTGGGCCAGGCGGCCCGCCGACACCGCGTCGCGCATGGCCGCGGCCATCAGCGCGGGCGACTGGGCGCGGGTGACCGCCGACGCCAGCATCACCGCGGCGCACCCGAGCTCCATCGCCAGCGCCGCGTCCGAGGCCGTACCGGCCCCCGCGTCGAGGATCACCGGGACCCCGGCCCGCTCCACGATCAGCTCGAAGTTGTGCGGGTTCCGGATGCCCATCCCGGAGCCGATCGGAGACCCCAGCGGCATGATCGCCGCGCAGCCCACGTCCTCCAGCTTGCGCGCCAGCACCGGGTCGTCGTTCGTGTACGGGAGGACCGTGAAGCCCTCGTCCACCAGGATCTCGGCGGCGTCCAGCAGCTCGACCCCGTCCGGGAGCAGGGTGCGTTCGTCGGCCACCACTTCGAGCTTGACCCAGTCCGTGCCCAGCGCCTCCCGGGCGAGCCGGGCCGTCAGCACGGCCTCGCCCGCGGTGAAGCAGCCCGCGGTGTTCGGCAGGACGGCGATGCCGAGCCGGGAGAGGACGGACAGCACCGAGCCCTGGACCGTGGGGTCCAGGCGGCGCATGGCGACGGTCGTGAGCTGCGTCCCGGAGGCGACCAGGGCGCGTTCCAGGACGTCCAGGCTCGGGGCGCCGCCCGTGCCCATGATCAGGCGGGAGGAGAAGGTGCGGTCGCCGAGGGCGAAGAGGTCGTCTGCCATCGTCCTCAGCCCCCCTGTACCGCGGTGAGGATCTCGACCCGGTCGCCGTCGCCCAGCTCGGTGTGCGGCCACCGGCCGCGCGGCACCACGGTCTCGTTGAGCGCCGCCGCGACCCCCTTGGGGGCCCGGGTCAAGGTGGCGACCACGGCGTCGAGCGTGGTCCCGGCCGCGACCTCGCGCGGCTCGCCGTTGACGGAGATGGTCATGCGTACGACTCCTGACGTGCCTGGGTGAAACGGCGCGGGCTGAAGGGGCGGGCGATCTCCGGCACCGCGCCGGTGACCAGCAGTTCCGCCATCACGTCGCCGGTGAGCGGGGTCAGCAGCACCCCGTTGCGGTAGTGCCCGGTGGCCAGGTGCAGGCCGGGCAGCTCGGTGGGTCCGAGCAGCGGGGCGTTGTCGGGGGAGGCCGGCCGCAGGCCGGCGCGGGTCTCGGTCAGCGGGAGCTCGGTGATGCCGGGCACCAGCTCGTGGGCGTCGCGCAGCAGCTCGTACACCCCGCCGGCGGTGACGGTGGTGTCCCATCCGAGTTCCTCGCTGGTGGCCCCGACGACGAGTTCGCCGTTCTCGCGCGGCACCAGGTAGACGTGGCTGCCGCGTACGACGGCCCGTACGGTCCGCGACAGGAACGGCGCGTACGAGGCCGGCACCGTCAGCCGCAGCACCTGGCCCTTCACCGGCCGTACCGGAACCTCGACCTCGGGCGGTACGCCCGCCAGCTGCCCGCTGAGCGAGCCCGCCGCCAGCACCACCTGGTCCGCGCGGAGCTCCGTACCGTCGTCGAGCACGGCGCCCACGGCCCGGTCGTGGACCACGCTCAGCCGGTCGGCGCTCGCCCGGTAGACGCTCACCCCCGCCCGCTCGCAGGCGGCCAGCAGCGCGGCCGCGAGCCGTCGCGGGTCCACCTGGTGGTCGCCGTCGACGCGCAGCCCGCCCCGGACGCCCGGGGCCAGCATCGGCTCCAGGCGGCGGCACTCGCGGCCGGTCAGCCAGTCGGACTCCAGCCCGCAGCGGCGCTGCAGGGCGTGCAGCTCGCGCAGGTGGAGCCGGTCGTCGGAGTCGAGGGCCACGGCGAGGGTGCCGCAGGCGCGGTAGCCGATCTCCATGCCGCCGCTGGCCTCGGTCAGCTCGGCGGCGAACTCCGGATAGCGGGCGGCGGAGGCCACGTTGAGCCCCAGCAGGGTTTCCTCGCCGTAGTGCAGCTCGGTGACGGCGGCGAGCATCCCGGCCGCGACCTGGGCGGCCCCGCCGCCGGGCGCCGGGTCGGCCACTGCGGTGCGCAGCCCGCTGCGGGCCGCCCGCCAGGCGGTGACCAGGCCGATGACGCCGCCTCCGATGACGAGGACGTCGTGACCCGTTTGTCGTGATGAGTGCATGGGTGTCCAGCCCCTCCCTTCGCCGGCATGACCCGGATCAGGTTCGTACGGTCGGAGGCCGGCCAGCCTCCCTCTCAGCCCGGTGCGCCCGGACTCCCGCGATAGGTACGGTGGCCAGACTAACCCCGGGGCCGGTGCCGGGTAAGGCTGCCTCCCCGCCCGCTATTCCTGACGGACCGTCAGGTGATTAGGGTGGGCGGGGTGAGCGAGCAGACGGAACAGACTCAGAGCGGCGTCGTCATCGTCGGCGCCGGAATGGCCGGGGTGCAGACCGCGGTGGCCCTCCGCGAACAGGGCTTCACCGGCCCCGTCACCCTGCTGGGCGCCGAACCCCACCAGCCCTACGACCGCCCCCCGCTGTCCAAGGCGGTGCTGCTCGGCAAGGCCGAGGACTCCGCCTTCGACGTGGACTTCGAAGGGCTCGGCATCGAACTTCGACTGGGGCTCGAGGTCACCGGCCTGCGGGCCGCCGCGCACGAGCTGGACACGGCCGCGGGCCCGGTCCCGTACGGGGTCCTCGTACTCGCCACCGGCGCCGAACCGCTGACCCTGCCCGGCTCCGAGGGGGTCCAGGGCGTCCACCTGCTGCGCACCCTCGACGACGCGGCACGGCTGCGGCCGGTGCTCGCCGCCGCGCCGGCCGTCGTCGTGGTCGGGGCGGGCTGGATCGGCGCGGAGTTCGCCACGGCCGCCCGGGAGGCCGGCTGCGCCGTGACCGTGGTCGAGGCCGCGGACCGGGTCCTGGCGGGGGCCCTGCCCCCGGAGGTCGCCGAACCGATGGGGCGCTGGTACGGGGAGGCGGGGGCGACGCTGCTGACCGGAGCGCGGGTTGCCTCGGTGGAGCCGGGCCGGGTCCTGCTCGCGGACGGCCGCGTGCTGGAGGCCGGCGCGGTGGTCGTCGGCATCGGAGCCCGCCCGGCGACGGGCTGGCTGGCGGGGTCGGGCATCGCACTGGGCCCGGACGGCTCGGTCACGGCCGACGACCGGCTGCGGACCTCCCTGCCGGGGGTGTACGCGGTCGGGGACTGCGCGTCCTTCCCGTCGGCGCGGTACGCGGCGCGGCTGCTGGTGCACCACTGGGACAACGCCCTGCAGGGGCCGCGGGTCGTCGCGGCCGACATCCTCACCGGCGCGGACGGCGTGTACGACCCGGTGCCGTACTTCTGGTCGGAGCAGTTCGGGCGCTTCGTGCAGTACGCCGGACACCACGGCGGAGCGGACCGGCTCGTGTGGCGGGGCGACCCGGCCGATCCCGCCTGGTCGGTCTGCTGGCTCCGGGACGGCGCCCTGGTCGCGGTCCTCGCGGTGGGCCGCCCCCGCGACCTGGCCCAGGGCCGCCGCCTGATCGAATCCGGCGCGCTCCTGGACCCCGCCAGGGTCTCCGACCCCGGCACCCCGCTGAAGTCGGCCACGGCCTGACGGCCACCCCCTCCCGGCCGTGTGCGGTCCCCGGGCGCACGGCTCGGGTGCCGCACGCGCCCACGGACGGACGGCTCGGGTACCGGCGGTCAGTCCGAGATGGCAGGCTTGTGCACGTGACCGAGATTGACGCAAAGATCGACGCCCTTGTCCCCGCCTGGCTGTACCTCCCCGACATCGCGGAGATGCTCGACATCGAAGTGACCCGGGTCCGCCAGCTGGTCAAGGAAGGTCAGCTGCTCGCGGTGCGCCGCGGCGAGAACCGCTCCCTCCAGGTGCCCGCCCCCTTCATCGACGGCGACAAGGTCGTCAAGGGCCTCGTCGGCCTGCTGACCGTGCTCCGCGACGACGGCTTCTCCGACGAGGAGATCCTGGAGTGGATGTTCACCCCGGACCCGACCCTGCCCGGCACCCCCGCCCAGGCGCTGAGCGAGAATCGCGGCACGGAGGTGAAGCGCCGCGCTCAGGCGCTCGCCCTCTGATCCGCTGATTCGCCGATCCACCGGTGTACGGGCCGAGCACGCGGGCCCGTACACCGCCACCACCACGGGGGTACACCCATGCAGCAGCTGTCCGACGCCCGGCTCTACCTGTGCACGGACGCCCGCAAGCGGCAGGGTGACCTCCCCGAGTTCCTGGACGCCGCCCTGGCGGGCGGCGTGGACATCGTCCAGCTCCGGGACAAGGGCATGGAGGCGGCGGAGGAGCTGGAACACCTCCAGGTCTTCGCCGAGGCGGCACGCCGGCACGGCAAGCTCCTCGCCGTCAACGACCGCGCCGACGTCGCGCACGCCATCGGCTCCGACGTCCTGCACCTCGGCCAGGGCGACATCCCCGTCCCCGCCGCCCGCGCGATCCTCGGCGAGAACCTCCTGATCGGCCGCTCCTGCCACGCCGAGTCCGAGGTCGACGCGGCCGTCGCCGAACCCGGCGTGGACTACTTCTGCACCGGCCCCTGCTGGCCCACCCCCACCAAGCCCGGCCGGTACGCCCCCGGCCTCGGGCTCGTCCGGTACGCCGCCTCCCTGCCGCAGGAGCGGCCCTGGTTCGCCATCGGCGGTATCGACAGCACCAATCTGGACGAGGTGCTCGACGCCGGCGCCACCCGGGTCGTGGTCGTACGGGCCATCACCGAGGCCTCCGACCCCGGCGCGGCCGCCGCCGAGCTGGCCAAGCGCGTACGGGCCCGTCTCGCGTAGGTGTCCAAAAACGTGTCCAATGGGTGGACGCAGCTTCGGCCTCCGCCGGGCCGCGTCTAACCTGCCCGTATGGCCTCTGGTACCGCTTCCACCTGGTCGGATCGTGCGCACACGGTCCGCGACCTTCTGGCGTCCGGGCGCTCGTACTCCTTCGAGTTCTGGGCTCCCAAGACCGAGAAGGGCGAGCGCAACCTCTGGAACGCCCTCCGCCGCATCGAGGCGGTAGCCCCCAGCTTCGTGTCCGTCACCTACGGAGCCGGCGGCTCCACCCGCGGCGGCACCGTACGGGCCACCGAGCAGATCGCCGCGGACACCACCCTCACCCCCGTCGCGCACCTCACCGCCGTCGACCACTCGATCGCCGAGCTGCGCCACGTCATCGGCCAGTTCGCGGACGCGGGCATCCGCAACATGCTCGCCGTGCGGGGGGACCCGCCGGGCGACCCCATGGGTCCGTGGGTCAGGCACCCCGAGGGCGTCGAGTACGCGGCCGACCTCGTGCGCCTGCTCAAGGAGTCCGGCGATTTCTGCGTCGGCGTCGCGGCCTTCCCCGAGATGCACCCGCGTTCGGAGGACTGGGACACGGACATCCGGCACTTCGTGGACAAGTGCCGCGCGGGCGCCGACTACGCGATCACCCAGATGTTCTTCGATCCGGAGAATTATCTGCGGCTTCGCGACAGCGTCGAGAAGGCGGGCTGCGAGACCCCGATCATCCCCGAGGTCATGCCTGTTGTGGGGATCAAGCAGCTCGACCGGCTGCCCCAGCTCAGCAACGCGCTCTTCCCCGCGGCCGTAAAAGACCGCATGCTCGCGGTCAAGGACGACCCGGCCGCTGTACGCTCCATTGGCATCGAGTTCGCCACGGAGTTCTGCGCGAGGCTGCTGTCCGAGGGTGTCCCGGGGCTGCACTTCATCACGCTGAACAATTCCACGGCGACCCTCGAGATCTACGAGAACCTGGGCCTGCACCAGCGGGCCTGATCGGCCGTCCCCCGTTCCCGCGCCGGCGGCCGTACCGAGAGGGGCCATGCATGGGAATGACGGTCCTCTACATCGCGTTCGGCTTCGTCGCGTTGTGGCTGCTTGCCGAGGTCCTGATGCAGTACAAGGCCCGGCTCCGCTGGCGCCTGCTCGCCTTCGCCGGCTTCGTCGGAGTCGTCGCGGGGGTGGTGCTGCCGTCGGTGCTCGTCATCGCGGCCGGCGCGGCCGCCTTCGCGATCGGCCAGACCCTGGTGACGCTGTCCTTCCGCAAGGGCTTCGTGGCCGGATGGGCCCTGCGCCGCGGCGGGGAGCCCGTGCGCAAGAGCGGCCGCCGCCGGGGCGCCGGTGCGCGCCCCGAACGCAGCGAGCCCGCACTGGAAGTGACGGGGCTGGAGTACGGCGCGGACACCGCCGGGAGCCGGGACGACCGGGACGACCGGGACGAGTTCGACGACCGCGAGGCGAACGTCTTCACCCCGCAGCCGGTTCCCGAGGACACCGGCTCGTACGGGATACAGAGCTTCGCTCCCCAATACTCGGCCCAGCAGGACCAGTCCGGCCAGGCCGCCGAAACGGCCGCCTTCGCCTCGCCGTTCGGCACGCCCGAGCAGGACGCCCACCAGTACGCGGCCTACTACGACCCGCAGCCCCAGGGCGGCTACGACTACTCCGGCGGTTATCCGACGGGGGAGCAGCAGGTCTACGCCGCCTACTCGGACCCGTACATCGGCACCGGCGGAGGCGTAGCCCCGCCGCAGAACTACGACTACGCGCCGTACGCCGACTACAACCAGCAGCAGTACTCCGTGGACACCCCGCCCGGCGGGGTCTGGGTGCCGCAGCAGCGGTCCACCGACGGGGCCGGCCAGCCCTACCCGGGCGAGGAACAGCCCCCGCAGCAGCAGCCGCAGGGGTACCCGTACCAGGGCGGCGCCGGCGACTACGACCAGTACCGATACTGATCCGGACGCACGAAACGCCTAGCGGGAGCCGCGGAAGTCCGCGCCCTCCACGATGAGCCCGGCCACCAGGGCGCCGGTCATCCCCGCGTGCGGGAGGCCGCCGCCGGGGTGGGCCCAGCCGCCCGCGAGGTACAGGCCCGGCAGGGCCGTGGTGTTCGCAGGGTAGAGCAGCCGCCCGCCGGCCCCCGCGAGGGCGGGCGGGGGCACGCAGCCGTCCGGCGCGCCCGTGGCCGCGGCGATGTCGGCGGGGGTGCGCAGCTCCTGCCACAGCAGCCGCTCGCGCAGCCCGGGCACCGCCGGGGCGGCCGCGGCCAGCAGTTCCTCGGCCGAGGGCGCGGACCCGGGAGCCGTCACCGCCTGCACGGTGACCGCCTCGTGCTCCGCGTCGGGCCGGCCGGCGGGGTCGTCGGGGCGCAGTACGGTCACGTCCTGCCCGACCAGGGTGCGGTGCACGGCGTCCGAGGGGCGGGGCCCGCGCAGGGCCAGGAACAGGGTGTACCGGCCGGGGAGTCCGGTGCTCCGGGCGGGCGTGGAACCGGGCGCCGGCGCGACGGCGAGCGCCCTCGGGTCGACGCCGCAGACCACGGAGTCGGCGTCCGCCACGGAGCCGTCGGCCAGCAGCAGCCCGGCCGCGCGGCCGTCCCGCTCCAGGACCTCGCGCACCTCCGCGTCGAAGACGAAGGCCACCTTCCGTTCCCGGCAGCGCTCGTACACGGCCGTGGCCAGCGTCCGGATCCCGCCGCGCACGTACCAGCTGCCGAAGGTCTGCTCCATGTAGGGCAGTACGGCCGCCGAGGCGGGCGCCGCCGCCGGGTCGAGCCCGTACGAGCGCACCCGAGCGGTCAGCAGCTGCCCGAGCGGCCCGCCCAGCTCCCGCTCCGCCACCTCGGCGAGGGTCGGCGGGCGCCGCCGCAGCAGGCCGCTCCTGCGCAGCGCCGGGTACGGGTCCTCGCCCAGCCTCTGCCAGTCGGGCCGCAGCGGCTCCTCCAGCAGGGGGCGGCGGGTGGCGTTCCAGGCTTCGCGGGCGCGGCCGAGGACCCCGTTCCAGCGGTCCCCGGCGCCCGCCCCGAAGGCCTGGTCGAGGACGGCGGCGGCGCCGCCGCGCGAGGCGCCCGGCAGGGTGACCCCGGTGCCGTCGGGCAGCAGGTGCCGGACGGCGGGATCCACCTGGACCAGCTCGGCGCACTCCTCCAGCGGCCGCTTGCCGGTCTTCACGAACAGGTCGCGGTAGACGGCGGGCAGGTGCAGCAGCCCGGGGCCCGTGTCGAAGGCGAAACCCTCGCGCTCGTAGCGGCCCACGGCCCCGCCGTAGGTGGAGCCCCGCTCGTACACCGTCACCTGGTGGCCTGCCACGGCCAGCCGGGCCGCCGTCGCCATCGCGCCCATCCCGGCGCCGATCACCGCAATTCGTGCCATGCGGCCGAGCCTATCGAGCCAGGTCAGTAGGGTGGCGCCCCGGTGGTCCGGCGGACCTCGGCGGCCAGCCGCTTCTCCTCGCGGCGCTGGGCCCGGCGGCGCCGGAAGCGGCGGATCCGGGACCAGAGGAAGACCAGTATGGCCAGGCCGGCCGCCAGCAGCACGGCCGCGATGACCGCCGCGGCCTGGGGGTTGAATATGGCGAAGGTGACGATGCCGGCCACGCCGAGGTCCTCGGCGGTGCTGATCACGATGTTGCTGACGGGCTCCGGGGAGGTGTTCACCGCCATCCTGGTACCGGCCTTGACGAAATGGCTGGCCAGCGCGGTGGAGCCGCCGACCGCCCCGGCCGCGATGTCGGAGAGCGACCCGCTCTGCCCGGCCAGCAGGGCGCCGACCACCGCCCCGGAGACCGGGCGGATCACCGTGTGGACGGTGTCCCACAGCGAGTCCACGTACGGGATCTTGTCGGCCACCGCCTCGCAGAGGAACAGCACGGCCGCCACGATCAGGACATCGGTGCGCTGCAGCGAAGCCGGCACCTCGTCGGTCAGGCCGGTCGCGCCGAAGATGCCGAGCAGGAGGATCACGGCGTAGGCGTTGATCCCGCTGGCCCAGCCGCTGGTGAAGACCAGGGGCAGCACAGTCATTCGGACATCATGCCGTAGGACGGGTGCTCCGGCGGGCATACGGCGGAGGGGACGGCCGCCCGTCGGCAGCCGTCCCCTCCGTCATGTTCAGTGGGGCTACTGCCCCTGTTCGTCACGGCGGCGCTGCCACCGTTCCTCGATGCGGGTCATCATCGACCGACGCTGCCGGTTCCGGCCGTGGGCCGAACCGCCTGCACTGCCGGAGACGGGCTGCTCGCCAGGCTTGGGTGCCTTGCGCCAACCGGTGACCACGAGAACCGTACAGCCCAGCATGACGAGGAAACCCACCACGCTGATCCAGAGCACGTTCGGCACGATCACACCGGTCATGAGGAGCGCGATACCCACCACAATGCCTGCGACTGCCTGGTAAACCCGTCGCCGGGTGTACGTGCGCAGTCCGCTTCCCTCAAGCGCTGTCGCGAACTTGGGATCTTCGGCGTACAGCGCTCGCTCCATCTGCTCGAGCATTCGCTGCTCGTGCTCCGAGAGCGGCACGGGAGTCCTCCTCATCCGTCGGTCGCGGGGGGTAGCGACCAGGGGTCCCCTTCAGGATAGGCGGGGAATCGCCCCCGTGATACCCGCCCTCTACGCCACGTTCGAAAAATGCACTGAGTCAAAAAGCCACTGCGTTCAAACCGTACCGTCGCCTGCGCGGTCACTGAGGCGCTTATTCCCCAATGGCCAGTCCGCCATGCCGACCGGTCCCTCGATCATACGTGGCCGACCGCCGGTTCGGAGGGTGTGCGGGAATCCGCCTGCGCCGGACGCTCCGCAGATCAGGCGGGCTTCTCGCCCAGGACGTGCAACTGCGTGGCGACCGCGTGGAAGGCCGGCAGCTCGGCGGCGGCCTCCTCCAGTCGCAGCAACGCCTCGACCGCGCCCGGCTCGGTGTCCACCAGGACTCCGGGGACGAGGTCCGCGAAGATCCGTACGCCGTGCACCGCGCCGACCTCCAGGCCGGCTCCGCCGACCAGCTCGGTGAGCTGTTCGGCGGTGAACCGGCGCGGGACCGGGTCGCCGGATCCCCAGCGGCCCGCCGGGTCGGCGAGCGCGGTCCGGGCCTCGGTGAAGTGCCCGGCCAGCGCGCGGGCCAGGACGGCCCCGCCCAGTCCGGCGGCCAGCAGGCTCAGGATCCCGCCGGAGCGCAGGGCGGCGACGGCGTTGGACACGCCCTCGGCCGGGTCGTCCACGTACTCCAGCACGCCGTGGCAGAGCACGACGTCGTACGCGTCCCGCTCGACGACGTCCAGCAGGCCCTGGGCGTCGCCCTGGACCCCGCGCACCAGATCGGCGACACCGGCCTCGGCGACGCGGCGCTCCAGCCCGAACAGTGCGTTGGGGCTGGGGTCGACCACGGTGACCCGGTGGCCCAGCCGGGCCACCGGCACGGCGAACTTGCCGGTGCCGCCGCCGGTGTCCAGTACGTCCAGCACGTCCCGCCCGGTCGCCTTCACCCGGCGGTCGAGGGCCTCCTTGAGGACCTCCCACACCACGGCGGTGCGGAGGGAGGCGCGGGGGCGGGAAGTGTCCGACACGGCTGATGGCTCCTCGGCGCGGTATGGGTGCGGGCGTGCCCCACCCTATTGCCTCAAGCCGCCGACCAGCTCATCCCGCGTGCGGACGCTCCGGCCGGGGCTGCGGCAGCGCCTGGGCCGATGGCTGCGGGAGGTCCTGCGGCGGACTCGGCTGCCTCGCCGGGGCCACCGGGCGGAGCGAGAGCATCCGCTCCACCAGGCGCAGGAACATCCCCACCTCGCGCACCAGATCGTCCGCGTCCCGGCCGGTCGCCGCGTCCGGTATGCCGGCCTCGGCCCGGGCCCGGCGGTCCGCTCCGGAGGCGAAGAGGGCGCTCCACTCGGTCAGCTCCGGCGCTATCTCCGGCAGTACCTCCCACGCGCTGCGGATCCGGGGCCGCCGGCGCGGGTTCACCGGTTCGGGCCGGCCGCGGGCGGCGAGCACGGCCGCGGCCACGCGCAGTGCCGCGAGGTGGGCGGTGGCGTACCGCTCGTTGGGCCGTGGCAGACCGACCGCCTCGGCCAGGCCGCTGCGGGCCTTGGCGAGCAGATCGAGGGCGGCCGGCGGAGCCGCCGACTTCCTCGGGACGGGGTGGACAGGGGACGGGGACGGTGTGGCCATGACGAACCTCCTGTCGATACGTGCTGCTTCGGAGCGCCTGTGGAGTGCGCCGTGGTGCCGCGGTGCTGTCGCACTGCGTGGATCCATCGTGACGCCCGCCACTGACAATCCTCCTGACCTGGGGGTTTCTCTTGCCTCCCAGCCGTAGGTCCCTCTCCTGCCCCCATCGGGCGGCCTTACCTGATAGTTTTTGAACTGACCGGTCAGTTCAAAAGAAGGGGGACGGGCGTGGACAGCCCGCACGGCGCGGCCGTCAAGGCCGAGGGCTTCGGACTCAAGGGACCGCGCGGCTGGGTCTTCCGGGGCGTGGGGATCGACGCGGCACCCGGGTCGCTCATCGCGCTCGAAGGCCCCTCCGGAAGCGGCCGGACCTGCCTGCTGCTCGCCCTCACCGGCCGGATGAAGCCCTCCGAGGGCCACGCCGAGATCGGCCGCCACCGGCTGCCGAAGAAGATGGCCGCGGTCCGCCGGATCGCCGCCCTCGGCCACGTCCCCGGGGTCAACGACCTCGACCAGGCGCTCACCGTCGCCGAGCAGCTGCGCGAGGGGGCGATGCTCCAGCGCCGCTACGAGGGCCCCGTGCGGGCCCTGCTCCGCCCGCGGGGCGAGCGGCGCACCTCCACCGCGGCCCGGACCGAAGCGGCCCTGGCCGCCGCCGGACTCGACCTCGCCACCCTGCCCAAGGGCCCGCGCACCTCGGTGCGCGACCTGGAGCGGCTGGAGGCCGTCCGGCTGTCCGTGGCCATCGCCCTGCTGGGCAGCCCCCGGCTGCTCGCCCTCGACGACACCGACCTGAAGCTCTCGACCGCCGAGCGCGCCGAGCTCTGGGCCCTGCTCCGCTCGATCGCCGACCGGGGGACCACCGTCCTGGCGGTCTGCAACGAGGCGCCGGAGGGGGCGGTGGTGCTGCGCACGGTCGCGCCGGCCGAGGAAAAGCCGCCGGCCGAGGAAAAGCCCGCCGCGAAGCCCACGCCGGCCGCCCGCCCGACCGAGGAGCCCAAGATCACCTGGGGTGCCAAGGCGGACGCCAAGCAGGCCGACGAGCCCAAGGCCGCCGAGGCGGACAAGGCCGACGCCGCCAAGGCCGACGAGCCCAAGGCCGACGCGCCCGACGCCGCCAAGGCCGACAAGGCCGACAAGGCCAAGCCGGCCAAGGCCCCCAAGGCCAAAGCCACCAAGCCCGCCAAGCCCAAGCCCGCCAAGGCCGACTCCGCAGCCGGGGACACCGCGGTCGACGGCACCGTGGCCGAGGACGACGCCGGGGCCGCCGACGCCGACGCCGACGCCGCGAACGGCGCGACCGCCGAGCCCGACACCAACGACGACGACACGAAGGGGACGGACGATGCGCTCGCCGAAACTGGCCGCGCTTGAGCTGAAGCGGTTCGGGCGGGGGAAGCTGCCCCGGGCCGCTCTCGTCGCGCTGCTGCTCCTGCCGCTGCTCTACGGAGCCCTGTACCTCTGGTCCTTCTGGGACCCGTACAGCCGCCTCGACAAGGTCCCCGTCGCCCTCGTCAACGCCGACCAGGGTGCCACCGTCGACGGCAAGCGCATCGCGGCGGGCGACGAGATCACCAAGAAGCTGCACAACAGCAAGACTTTCGACTGGCGCGAGGTCAGCGCCGACGAGGCGGCCAAGGGCGTGGAGGAGGGGAAGTACTACCTCTCCCTGACCATGCCCGCCGACTTCAGCTCGAAGATCGCCTCCAGCTCCGGGGCGGACCCCACCACCGGGGCCCTCCAGGTCCGTACGAACGACGCGAACAACTACATCGTCGGCTCGATCTCGAAGACCGTCTTCTCCGAGGTCCGCTCGGCGGCGTCCGCCAACGCCTCCCGCGGCTTCCTCGACAAGATCTTCGTGAACTTCTCCGACCTCCACGACAAGACCGCCGAGGCCGCCGACGGCGCCGACAAGCTCAAGGACGGCGCCGGCAAGGCCCAGCAGGGGGCCAAGGACCTCGCCGACGGCCTCGACACCGCCAAGGAGAAGACCGGTGAGCTCGCCGGCGGCCTGAAGAAGCTGAACACGGCCGCCGGCCAGCTGGAGACCGGTACGAAGGACATCGCCGCGGGCACCCAGACGCTCGCCGACAAGGTCAACGGCGCCGCCTCCAAGGCCAAGCCCTTCGTCAAGGACCCCAAGTCCCTGGCGGACACCGCCCAGCTGGTCGCCGACACCGCCCAGGTGGTCAACAACCACCTGGAGAAGTTCACCGAGAAGGCCCCGGCCGTCGCGGCCGTGACCAAGCGGGCCGCCAGCGGCGCCGCCACGTACTACACCGACCACTGCGTCACCCCCGGGGCCGAGCCGCACCTGGCCTCCTGCCCGGACCTCAAGAGGATCAAGGACGACACCGCCGAGGGCGCCCTGCTGGCCGGTGACGTCAACAACCTGGCCAAGAACTCCAACGGAGACATCGGCAAGCTCCGCGGCCAGCTCACCGACCTGGAGAAGAAGGCCCGCGAGCTCGTCGACAAGGCCCCCGGCCTGTCCTCCGACCTCGACGCGGCCGTCGCCAAGGTCAACGCCCTGAACGCCGGCGCCCAGAAGGTCGCCTCCGGCACGGCCCAGCTCCACTCCGGCCTCGGCACCGCCTCCAGCGGCTCCGGAGCCCTCAACGAAGGCGTCGGCAAGCTCGGCGACGGCGCCCACACCCTCGACGGCGGCATGTACAAGCTGGTCGACGGCAACGGAGAGCTGGCCGGCCGCCTGCACGAAGGCGCCGGCAAGATCCCGGACTACGACCAGCAGGCGCGCGAGGCCCGCACCCAGGTCATGTCCGACCCGATCCGGCTCGCCAACCAGTCCCTGCACAAGGCGCCCAACTACGGCACCGGCTTCGCCCCGTACTTCATCCCGCTCTCCCTCTGGGTCGGCGCGATGGTCGCCTACATGCTGATCGCGCCGCTGAACAAGCGGGCGCTGGCCGCCGGTGCCTCGCCCTGGCGCATCGCCCTCGCGGGCTGGCTGCCCGTGGCCGGGATCGGCGCCGCGCAGGTCGGCGCGCTGATGTCCGTACTCCACTGGGGCCTCGGCCTGGAGATGGCCCGCCCCGCGCTGACCGTCGGCTTCCTGATGCTGGTCACCGGCTGCTTCGCCGCGATCGTGCAGTGGCTGAACGCCAAGTTCGGCGCGGCCGGGCGCATCCTGGTCCTCGCCTTCCTGATGCTCCAGCTGACCTCGGCGGGCGGCACGTACCCCGTCCAGACCAGCCCGGGCTTCTTCAACGCGATCCATCCCTTCCTGCCGATGTCGTACGTCGTCGAGAGCCTGCGCCGGCTCATCACCGGAGGCGACCTCGCCCCGGTGTGGCAGGGCTGCGCGGTCCTGGCGGCCTTCACGGCCGGAGCCCTGGCCCTCACCGCGCTCGCCGCCCGCGGCAAGCAGGTGTGGACCATGGACCGGCTGCACCCGGAACTGAGCCTGTAGAAAGCTGTTGACCTGTGAGAATCAGCGCCATGGAAAGCAGCAGCCCCGGTACCGGTACCGGCAGCGGCCGACGGCAGGCCACCCGGCAGAAGCTCTACGAAGCGGCCGTCACCCTCATCGCGGAGCAGGGCTTCTCCGCGACCACGGTCGACGAGATCGCCGAGCGGGCGGGCGTGGCCAAGGGCACGGTCTACTACAACTTCGCGAGCAAGAACGACCTCTTCGAGGAACTGCTGCGGCACGGGGTGGGGCTGCTGACCGCCTCGCTGCGGACGGCGGCCGAGCAGACCGAGGCGCGCGGCGGCACGCGGGTCGAAGCGCTCGACGAGATGATCCGCGCGGGTCTGGTCTTCATCGACCGGTACCCGGCCTTCACCCAGCTGTACGTCGCCGAGCTGTGGCGGACCAACCGGACGTGGCAGTCCACGCTGATGGTGGTCCGCCGGGAGGCGGTGGCGGTGGTGGAGACCGTGCTGCGCGAGGGCGTGGAGCGGGGCGAGCTCAGCTCCGAGATCGACGTGCCGCTGACGGCGGCGGCGATGGTGGGGATGGTGCTGGTGGCCGCGCTGGACTGGCAGTCCTTCCAGAGCGAGCGGTCGCTGGACGACGTGCACTCGGCGCTGTCGCTGCTGCTGCGGGGCCGGGTCAGCGGGAGCCGGTGACCCCCGGTCGGCGGTGCCGCCGGGGGCCGGTCGCGGCGTAGAACTGAGTATCCGTACCTAGGCCTCCGGTTGAGTACGAATACGGATGGGCTCCCACCTGCGAAGACAGCAGAATGGGGGTGACGGACAGGGGCGCTCGGCCCGCACCGCGGACACGGGGCCGCGGAGCGGGCCGGGCCCTCGTCCCTCGCCGGGAGCAGTTGGGGGGCCCGGTGGTGCAGGAACGCCGGTGCGGCGAGGCTCGGGGGGAACGAGCCTCGCCGCACCGGCGTTTTCACGTGCGGCCCGCCGCCGGACCGCGGGCCTGCTCTCAGCCCCGTCCGCGCAGCGGTACGCGGATCCGGCCGGACAGTGCCGTGACGCGCCCGGCAGCCGACGACCAGCGCGCCGACGCCGCCCAGCCCAGCCGGGCCACGGAGCGCGGCAGCAGCAGCGCCCGTACTCGGGTGCCCCGCGAGGAGGCCGCCAGGAGCGCGGAGCGGGCCAGCAGCACATCGGCGGCCAGGCCCTCGTACGAGGAGTCCGCGTCCGGCGGGGCGTACAGCGCCCGCTCGACCGCGCCCGCGACCCGGTGGACGGCCTCCGCCGCCGCACCCTCCAGCCGGCTCAGGACGACCACGCGCCCCGCGGCCCGCCTCGGCGACAGGGCCTCGTCCGGCGGGATGTTCACGTCCCAGGCCGCGTCGCCCAGCTCGCGCCAGGCGAGCAGCACGTCACCCGCCGCCAGCCGCCGCGCCCGGACCCGCCTGCGCCACAGCAGCGGCAGCAGCGGCAGAGCCAGCACGGCGACGCCCGCGGCCGACCAGCCCAGTACCGACAGCAGCGTGGCTCCGCCGCCGCCCGCGCCCGTGCCCTGCGACAGCGCCGGACCCCCGCACTCGCCGAGCCTCCTCAGCTCCGGCGGGCAGTCCTGCGCCTGGGAGGGCGCCGCGGAAGGCTGCGTCGCCGCCTGCGAGGGCAGCGGGGCGGGTGCGGACGGCTGGGCCGTCGGGGTCGCGGCCCGGCTGTAGTCCGGCACCGAGATGCCCGACCGGGGCGTCGGCTCGAAGCGGGTCCAGCCCACGCCCTCGAAGTACAGCTCCGGCCAGGCGTGCGCGTCCCGCATGGACACGTTCACGCTGCCGTCGGCCTGCCTGGTGCCGGGGGTGAAACCGACCGCCACCCGCGCCGGGATCCCCAGGGAGCGGGCCATCGCCGCCATCGAGAAGGAGAAGTGGATGCAGAAGCCCTCCTTGTCGTTCAGGAACCGGGCGATGGCCTGCGAACCCGTACCCGAGTTCACGGTGGTGTCGTAGCGGAATCCGCCGCTCACCGCGAAGAAGTCCTGGAGCTTCACGGCGCGCGTGTAGTCGTCCTTGGCGCCCTGCGTGACCCGCCGGGCCGTCTCGGCGACGACCGGCGGCAGGTTGTCCGGCAGCTTCGTGTACTCGGCCTGGACCCAGGGGTCCGGCCCCGGGGCGGTCTGCAGCTGCGAGGCCGTCGGCTGGAGCAGCAGGCTCCGCACCGTGTACTGGGCGCCCTGGACGTTCTGGAACTTGTCCTTGGCCAGCTGGTCCCCGACCAGGGTCCGGCCGGCCGGCTCGAAGCGCCACTTTCCGCCGATGTCCACCTGGGTCGCCGGGTACGGCATCGGCAGGTAGCGCTGCGCGTACGTCTGGGCCGCCGAGACGGTGGTGCGCACCTCGGCCGCGGTCCGCCGGACCTGGTCGCCGAGCCCCTGCGGGGTCGGCATCCGCTCCGGTACATCGGTCAGGGGGCGCCCGGAGGCCTCCCACTTGACCCCGTTGAAATCGTCGAGCGCCAGGATCCGCAGGTACTGCTCCGACTGCTGGGGGCTGTCGGTCCGGTACCGCAGCACCACCCGGTTGTCCTGCGCGTTCAGGCTGCCCTGGAGCGAGACCAGCGGGTTCACCGCCGAGATCGTCCCGCCGCCCGAGCCGCTCCCGGCGCCGCCGTCGTCGCCCGCTCCGAGCATCCCGCCGCCGAGCGAGGGCAGCACCGCCGGAACGGCCAGCGCCAGCCCCAGCGCGACCACGCCGATCCGCCGGCCGGTGCGTACGGGTGCCACGGCCTGGGCGCCGCCCTTGCCGCCGCCGTACCCCGAGGCCGCCGAGACGGGCCCGTTCGGGGCGGCGCCGAAGACCCGGCCCCACTGCGCGAGCCGGTCGCGGCCCTCGGTGAGCAGCAGCATCAGGTAGCCGCAGCCCGCCAGCAGGAAGGCGAACCAGGCGCCGCCCTGGCCGGCCGAGAGCCCGGCGGCCACCGAGAACAGCGCCAGCAGCGGCAGCCCGGCCGCGGCGGCCGTCCGCATCGTGACGGCCAGGGTGTCGACCAGGAGGCCGATTAGCAGCACCCCGGACAGCAGCAGCAGGCGGATGCCGTCCGTCAGCGGGGCGGGTATGGCGAACTCGCCGACGTCCCGTACGCCCTGCCCGAACAGCGATCCGAAGTCCGTGACCAGGAAGCCGGTCAGCCCGCCGGCGGGGGACTCCGCCTTCCCCGCGAAGAGGAAGACCAGCAGCACCAGCGACACCAGCAGCTGTGCGGCCACCGTCAGCGACCGCGCCAGCGGAATCCGCCGCGCCCCGGCCCCCGCGGCGCTCTGCACGGCGAGCAGCACCGCCGCCTGCACCAGCCAGCCGGAGGACTCCACCAGCGGCGCCAGCGACCACGACGTGAGCAGGGTCGCCAGCATCGAGAAGAGCGTCAGTCTCGCGCGCCCGCTCATGACCAGCCTCCGGCGGCACCCGCGGCGAGCGGAGCCGTCCCGGCCTGCCGCCACAGTTCGCCGAAGGGGACCCCGGGCGGGGCGGCCAGGGCCGTCCAGCCCGCGTCGCGCAGCCGGCGCAGCCGCTCCTCGGCCCGTGAGGGCGCTCCGTTCCAGGCCGCGGAATCCAGTACGAACGCCACCGCACCTCCGCTGCGCTGCCGCATCCGGGCCGCCATTTCCGTCTGTACCTCGTCCAGGTCGCCGAAGAAGGCGATGAGGAGCCCGTCGGAGCCGGCTCCGCCGAAGCCCCCGCCCCCACCGGCCCCCCGGACCGCGTCGTAGGCCTTCGCGAGGCCGGTGCCGTCGGAGTGGCCGACGACCGCGAGGGTGTCCATCATCAGTCCGGCCGCCTCGGCGGAATCGTGCCCGCCGGAGGAGAAGCCGCCGCCCTCGCCGGGCACCGAGGTCCCGGTGTCGGTCAGCAGCCGCACCGAGAAGCCCTGCTCCAGGAGGTGCACCAGCGTGGACGCGGCCCCCGACACGGCCCACTCGAAGGCGGAATCGGGTCCCGCGCCCTCGTACGCGTCCTGCCGGGTGTCCAGCAGCACGGTCGCCTTGGTGCGCTGGGGCTGCTCCTCGCGGCGCACCATCAGCTCGCCGTAGCGGGCGGTGGAGCGCCAGTGCACCCGGCGCAGGTCGTCGCCGCGCCGGTAGCCGCGCGGGATCACGTCGTCGTCCCCGGCCAGGGCCAGGGAGCGGCGGCTTCCGTCGCCGTGGCCGTTGGCCTCGCCGGTCAGCCGGACCGGGGGCAGGGCCTCGGTGCGCGGGATGACCGTGAGGGTGTCGTACGTGCTGAAGGAACGGGTCAGCTCGACCATCCCGAAGGGGTCCGTCAGCCGCAGCTGGAGCGGGCCCAGCGGGTAGCGGCCGCGCAGGTCGGAGCGGACCCGGTAGGACACCTCGCGGCGCCCGCCGGGCTCGACCCGGTCCAGCACGAAGCGGGGCCGGGGGCCCAGCACGTACGGGACGCGGTCCTGGAGCATCAGCAGCCCGGTCGGCACCCGGGAGGTGTTGTCCATGCGCAGCTGCACCCGGGCCTCACCGCCGGCGGGCACCCGGCCCGGGGTCAGCCGGCGGCTGCCGGAGACCCGGTAGCGGGTGCGGTGCAGGGCGAGGACGCAGATCAGCGGCAGCGCGGCGAGCAGCAGCCCGACCCGGAGCAGTTCGCTCTGGCCGAGTACGTAGGCGCACACGGCGGCGGCGGCCCCGGCCGCGAGGAAGGAGCGGCCGCGGGTGGTCAGCCCGGACAGCGAGGCGCGCAGACCGCCGCCGTCCTGGCTCGGGCCACCGGCGCCGCGCGGGGCACCGGCGCTCATCAGAAGCCCCGGATGCCCGCGCCGGGCGGCATCTCGCCGCGGGCGTGCGCGGCGGGGACGGGGGTGCGCTGCAGGATCTCGTTCACGACCTGCTCGGCGGTCCGCCGGTTCAGCTGGGCCTGCGCGGTCGGCAGCAGCCGGTGCGCGAGGACGGGCGCGGCCAGGGCCTGGACGTCGTCGGGCAGGACGTACTCCCGGCCCGAGAGCGCGGCGGAGGCCTTCACGGCGCGCAGCAGGTGCAGGGTGGCGCGGGGCGAGGCGCCCAGGCGCAGGTCCGGGTGGCTGCGGGTGGCGGAGACCAGGTCGACCACGTAGCGGCGTACGGGCTCCGCGACGTACACCTCCCGGACGGCCTCTATGAGCTTGACGATGTCGTGCGCGTGCGCGACGGCCTGCAGGTCGTCCAGCGGGGAGAGCCCGCCGTGCACGTCGAGCATCTGGAGCTCGGCCTCGGCGCTGGGGTAGCCGACCGAGACGCGGGCCATGAAGCGGTCGCGCTGGGCCTCGGGGAGGGGATAGGTGCCCTCCATCTCCACCGGGTTCTGGGTGGCGACCACCATGAAGGGGCTGGGCAGCGTGTAGGTCGTGCCGTCGATGGTGACCTGGCGCTCCTCCATCGACTCCAGCAGCGCTGACTGGGTCTTGGGCGAGGCGCGGTTGATCTCGTCGCCGATGACGATCTGGGCGAAGATCGCGCCCGGCTTGAACTCGAACTCGCGGCGCTGCTGGTCGTAGATGCTGACGCCGGTGATGTCGGAGGGCAGCAGGTCCGGCGTGAACTGGATGCGCTGCACCGAGCAGTCGATCGACTTGGCGAGGGTCTTGGCCAGCATCGTCTTGCCCACGCCCGGGACGTCCTCGATGAGCAGGTGCCCCTCGGCGAGCAGCACCGTCAGCGCGAGGCGCACGACCTCGGGCTTGCCCTCGATCACGCTCTCGACCGAGCGGCGGACCCGCTCCGCAGTGCTGGTCAGATCCGCGAGGCTCGCTCGGTCGTCATACGTGGTCACCTGGTTCTCCTCGGCCTTTCTCCGGGCCGACGCCCTTGGCGTATGAACCGGCCCACCCCGACACCTCTGAATTGCAAGAGTGTGGACGCCGCCCGGAGGTTTCCGGGTGGCGTCACCCCGCATTCTTGACGGCGTTACGGCCTTGTGTCACTCAACAGGCGGGATCGATCTCCCGCAGGAGCCCGGTGTGCACGTCGAAGACGAAGCCTCGCACATCGTCGCGGAAAGGCAGGAACGGGTTCGTCCGGACCCGCTGCATGGACTGGCGGACGTCCTGGTCCACGTCCCGGAAGGCCTCGACGGCCCAGGCGGGGCGCTGGCCGACCTCGTCCTCCAGCTCGTGCCGGAAGTCCTCGGTCAGGCTCTCCAGGCCGCAGCCGGTGTGGTGGATGAGTATCACCGCACGGGTGCCCAGCGCCCGCTGGCTGATGGTGAGCGAGCGGATGGTGTCGTCGGTGACCACACCGCCCGCGTTGCGGATGGTGTGGCAGTCGCCGAGCTCCAGGCCGAGGGCGGCGTGCAGGTCGAGGCGGGCGTCCATACAGGCCACCACGGCGACGTGGAGGACCGGGCGGGCGTCCATGCCGGGATCGGTGAACGCCGCGGCGTAGCGACGGTTCGCCTCGACCAGCCGGTCCGTGACGGAACCGCCGCTGGATGCCTGGGCTGCGGGTTCTACGGGCAGGGATGCGGAAGTCGTCATGGGTACGACGTTAATGGTCACGGCTTGGAGAGGCATGGAGTGAGGATGGACAAAGAACGTCAACCGGCCTTGTTGTGAGCTAACCCACAAGGGTGGGGCGGAGGCGGCTGTTCGGGTGATTCGCGGCATTTGCGGGTTCCGTGCGAGCGGGGCGCACGGCGCGCGGGGCGGTTCGTTGACCGCGGCGACCGTTGCACTAAAGTGACGCGAACCGGCCGGAGCCCGGCCCTCACCGGCCGCCCGGCCCCCTGGTAAAACTCCGCGTGCGCGGCGCGGCGTACGCCTGCCGCGCCGTTATCTGAGAGGGCGCTTTGACTAGCGAGTCCCGACATGTCCCGGTGATGCTCCAGCGGTGCCTGGACCTGTTGGCCCCGGCGCTGGAGAGGCCGGGGGCCGTCGTCGTCGACTGCACCCTCGGCCTCGGCGGCCACAGCGAGGCCCTGCTGACCCGGTTCCCCGAGGTGCACCTCATCGGCCTCGACCGCGACAAGGAGGCCCTGCGGCTCTCCGGGGAGCGGCTCGCGCCCTTCGGCGACCGGGCCACCCTCGTCCACGCGATCTACGCCGACCTGGCCGAGGTACTGGACGGCCTGCGCATCCCGGCCGTCCAGGGCATCCTCTTCGACCTGGGCGTCTCCTCGATGCAGCTGGACGAGGCCGACCGCGGGTTCGCGTACGCCCAGGACGCCCCGCTGGACATGCGCATGGACCAGACGACCGGCATCAGCGCGGCCGAGGTCCTCAACACCTACGCCCCGGGCGAGCTGGTCCGCATCCTGCGCCAGTACGGCGAGGAGAAGCAGGCCAAACGGATCGTGTCGGCGATCGTGCGCGAGCGGGACAAGGAACCCTTCACCAACAGCGCCCGGCTGGTCGAACTCATCCGCGACTCGCTGCCCCAGGCGGCGAAGCGCACCGGCGGCAATCCGGCCAAGCGGACCTTCCAGGCACTGCGCATCGAGGTCAACGGCGAGCTGTCCGGCCTGGAGCGGGCCATCCCGGCCGCCGTGGACCGGATCGCGGTCGGCGGGCGGATCGCGGTGCTCTCGTACCACTCGCTGGAGGACCGCCTCGTGAAGCAGGTCTTCGCGGCGGGCGCGGCCTCGACGGCGCCGCCCGGACTGCCGGTGGTGCCGGAGAAGTACCAGCCGAAGCTCAAGCTGCTGACGCGCGGCGCGGAGCTCCCGACGGAGGAGGAGATCGCCGAGAACCGGCGGGCCGCCCCCGCCCGGTTCCGCGGGGTCGAACGGATCCGCGAGGCGCGGCTGTGACCAAGCGCGGGGGACGGCTGCGGACCGGCATCGGCGCCGGCGCAGCGGGCGGGGCCGGACAGGCGGCCCGGATGCCGTTCGTGCTGCTGGTCGTCGCCCTGCTGGGCGGCGGCCTGATCAGCCTGCTGCTGCTGAACTCCGCGCTGAACCAGGGCTCCTTCCAGCTGACCAAGCTGAAGAAGGAGACCACCGTCCTCACGGACGAGGAACAGGCCCTGCAGCGGGACGTGGACGGCTACTCGGCGCCGGACGCCCTCCAGCGGCGGGCCCACGAGCTGGGCCTGGTGCCGGGCGGCAGCCCCGTCTTCATCGGCCCGGACGGGAAGGTCGCGGGCACGGCGGCGGAGGCGGAGGCCCCGCCCCCGCCGGCCGCTCCGCCGGCAGCGCAGCCCCCGGCGGCCCAGCCCCCGGCGTCCGGCGCGCCCTCCGGAGCCCCGGCCGGTGCCCCCTCCGCCGCGGCGAGCGGCCCGGCCGCACCGAACCCGCCGGCCGCGAGCGGAACCCCCCAGCCCAGCCAGACCCCTGGAAGGTGACGTCGTGACGCGGACCCCCGCGGGGCTCCTCCCCACCCCGCCCGCTCCCCGCTCCCCGGGCCCCGCCCGCACCCGCGCGTCGAGTTCCCCCGGCCACCTCCGGGAGGTGCCCCCGGCGGCAGCCGTGCCGGAGGTGGGCGCGTGAGCCCGCAGGAGCCCCGGCGGCGGGTGCCGGGGCCCGGACGGTCGAGGCCCGCGGGCGGCGACCGGGCCAGGGCCACCGCCCGGCCGGCGTCCCGGCCCCTCACCCGTCGGCCCGCCCCGGCCCGCAAGCCCCACACCATCCGGCTGGGCAGCCCCCGGCCCCGGCTGCGGCTGGTCAGCGTCGGGCTCACCCTCGTGATGCTGGCGTTCGTCGTACGGCTGCTCCAGGTGCAGGCCGTCGACGCCTCCGCCTACTCCGCCAAGGCCTCCGAGAACCGCTTCGCCAGCTACACCCTGGCCGCCGAACGCGGGGAGATCACCGACCGCAGGGGCGTGGCCCTGGCGACGAGCGTGGACGCGTACGACATCACGGCCGACCCCAAGATGTTCACCCCGCAGGAGAGCAAGGCCCCCGACGCCCCCGAGCAGGCCGCGGCGCTCCTCGCCCCCATCCTCGGCAAGGACGCCAAGGAGATCACCGAACGCCTCAGGACCAAGAACACCCGCTACGTCATCCTCGCCCGCCGGCAGACCCCCCAGGTCTGGAACCAGATCAAGGACCTCAAGAAGGTCTTCGCGGACAAGGCGGCCGCCGACAAGAAGAACAACGGCCCCGGCGCCAACGTCATCGCGGGCGTGTTCAAGGAGGACAGCAGCAAGCGGGTGTACCCGAACGGCGACCTCGCCGCCGGGATACTGGGTTACGTCAACGCCGAGGGCAAGGGCGGCGGCGGCCTGGAGTCCTCCCTGGACAAGAAGCTGGCCGGCAAGGACGGCCAGCTCACCTACGCCCAGTCCGGCGGCCGGCGCGTCCCCACCGCCGGATCCAGCGAGAAGCCCGCCGTACCCGGCGAGAACATCGAGCTGACCATCGACCGCGACATCCAGTGGGCCGCGCAGAGCGCCATCACCGAGCAGGTGGAGAAGTCCGGCGCCGACCGCGGCTACGTCATCGTCCAGGACACCCGCACCGGCGAGGTGCTGGCCATGGCCAACGCCCCCGGCTTCGACCCCAACGACCTCTCCAAGGCCAGGTCCGCCGCCATGGGCAACGCCGCACTCCAGGACGTGTACGAGCCCGGCTCCACCGCGAAGGTGATGTCGATGGCCGCCGTCCTGGAGGAGAAGAAGGCCACCCCCGAGACGCACGTCGAGGTCCCCAACCGCCTGCACCGCGGCGACCGGCTCTTCAAGGACGACATCGACCACCCGACCTGGTACCTGACCCTCAACGGGGTCCTCGCCAAGTCCTCCAACATCGGCACCATCCTGGCCACCGGACAGCTGGGCGCCACCCAGCCCGAGGCCAACAAGGTCCTGTACTCGTACCTGGACAGGTTCGGCATCGGCCGGCCCACCGGCCTGAACTACCCCGGCGAGTCCCAGGGCATCCTCGCCAAGCCCGAGGCCTGGTCCACCTCCCAGCAGTACACGATCCCCTTCGGCCAGGGCCTGTCCCTCAACGCCATGCAGGCGGCCTCCGTGTACTCGACCATCGCCAACGGCGGGATCCGGATCGAGCCGACCCTGGTCCGCGGCAGCAAGGGCCCCGACGGCCGCTTCACCCCGGCCCCCGCGCCCGGCCAGACCCGCGTCGTCAGCGCCGAGACCGCCAAGACCCTCGCGGCGATGCTCGAATCCGTGGTCGACGACCAGGAGGGCACCGGCACCAAGGCGCGCATCCCCGGCTACCGGGTCGGCGGCAAGACCGGCACCTCCAACCGGGTGGATCCGGCCACCGGCCGCTACAAGGGCTACACCGCCTCCTTCGCCGGCTTCGCCCCCGCCGACAACCCCCGCATCACCGTCTACTGCGCGATCCAGAACCCCACCAAGGGCAGCTACTTCGGTGGCCAGATCTGCGGCCCCATCTACAAGAAGGTCATGGAGTTCGCCCTCAAGACCCTTCAGGTCGCCCCCACCGGCACCGCCCCCGCCGGGCTGCCGGTCACCTTCGACTCGGGCCCGCAGCCCGCACCGCCCGCACCGCAGCCGAGCACCCAGCCCGGCGCGCAGCCCGGCCAGTGAACCCGCCGCCCAGCCAGAAATGCGTGAGGCACCATCAGTGACAACGATCACCCCGAAACCCGGGAACCAGTCGGCCACCGGCCCCGCTGCCGGTACCTCGCTTCGCAACGGGCCCGCCGCGCCCGGTACGCTCACCGCCGTGTCCCACGCTGATCAGCCCAGAACCACCCAGAAAGACGCCCCGGCAGTGCCGCCGGGAGCGCCCCGGCCCGTGGCCGCCCGCCCGACCCCTCTGGGCGAGCTGGCCACCCTGCTGGGTGTCCGAGCATCAGGCGCCGCCCCCGACGCGGAAAGCACGCAGATCACCGGCATCACGCACGACTCCCGTGCCGTGCGCCCCGGCGATCTGTACGCGGCCCTGCCCGGCGCCAAGCTGCACGGCGCGGACTTCGCCGCCCAGGCGGCCGCCCTCGGCGCCGCGGCCGTGCTGACCGACCCCGCGGGCGCCGACCGCGCCGCCGCGACCGGTCTGCCGGTGCTCGCCGCCCCGGACCCGCGCGGCCGGATGGGCGAGCTCGCCGCCACGATCTACGGCCGGCCCGGCGAAGGCCTGCTCCAGCTCGGCATCACCGGCACCTCCGGCAAGACCACCACGGCGTACCTCGTCGAAGGCGGCCTGCGCGGCGCGGGCCGCCGCACCGGACTGGTCGGCACCGTCGAGATGCGCATCGGCGACGAACGCATCAAGTCCGAGCGCACCACCCCCGAGGCCACCGACCTCCAGGCCCTCTTCGCCGTCATGCGCGAACGCGGGGTCGAGGCCGTGGCCATGGAGGTCTCCAGCCACGCCCTGGTGCTGGGCCGGGTCGACGGCTGCGTCTTCGACGTGGCCGTCTTCAACAACCTGAGTCCGGAACACATGGAGTTCCACTCCGACATGGAGGACTACTTCCAGGCCAAGGCGCAGCTCTTCACCGAGCGCCGCGCCCGCCTCGGCGTGGTCAACACCGACGACGAGTACGGCCGCCGCCTGGCCAAGGAGGCGACGATCCCGGTCGTCACCTTCTCCGCCACAGGCGACCCGGCCGCCGACTGGCGCGCCGAGGACGTGGTGCTGGGCGCCGCCGACTCCACGCTGACCCTGGTCGGCCCGGACGGACAGCGCGTACGGGCCACCGCCCCGCTGCCCGGCCCGTTCAACGTCGCCAACACCGTCGCCGCGATCGTCACCCTCGCCGCCGCCGGCATCGACCCGCAGACCGCCGCCGACGGCGTCGCCGCGGTCCCCGGAGTCCCCGGCCGGCTGGAGCGGGTGGACGCGGGACAGCCGTTTCTCGCCGTCGTCGACTACGCGCACAAGACCGACGCCGTCGAATCGGTGCTGCGGGCCCTGCGCGAGGTCACCGAGGGCAAGCTGCACATCGTCCTGGGCTGTGGCGGTGACCGCGACACCACCAAGCGGGCCCCGATGGGAGCCGCGGCCGCCCGGTACGCCGACGTCGCCGTGCTGACCTCCGACAACCCGCGCTCCGAGGACCCCCTCGCGATCCTCGCCGCCATGTTCGAAGGGGCCGTGTCCGTACCGCCCGCCGAGCGGGGCACCGTCCTCGTCGACGCCGACCGGGCGGCCGCCATCGCCGCCGCCGTCGCGCGCGCCCGGCCCGGCGACACGGTGCTGGTGGCGGGCAAGGGGCACGAGCAGGGCCAGGACACCGCGGGTGTCGTACGCCCCTTCGACGACCGCGAGGTGCTCCGCGCGGCCATCGAGGCCCGGGCGGCGCACACCGCGGCCACGCACATCGAACCCACGCAGGCCGAGGTGGACCAGTGATCGCCCTTTCCCTCGCCGAGATCGCCGACATCACCGGCGGGCGGCCCCACGACATACCGGATCCGTCGGTGCGGATCAGCGGGCCCGTCGTCATCGACTCCCGCCAGGTGGAGGCCGGCAGCCTGTTCGCCGCCTTCGAGGGCGAGCACGTCGACGGCCACGACTACGCGCAGCGCGCGGTCCTGGCCGGCGCGGCAGCCGTCCTCGCCGCCCGGCCCGTCGGCGTACCCGCGATCGTCGTCCCCGACGTGGAGAAGGCGCTCGGCGCCCTCGCCCGGGCCGTCGTGGAACGCCTCGGCACCGACGTGGTGGCCCTGACCGGCTCGGCCGGCAAGACCTCCACCAAGGACCTGATCGCCCAGGTGCTCCAGCAGCACGCACCCACCGTGTGGACACCGGGCTCCCTCAACAACGAGATCGGCCTGCCGCTCACCGCCCTGAAGGCCACCGCGGAAACCCGGCACCTGGTACTGGAGATGGGCGCCCGCGGGATCGGCCACATCGCGTACCTCACCGGCCTGACGCCGCCGCGCATCGGCCTCGTGCTCAACGTCGGCACCGCCCACATCGGGGAGTTCGGCGGCCGGGAGCAGATCGCCCAGGCCAAGGGCGAGCTGGTCGAGGCCCTGCCGGCCGAGGCCGAGGGCGGCGTCGCCGTCCTGAACGCGGACGACCCGCTGGTGCGCGCCATGTCCGCCCGCACGAAGGCCCGTACGGTCTTCTTCGGCGAGGCCGAGGACGCCGAGGTACGGGCCACCGAAGTGCGTATGACACCCGACGGGCGGCCCGCCTTCACACTCCACACACCCACCGGGTGCAGTGATGTGACCTTGCGGCTGTACGGTGAGCACCACGTGTCGAACGCGCTCGCCGCGGCCGCCGTCGCCCATGTACTGGGCATGTCCGCATCGGAGATCGCCACCGCGCTCTCCGGAGCGGGCACGTTGTCCCGGTGGCGGATGGAGGTCACCGAGCGAGCGGACGGCGTGACGATCGTCAACGACGCCTACAACGCGAACCCCGAGTCCATGCGGGCCGCTCTGCGCGCGCTTGTCGCGATGGGCGGCCCCGCGAGGGCCGGCGGGGGACGTACGTGGGCGGTGCTCGGCCCCATGGCCGAGCTCGGTGACGCATCGCTGGCCGAGCACGATGCGGTGGGACGGCTCGCCGTCCGGCTCAACGTGAGCAAGCTCGTCGCAGTCGGGGGCAGGGAAGCGTCCTGGCTGCAACTGGGCGCATATAACGAGGGTTCGTGGGGTGAGGAGTCGGTGCTCGTGTCCGACGCGCAGGCGGCGGTCGACCTGTTGCGCAGTGAACTGCGCCCGGGTGACGTCGTGCTGGTGAAGGCTTCCAGGTCGATCGGCCTGGAGCGGGTCGCGCTTGCGTTGCTGGAGCGCGAGGGCGAGGTCGCCGACCGATGAGGCAGATTCTGTTCGCCGGCGTCATCGGCCTGTTCCTCACGCTCATCGGCACCCCGCTGCTGATCAAGCTGCTGGCCCGCAAGGGCTACGGCCAGTTCATCCGGGACGACGGCCCCCGCGGCCACGCCGGGAAGAAGGGCACGCCCACCATGGGCGGCATCTCCTTCATCCTGGCCACGCTCATCGCGTACGCCCTCACCAAGGTCATCACCGGCGAGGAGCCGAGCCTCTCGGGTCTGCTCGTGCTCTTCCTGATGGCGGGCATGGGTCTGGTCGGATACCTGGACGACTACATCAAGATCGTCAAGCGGCGCTCGCTCGGTCTGCGCGCCAAGGCGAAGATGTCCGGCCAGCTGATCGTCGGCATCGCGTTCGCGGTGCTCGCGCTCCAGTTCAAGGACTCGAAGGGGCTGACCCCGGCCTCCACCAAGCTGTCGTTCGTCACGGACTTCGGCTGGTCGATCGGCCCCGTGTTGTTCGTGGTCTGGGCGCTGTTCATGATCCTGGCGATGTCCAACGGCGTGAACCTGACCGACGGTCTGGACGGCCTGGCCACCGGCGCCGCCGTGATGGTCTTCGGCGCCTACACCTTCATCGGCGTCTGGCAGTACCAGGAGTCCTGCGCCAACGCGCAGACCCTGACCAACCCGGGCGCCTGCTTCGAGGTGCGCGACCCGCTGGACCTCGCGGTCGTCGCCTCCGCCCTGATGGGTGCCTGCTTCGGCTTCCTGTGGTGGAACACCTCGCCGGCCAAGATCTTCATGGGTGACACCGGTTCGCTCGCCCTCGGCGGCGCGCTCGCCGGCCTCGCGATCTGCTCCCGCACGGAGTTCCTGATCGCCCTCCTCGGCGGCCTCTTCGTCCTCATCACGATGTCGGTCGTCATCCAGGTCGGTTCCTTCAAGATGACCGGCAAGCGCGTCTTCCGGATGGCGCCGCTCCAGCACCACTTCGAACTCAAGGGGTGGTCCGAGGTCCTTGTGGTGGTCCGCTTCTGGATCATCCAGGGCATGTGCGTGATCGTGGGCCTCGGTCTCTTCTACGCGGGATGGGCAGCCGAAAAGTGACCCCCTGGCAGGGAATGAACATCACCGTCGCCGGTCTCGGCGTGAGCGGCATCAGTGCCGCCCGCGCCCTGGCCGGCCTCGGCGCATCGGTGACCGTCGTGGACGGCGGCGACACCGAGGGCCACCGGGCCCGGGCGGCGGAGCTGGAGGCCGCGGGGATCGCCGTACGCCTCTCCGACGCCGAAACCCTCCCCGAGGGCACGGACCTGGTCGTCACCTCGCCGGGCTGGATGCCGCAGAGCCCGCTCTTCGCGGCCGCCGCCGAAGCCGGGGTCGACGTCGTCGGGGACGTGGAGATCGCCTGGCAGCTGCGGGGTCCCGACGCGGCGCCGTGGCTCGCCGTCACCGGCACGAACGGCAAGACCACCACCACGCAGATGCTGGCGTCGATCCTGAAGGCCGCCGGGCTCAGGACCGTGGCCGTGGGCAACATCGGCACCCCGATCATCGACGTGGTGACCGGCGACGAGCAGTACGACGTGCTCGCCGTCGAGCTCTCCAGCTACCAGCTGCACTGGGCGCCTTCCGTACGTCCCCACTCGGCGGCCGTCCTGAACCTGGCCCCCGACCACCTCGACTGGCACGGCACCATGGAGGCGTACGCCGCCGACAAGGGCCGGATCTACGAGGGCAACACCGTCGCCTGCGTCTACAACGTCGCCGACCCGGCCACCGAGCGCCTGGTCGAGGACGCGGACGTCGAGGAGGGCTGCCGGGCCATCGGGTTCACCCTCGGCGCCCCCGGCCCCTCCATGCTCGGCGTGGTCGACGGGATCCTCGTCGACCGGGCCTTCGTCGAGAACCGGCAGAAGAACGCCCAGGAGCTGGCACAGGTCGAGGACGTCAACCCGCCCGCCCCGCACAACATCGCCAACGCGCTCGCCGCGGCGGCCCTGGCCCGCGCCTTCGGCGTCACCCCCCGCGCCGTCCGCGACGGGCTGCGCGACTTCCGGCCGGACGCCCACCGCGTCGCGCACGTGGCCGAGGTCGACGGGGTCACGTACATCGACGACTCCAAGGCCACCAACACGCACGCGGCGGAGGCCTCCCTGGCGGCCTTCGAGCCGGTCGTGTGGATCGCCGGCGGCCTCGCCAAGGGCGCGACCTTCGACGAGCTCGTGCAGAAGTCGGCCAAGCGGATGCGCGCCGTCGTGCTGATGGGCGCCGACCGCGCCCTGATCGCCGAGGCGCTGGCGCGACACGCGCCCCAGGTCCCGGTCGTGGACCTCGACCGGACCGACACTGGGGCGATGCTCGCGGCGGTCCGGGAAGCGGCCCGGCTCGCCGAGCGCGGCGACACGGTCCTGCTGGCACCTGCCTGTGCCTCGATGGACATGTTCGCGAACTACAACAAGCGTGGGGACGCATTCGCCGACGCGGTGCGCGAACTGGCCGCCGAGAGCGCCTAGGCCGATCCAGGGCAGGTGTCCTCCCCGACCGGCTGCTCGCCTCGTACGAGTGGAGGGGAAGATCACAGATGCCGGCCAAGCAAGTGCTGCCGGGGCGGCGGCCGTCCGCCGCGAAGGCCGTCAGAGCCGTCAGGGCCGTCAGGACACAGCGCCGCAGCCCGGCGACCGGATCGAAACCGCCCGGCGGGCGAGGTCCGCTCGCCGGGATCCGGCGTACGCAGCAGCAGTTGCGCAAAGCCTGGGACCGGCCGCTCACGGCGTATTACCTGATCTTCGGCAGCTCCCTGCTGATCACCGTGCTCGGCCTCGTGATGGTCTACTCGGCCTCCATGATCAAGGCGCTCCAGCTCGGCCTGGGCGACGCCTACTTCTTCAAGAAGCAGTTCCTGGCCGCCCTCATCGGCGCCGCGCTGCTGCTGGCCGCCTCCAGGATGCCCGTCAAGCTCCACCGGGCGCTGTCCTACCCCGTGCTGGCCGGAACCCTCTTCCTGATGGTCCTGGTGCAGGTCCCGGGGATAGGAGTGGCGATCAACGGAAACCAGAATTGGATTTCCCTTGGTGGTCCGTTCATGCTCCAGCCCAGTGAGTTCGGCAAGCTGGCACTGATCCTGTGGGGCGCCGACCTGCTGGCCCGCAAGGGCGACAAGGAACTGCTGAGCCAGTGGAAGCACCTTCTGGTGCCGCTGGTTCCGGTGGCGTTCCTGCTGCTCGGGCTCATCATGCTCGGCGGCGACATGGGTACCGCGATGATCCTCGGGGCGATCCTGTTCGGCCTGCTCTGGCTGGCGGGTGCGCCGACGCGGATGTTCGTGGGGGTGCTGGCCTTCGCGGGTGTGATCGTCGCACTGCTGATCAAGACGAGCCCGCACCGGATGGACCGGCTCGCCTGCCTCGGCGCGACAGAACCGGGCAAGAACGACCTTTGCTGGCAGGCCGTCCACGGAATCTATGCTCTCGCATCCGGCGGATGGTTCGGTTCCGGCCTGGGTGCCAGTGTGGAAAAATGGGGGCAACTGCCAGAAGCCCACACCGACTTCATCTTTGCCATCACCGGTGAGGAACTGGGTCTGGCGGGGACGCTGTCGGTGCTCGCCCTGTTCGCGGCTCTAGGCTATGCGGGTATCCGCGTGGCCGGACGCACGGAGGACTCCTTCGTACGGTATGCCGCGGGAGGCGTGACCACATGGATCACGGCCCAGGCCGTGATCAACATCGGTGCGGTGCTCGGTCTGCTGCCGATCGCCGGGGTCCCGCTCCCGCTGTTCTCGTACGGGGGGTCGGCCCTGCTGCCGACCATGTTCGCGGTCGGACTGCTCATCGCCTTCGCGCGTGAGGAGCCGGCGGCGCGCGCGGCGCTCGCGATGCGGCAGCCGAAGACCGGCTGGAAGCGGACCGGGCTGAGATGGAAGTCGATGAGACGGCGCGTCAAGAAGCGTCCGTCCGGAGAGCGGTGAATTTCGGTGCATGTCGTACTCGCCGGTGGGGGGACCGCCGGCCACATCGAGCCGGCGCTCGCCCTCGCGGACGCCCTGCGCAGGCAGGACCCTTCCGTGGGCATCACCGCCCTCGGCACGGAACGCGGACTCGAAACCCGCCTGGTGCCGGAGCGCGGTTACGAGCTGGGACTGATCCCCGCCGTACCGCTGCCCCGCAAGCCCACGCCCGAGCTGATCACCGTCCCAGGACGGCTGCGCGGCACCATCAAGGCCGCCGAGGAGATCCTCCTGCGGACCAAGGCCGACTGCGTCGTCGGCTTCGGCGGCTACGTGGCCCTGCCCGGCTACCTCGCGGCCAAGCGGCTCGGGGTGCCGATCATCGTCCACGAGGCCAACGCCCGGCCGGGACTGGCCAACAAGATCGGCTCCCGGTACGCGCACGCCGTCGCGGTGTCCACGCCGGACAGCAAGCTGCGCGGCGCCCGCTACGTGGGCATCCCGCTGCGGCGCTCGATCTCGACCCTGGACCGGGCCGCCGTCCGCCCGGAGGCGCGCGCCGCCTTCGGCCTGGACCCCAACCTGCCGACGCTGCTGGTCTCCGGCGGCTCGCAGGGCGCCCGCCGCCTCAACGAGGTCATCCAGCAGGTCGCGCCGACCCTCCAGCGCTCCGGGATCCAGATCCTGCACGCCGTCGGGCCGAAGAACGAACTGCCGCGTGTCGACAACATGCCCGGGATGCCGCCGTATGTGCCGGTACCGTACGTGGACCGGATGGATCTCGCGTACGCCGCCGCCGACATGATGCTGTGCCGCGCGGGTGCGATGACCGTCGCCGAACTCTCCGCCGTCGGGCTGCCGGCCGCCTACGTACCGCTGCCGATCGGCAACGGCGAACAGCGGCTCAACGCCCAGCCGGTGGTCAAGGCCGGCGGCGGCCTGCTCGTCGACGACGCGGAGCTCACTCCCGAGTGGGTGCTCAGCCAGGTCCTCCCGGTGCTCGCCGACCCGCACCGCCTCTACGAGATGTCCCGCGCCGCCGCCGAGTTCGGCCGCCGGGACGCCGACGACCTGCTCGTCGGCCTGGTCTACGAGGCGATCGCAGCACGCAGAGCCCGCTGAGGCGGGAAGGACCGACCCAGGAGGCACAGGAGTGGCCGGAGCGACGACCGCACAGCGCGGGACCCCGGGTTCCGACCGCCCCGCCCGCAAGGGCAGGGGCTCCGGCTCTCCCAAGCCCCCCTGGCGCCCGAAGTCGCCGAAGGGGACCGGCCCGCGGGACCCCGGCGTCAGAAGGCGCCGGATCATCGCGGCGGCCTCCCTCGCCGCCGCGGTGGTCCTCGCCGCGGGCGGCACCTGGGTGCTCTACGGATCCTCCTGGCTCCGCGTCGAGAAGGTCACGGCCGGCGGCACCGAAGTGCTCACTCCCGAGCAGGTGCTCGCCGCCGCGGCCGTCCCGGTCGGCGCCCCCCTGGTGGGCGTCGACACCGACGAGATCGAGGGAAGGCTGCGCACCCGGCTGCCCCGCATCGATTCGGTCGAAGCGGTGCGGGCCTGGCCGCACGGAATCAGCCTGAAGGTGAAGGAACGCAAGCCCGTCCTGCTCGTCAAAAAGGGCACGGACTTCGTCGAAGTGGACGCTTCGGGTGTGCGATTCGACACGGTTGCGAAAGCACCGGCGGGCGTTCCGGTCCTCGAACTGGCAGCGGAACGCTCACCCAGCGCCCGTCGTTTCGACGAGGAACGGCTGCTGCGCGAGGCCGTGGGCATCGCGGGAAGCCTCCCCGAGGCGATCGCCGAGCAGACCGTGCAGGTCAAGGTGGAGTCGTACGACGCAGTCGTACTGGCGCTCACCAAGGGCCGGACGGTGGTCTGGGGGAGCGGCGAACTGGGTGAGGCGAAGGGGCGGGCGCTGACCGCCCTGCTGAAAGCCGCGCCCAAGGCCGACCACTTCGACGTGAGCGTGCCCACCGCCCCGGCCGTGTCCGGGAGTTGACGTCGGGTCGAACAGCGAAGCACCCTGGTTGGCCACCGATACGGGTGATCACATAGGGTGAAAAGAAAAACGGGAGGTTCGGCGTGTTCGTTGAACACGCGCTACTTGTCGACTTAGTGTCCTGTTCGGAAGAGTCCAAGGAACAGACACACCCTTAACCCTAAACTTCAGGGTTAGGGTTCGGGTCGGCGTGTACGGACCGTCCCAATTTCGGCATCAGTCGTCGCAACGCAGGCCCGCGAGGCGGCGACACGTAACTCGAGGCGAGAGGCCTTCGACGTGGCAGCACCGCAGAACTACCTCGCAGTCATCAAGGTCATCGGTGTCGGCGGCGGTGGTGTCAATGCCATCAACCGAATGATCGAGGTCGGTCTCAAGGGCGTCGAGTTCATCGCCATCAACACGGACGCCCAGGCGCTGTTGATGAGCGACGCCGACGTCAAGCTCGACGTCGGCCGTGAACTCACCCGGGGCCTCGGCGCCGGCGCCAACCCGGCCGTCGGCCGGAAGGCGGCAGAGGACCACCGCGAGGAGATCGAAGAGGTCCTCAAGGGGGCCGACATGGTCTTCGTCACCGCCGGCGAAGGCGGCGGCACCGGCACCGGCGGCGCACCCGTCGTCGCCAACATCGCACGCTCGCTGGGTGCCCTGACGATCGGTGTGGTCACCCGGCCGTTCACCTTCGAGGGCCGGCGCCGCGCGAACCAGGCGGAGGACGGCATCGCCGAGCTCCGCGAAGAGGTCGACACCCTCATCGTCATCCCCAACGACCGACTGCTGTCCATCTCGGACCGCCAGGTCAGCGTGCTCGACGCCTTCAAGTCGGCCGACCAGGTCCTGCTCTCCGGCGTCCAGGGCATCACCGACCTCATCACCACCCCCGGCCTGATCAACCTCGACTTCGCGGACGTCAAGTCCGTGATGTCCGAGGCCGGCTCGGCCCTGATGGGCATCGGCTCGGCCCGCGGCGACGACCGCGCGGTGGCCGCCGCCGAGATGGCCATCTCCTCGCCGCTGCTGGAGGCGTCCATCGACGGAGCCCGCGGCGTGCTGCTCTCCATCTCGGGCGGCTCGGACCTCGGTCTCTTCGAGATCAACGAGGCCGCGCAGCTGGTGAGCGAGGCGGCGCACCCCGAGGCGAACATCATCTTCGGCGCCGTCATTGACGACGCGCTCGGCGACGAGGTACGGGTCACCGTCATCGCGGCCGGGTTCGACGGCGGACAGCCCCCGGCCCGCCGGGACAACGTCATCGGCGCCGCGTCCACCAAGCGCGAGGAGCCGGCCCCGGCGCCGGTCCGCGCGGCCGAGCCGGTCCGCCCGGCCTTCGGCGGACTCGGCACCGTCACCCCGCGTGAGGACCCGCCGGCTCCGGTCGAGCCGGAGCCGGTCAACGAGTTCCCGCCGCCGGCCCAGGTCCCGACGGCCCGTCCGTACCAGGACAGCCCGGCCGAGGAGCTGGATGTCCCGGACTTCTTGAAGTGACCCTGGGACAGCACAACGAGAACGGCGCGCACTTCGCCTTCACCGACAGGTGGGGCGGGGTGAGCGCCGTTCCGTACGAGGAGCTCAATCTCGGCGGCGCGGTCGGAGACGACCCGGCCGCCGTTCGTGCGAACCGGGCGATCGCGGCGAAGTCCCTGGGCGTGGCTCCCGAGCTGGTCGTCTGGATGAACCAGGTGCACGGCCGGGACGTCGCGGTGGTGGACGGCCCCTGGGACTCCGATCAGGAGATTCCGAAGGTGGACGCGGTGGTGACCGCGCGGCGGGGGCTCGTCCTCGCGGTGCTCACCGCCGACTGCGTGCCCGTCCTGCTGGCCGATCCGGTCGCCGGGGTCGTGGGCGCCGCCCACGCCGGACGGCCGGGGCTGGTCGCCGGGGTGGTGCCCGCCGCGGTCGAGGCGATGACCGCCCTCGGGGCCGACCCCGGGCGCATGGTCGCCCGTACGGGACCCGCGGTCTGCGGCCGGTGCTACGAAGTGCCGGCCGAGATGCGGGCGGCGGTCGCCGAGGTGGTGCCGGCCGCGTGGGCCGAGACCAGCTGGGGGACACCCGCCGTCGACGTGGTCGCCGGAGTGCACGCGCAACTGGCCGGGGCGGGGGTGGCGCGGACCGACCGCTCCGCGTTCTGCACACTGGAGTCGCGGGACCACTTCTCGTACCGCCGCGACCGGGTGACCGGGCGGCTTGCCGGATATGTCTGGTTGACAGAGCCTTCCCGGGGGACGACCCCCGGACCCCCGGGGGAAAAGAAGAATGACGGATCGTAAGGCCGAGCTCGCCGAGAACCTCGCGCGGGTGGAGGAACGTATCTCGTCCGCCTGCGCGGCGGCGGGGCGGGCGCGGGAGGAGGTGACCCTGATCGTGGTCACCAAGACCTACCCGGCGAGCGACGTACGACTGCTGGCGGACCTGGGTGTCCGTCATGTTGCGGAAAATCGCGACCAGGACGCCGCCCCCAAGGCCGCGGCCTGCGCGGATCTGCCGCTCAGCTGGCACTTCGTCGGCCAGTTGCAGACGAACAAAGTCCGTTCCGTGGCGGGATACGCGCATGTGGTGCAGTCGGTCGACCGGCCCAAGCTGGTGAACGCGCTCTCGGCGGCGGCCTCGGCCGCGGGACGGGAGCTGGGGTGCCTCGTGCAGATCGCCCTCGACGCCGAGTCGGGGGAGCGGGGAGCCCGGGGAGGGGCGGCGCCCGACCTGCTCCCGGAGTTGGCGGACCTCGTGGCCGCCGCGCCGGGGCTGCGGATCGACGGTCTCATGACGGTGGCTCCGCTGGCCGGGCCGTACGCGGGCCGCGAACAGGCGGCCTTCGAGCGGCTGATGGAATTGTCATCCGGCCTGCGCGCCGACCATCCTGCTGCCACGATGGTCTCGGCGGGAATGAGCGCAGACCTGGAACAGGCCGTGCTGGCGGGTGCGACACATGTACGCGTCGGCACTGCGGTACTCGGCGCGAGACCCCGGCTCGGGTAACGTCGCGAAGAAAGTCGGACCACAGCAGAAAATATGGTCATTTCCGCTGATGAGCGGACAGACCACGTGGATCGCGGGCAGTTGGTGACTTTGGTGACACAGCGACACCTGCGACAGGGCGATCCACCACAGAGCGGAGGACTCGGAGAATGGCCGGCGCGATGCGCAAGATGGCGGTCTACCTCGGCCTCGTGGAGGACGACCGGTACGACAACCCGGGGTACGACCCCGATGACGAGTTCGAGCCCGAGCCGGAGCCGGAGCGGTCCCGCGAGGGACACCGCCGCCAGCAGCCCGCGCACCAAACGCCCGTATCGGACGAACCGGTACGAGTGGCACAGCCTCCGGCACAGCGGGAACCCATCCCGATGCCGGTGGAAAGCGGACGTCCGGCGCGAATCGCACCCGTGGCATCCATCACACCTGACCGCACCAACATGGAGAAGAACGCCCCCGTGATCATGCCCAAGGTCGTCTCCGAGCGGGAGCCGTACCGCATCACGACGCTGCACCCCCGGACCTACAACGAGGCCCGTACCATCGGGGAACACTTCCGTGAGGGCACTCCGGTGATCATGAACCTCACGGAGATGGACGACACCGACGCGAAGCGTCTGGTCGACTTCGCCGCCGGCCTCGTGTTCGGCCTGCACGGCAGCATTGAACGCGTGACACAGAAGGTGTTCCTGCTGTCGCCTGCTAACGTCGATGTCACGGCGGAGGACAAGGCCCGCATCGCGGAGGGCGGGTTCTTCAACCAAAGCTAGACCGATCCGTCAGATACGGGACCGGGAACAGAGCGGGAGCAGGGGAGAGGGAAGCGCGGGATGGGCGTCGCACTGCAAGTGGTCTACATCGCGCTGATGTGCTTCCTCATCGTGCTGATCTTCCGACTGGTCATGGACTACGTGTTCCAGTTCGCACGTTCATGGACACCCGGCAAGGCGATGGTGGTCGTTCTGGAGGCCACCTACACTGTCACCGATCCACCGCTCAAGCTTCTTCGGCGTTTCATTCCGCCGTTGCGTCTCGGGGGCGTGGCACTCGACCTGTCCTTCTTCGTTCTGATGATCATCGTTTACATCCTCATCAGTTTCGTGAGCACCGCTGCGAGAAGCGTGTGAACGATGTGCTTCCCCGCAGGCGCGGGGACAGTCCCGATACGGTCTTGCCGACTGCCGACGACTACGTAGAGGTGAAGAAGACATGCCGCTGACTCCCGAGGACGTGCGGAACAAGCAGTTCACGACCGTCCGCCTCCGAGAAGGCTATGACGAGGACGAGGTCGATGCCTTCCTCGACGAGGTCGAATCCGAGCTGACGCGCCTGCTGCGCGAGAACGAGGACCTGCGCGCCAAGCTGGCTGCCGCCACTCGCGCCGCCGCGCAGAACCAGCAGCAGCAGGGCATGCGCAAGCCGGAACCCCAGGACCAGCGTGGCCCCGGCGCCCCCGTGCCCGCGGCCATATCCGGCCCGCCGCAGCAGCAGCAGCAGCAGCAGATGGGCCCGCCCCAGCTGCCCGGCGGCCAGCCGCAGCTCCCGGCCGGCCCCGGTGGACACGGACCGCAGGGTCCGGGCCCGATGGGCGGCCCCATGCAGCAGCACAGCATGGGCGGCCAGCAGCAGCAGATGGGCCAGCAGCAGCAGATGGGCCAGCAGCCCATGCAGCAGCAGTCCATGGGCGGACAGAACCCGCTCGGCCAGCCGATGGGCCAGCAGATGCAGCCCATGGGTCAGCAGATGCAGCCGATGGGCCAGCAGATGCACCCGCAGCACCAGCAGCAGCTCCCGCAGCAGGGCCCCGGCGGCGACAGCGCCGCCCGCGTCCTGTCGCTCGCGCAGCAGACCGCCGACCAGGCGATCGCGGAGGCCCGCTCCGAGGCCAACAAGATCGTCGGCGAGGCCCGTTCGCGTGCCGAGGGCCTGGAGCGGGACGCCCGCGCCAAGGCCGACGCGCTGGAGCGGGACGCGCAGGAGAAGCACCGCGTCGCGATGGGCTCCCTGGAGTCCGCCCGCGCCACGCTGGAGCGCAAGGTCGAGGACCTGCGGGGCTTCGAGCGCGAGTACCGTACGCGTCTGAAGTCCTACCTGGAGTCGCAGCTGCGCCAGCTGGAGACCCAGGCCGACGACTCCCTCGCCCCGCCGCGCAACCCGGCCGGCCCGGCCCTGCCGCCGTCGCCGACCCCGTCCATGGCTCCGGCCGGCGCGATGGGCCACTCGATGAGCAACCCGTCGATGGGCGGCCCGTCCCCCATGGGCGGTCCCTCCCCGATGGGTGGCCCGTCCCCGATGGGTGCCGGTCCGTCCTACGGCGGCCAGCAGCAGATGTCCCCGGCGATGACGCAGCCGATGGCTCCGGTGCGGCCCGTCGCTCCGCAGCCGATGCAGGCGCCCTCTCCCATGCGGGGCTTCCTGATCGACGAGGACGACAACTAGGCGCCGCCGCCCCTCGCGTCGGCAGTCGCTTCACGGGCCGGGCCCGGTTCCCCTCAGGGGGTGCCGGGCCCGGCCCGTTCCCGTACCCGGCCGCACGCCGCCGCCGGGGGAACGCACGGCCCGCACCCCGCCGTCTGGGGAACGCGAAGCGGCCCGCACCCCCCGGCAGGGAGGTGCGGGCCGCTCGGGGCCGGTGGGCGGTTACGCCTTGCGGAGGCGGAACGCCAGGCCGAGGGCCTCGTCCGTGAACGGCTCGCCGTACGCCGCGTCCGCCTCGCCGGACGCGTAGTCCGTCGCCAGGACCTCGTCCGCGATGAGCTCCGCGTGGTCCGTCAGGGCCGTCACGACCTCCGGGTCCTCGGAGGACCAGCGCAGGGCGATCCGGTCCGCCACGTCCAGGCCGGAGTTCTTCCGGGCCTCCTGGATCAGGCGGATCGCGTCACGCGCCAGACCCGCCAGCCGCAGCTCCGGGGTGATCTCCAGGTCCAGCGCGACCGTCGCACCGGAGTCCGAGGCCACCGACCAGCCCTCGCGGGGGGTCTCGGTGATGATGACCTCCTCCGGGGTGAGGGTCACCGTCTCGCCGTTCACCTCGACCGTGGCCCCGCCGGAGCGCAGCGCCAGGGACAGCGCCGCCGCGTCCGCCGCGGCCACGGCCTTCGCCACGTCCTGGACGCCCTTGCCGAAGCGCTTGCCCAGCGCCCGGAAGTTGGCCTTCGCCGTGGTGTCGACCAGCGAGCCGCCGACCTCCGACAGGGAGGCCAGCGAGGAGACGTTCAGCTCCTCCGTGATCTGGGCCTGGAGCTCGGGGGACAGGGCGTCGAAGCCGACGGCCCCGACCAGCGCGCGCGACAGCGGCTGACGGGTCTTGACGCCCGACTCCGCACGCGTCGCCCGGCCCAGCTCCACGAGGCGGCGTACCAGCTGCATGTGCTGGGACAGCGCCGGGTCCACGGCCGAGGTGTCCGCGACCGGCCAGGTGGACAGGTGCACCGACTCCGGCGCGTCCGGCGTGACCGGGACGATCATGTCCTGCCAGACCCGCTCCGTGATGAACGGGGTCAGCGGGGCCATCAGGCGGGTGACCGTCTCCACGACGTCGTGGAGGGTGCGCAGGGCCGAGGCGTCACCCTGCCAGAACCGGCGCCGCGAGCGGCGCACGTACCAGTTCGACAGGTCGTCGACGAAGGAGGACAGGAGCTTGCCGGCGCGCTGGGTGTCGTACGACTCCATCGCGTCGGTGACCTCGGAGACGAGCGTGTTCAGCTCCGAGAGCAGCCAGCGGTCCAGCACCGTGCGGTCGGCCGGCGCCGGGTCCGAGGCCGAGGGCGCCCAGTTCGACGTACGGGCGTACAGCGCCTGGAAGGCGACCGTGTTCCAGTACGTGAGGAGCGTCTTGCGGACGACCTCCTGGATCGTGCCGTGGCCCACGCGCCGCGCCGCCCACGGGGAGCCGCCGGCCGCCATGAACCAGCGCACCGCGTCCGCGCCGTGCTGGTCCATGAGCGGGATGGGCTGGAGGATGTTGCCCAGGTGCTTGGACATCTTCCGGCCGTCCTCGGCGAGGATGTGGCCCAGGCAGACCACGTTCTCGTACGCGGACTTGTCGAAGACGAGCGTGCCGACGGCCATGAGGGTGTAGAACCACCCGCGCGTCTGGTCGATGGCCTCGGAGATGAACTGCGCCGGGTAGCGCTGCTCGAAGATCTCCTTGTTCTTGTACGGGTAGCCCCACTGCGCGAACGGCATCGAGCCCGAGTCGTACCAGGCGTCGATGACCTCGGGCACGCGGACGGCTTCGAGCGAGCAGCCCTCGGCGGTGCAGGTGAAGGTGACCTCGTCGATGAACGGGCGGTGCGGGTCCAGCTCCGAGTGGTCCTGCCCGGACAGCTCGCTCAGCTCGGCGCGGGAGCCGACGCAGGTGAGGTGGTTCTCCTCGCAGCGCCAGATCGGCAGCGGGGTGCCCCAGTAGCGGTTGCGGGACAGGGCCCAGTCGATGTTGTTGTTCAGCCAGTCGCCGAAGCGGCCCTGCTTGACCGAGTCCGGGAACCAGTTCGTCTTCTCGTTCTCCCGCAGCATCGCGTCCTTGACGGCGGTGGTGCGGACGTACCAGGACGGCTGGGCGTAGTAGAGCAGCGCGGTGTGGCAGCGCCAGCAGTGCGGGTAGCTGTGCTCGTAGGCGATGTGCTTGAAGAGCAGGCCGCGCGCGTCCAGGTCGGCGGTCAGCTTCTCGTCGGCCTTCTTGAAGAAGACGCCGCCGACCAGCGGGACCTCCTCCTCGAAGGTGCCGTCGGGGCGGACCGGGTTCACGACGGGCAGGCCGTACGCGCGGCAGACCGCGAGGTCGTCGGCGCCGAAGGCGGGGGACTGGTGGACCAGACCGGTGCCGTCCTCGGTCGTGACGTACTCGGCGTTCACGACGTAGTGGGCGGGCGCCGGGAACTCGACGAGGGAGAACGGGCGCTCGTACGTCCAGCGCTCCATCTCCTTGCCGGTGAAGGACTCGCCGGTGGCCTCCCAGCCCTCGCCGAGGGCCTTCTCCAGCAGCGGCTGGGCGACGACGAGCTTCTCCTCGCCGTTGGTCGCGACCACGTAGGTGACGTCCGGGTGCGCGGCCACGGCGGTGTTGGACACCAGGGTCCAGGGGGTGGTCGTCCAGACCAGCAGCGCCGCCTCGCCCGCGAGGGGGCCGGAGGTCAGCGGGAAGCGGACGAAGACCGAGGGGTCCACGACCGTCTCGTAGCCCTGCGCCAGCTCGTGGTCCGAGAGGCCGGTGCCGCAGCGCGGGCACCAGGGGGCCACGCGGTGGTCCTGGGTGAGCAGGCCCTTGTTGAAGATCTCCTTCAGCGACCACCACACGGACTCGACGTACTCGGGGTCCATCGTCCGGTAGGCGTCGTCCAGGTCGACCCAGTAGCCCATCCGCGTCGTGAGCTCGGTGAACGCGTCGGTGTGGCGGGTCACGGACTCGCGGCACTTGTCGTTGAACTCGGCGATGCCGTACGCCTCGATGTCCTGCTTGCCGTTGAAGCCGAGCTCCTTCTCGACGGCGAGCTCGACGGGCAGGCCGTGGCAGTCCCAGCCGGCCTTGCGGGCCACGTGGTAGCCGCGCATGGTGCGGAAGCGGGGGAAGACGTCCTTGAAGACGCGGGCCTCGATGTGGTGCGCACCGGGCATGCCGTTCGCGGTGGGCGGGCCCTCGTAGAACACCCACTCGGGGCGGCCCTCGGACTGTTCCAGGGTCTTTGCGAAGGTCTTGCTCTCGCGCCAGAAGTCGAGGACGGCGTGCTCAAGGGCAGGCAGGTCGACCTGGGCGGGTACCGGGCGGTACTGCGGCGGTGTGGTCATGAGGCTGAACTCTTCCTCCGGCGGGTTGTCACTTCCGTCCGGAGGGACGAGAGCTCGGCAGCTCCCGCGGTACCACCCTCCTTGGCCGCCGGACGGATCCGGTGGCCCCCTCATTGGGGTGCGAAGCCGGTTCTACTTCCCGTACGGGGATCCGTGCGGGATCCGTGACGGCTTTCTTCCGGCGGCTCCGGGGTGATCCTTCGCATCGCGCTCGCCCCCGGGCTCTCACCGTCCCCGGGTCGCTCCTGGCTGCGTCCGACGCTACTCGTCCCCATCCATGCCTTTCGCTGGGCCCAGTGTACGGCCAGGGGGGCAGCCGGCCGACCGGTTATACGGGGCGTGGCGCCGGGGCGGAGGGCGGGGCGGGCGTGACCCGGATGGGCCCGGGCGCGGGTCCGGGATCCGGTGTGACGGGAGTGGCGGATTACCGGGCTTCCGGATGGGCACAACGGATGCAGGTTGACCTCGCAGGATGCGCGCCCCGTTGCCGCGGGGCTGGAGTCGATTTATCGTTCCGGCACGATTCGCGAGCAAAGATCACAGTATGTGAAGGGGCCGCGGCCATGGTGGCGAAGAAGACCGCCGGGACTACCAAGAAGGCTGTCGGGAAGGTCGCCGAGGTCGAGGCTCCCGCCGGGAAGGCGGCTGTCCGGAAGGTACCGGCGAAGAAGGCGCCGGCGAAGAAGGCGCCCGCGAAGAAGGCACCGGCCAAAACGGCACCGACGAAGAAGGCACCGGCCAAGAAGGCGGCCGCCAGATCGGCACCGGCCAAGAAGGCACCGGCCAAGAAGGCGGCCGCCAGATCGGCACCGGCCGAAACGGCGTCCGCCGAAACGGCGCCGGCCAGAACCGCACCGGCCAAGACCGCACCGGACGCGAAGAAGGCACCCGCGAAGAAGTCGGCGCCCGCCAAGAAGGCGGCCGCCGTGAGGACGACGGCGAAGAAGGCCACGGCCAAGCCGGCCGCGGCCGAGGGGGCGGCGCAGGCCGCGTCAGAGACGGGAGCCCGGAAAGTGGTTGCCAAGAAGAGCACCGGTACGTCCAGGAAGACGGCTGCGGCCGCGAGCAGCGGGTTGCCGAAGGTGAAGGTGGCCGGCCCGGGCGAGCTCCCCGTACGCCCCGGAGAGGACCCCTGGACGCCCGAGGAGGTCGACGAGGCCCGGGCCGAGCTGGAGAGCGAGGTGCTGCGGCTGCGGGCCGAGTTGCAGGCCTCCGACGAGGCCATCTCGGGCCTCATGCGGGACTCGGGCGACGGCGCGGGCGACGACCAGGCCGACACGGGCACCAAGAACATCACCCGGGAGTCCGAACTGGCCCTCGCGGCGAACGCGAACTCGATGCTGGAGCAGACGGAGCGCGCCCTGGAACGCCTGGACGCGGGCACGTACGGGCTCTGCGAGAACTGCGGCAAGCCCATCGGGAAGGCCAGGATGCAGGCGTTCCCCCGGGCCACGCTGTGCGTGGACTGCAAGCAGAAGCAGGAGCGGCGGCACTAGCCGGGCGGTGGACGGGTGCCCTGACGTACCCTCGTGTCTCGTCAGGGTCCAGGAAACCTTGCAGGGCGGTGTCGTCGGCAACCTGGTTCGCGCTAGTTCGAGGGACTCACGTGGCAGAGGCGGAGCGCATCATCGGTACGCCGGAGGTCGGAGACGACACCCAGCCGGAGTCTGCCGGGCCCAAGGGGCATCGGCGGATCGCGGCGCTCCTGGTGGTGGCGGTGCTGGCCTACCTGATCGACCTCGGCAGCAAGATGCTGGTCGTGGCGAAGCTGGAGCACCAGCAGCCGATCGAGGTCGTCGGCGACCTGCTGAAGCTCTCGGCCATCCGCAACCCCGGCGCCGCCTTCGGCTTCGGCGAGGCCTTCACGATCATCTTCACCTGCATCGCGGCCACCGTGATCGTGGTGATCGTGCGGCTGGCGCGCAAGCTGTACAGCCTGCCGTGGGCGATCGCGCTGGGCCTGCTGCTGGGCGGTGCGCTGGGCAACCTGACCGACCGGATCTTCCGGTCGCCGGGCGTGTTCCGGGGCGCGGTCGTCGACTTCATCGCGCCTGCCCACTTCGCCGTCTTCAACCTCGCGGACTCCGCCATCGTGTGCGGCGGGATCCTGATCGTCCTGCTGTCGTTCAGGGGGCTGGACCCGGACGGGACCGTCCACAAGGACTGAGCGCGGGAATGCTCTCCTGCCGAGTCCTGCATACTCGACAGGTGAGTACGATTCCCGAGATCCGCACCCTGCCCGTTCCCGATGGCCTCGAGGGCGAGCGCGTCGACGCCGCCATCGCCCGTATGTTCGGATTTTCCCGGACGAAGGCGGCCGAGCTCGCGGCCGCGGGGAAGGTGTCGGTCGACGGCAGTGTCGTCGGGAAGTCCGAGCGTGTGCACGGTGGCGCCTGGCTCGAAGTCGAGATGCCCGCGCCGCCGCGGCCGGTCGAACTCGTGGCCGAGCCGGTCCCGGGCATGGAGATCGTCCATGACGACGACGACATCGTCGTCATCATGAAGCCGGTGGGCGTGGCCGCCCACCCGAGCCCCGGCTGGACCGGCACCACCGTCATCGGCGGCCTCGCCGCCGCCGGCTACCGGATCTCCACCTCCGGCGCGTCCGAGCGCCAGGGCATCGTCCACCGCCTCGACGTCGGCACCTCCGGCCTGATGGCCGTCGCGAAGTCGGAGCGCGCGTACACCTCGCTGAAGAACCAGTTCCGCGAGCGCGTCGTCGACAAGCGCTACCACGCGCTGGTCCAGGGCCACCCCGACCCGATGAGCGGCACCATCGACGCGCCCATCGGCCGTCACCCCAGTGCCGACTACAAGTGGGCCGTGACCCAGGAGGGCAAGCCCTCCGTCACCCACTACGACCTGATCGAGGCCTTCCGCGCCGCCTCGCTGCTGGACATCAAGCTGGAGACCGGGCGTACGCACCAGATCCGCGTGCACATGTCCGCGCACCGCCACCCCTGCGTCGGCGACCTGACCTACGGGGCCGACCCGACCGTGGCCAAGCGGCTGGGGCTGACCCGGCAGTGGCTGCACGCCGTACGGCTCGGCTTCGAGCACCCGTCGGACGGGCAGTGGGTCGAGTTCGAGAGCGGCTACCCGGCGGACCTCCAGCACGCGCTGGACGTGATCCGCGCGGAGAGCGAGTGACCTCCTTCACCGTCCGGGTGGCCTCCTCGGAGGCCGACATGGCGTCCTGCTTCGCGGTGCGCACCGAGGTGTTCGTGGTCGAGCAGTGCGTACCTGAGTCGATCGAGTACGACGCCTACGACGCGATCGCGGTGCACGTGCTGGCCGAGGGCCCGGACGGGCCGCTCGGCACGGGCCGGCTGCTGCACGGGCCGGACGCGCTGGGCAAGACGGGCTCCCTGGAGGTCGGCTCGCTGGGGCGGCTGGCCGTCAGCGCCGCCGCCCGCGGGCTGGGCGTCGGAGTGGCGCTGGTCCGGGCGATCGAGGCGGAGGCCGCCGCGCTGGGGCTGACCGCCGTCGACCTGGGAGCGCAGACGCATGCGCTGGGCTTCTACGAGCGGCTCGGCTACGAGGCCTACGGGCCGGAGTTCCAGGACGCCGGCATCCCGCACCGGGCGATGCGGCGCCCGCTGAGCTAGCTCCCGACACGCGGGTTCGGCCCCCTCCCCGCGCGGCCCGGCGGCAGCGGCCTGGCAGGGTTGGTGTCGTGGATCAGCTTGCACTGCTGTTCGTCCTGTTGCTCGGGGCCGTGGTGACCGTGCCGCTCGGGGACCGGCTCGGGCTGCCCTCGCCCGTGCTCATGACCATCGGCGGGGTGGTGCTGGCCCTGGTGCCGGCCGTGCCGAACGTCGACATCCCGCCCGAGTACATCCTGCCGCTGGTACTGCCGCCCCTGCTGTACGCCTCCGTGCAGCGCACCTCCTGGCGCCAGTTCGCCGCCAACGTACGGCCCATCCTGCTGCTGGCCGTGGCCCTGGTGTTCGTCACCACGGCCGCGGTGGCGGCGGTCGCGCACGCCATCGTGCCGGGGCTGCCCCTCCTGGCCGCCGTCGCGCTCGGCGCGCTCGTCGCCCCGCCCGACCCCGTCGCGGCCACCGCCGTCGCCGGGGCGCTCGGGCTGCCGCGCCGGATGGTGTCCATCCTGGAGGGCGAGGGGCTCTTCAACGACGTCACCGCCATCGTGCTCTACCACGTGGCCATCGCCGCCACCGTCAGCGGCAGCTTCTCCTGGCCCGACGCGCTCGGGGAGTTCGTGCTCTCCGCCGTGGTTGCCGTCGCGGTGGGACTCGGGCTCGGCTGGGCCGCGAACCGGCTCATGGGCCGGCTGGAGGAGGCCACCTTGCAGATCGGGCTGACGCTGCTGGTGCCGTTCGTGGCGTACGTGGTCGCGGAGGAACTCCAGGGCTCCGGGGTGCTGGCCGTGCTGACCACCGCGCTGTTCCTCGCCGAGTACGCGACCGACGCCGACGACGTGCTCGGGCGCCTCGCCGGGCACACCTTCTGGGAAGTCGTCGACATGCTGGTCACCGGGGTCGCCTTCGGCCTGATCGGGCTGGAGCTGCACAACGTGTTCGGGGTCGCCCGGGGCCGCGAGTGGGTGATGGCCGGGTGGGCGGCGACCGTGATCGCGGTGGTGGTCGGCGTACGGCTGCTGTGGCTGCTGCCGGCCGGCTGGCTGGCCAAGAAGCTGCACGGGCGGCGCGACTACGACGAGGAGATCCCGCTGAGCTGGCGGGAGAGCGTGGTCATGTGGTGGGCCGGGATGCGCGGGGTGGCCTCCGTGGCGCTGGCGCTGGCCATCCCGCTCAAGGTGGACGGCGGGGACCCCTTCCCGGCCCGGGACCAGATCATCTTCATCGCCTTCGCCGTGATCATGGCCACGCTGGTCTGCCAGGGCCTGACCCTGCCCTGGCTGGTGCGCCGGCTCGGGGTGGAGGCCGACACCGACGCGGAGCGGGAGACCGAGCGGCTGCTGGCGATCCGCGCCGCGAAGGCCGCGAAACGACGGCTGCGGGAGATCGAGGAGGTGGAGCAGCTGCCGGAGGACCTGGTGGAGACCCTGTACCGGCGGGCCTACGACGTGGGGGCCAGGATCAGCCCCGACATGGTCGACGAGGAGCGGCGGGAGGCGTACGCGAAGCGGGTGGAGCGGATCCGGGACGTCCAGCGGATCCAGCGCGAGATGATGTCCGCCGCCCGGCACGAGGTGCTGGCCGCACGCAGCGAGCCGGGGGCGGACCCGGAGATCGTGGACCGCGTGCTGCGCCACCTGGACGTGCGCAGCCTGCGCAGCTAAGGGGCGGTCGGCGGCTGCACCGCGTCGGCCGTGGTGACGTGCGGGAGGGCGTACGGGTGGTTGGCCACCAGCCAGGCGATCAGGCGCTCGCGCACCACGCACCGTACGGTCCACACGTCGTCGGCGTCCTTCGCGGTGACCGTCGCGCGGACCTGGATGGTGTTCGGGGTGGTGTCGGTGACGACCAGGCCGCTCGCGCGGCCGTCCCACTCCGGGGTCTCCTTGAGGATCTCCGACAGCTGCTCGCGGAGCAGGGGGACCGGCGCCGAGTGGTCCAGGTGAAGGAAGACGGTGCCGGTCATCTGCGCGCCGCCGCGCGACCAGTTCTCGTACGGCTTGCTGGTGAAGTACGAGACCGGCATCGTGATCCGGCGCTCGTCCCAGGTACGGACCACGAGGAAGGTCAGGGTGATCTCCTCGACCTTGCCCCACTCGTCGTCCACCACCACCGTGTCGCCGATGCGGACGGTGTCGCCGAAGGCGATCTGGAGTCCGGCGAAGAGGTTGCTCAGGGAGGACTGCGCGGCGATGCCCGCCACGATGCCCAGCACGCCCGCCGAAGCCAGCATGGAGGCGCCGACCGTGCGCATCGCGGGGAACGTCAGCAGCATGGCGGCGAGCGCGACCACCACGACCACGGCTGTGACCACCCGCTGGATCAGCGTGACCTGGGTGCGGACCCGGCGGACCCGGGCGTCGTCCGGGGCGCCGGCCGCGTAGCGCGCGTACGAGGAGTCGACGACCGCCGTGGCGATCCGCACCAGCAGCCATGCCGTCGAGGCGATCAGGACCAGGGTGAGCGCCCGGCCCACCCCCTCCTTGTGGTCCGGCAGGATGCGCGACTGGACGTACGAGCCTCTGAGGAGGGCCGTGCACAGCACGATCTGGAAGGGCGACCGGCAGCGGCGCAGCAGCCCCCACAGGGGCGTTTCGCTGTGCCGCGCGTCGGCCCGGCGCAGCAGCCGGTCCAGCAGCCACCCGGCGAGCGCGGTGACCACCAGCGAGCCGCCGATGACCGCGACGGGGCGCAGGACGTTCTCCATATCCATGCCCGTGAACCTAACCGGAAGGGGGCCCCGGAAACTGGCACGATGGGGGTATGAACATCATGCTCTTCCATTCGACGTACGGGCTGCGGCCCGCAGTGCACGCGGCGGCCGACCGGCTGCGCGCGGCGGGGCACCAGGTCCAGGTGCCCGACCTCTTCGAGGGGCGTACGTTCGGGAGCGTCGAGGAGGGCATGGCCCACCAGGACGAGATCGGCCGTGACGAGCTGCTGCGGCGCGCGATCCTGGCCGCCGCCCCCTACTCGGACCAGGGTCTGGTCTACGCCGGCTTCTCCTTCGGCGCTTCGATGGCGCAGCACCTCGCGCTGCACGACGCGAAGGCGCGCGGGCTGCTGCTCCTGCACGGGACGTCGGACCTGGAGGAGGACGCCTCGGCGGACGAGCTGCCGGTGCAGCTGCACGTCGCGGACCCGGACCCCTTCGAGCCGCACGACTGGCTGACGGCCTGGTACCTGCGGATGCGCAGGGCCGGGGCGGACGTGGAGGTCCACAGCTACCCGGGGGCCGGCCACCTGTTCACGGACCCGGAGCTCGACGACTACGACGCCGAGGCCGCCGAGCAGACCTGGAAGGTCGCGCTGTCCTTCCTCGACGGACTGTAGGACGCGGGCGCCGCGCGCAGGGGCCCGGCCAGGCGGATGCCTGACCGGGCCCCTGTCACGTGCGCCGGGTGCGTCAGGCCCGGTACGCCGTCCACATGCTCTTCATGCGCGACACCTGACCGGTCGTGAACTGGTACATGCAGGAGTCGTACGTGTAGTCCATGAAGTTGTGGATCGGGTCCACACCGCTGGCGCCGCAGGTGTCACGGCCCGTCGGGCACTCGAACGCCGCGCTCTTCTCGGCCGGGGTGTCGGAGACCGAGTCGCCGCTGCCCGAGCAGCCGCCCTGGAAGGTGTGGTAGAGGCCGAGCCAGTGGCCGACCTCGTGGGTCCCCGTGTCGCCCTCGTTGTAGTTGGCGGCGGAGCCGCCGGGGATCGAGGAGTTGAGGATGACCACGCCGTCCATCTTGGGCTGGGACGCGTAGGAGCTGGGGAAGGTGGCCCAGCCGAGCAGTCCGCCGCCGAGGTTGGCGGTGTAGAGGTTCAGCGCGTTCTTGCCGCCCTTGCGCAGGGTGTTCTTCATGTCCTTCTCGGCCTGGGTGCCGTCCGAGACGTTGTACCAGGCGGCGTTGTCCGTGTAGTCCGTGCCGGCCAGGCTGAACTGGAAGCCGGAGTTCACGTTGCCGCTGCCCTGTCCGGCGTAGGCGGCGTTGAGGACCGAGATCTGGCTGTTGATCTGGGCGGACGTCAGCTTGCCGGTGGTCCCGGAGGTGATGACGTGCACGTAGACCGGGATGGTCGTGGTGGCGGCGGCGCGGGCTCTCATGCCGTCCAGCTGCTGCGGGGTCGACTGGCCCAGCTTCTTCTTCAGGTCGGCGTCCATGGCCTTGACCTGGGCGTCCGTCACCTCGTTGGGGTCGGCCGCGTGGTGGTCCTGCGGGCGGGCCACGCGGGCGTTGGCCGCGGTGTCCGTCGACTGGCCCGTCGCACAGGCCTCGGCAGGGGTCTTCGCCGCGGAGGCGGCGGCCACGGTGGTGGGGGCCGTGAGGGGGGCGAACGCCAGGGTTCCGGCCAGAACGGCCGTACCCATGAGGCGGCGGCGGAGAAGGGGGGATATGCGGGCGACTGCGCGCACGTGTACTCCTCGCGAAGCGTGGTGGGGGGTGAGGGATTTCCTCACGCTGGCGGGCAGCTTACGTGTGCATGTCATCAGGATGACAAGACCTCGGAGGTTAAAGATTTGTTGCGTGAGAGACGAATGGGGCGCCTGGTGTGTACCAAGCGCCCCTTCGGGCCGTAAGATTGACGGTCCGTCAGAAAACCGGGCGGTCGGCCCGCTCCACCTTCTGGGTGCCGTTCAGGGTGCGGTACGAGCGCGCCCACGCGGAGGTGGCGTCCTGGCGCCGCTTGTCGGAGATCACGTAGTAGTCCATCTGCGAGCGCTCGGCCGTCACGTCCAGGACGCCGTAGCCGTGGGCGTCCATGTCCAGCCACTTCACGTGCCAGTTGGCCGCCTTGACGGCCGCCTCCGCGACCAGCGAGGCGGTGTCCGCCGGCACGTGCAGGTAGTCGTCGACGTTGTCGGAGGTCACCGAGGTCACCACGAACTCGGTCGCCGCCGTCCCCGAGCCCGGGTAGGTCGCCTTGAGCACCGGGACCTCGTTCGCGAACGCCATGTGGATGTCGCCGGTCAGGAACACCGTGTTCTTGATGTTCCGGTCCTTCAGGTGGCCCAGGAGCTCCTTGCGGTCGTCCGTGTAGCCGTCCCACTGGTCCACGTTGGCGGCTATGCCGCCTTCGGGCAGGCCGAGCAGCTTCGTGAGGGGCGCCAGCAGGTGCGCGGGGAGCGCGCCGAAGGCCAGCGGCGAGATCATCACCGAGGTGCCGACCAGCTTCCAGGTCGCCTGCGAGGAGGCCAGACCCGACTTGAGCCAGTCCAGCTGGGCCCGTCCGGTGATGGTCCGCTCCGGGTCGTCCACCGTGCCGCTGCCGACCTTGACCTGCTGTGAGCGGAAGCTCCGCAGGTCCAGCAGGTGCAGATCGGCGAGGGTGCCGAAGCGCAGTCGCCGGTAGACGGTGCCGGCGATGGAGGGGCGTACGGGCATCCACTCGAAGTACGCCTGCTTGGCGGCGGCCGCGCGGGCCGCCCACTCGCCCTCGGCGCCCGGGGTGTGGTTCTCCGCGCCGCCCGACCAGGCGTCGTTGGCGAACTCGTGGTCGTCCCAGATGGCCACGATCGCGTGGGCCGCGTGCAGCGCCTGGAGGTCGGCGTCCGTCTTGTACCTGCCGTGCCGGGTGCGGTAGTCGGCCAGCGAGACGATCTCGTGCCTGGGCTCGTGCGGGCGGACGACGTACTTCGCCTCCGGGAAGCCCCCGGAGGCGTACTCGTAGACGTAGTCGCCCAGGTGCAGGATCGCGTCCAGGTCCGACCGGGCGGCCAGGTGCCGGTACGCGGAGAAGTAGCCCGACTCCCAGTTGGCGCAGGAGACCACGCCGAAGCGGATCCCCGCCGTGCTCGCGTCGGCGGCCGGGGCGGTCAGCGTGCGCCCGGCCGGGGAGGTGGTGGCCTGGGCGGTGAACCGGTACCAGTACGGGGTGTGCGGCCTCAGGCCGCGCACGTCCACCTTGACGGTGTGGTCGGCGGCGGCCGTCGCCGTCACGGCGCCGCTCGCGACGACCCGGGCGAAGTTCTTGTCCTCGGCCACTTCCCAGCCCACGCGGGTGGCCGGGCCCAGGCCGGAGCCGGGGACGGCCTCGGGGGAGGGGGTGACGCGGGTCCACAGCAGGATCCCGTCGGGCAGCGGGTCGCCCGAGGCGACGCCGTGCAGGAAGGCGGGGGCGGCTTCCGCCGCGTGGGCCGCGGGCGTGCCCAGGGCGGCGATCGGGGCGAGGGCGGCGGTGGCCGCGGCCGCCAGGACCACCGTACGGCGGCGCGGGTCGGCCGTGGGGGAGGCGGGCGAGAGATGACTGGTCACGGACAAGGACATTACTGAGCGGTATCCCCGCCCGTACAGTCACGTGCAAGCAACGGGCGGGCGAACTCTCGTGGTTCGCCCGCCCGTTGACGCTGCCTGCCTGCCCGCCTGCCCTGCCTGACTGTCGGCGGAGGGTCAGCCCGCGATGGCCTTGTCGATCGCCGCGGTGAACGCCTCCGGCGTCGACGGGGTCTCGATCTTCTTGCCGTCCATCTTCAGGGTCGGCGTGCCCTTCACATCGGACTTGTTGAAGGCCTTCGACATCTCCATCGCCCACCGGTCGTACGTGCCGTCCTCGACGGCCTTCTTGAACTCGGCGTTGCCCTTGAGCGCCGGGACCGTGTCCGCGACCTTGATCAGGTAGTCGTCCTTGGCGAAGCTGTCGACGGTCTCCTCGGGGTGCAGCTCCTTGGAGTACAGCGCGGCCTTGTAGTCCAGGAAGGCCTCGGGGCTGACGTTCAGCGCCGCGCCCAGGGCGCTCAGCGCGTTCTTCGAGCCCTCGCCCTTGACGCCGTTGTCGATGAAGGTGGCGCCGAAGTACTGGAGCTTGTACTTGCCCGCGTCCACGTCCTTCTTCACCTGCCCGCCGACGGCCTGCTCGAAGGAGGCGCACGCCGGGCAGCGCGAGTCCTCGTAGACCTCCAGGGTCTTCTTCGCGTCGGCCTTGCCGATGACGACCGTGGTGCCGTTGTCGCCGGTGGTGTTCTTCGGCTGGACCAGCTCCGCGTCGGCGGCCTTCTCCCAGTGGTCGGGCTGGTTCGCCTGTACGACCGCGTAGCCGGCGAGGCCGGCCACGGCGAGGATGCCCACGACCGCGCCGCCGACGATCAGCTGCCGGCGCGTCTTGTCCTTCTTGGCCTGCTTCTCGCGCTCGGCGCGCAGCCTCTCGCGGGCCGCCGCCTTGTTCGCCTGGCTGTTGCGTGAACTCATGGTGATCTCCGTGGGGTCTTGAAGGGGGGAACCGCAGTACGTACGTCAGACGCTCGCGAGCGCCGTGCGTACGGGAGGTCCCCGTCGGCCCACGGAATGCGCGGGGAAGCGCGTACGGGCCACCGCGCCCGGAAGCACCGGCCGCAGCGCCCGTCGCGCCGGACCCGCGGCCGCCCCGACCGCGGCCACCGCCAGCAGCAGCGGCCGGAACGCGACGGCGGCCACGGCCCGCAGCAGCTGGCCCAGCGCCCGCTCCCCGTACCGCAGCCAGGCGGCGGCCAGCAGCCCGACCGCGACGTGCCCGCCCAGCAGCAGCCAGGGCGTCCACGGGCCGGGAGCGGCGAGCAGCGCGGCCGGATCGCCCACGGGACCGGCCGCCTCGGTCAGCGGCCCGCCGACCGGGGCGCCGCCGCAGAGCTCGTCCAGGCCCAGCGCGCGCAGCGGCCCGGACACCGGACCGCCCGCCGGGCCGTAGCAGACGTGCTGCCCGGCGGTGAAGACGGTGTCGGCCGCCAGCTCCAGCGGGACCAGCAGCCCGGCGATCGGGCCGAAGCCCCGTTCCCGTCCGGCCAGCGCGAAGGCGAGCACGAAGACGGCGGCGAAGGAGCCGGCGACGAGCACGGGCGGCAGCGGCACCCGGGACATGAGGACGTGCGAGCCCGCGGAGAGCAGCACGACGAGCGCGCTGAACAGCGCGGCCCGCAGCCCCCGGAGTCCTGCCCCTGATATGTCCATCGCCGCGAGTCTGCCACGACTCCCTGTGAACCGAAGGCCCTGGGTGCCGGGGCCCGTCCGCTACGGCATGATCCGGCCGTTGCGGAACAGGTCGACGAAGATCTGGTGGTCGGCGCGCGCCCGGGCCCCGTAGGCGTGGGCGAAGTCGACCAGGAGCGCCGGGAACCCCTCCTCGTCGGCGGCGATGGCCGCGTCGATGGCCCGCTCGGTGGAGAACGGGACCAGCGACTGGCCGCTCTCCGCCGCGTCGGCCGCCGCGTGCATCGTCGCCGTGGCCCGGCCCAGATCGGCGGCCACGGCCGCTATCTCCTCCGGGTCGTCCAGGTCGGACCAGTCCAGGTCCACCGCGTACGGGGAGACCTCCGCCACCAGCTGCCCGGACCCGTCCAGCTCGGTCCAGCCCAGCCACGGGTCGGCATGCGCCTGCAGGGCCCGCTGGGAGATCACCGTGCGGTGCCCCTCGTGCTGGAAGTACTCCCGCACCGCGCGCTCGGTGATGTGCCGGGACACCGCCGGGGTCTGCGCCTGCTTGAGGTAGATCACGACGTCGTTCTCCAGGGCGTCGCTGTGGCCCTCCAGCAGGATGTTGTACGAGGGCAGGCCCGCCGAGCCGATGCCCACGCCCCGGCGCCCCACCACGTCCTTGACGCGGTACGAATCCGGGCGCACCAGGGACTCCTCCGGGAGGGTCTCCAGGTATCCGTCGAAGGCGGCCAGCACCTTGTACCGGGTGGCGGCGTCCAGCTCGATGGTGCCCGGGCCGGCGGTGAAGCGGCGCTCGAAGTCCCGTATCTCGGTCATCGAGTCGAGCAGCGCGAAACGGGTCCGGGAGCGGGCCGAGCGCAGGGCGTCCAGCAGCGGGCCCTCGGCGGTGTCCAGCGTGAAGGAGGGGACCTCCTCGTGCTTGGCGCCGGTGGCCAGGGCGTGGATCCGCTCGCGGTAGGCGCCGGCGTAGATCCGTACGAGCTCGCTGATCTGCTCGTCGCTGAGCGCCTTGGTGTAGCCGATCAGGGCGACGGAGGCGGCGAAGCGCTTGAGGTCCCAGGTGAAGGGGCCGACGTACGCCTCGTCGAAGTCGTTGACGTTGAAGACGAGACGGCCGTTGGAGTCCATGTACGTGCCGAAGTTCTCGGCGTGGAGATCGCCGTGGATCCACACCCGGCCGGTCCGCTCGTCCAGGTAGGGGCCGCCGTGCCGGTCCCGCTCCAGGTCGGCGTAGAACAGGCAGGCCGTACCCCGGTAGAAGGCGAACGCGGAGGCCGCCATCTTCCGGAACTTCACCTGGAAGGCAGCGGGGTCGGCGGCGAGCAGCTCACCGAAAGCGGTGTCGAACACGTCGAGTATCTGTTCGGCACGCTGCTCGTGCGTCGTCTCGGGTACCGCCATGGCGAGTGCCTCCTGGTGGTGCGGGGTGGATCACGTTTGATCATGAGGGGTCGGACGGGCGTCCTTGGGTCTGCAACGGATGAAGGTACCGGTCTGTGCCCCGGATGTGTCAGTCGGCCGACGTAGACTTCGAGGCTGCCCCCCTCTCTCCCCGCCGGAGGACCCTCACCGTGACCAAGCCGCCGTTCACGCACCTGCACGTACACACCCAGTACTCGCTGCTGGACGGTGCCGCGCGGCTGAAGGACATGTTCAACGCGTGCAACGAGATGGGCATGACGCACATCGCCATGTCCGACCACGGCAACCTGCACGGCGCGTACGACTTCTTCCATTCCGCGAAGAAGGCCGGAGTCACCCCGATCATCGGGATCGAGGCGTACGTCGCCCCCGAGTCCCGCCGCAACAAGCGGCGCATCCAGTGGGGCCAGCCCCACCAGAAGCGCGACGACGTCTCCGGTTCCGGCGGTTACACGCACAAGACGATCTGGGCGGCGAATTCCACCGGCCTGCACAACCTCTTCCGGCTGTCCTCCGACGCGTACGCCGAGGGCTGGCTCACGAAGTGGCCGCGCATGGACAAGGAGACCATCAGCAAGTGGTCCGAGGGGCTCATCGCCTCCACCGGCTGTCCCTCCGGCGAACTCCAGACCCGACTGCGCCTCGGCCAGTTCGACGAGGCCCTGAAGGCGGCCTCGGAGTACCAGGACATCTTCGGCAAGGAGCGGTACTTCCTGGAGCTGATGGACCACGGCATCGAGATCGAGCGCCGGGTCCGCGACGGGCTGCTGGAGATCGGCAAGAAGCTCGGCATCCCGCCGCTGGTCACGAACGACTCGCACTACACGTACGCGAGCGAGGCCACCGCCCACGACGCCCTGCTCTGCATCCAGACCGGCAAGAACCTCTCGGACCCGGACCGCTTCCGCTTCGACGGCACCGGCTACTACCTGAAGTCCACGGACGAGATGTACGCCATCGACTCCTCGGACGCCTGGCAGGAGGGCTGCGCCAACACGCGGCTGGTCGCGGACCAGATCGACACCGAGGGCATGTTCCAGTTCCGGAACCTGATGCCGAAGTTCGACATCCCGGACGGCCACACCGAGGTCAGCTGGTTCCGCGAGGAGACCATGCGCGGCATGCACCGCCGCTACCCCGGGGGCATCCCCGAGGACCGGATGAAGCAGGCCGAGTACGAGATGGACACGATCATCTCGATGGGCTTCCCGGGCTACTTCCTCGTGGTCGCCGACTTCATCATGTGGGCCAAGAACCAGGGCATCGCGGTGGGCCCGGGCCGAGGCTCCGCGGCCGGTTCGATCGTCGCGTACGCCATGGGCATCACCGACCTCGACCCGCTCACCCACGGCCTGATCTTCGAGCGCTTCCTGAACCCCGAGCGCGTCTCCATGCCCGATGTCGACATCGACTTCGACGAGCGTCGGCGCGTCGAGGTGATCCGGTACGTGACCGAGAAGTACGGCGCCGACAAGGTCGCCATGATCGGCACGTACGGCACCATCAAGGCCAAGAACGCGATCAAGGACTCGGCGCGCGTCCTGGGCTACCCGTACGCCATGGGCGACCGGCTCACCAAGGCCATGCCCGCCGACGTCCTCGGCAAGGGCATCCCGCTCTCCGGCATCCTCGACCCGACGCACCCGCGCTACGGCGAGGCCGGCGAGATCCGCGGGATGTACGAGAACGAGCCCGACGTCAAGAAGGTCATCGACACCGCGCGCGGCGTGGAGGGCCTGGTCCGCCAGATGGGCGTGCACGCCGCAGGCGTGATCATGTCCAGCGAGACGATCACCGACCACGTGCCCGTCTGGGTCCGGCACACCGACGGCGTCACCATCACCCAGTGGGACTACCCGAGCTGCGAGTCGCTCGGCCTGCTGAAGATGGACTTCCTCGGCCTGCGCAACCTCACGATCATGGACGACGCCGTCAAGATGGTGAAGGCCAACAAGGGGATCGACATCGATCTCCTGGCCCTGCCGCTCGACGACCCCAAGACCTTCGAGCTCCTCGGCCGCGGTGACACCCTCGGCGTCTTCCAGTTCGACGGCGGCCCCATGCGCTCGCTGCTGCGCCTGATGAAGCCCGACAACTTCGAGGACATCTCCGCCGTCTCGGCCCTGTACCGGCCGGGCCCGATGGGCATGAACTCGCACACGAACTACGCCCTGCGCAAGAACAAGCAGCAGGAGATCACCCCGATCCACCCGGAGCTGGAAGGGCCGCTCGAAGAGGTGCTCGCGGTCACCTACGGCCTGATCGTCTACCAGGAGCAGGTGCAGAAGGCCGCCCAGATCATCGCCGGGTACTCGCTCGGCGAGGCCGACATCCTGCGCCGCGTGATGGGCAAGAAGAAGCCCGAGGAACTGGCGAAGAACTTCGTCATCTTCGAGGAGGGCGCCAAGAAGAAGGGCTTCAGCGACCAGGCGATCAAGGCCCTGTGGGACGTCCTGGTCCCCTTCGCCGGCTACGCCTTCAACAAGGCCCACTCGGCCGCGTACGGCCTGGTCTCCTACTGGACCGCCTACCTCAAGGCGAACTTCCCGGCCGAGTACATGGCGGGCCTGCTCACCTCGGTCAAGGACGACAAGGACAAGTCCGCGATCTACCTGAACGAGTGCCGGCGCATGGGCATCAAGGTGCTCCCGCCGAACGTGAACGAGTCCGAGCCGAACTTCGCCGCCCAGGGCGACGACGTGATCCTCTTCGGCCTCACCGCCGTGCGCAACGTCGGCAGCAACGTCGTCGAGTCGATCATCAAGACCAGGAAGGCCAAGGGGAAGTACTCCACCTTCCCCGACTTCCTGGACAAGGTCGAGGCCGTCGTCTGCAACAAGCGCACCGTCGAGTCCCTGATCAAGGCCGGCGCCTTCGACGAGATGGGCCACACCCGCAAGGGCCTGGTCGCCCACCACGAACCGATGATCGACAACGTGGTCGCCGTCAAGCGCAAGGAGGCCGAGGGACAGTTCGACCTCTTCGGCGGAATGGGCGACGAGGGCGCGAGCGACGAGCCCGGCTTCGGCCTCGACGTGGAGTTCTCCGACGTGGAGTGGGAGAAGTCCTACCTGCTCGCCCAGGAGCGCGAGATGCTCGGCCTCTACGTCTCCGACCACCCGCTCTTCGGCCTGGAGCACGTGCTGTCCGACAAGACGGACGCCGGAATCTCCCAGCTCACCGGCGGCGAGCACTCCGACGGCGCGGTCGTCACCATCGGCGGCATCATCTCCGGCCTCCAGCGCAAGATGACCAAGCAGGGCAACGCCTGGGCCATCGCCACCGTCGAGGACCTGGCCGGCTCCATCGAATGCATGTTCTTCCCCGCGACCTACCAGCTCGTCTCCACCCAGCTGGTCGAGGACACCGTCGTCTTCGTCAAGGGCCGCCTCGACAAGCGCGAGGACGTCCCCCGGCTGGTCGCCATGGAGATGATGGTCCCCGACCTCTCCTCGGCCGGAACCAACGCTCCCGTGGTCCTCACCATCCCCACCGTCAAGGTGACCCCGCCGATGGTGACCCGTCTGGGCGAGATCCTGCGCCACCACAAGGGCAACACCGAGGTACGGATCAAGCTCCAGGGGCCGCGTACGACCACGGTCCTGCGGCTCGACCGGCACCGGGTCCAGCCCGACCCGGCGCTCTTCGGCGACCTCAAGGTGCTGCTCGGCCCCTCCTGCCTGGCCGGCTAGGCACCGCCGGGGCCACGTAAAGGGCGCGCCCGGAGTTCCGGGCGCGCCCTTTCGCCTGCTGCGGCAAGCGGTGTCAGTTGTGGCCGAACTTCTTTTCCTTGCGCTTGCCGGCCATGTGCATCGGACTCGGCGCCGACGACGAGGGCTCCGGCGACGAGGACTCCATCGAGCTCTTGCCCGGATCCTGCGACGACGAGCGGTCCTGAGACTTGGCGGGCTGCTGGCGGTTCTTGTTCTTGGCCATGGGAAGCCTCCGTGGGGGTGTAGGGGCCAGGGCCGCCTTCACCCTCACACAGCGCCCGAAAGCGCGCATTTTGGATCATTACTGCGCGTAGCCGACGCCCTCGCGCACCCCGCCGGGAGATACGCCACGCCGATGATCGAGTTCCGGCCGTCAACACCCTTGCGGTCGGGCAGACTCGGGGAAAACTTATCCAGGACCCCCAGGGAAGAGGGTGGAACGCGTGGATCGCTGCGTCGTCCTGGTGGACGCCGGCTACCTGCTGGGCGCCGCCGCAAGCCTTCTCGCAGGGGAGCCCTCCCGCTCCCGCATCACCGTGGACCATGCCGCCCTCATCCAGGGCCTGCGCGAGCGGGCGGAGGCGGACACCGAACAGCCCCTGCTGCGGATCTACTGGTTCGACGGCGCACCCGACCGGGTGCCCCAGCCCGAACACCGGCGGCTGCGCGTGATGCCCCGCGTCACCGTCCGGCTCGGCGCCCTGACCCGCAGCGACGGCCGCTGGGCGCAGAAGGGCGTCGACGCCGCCATGCACGCCGAGCTCACCGAACTGGCCCGCAACCGCGCCTGCTCCGACGTGGTCCTGGTGACCGGTGACGGCGACCTGCTGCCCGGGCTGATGTCCGCCAAGGAACACGGCGTCGCCGTCCACCTGTGGGCCGTCCAGGCCGCCGACGGGGACTACAACCAGTCCGAGGACCTCGTCGCCGAAGCCGACGAACGCCGGGTCCTGGACCGGGCCTGGATCACCCGGGCCGTCCGCGCCAAGGACCTCACCGGCCTGTGCTCCCCGGCCCCCGCGCCACGCCCGGAGATCGCCGCGATCCTCTCCGCCCCGCTGCCCGAGGCCGCCCTGGCCGAGGCCGCCCGCAACGGCTCCTCCGCCACCGCCGCGGACGCCGCCGAACGCGGTGCGCCCGTACCGGCGCCCGCTACCGGAGCGACCGCCGAGGGAACGCGGCCCGTACCCACCCCCAAGGACCTGGCCGCCCTGCGCGCCCCCGGCACCCCGGCCCCCGCGGCCCAGAACGGCCAGGCCGCCCCGGCCGGCAGCGCCCTGCGCTGGTCCTCCGACAAGGGCTGGATCGACCGGGCGGGCCCGCTCGGGGAACCCGCCGAGACCGCCTCGCTGCCCACCCTCGCCCAGCTCACCTCCGCCGAGCAGCGCTGGGCGGACCGCGAGGAGGACATCACCACCGTCGGCGGCGACCCCTTCGAGGTCGGCCAGGTCTTCGCCAGGCGCTGGATGGAACGGCTGCCCGAGACCGTCCACCTCCAGAAGCTGGCCACCATGTACCCCCGCATCCCGCACCGCATCGACGGGGAGCTGCTGCGCTACGCGGCCCGCTTCGGGCTGCTCGCCCACAAGGACGACCAGATCGACGAACACGACCGGTACGCCATCAGGGCCGGCTTCTGGCGGGAGATCGACGTCCGCGCCGCCGCCGAGCACGTGGCGGGCACCCCCCTCCCCGTGCCACCCCTCCCGATGCCCGCCGTCCCGGCGGCGCCGACGCCCCCGGCGGCCGAGTGAGGGCGGAAGCCGCGTAGGCTGCTCCCTCGTGAGTACGGGCACAGCATCGGCGGCACGAGCGGGCGGCAGCGACACGGCAGCGACCGCGACAGCGGCCTCCGACGTGATCTGCGATGTGCGTGACCTGGTCAAGACCTACCCCGCGGTGCGCGGCCGGCGCGGAGCCCCCGCCCTGCCCGAGACCCGCGCCACCGACGGGATCTCCCTGGAGGTCCGGCGCGGCGAGATCTTCGGCCTGCTCGGCCCGAACGGCGCCGGCAAGTCCACGCTCGTCCGCCAGCTCACCGGCCTGATGCGGCCCGACTCGGGCGCCGTCACCCTGCTCGGTCACGACCTCGTACGCCACCCCGAGCGGGCGGCCCGGCTGCTCGCCTACCTCGGGCAGGAATCCACCGCCCTGGACGAGCTCACGGTGGCGCTGGCCGCCGAGACCACCGGCCGGCTGCGCGGGCTCCGCGTACGCGAGGCGCGGGCCGCGCGGGACGCCGTACTGGAGGAACTCGGGCTGACCGAGATCGCCGGACGGCCCCTGAAGAAACTTTCCGGCGGGCAGCGCCGGCTCGCCTGCTTCGCCGCCGCACTCGTGGGGGAGCGGCCCGTACTGGTCCTCGACGAACCCACCACCGGCATGGACCCCCTCGCCCGGCGGGCCGTCTGGGCCGCCGTCGACCGGCGCCGCGCCCGGCACGGGGCCACCGTCCTGCTCGTGACCCACAACGTCATCGAGGCCGAGACCGTGCTGGACCGGGTCGCCGTCATCGACCAGGGCAAGGTCATCGCCTGCGACACCCCGGCCGGGCTCAAGGCCCGGGTCTCCGGCGAGGTCCGCCTCGAACTGGTGTGGCGGACCGCCGCGCCGCTCGACGTGCCGGAGGTCGCCGCACTGGCCCCGCAGGCCACCGAGTCCGGCCGCCGGTGGCTGCTGCGGCTCGCGCCCGACGAGGCGCGCGCGGCGGTGGCCGCCGTCACCGGCGGCCCGGCCTTCGCCGCGCTCGACGATTTCACTCTGGCCACGCCGAGCCTGGAGGACGTGTACCTCGCCCTGGGCGGGCGGGTCTCGAAGGGGCTGGTCAAGTCGTGAGTGCCGCTGTCGGTGTGCTGGCTCCCCGGGCCGGCTTCTTCCCGGCGCTGGCCGCCGTCTACCGGGCGCAGCTGTCCCGGGCGCGGGTGGCGCGGATCCCGCTGCTGTTCGTGGCCACCTTCCAGTCCGTCGGGATCATGATCCTGATGCGGGGCGTGGTGGACGGGGGCTCCGAAGCGCGGGCCGTGGTCGCCGGTTCCTCGGTGCTGGTCGTCGCCTTCGTCGCGCTGAACCTCCTCGCGCAGTACTTCGGGCAGCTGCGGGCCAGCGGCGGGCTCGACCACTACGCCACCCTGCCGGTGCCGCCCGCCTCGGTGGTCCTGGGCGCGGCCGCCGCGTACGCCTCCTTCACCCTGCCCGGGACGCTGGTCACCGCCTTGTTCGGTTGCGTGCTGTTCGGGCTGCCGATGGGCGGGCTGTGGATCCTGGCCGCCGTCGTCCCGCTGGCGGGGGCCGCGCTGGCCGGGCTGGGAGCCGTCCTGGGGCTGCTCGCGCCCCGGCAGGAGCTGGCCACGCTGGCCGGACAGCTCGGCATGTCGGCCGCACTGCTGCTCGGGGTGCTGCCGCCGGAGCGGATGCCGGACGTGATCGTGTGGGCGCGGGACCTGCTGCCGTCCACGTACGGGGTCGAGGCCTTCGCCCGGACCTTCGAACCGCACCCCGACTGGGCGGCCGTCCTCCTCGACCTGGGGGTGTGCGGCGCCGTGGGCGCGCTGTCCCTGGCCGTCGCCACCTGGGCGTACCGGCGGGCCGCGGTCCGCTGACGCCGGTGCCGGGCGGACCCCCTCGTTCGGGACCTGGCACGATGTGGGGGTGACCGAAGCCGTGACCCCGCCGCCGTCCCCGTTCGACCCGCCGGCGCTCCCGCCCGAGAAGCCGCGCGAAGCCGCAGGGGGGATCACTCCGGGCGACATCCGCGACGGCGCCGCCGTCGCCCTCGTGGTGGGCGTGTCCGGGGTCCTGCTCGGGCTGCTGTGGGCCTGGCTCGCGCCGAAGGTCCAGTACGTCTCCAACGGGGAGGCCGTGTTCCTGCGGAACACCGAGAGCGAGGCGCGCATCGGGTCGGACGGCACGTTCCTGCTGCTCGCCGCCGGATTCGGGCTGCTGAGCGCCCTCGGCACCTTCCTGTGGCGGCGCCGGGGCGGGGTGCCGCTGGTGATCGGGCTCGTGGTCGGGTCCTGCTTCGCCGCGCTGCTCGGTTGGCGGCTGGGCCTGTGGCTGGGGCCGACCTCCGACCTGCGGGCGGCCGCGCTGAAGGCGGGCAAGGACGTCCCCTTCGACGCTCCGCTCCAGATGCTGGCGCACGGGGTGCTGCTGACGTGGCCGATGGTCGCGGCGATCGCACACCTCGGCCTGACGGCCCTGTTCTCCCCGCGGGAACCCGAGCCGGGCGAATACTGGGCCGGGGCTTCGTACCCGCCCGCGCACGTGCACGCGGCCGAGGCCGGCGGCACCGCAGGGAACCCGTCCGATGCGGAGCCTCCGCGCCGCTGACCTGCCCTTCGCGGCCCTGTCGTACGCCCGTACGCCGTACGCCCGTACGGGCTAGGCGCGGGCGATCGGGGCCAGCGCCGCCGCGGTGAGCGCGGTCAGGGTGGCCGGGGCCAGCTCGACCTCCAGGCCGCGGCGGCCCGCCGACACGCAGATCGTCGGGTGAGACGCGGCCGACGCGTCGACCACCGTACGCAGCCGCTTGCGCTGCCCCAGCGGCGAGATGCCGCCCAGGACATAGCCCGTGGTGCGCTCCGCCAGCGCCGGATCGGCCATCGACGCCCGTTTGGCGCCCAGGGCCACCGCCAGGGCCTTCAGGTCCAGCGACCCCGACACCGGGACCACCGCCACCGTGAGGGTCCCGTCCACATCGGTCACCAGGGTCTTGAACACCTGCGTCGGGGAGACCCCCATCGCCTCCGCCGCCTCCTCGCCGTACGAGGGGTGCGCCGGGTCGTGCTCGTACGAGTGCACCGTGAACTCCGCCGAGGCCGCGGTGAGCGCCGCTATCGCGGGGGTGGCGGCGCCGGCGCCCGTCTTCTTCTTCGCCATCAGTTCGGGCTCGTCCCCTTCGTCGCCATCAGTTCGGGCTCGTCGGCGTGCGCGTCAGGTCCACCGCGGGCAGCGACGGAAGGTGGCGGATCACGGCGGTCTCCGCGCGCAGCAGCTTCAGCTCCTCCGCGAGGCGGGTCGCCGTGTCGGGGGCCTGGAGGAGGCGCTGCTTCGCCGGGATGTCCAGCACCGCCGCCGCCGCGACCAGGTACGAGACCACCGACGGCTCGTCGGGCAGCTCCGCCCCCGAGGTCAGGGAGCGCTCGCGGGCACCCGCCAGCCGCTTCTGGTAGTTGCGGAACGCCCGCAGCACGCCCTCGGCCAGCGCTCCCGCGCCGTCGCCCGCGTCCTCCGGCAGCTCCTCCAGCTCCGCGACCAGGAAGGGCCCCGAGGCGTCGACCGACAGCAGCCGGACCCGCGCCGTGCCGGTGGCGAGCACCTCGAAACTGCCGTCCTCCCGTTCCCGGATGGTCGCCGCGTCCGCGATGCACCCCACCCGGTGGAAGGCCTGGATCGGGTCCGCGCCGAAGCCGGCCCCCGGGCCGCGTTCGGGCAGGGCCGTCTGATCGGGCAGGCCGGGCGCGGTCGGCGCGACCTCCCGGCCGTCGCGGATCGCGACGACCGCGAAGCGCCGCGGCTCGTCCTCGCCCGTCTTCAGCAGTTCGCGCATCATGGCGCGATAGCGCTCCTCGAAGATGTTCAGCGGCAGCACGAGGCCGGGGAACAGCACCGAGTTCAGCGGGAAGAGTGGCAGGCGAACGGTGGTCACGAGGCACAGGGTAGTGGCCGGAGCGCCGCAGCGGTCACCCCCGCCGCAGCAGCCGGGACGCGCCCGCCGCCACCGTCGTGGCCAGGATCCAGCCCAGCACGACCAGAGCCGCCGCGCCCCACTGCCAGCCGCCCTTCAGGTCCCACTGGCCCTCCTGCCCGAAATCGATGACCGGCAGGAGGAGATCCAGCGCGTACAGAGCGGGATTCCAGTGCGGATGCTCGTCCGCCTTGATCGCGGGCGGATGGAGCCGGAGGAAGAGCAGCGAGCCCGCCGCCCACAGCACCACCATCCACAGCGCGGCCCGGCCGGGGCGGTAGCCGTAGACCACCGTCCAGTCCTGGAGGTACCCCCAGGCCTTGGCCGCCGGCGGCAGCGTCGTTCGCCGCCTGCGCTGCTTGGCCAGCAGCACCTCCCGGGCGTCCGCGTCCTCGCCGCTGGCCCGCAGCACGGCCGCCAGCCGCTCGTACGGCTCCGGGCTGTACTCGGGAGTGGCCGCCTCCACCCAGGCCAGCCGGCGCGGCAGCGGGAAATGGCCCCGGGGCGCGAGGATCTCGTACGAGAACCCCTCCATCGACAGCCGCCCCGGACCCGGCCAGCTGGTGGACAGGTCGACCAGCTTGACCACCTTCGCCCCCGACACCACCATCCGCCCGCCCTGCGGCTGCTCCCCGACGAAGCGGAGCTCCGGCGTCTGGATCCGCCGCAGCGAAAGCTCCTGCTCCGCCGACAGCAGGAAGCGGGCCCCGTAGAAGTCGACCGCGTCACCGAAGCGGGCGTCGTCCAGGCGCATCCCGCCCCGGCACTCGAAGGCCTGCGCCCCCTGGCCGTTCGCCGGGGTCTGCCCCAGCCCGTACGGGGGCGTGTGCGTCCCGGAGTCGCCGGGGGAGTGGTTCAGCGCCACCGAGGTCAGGTACAGCGTCCGCTCGACGGTCAGCTGCGGGGCGTTCAGCGCGCGCCGCCCCAGCGGATTGCGCAGCCGGGCCCCGCGCAGGCTCATCGACACGCCGACCTTGGCGCCGCGCAGGCTGACCTCGCCGTACGTCTCCAGCATCTCGCCCTGGAAGTCCTGCGCCACCGACAGGCCGTCCGCCACGATGGCCCGGCCCTTGTTGTCCCGCTGCACGACCGCCTGGCTGATCAGCAGGTCGGTGCCGATCTGCGCGTCGGTCAGCCGGATCCCGCGCGCCACCCGGCAGCGCGGCAGGTGCAGATCACCCTCGGTGTGCAGCCGGGCCGCCTCCAGCCGCGGGATCGCGCAGTTGACCAGGCGCAACGTCCCGAAGCGGGTCTCGGACAGCTGGATCTCGCTGTCGAAGCGGCAGGACTGGAACTCCACGTACGGGTCGACCGTGCCCCCGGACAGGTCCAGCCGCCCGCTGATCCGCACCCCGCGCAGCTTCAGCGAGGCCACCCGGCCCGGCACCGGACCCGGGCCGTGGAGCAGCAGCAGGGCCACCACCTGCGCCCGGACGGTGCGCCCGGAGTCCCAGACCCGCTCGGAGTGCGGGTCGTCCCGGTCGGCGGCGCGGGCGCTGAGATCGCAGACGCTGCCCGTGCGGTACGCCTGCCACATCCGGCGCTCGGGACCGGTCAGATCCGCCGGTTCCTCGTCCGCGCGCGCCTCGGTCATGGCGGTCCCCCTCCGCTTGCCACTTACGTGTACAGGAACGCTAAGGGGAGCCGGTGACATCCGGGGCGTGTATCAGCCAGTGATACAGGCGAACGGTGGCGGGAGACGGTCTGAGAGAATTGGGACGTGATCTCTCGTATCGACCTGCGCGGTGACGCCCTCCCCGAGGGCGGCGCCCTGCGCGATCTGCTGCCCCGTGCCGAGTTCGACGTGGAAGCCGCCCTGGAGAAGGTGCGGCCCATCTGCGAGGACGTCCATCATCGCGGCACCGCGGCGCTGATCGAGTACGCGCAGAAGTTCGACGGGGTCGAACTCTCGCAGGTCCGGGTACCCGCGCAGGCCATCAAGGCCGCCCTCGAACAGCTGGACCCGGCCGTCCGCGCCGCCCTGGAGGAGTCGATCCGGCGCGCCCGGATCGTGCACCGCAACCAGCGCCGCACCGAGCACACCACCCAGGTGGTCCCCGGCGGCACGGTGACCGAGAAGTGGGTTCCGGTCGAGCGCGTGGGGCTGTACGCCCCGGGTGGCCGCTCCGTGTACCCGTCCTCCGTCGTGATGAACGTCGTACCGGCGCAGGAGGCGGGCGTCGAGTCGATCGCGCTCGCTTCCCCGCCGCAGAAGCCCGCTTTTGACGGAGACCCCGCCGGCGGTCTGCCGCACCCGACGATCCTCGCCGCGTGCGCGCTGCTCGGCGTGGACGAGGTCTACGCGGCCGGCGGCGCCGTCGCCGTCGCGATGTTCGCGTACGGCACCGAGGACTGCCTGCCGGTCAACATGGTGACCGGCCCCGGCAACATCTGGGTCGCCGCCGCCAAGCGCTACTTCACCGGCAAGATCGGCATCGACACCGAGGCCGGCCCCACCGAGATCGCGGTCCTCGCGGACTCCACGGCCGACCCCGTACACGTCGCCGCCGACCTGATCAGCCAGGCCGAGCACGACCCGCTCGCCGCCGCCGTCCTCGTCACGGACTCCGCCGAGCTCGCGGACGCCGTCGAGAAGGAGCTGGAGCCGCAGGTCGCCGCCACCAAGCACGTCGAGGACCGGATCAAGCCCGCCCTCGCCGGCAAGCAGTCCGCCATCGTGCTGGTCGACAGCCTGGAGGACGGCCTGAAGGTCGTCGACGCGTACGGCGCCGAGCACCTGGAGATCCAGACCGCCGACGCCGCCGCCTGGGCCGCCCGGGTACGCAACGCCGGCGCGATCTTCGTCGGCCCGTGGGCCCCGGTCTCCCTCGGCGACTACTGCGCCGGCTCGAACCACGTGCTGCCCACCGGCGGCTGCGCCTGCCACTCCTCCGGCCTGTCCGTGCAGTCCTTCCTGCGCGGCATCCACATCGTCGACTACACGCGGGACGCCCTCGCCGAGGTCACCCACCACGTGGTGACGCTGGCCGAGGCCGAGGACCTGCCCGCGCACGGCGCCGCCCTCAAGGCGCGCTTCGGCTGGAAGGTTCCTGGGAAGTGACCGGCATCGACGACCTCCCCATCCGGGACGAACTGCGCGGCAAGAGCCCGTACGGCGCTCCGCAGCTCGACGTACCCGTCCAGCTGAACACCAACGAGAACCCGTACCAGCTCCCCGAGGAGCTGGTACGGCGCATCGCCGAGCGCGTGGCCGACGCCGCCCGCACCCTCAACCGCTACCCCGACCGGGACGCGGTCGAGCTGCGCACCGAGCTGGCCGCCTACCTCACCCGCACCGGCAAGCACCCGGTCGCGCGGGAGAACGTCTGGGCCGCCAACGGCTCCAACGAGGTCCTCCAGCAGCTGCTGCAGACCTTCGGCGGGCCCGGCCGCACCGCGATCGGCTTCGAGCCCTCGTACTCGATGCACGCCCTGATCGCCCGGGGCACCGGGACGGGCTGGATCTCCGGCCCGCGCCGGGAGGACTTCACCATCGACGTGGAGGCCGCTGAGCGGGCCATCGCCGAGCACGCCCCCGACGTCGTCTTCATCACCTCGCCCAACAACCCCACGGGTACCGCGGTCGAGGCGGAGACCGTCCTGGCCCTCTACGAAGCCGCGCAGGCGGCCAAGCCCTCGCTCGTCGTCGTCGACGAGGCGTACGTGGAGTTCAGCCACCGCGACTCCCTCCTCCCGCTGATCGAGGGCCGCCCCAACCTGGTGGTCTCCCGGACCATGTCCAAGGCCTTCGGCGCCGCCGGACTGCGCCTGGGCTACCTGGCCGCGCACCCCGCCGTGGTCGACGCCGTCCAGCTGGTGCGCCTGCCGTACCACCTGTCGGCCGTCACCCAGGCGACCGCGCTGGCCGCGCTGGAGCACACCGACACCCTGCTCGGCTACGTCGAGCAGCTCAAGGCCGAGCGGGACCGCCTCGTCACCGAGCTGCGGGCCATCGGCTACGAGGTCACCGAGTCCGACGCGAACTTCATCCAGTTCGGGAAGTTCGAGAACGCCCACACCGCCTGGCAGAAGATCCTCGACCAGGGCGTCCTGGTCAGGGACAACGGCGTACCGGGCTGGCTGCGGGTCACCGCCGGCACCCCGGCCGAGAACGACGCGTTCCTGGAAGCGGTTCGCGCACTGAAGAAGGAGCAGCACGCATGAGCCGCATCGGACGGGTCGAACGGACCACGAAGGAGACCTCGGTCCTCGTCGAGATAAACCTCGACGGCACCGGCAAGGTCGACGTCTCGACGGGCGTGGGCTTCTACGACCACATGCTCGACCAGCTCGGCCGCCACGGCCTCTTCGACCTCACGGTCAAGACGGACGGCGACCTGCACATCGACTCCCACCACACCATCGAGGACACCGCCCTCGCGCTCGGCGCCGCCTTCAAGCAGGCCCTCGGCGACAAGGTGGGCATCTACCGCTTCGGCAACTGCACCGTGCCGCTCGACGAGTCCCTCGCCCAGGTGACCGTCGACCTGTCCGGCCGCCCGTACCTCGTGCACACCGAGCCCGAGAACATGGCGCCGATGATCGGCGAGTACGACACGACGATGACCCGGCACATCTTCGAGTCCTTCGTCGCGCAGGCCCAGATCGCCCTGCACATCCACGTCCCGTACGGCCGCAACGCCCACCACATCGTGGAGTGCCAGTTCAAGGCCCTCGCCCGGGCGCTGCGCTACGCCGCCGAGTTCGACCCGCGCGCCGCCGGAATCCTGCCCTCCACGAAGGGCGCCCTCTAGCCGTGAACGGCCTCAACACCATCCTGATCGTCGTCGGCCTCTTCCTGGCCGGCGGCGTCTACTCCTTCCAGAAGCAGCAGATGCCCAAGTCGGTCATCATCCTGCTCGCCATCGGCTCCGCGATGTGTCTCGCCGCCGGAGTCCTGCGGATCCAAGGAATCTGGGAATGAGCGCAACCAAGAGCGTCGTGGTCTTCGACTACGGCTTCGGCAACGTCCGCTCCGCCGAACGCGCCCTCGCCCGCGTCGGCGCGGACGTCGAGATCACCCGCGACTACGACAAGGCCATGGACGCCGACGGACTCCTCGTCCCCGGCGTGGGCGCCTTCTCCGCCTGCATGAAGGGCCTCAAGGACGCCCGCGGCGACTGGATCATCGGCCGCCGGCTCTCCGGAGGCCGCCCCGTCATGGGCATCTGCGTCGGCATGCAGATCCTCTTCGAACGCGGCATCGAGCACGGCGTGGAGACCGAGGGCCTCGACGAATGGCCCGGCACGGTCGAGCCGCTCAAGGCCCCGATCGTCCCCCACATGGGCTGGAACACCGTCCAGGCACCCGAGGACAGCCAGGCCTTCGCCGGACTGGACGCCGACGCCCGGTTCTACTTCGTCCACTCGTACGCGGTACGGGACTGGAGCTTGGAGGTCACCAACCCGGCGATCCGCGCCCCCAAGGTGACCTGGGCCACCCACGGCGAGCCCTTCGTCGCGGCGGTGGAGAACAGGGCCCTGTGGGCCACCCAGTTCCACCCCGAGAAGTCCGGCGACGCCGGCGCCCAGCTCCTCACCAACTGGATCGAGACCCTCTGATGACCGCCAGCAAGCTCGAACTGCTGCCTGCCGTCGACGTCCGTGACGGTCAGGCCGTCCGCCTCGTGCACGGGGTGTCCGGCAGCGAGACCTCCTACGGCTCCCCGCTCGAAGCGGCCCTCGCCTGGCAGGCGTCGGGCGCCGAATGGCTGCACCTCGTCGACCTCGACGCCGCCTTCGGCACCGGCGACAACCGCGCCCTGGTGGCCGAGATCACCGGCGCCATGGACATCAAGGTCGAACTGTCCGGCGGCATCCGCGACGACGCCTCGCTCGCCGCGGCCCTCGCCACCGGCTGCACCCGCGTCAACCTCGGCACCGCCGCCCTGGAAACCCCCGAATGGGCCGCCAGGGCGATCGCCGAGCACGGCGACAGGATCGCGGTCGGCCTCGACGTACGCGGCACCACCCTCAAGGGCCGCGGCTGGACCAGCGAGGGCGGCGACCTGTACGAAACCCTCGCGCGCCTGGACTCCGAGGGCTGCGCCCGCTACGTCGTCACCGACATCGGCAAGGACGGCACCCTCACTGGCCCCAACCTGGAGCTGCTGAAGAACGTCTGCGCCGCCACCGACCGGCCCGTCGTGGCCTCCGGCGGCATCTCCTCGCTCGACGACCTGCGCGCCCTGGCCGAGCTGGTCCCGCAGGGAGTCGAAGGCGTCATCGTCGGAAAGGCCCTGTACGCCAAGGCCTTCACCCTGGAAGAAGCCCTGAAGGTGGTCTCCGCATGAGCTCCTCCCCCGACGTGCGCCGCATCTCCTCCGGCGGCCCCTACGAGGACGTCATCGGCTACTCCCGTGCCGTCCAGCTCCCCAACGGCCTGGTCCTGGTCTCCGGCTGCACCGCCGCCGACGGCGGCGGCCCGTACGACCAGACGATCACCGCCTTCGGCGTGGCCTTCAAGGCCCTCGCCCAGGCCGGGCTCGGCCCGGAGCACGTGGTCCGTACCCGGATGTACCTCACGCACGCCCGCGACGTCGAGGAGGTCGGCCGGGCGCACAAGGAACTCTTCGACGCGGTCCGCCCCGCCGCGAGCATGCTCATCGTCTCCGGCTTCGTCGACCCGAGCATGGTCGTCGAGGTCGAGGTCGAGGCGTACAAGGCGGTGTCCCCGTGACCCTCGCCGTACGGGTGATCCCCTGCCTGGACGTGGACAACGGCCGGGTCGTCAAGGGAGTCAACTTCCAGAACCTGCGCGACGCCGGCGACCCGGTCGAGATGGCCAAGCTGTACGACGCCGAAGGCGCCGACGAGCTGACCTTCCTCGACATCACCGCCTCCTCCGGCAACCGCGAGACCACCTACGACGTGGTGCGCCGCACCGCGGAACAGGTCTTCATCCCGCTCACCGTCGGCGGCGGCGTACGCACCGCCGACGACGTGGACAAGCTGCTGCGGGCCGGCGCGGACAAGGTGGGCGTGAACACGGCCGCCATCGTGCGGCCCGAGCTGATCCAGGAGATCGCGGAGCGCTTCGGGCGGCAGGTCCTCGTCCTGTCGGTGGACGCGCGGCGCACCGCCTCCGGGTCCTTCGAGGTCACCACCCACGGCGGCCGCCAGGGCACCGGCATCGACGCCGTCGAATGGGCCCACCGGGCGGCCGAACTGGGCGCCGGGGAAATCCTCCTGAACTCGATGGACGCGGACGGCACGAAGGACGGCTACGACACCGAGATGATCGCGGCCGTGCGCAAGCACGTCACGGTCCCGGTGATCGCCTCCGGCGGTGCGGGCAGGCTGGAGCACTTCCCGCCGGCCATCGCGGCGGGCGCCGACGCGGTGCTCGCGGCGTCGGTGTTCCACTTCGGCGACCTGCGGATCTCCGAGGTCAAGGACGCGCTTCGGGGCGCGGGGCACCCCGTCCGCGAGTGCCCTGGCCGGGCCGTTTGACGAGCGCCCTGGCCGGGCCGGAGCCCTGGCCGGGCGGTTGACGGGGCCACGGGGACACCCCGGACCCCGTTGAACAGCCGGCCGGGCTACAGGCCGAGCTCCGCCACCGTCAGCTTCGCGATCGCCTCCGGCGGCCCGTCCAGCTCCACCCGGCACGCGGCCTGCCGCCCGAAGCAGAACAGCGTCAGTTCCCCCGGTTCGCCCGTGACCGTCACCACCGGGGTCCCCTTGTGCGCCACCGAGGTCTGGCCGTTCGGGCGGCGCAGCACCAGGCCGACCGGGGAGCGGCGTCCCGTGAGGCGGGCCAGCTTCTCCAGGCGGGACCAGAGGGAGTCCGAGAACACCGGGTCCAGCGCGCGCGGCGACCAGTCGGGCTGGGCGCGCCGGACGTCCTCCGCGTGGACGTAGAACTCCACCGCGTTCGCCGCCTCGTCGATCTGCTTCAGCGAGTACACGGACAGCTTCGGCGGGCCGGTGCGGATCAGCTGGATCAGTTCCTCGTACGGCTTGGCGGTGTACTCCTCCATCGCCTTGTCCAGCCGGGCCTTCAGGACGTTCAGCAGGAGCCCGCCCGCCGCGTCCGGGCGGCGCTCGCGCACGACCACGTGCGCCGCCAGCTCCCGCGTGCGCCAGCCCTCGCACAGCGTCGGCGCCTCGGGCCCCGCCGCCTCCAACAGGTCCGCCAGCAGCAGGCGTTCGCGCTTCGCATGGGTAGACATGGGGGCCAGCCTACGGCTGGAACCCGTCCCACGCCTGCTCATCAGGCGGACACCGATCCGTGATCGTCCCCCCGGCCCGGCACAATGGCCACATGAGTAAGACCTCCCTCGATCCCGCCGTCGCCGCCCGCCTCAAGCGCTCCGCGGACGGACTGGTACCGGCCATCGCCCAGCAGTACGACACCGGTGAGGTGCTCATGCTCGGCTGGATGGACGACGAGGCCCTGCACCGGACCCTGACCACCGGCCGCTGTACGTACTGGTCCCGCAGCCGCCAGGAGTACTGGGTCAAGGGAGACACTTCCGGCCACTTCCAGCACGTGAAGTCCGTCGCCCTCGACTGCGACGCCGACACCCTGCTCGTCAAGGTCGACCAGGTCGGGGCCGCCTGCCACACCGGCGCCCGTACGTGCTTCGACGCCGATGTCCTTCTCAGCGACGCCGAATAGGTAGGGTCCCCAGCCATGGATCTTGAGACGTTCCGCAAGCTCGCGGTCGACCGCCGCGTCATCCCCGTCAGCCGCAAACTGCTGGCCGACGGGGACACCCCCGTGGGGCTCTACCGCAAGCTGGCCGCGGAACGCCCCGGCACGTTCCTTCTGGAGTCCGCCGAGAACGGCCGCTCCTGGTCCCGCTACTCCTTCATCGGCGTGCGCAGCGACTCCACCCTGACCGTCCGGGACGGCCAGGCGCACTGGATCGGCACCCCGCCCGTGGGCGTCCCCACGGACGGCGACCCGCTGGAGGCCCTGCGCGCCACCGTGGAGGCCCTGCACACGCCCCGCGACATCGCCGGCGGGATGCCGCCCTTCACCGGCGGCATGGTCGGCTACCTGGGATACGACATCGTGCGCCGCCTGGAGCGCATCGGCGAGCACACCGCCGACGACCTCCAGCTGCCCGAGCTGACCATGCTCCTCACCTCGGACCTGGCCGTACTGGACCACTGGGACGGCACGGTCCAGCTCATCGCCAACGCCATCAACCACAACGACCTCGACACCGGTGTGGACGAGGCGTACGCGGACGCGGTGGGCCGCCTCGACGCCATGGAGGCGGACCTCGCGCGGTCCGCCCCGTACGTGCCCACCCCGCTGCCCGCCTCCGAGCTGCCGGAGTTCTCGGCCCTGTGGGGCGGCGAGAAGTACCAGGCCGCCGTCGAGGACGTGAAGGAGCGGATCCGGGCGGGCGAGGCCTTCCAGGTGGTGCCCTCGCAGCGGTTCGAGACGCCCTGCGAGGCGTCCGCGCTGGACGTCTACCGGGTGCTGCGGGCCACCAACCCGTCCCCGTACATGTACCTGTTCCGCTTCGAGAACGGCTTCGACGTGGTCGGGTCCAGCCCCGAGGCGCTGGTGAAGGTCGAGGACGGGCGGGCCCTGGTGCACCCCATCGCCGGCACCCGGCACCGCGGCGCGACCCCGCAGCGGGACCAGGAGCTCGCCGAGGAACTGCTGGCCGACCCCAAGGAGCGCGCCGAGCACCTGATGCTCGTCGACCTGGGCCGCAACGACCTGGGCCGGGTGTGCGAGCCGGGTTCCGTCGAGGTCGTCGAGTTCATGAAGATCGAGCGGTACTCGCACGTCATGCACATCGTCTCGACCGTGACGGGCCGGGTCGCCCAGGGCAAGAGCGCTTTCGACGTGCTCACCGCCTGCTTCCCGGCCGGCACCCTCTCGGGGGCGCCCAAGCCGCGCGCCATGCAGATCATCGAGGAGCTGGAGCCCACCCGCCGCGGCCTGTACGGCGGCTGCGTCGGCTACCTCGACTTCGCCGGGGACTCCGACACGGCCATCGCCATCCGTACGGCGCTGCTGCGCGACGGGACGGCGTACGTGCAGGCCGGCGCGGGGGTCGTCGCGGATTCGGTGCCCGAGCTGGAGGACCTGGAGTGCCGCAACAAGGCCGCCGCGGTGCTGCGCGCGGTCGGAGCGGCGAACCGCCTCCACCGCGCCTGAGGGCGTAGGGGATAGTGGGGTACGTGAGTGCCGTACCCCCGCCCCGAGACGATGCCGAAGCCCCTGGGACCGAAGAGGTCCCGACGGGGCCCGCGACCGGCAGCGGCGGCCGCCGCAGTGTGGCCGCCGCCCTGCTGCTCGGCGCGCTCGGCGCCACCGTCGTCCTGCTCGCCTCCGGCCGGACCTGGGCGCAGGGCAGCGCCGCGATCGGCGGCGGCTCGCTGCCGCTGAGCGCCGACGGGCGGGCCGTCACCGGTCTTCCGGCGGCTCTGGCCATCGTGGGGCTGGCCGCCCTGGTCGCCGTCTTCGCCGTGCGCGGCAGGAGCCGGCTGCTGGTGTCGGGGCTGCTCGCGCTGAGCGGCCTGGGCGCCGCGCTGGCCGCCGTGTCGGCCGCCGACGACCACCGGGCCCTCGACGAGCAGGCCGCCAGGACGACGGCCGACACCGCCGCGCAGGTGGTCGGCCTCACCCATACGGCGTGGCCGTTCATCACGGCCGGGGGAGCGGCCCTGATCCTGGTCGCCGGCCTGCTGGCCCTGCGCTTCGGCCGGAGCTGGCCCGCGATGGGGGGCCGCTACGAACGCGACGGGAGTACCCGTACGCGTACTCCCGCGGCGGTGGACCCGGACCGGCCCGAGGACCTGTGGAAGGCTCTGGACCGGGGTGAGGACCCCACCCGCTGACGGACCCCCGTGAGCAGCCGTCCCGTCCTGTGCGGGACAATGGGCATCGAGCGTTCGACACAGCACGTGACGTGCGACAGAGCAACGAGGAGCAACTCATGGCGGGCACGAGCCACGGACACACCCCGGCCGCCTGGACCGGTGTCATCATCGCCTTCATCGGTTTCTGCGTTTCGGGCGCCTTCATGGTGCTCGCGAACCCGCTGGGGTTCTGGGCCGGCCTCGTCGTCGTCGCGCTCGGCGGTGTCGTGGGACTGGCGATGAAGGCCGTCGGCATGGGCGCCCCGAAGGTCGCCCACAAGGACCTCGCCGAGGTCATCGCCGCGTCCAAGGTCCCCGCGAACGTCTGACGGGCGAGGACCGAGCGGAGCTGAAGGCGCGGCCCTGTCGGGGCTGCGCCTTTTGTCATGACCGGAGAGAATCAGCGCGTGGACGCCTCCCGTACCCTTCCTCCCGCCCCGGCCGCCGCACACGGCGTGCCCGCTCCGGTACGGGCCTCGCGCGCCCGGCGGCTGGCCCCTGCGGCCCTCACCCTGGCCGGGACCGTCGCCGCCTTCGGGTACGTGGGCGCCGTCGACCCGAACGAGCCCGGGCACTACCCCGTCTGCCCGCTGCTGCGGCTGACGGGGATCCTCTGCCCCGGCTGCGGCGGGCTGCGCAGTGCCCACGCCTTCGCGCAGGGCGACCTGCTCACGGCCCTCGGGGCCAATGCCGTGGCCGTCGTCGGTTACTTCCTCTTCGCGGCCTTCACGGCCCTGTGGCTGGTCAACGCCTGGCGCGGCCGCCCCGCCCCGCGGATCACCCTGAAAAAGGGGTATTGGTGGGGTTTGGGGTCTCTGGTCCTGATTTTCGCGATTCTTCGCAATCTTCCCTTCGGCTCGGCCCTGGCCCCCTGAGAGCCGGGCGACAGCCGGAGGAAGCCCGTATTCCGACTGTCCAGTCAATGGGAAACGGCGAAGTCCGTGCGGAGGCCGCGGCGACCTGCGGATACCATTTGAGTGCTGACCTTGCAGTGGTACGTGTCTGCAAGGCGGCCGACCGTCATCGACCCGGAAGGGGGCCGCTCGCGTGAGTGTGCTCGACGAGATCATCGAAGGGGTCCGCGAAGACCTTGCCGAACGGCAGGCCCGCGTGAGCCTCGACGAGCTCAAGGAGCGTGCCGCCAAGGCGCCCCAGGCCAAGGACGGTGTCGCCGCCCTGCGTGGTGACAGCGTCAAGGTGATCTGCGAGGTCAAGCGCTCCAGCCCGTCCAAGGGCGCGCTGGCCGCGATCGCCGATCCGGCCGGGCTCGCCGCCGACTACGAGGCGGGCGGTGCGGCGGTCATCTCCGTCCTCACCGAACAGCGCCGTTTCGGCGGCTCGCTGGCCGACCTGGAGGCCGTCCGTGCCCGCGTGGACATCCCGATCCTGCGCAAGGACTTCATCGTCACGGCGTACCAGCTGTGGGAGGCCCGCGCCTACGGCGCCGACCTCGCGCTGCTGATCGTCGCGGCCCTGGAACAGGAGGCCCTCGTCTCCCTCATCGAGCGGGCCCAGACCATCGGGCTGACCCCGCTCGTCGAGGTCCACGACGAGGAGGAGGTCGAGCGCGCCGTCGCCGCCGGCGCCAAGATCATCGGCGTCAACGCGCGCAACCTCAAGGACCTCAAGGTCGACCGCTCCACCTTCGAGCGCGTCGTCCAGGAGATCCCCGACCACATCGTGAAGGTCGCCGAGTCCGGTATCCGCGGGCCGCACGACCTGATCGCCTACGCCAACGAGGGCGCCGACGCCGTCCTCGTCGGGGAGTCCCTGGTCACCGGACGCGACCCGAAGGCGGCCGTGGCCGACCTCGTCGCCGCCGGCGCCCACCCCGCCCTGCGCCACGGGCGGAGCTGACCACTCCCATGCCGCCCTTCCGCCCCCGCGTCCGCACCCGGCCCGGCTACGGCCCGGCCGCCGTGCCGACGGCGTACGCGCCCCTGGCGCGCGGCTGCCGCCCCCGCGGCTGCCGCGCCCCGGCCCGGCGCGTGCACGGACGGCGGGTGCGGTACGTGATCGGCTCCGAGCCCGGTCAGGTCAACGGCATGCGATGGCGCGGCGCCCCGGCGCCGTAACGAGGGCCTTCCCCGCCCGGTACCGCTGAGGTACCCGCCGGGTGGTCCCGTACGGCCCGCCGCCCCGAGCCGCCGGCTCCGGGCGCGGGCCGCTCCGTCCGTACGCACCCCCACCCCCCAGCGGGGTGCGCGTGCCACGGGCCGGCGGCGCAATACGGTGCAGTCATCCCGTCGCACCCCGTAGGAGTAGTGGCCATGTCCACCAGCTCGTTCTTCATCCCGGACCCGGAGGGTCACGTCCCCAACGCCGAGGGCTACTTCGGCGACTTCGGCGGCAAGTTCATCCCGGAGGCGCTCGTCGCCGCCGTGGACGAGGTCGCCGTCGAGTACGAGAAGGCCAAGGGCGACCCGGCCTTCGCCGCCGAGCTCAATGAGCTCATGGTCAACTACACGGGCCGGCCCAGCGCCCTCACCGAGGTGCCCCGGTTCGCCGAGCACGCGGGCGGCGCGCGGATCTTCCTCAAGCGCGAGGACCTCAACCACACCGGCTCGCACAAGATCAACAACGTGCTGGGCCAGGCGCTGCTCACCAAGCGCATGGGCAAGACCCGCGTCATCGCCGAGACCGGAGCCGGCCAGCACGGCGTGGCCACCGCCACCGCCTGCGCCCTCTTCGGCCTCGACTGCACCATCTACATGGGCGAGATCGACACCCAGCGCCAGGCGCTGAACGTGGCCCGGATGCGGATGCTGGGCGCCGAGGTCATCGCGGTGAAGTCCGGCTCCCGGACCCTCAAGGACGCCATCAACGAGGCCTTCCGCGACTGGGTCGCCAACGTCGACCGCACCCACTACCTCTTCGGCACGGTCGCCGGCCCGCACCCCTTCCCGGCCATGGTCCGCGACTTCCACCGGGTCATCGGCGTCGAGGCCCGCCGCCAGATCCTGGAGCGCGCCGGACGCCTGCCCGACGCGGCACTGGCCTGCGTCGGCGGCGGTTCCAACGCCATCGGCCTCTTCCACGCCTTCATCCCGGACGCCGGCGTCCGCCTCGTCGGCTTCGAGCCCGCCGGACACGGCGTCGAGACCGGCGAACACGCGGCCACGCTGACCGCGGGCGAGCCGGGCATCCTGCACGGCTCCCGCTCCTACGTCCTCCAGGACGAGGAGGGCCAGATCACCGAGCCGTACTCGATCTCGGCCGGCCTGGACTACCCGGGCATCGGCCCCGAGCACTCCTACCTCAAGGACTCCGGCCGCGGTGAGTACCGCGCGGTCACCGACGACGCCGCGATGCAGGCCCTGCGCCTGCTCTCCCGTACGGAGGGCATCATCCCGGCGATCGAGTCCGCGCACGCCCTCGCGGGGGCGCTGGACCTCGGCAGGGAGCTGGGCAAGGACGCCCTGCTCCTGGTCAACCTGTCCGGTCGGGGCGACAAGGACATGGACACCGCCGCGCGGTACTTCGGGCTGTACGACACCGACGGGGAAGTCGCCGAGAACGAGTTCTCCGAGGGGGACGACAAGTGAGTGCCAACGGAAACAACGCGGGCGGAAACGGCGCCGACGCAAACAGCGCGGGCGGGAACATCGACCTGCTGAGCGCCACCCTCGCGAAGGCGAAGTCCGAGGACCGCGCCGCTCTCGTCGCCTACCTCCCGGCCGGCTTCCCGACCGTCGACGGCGGGATCGAGGCCGTCAAGGCCGTCTTCGCCGGCGGCGCGGACATCGTCGAGATCGGGCTGCCGCACAGCGACCCGGTGCTGGACGGCCCGGTCATCCAGACCGCCGACGACATCGCCCTGCGCGGCGGCGTCAAGATCGCCGACGTGATGCGCACCGTGCGCGAGGCGCACGAGGCCACCGGGGTCCCGATCCTGGTCATGACGTACTGGAACCCCATCGACCGCTACGGCGTCGAGCGGTTCACGGCCGAGCTGGCGGCGGCCGGCGGCGCGGGCTGCATCCTGCCCGACCTGCCGGTCCAGGAGTCCGCGCTGTGGCGCGAGCACGCGGAGAAGCACGGTCTGGCGACCGTCTTCGTCGTGGCGCCCAGCAGCCAGGACACCCGCCTGGCCACCATCACGGCGGCCGGCTCCGGCTTCGTCTACGCCGCCTCCCTGATGGGGGTCACCGGCACCCGCGAATCGGTCGGCAACCAGGCCCAGGACCTGGTCCGCCGCACCCGCGCCACCACCGAGCTCCCGGTCTGCGTGGGCCTGGGCGTCTCCAACGCCGTGCAGGCGAAGGAGGTCGCGGGCTTCGCCGACGGGGTGATCGTCGGCTCGGCCTTCGTGAAGGTGCTGCTGGACGCGCCGGACCTGGCGACGGGGCTGGCCGGCGTGCGGGCCCTGGCGGGCGAGCTTGCGGAAGGCGTACGCAGGTCCTGACGCCGGGCGGGCCCCGACGGGGGTTCTGTAGCCCGATCGGGTGGAAGTGGGAGCGGGGAGGCACGCGAGTGCCTCCCCGCTTCGTTTGGCGGAACGTGAGCGAGAAGAACGACGGTGCGAACCGCGATGCGACGAAACGATCGGCCCGCGAGCGACTCCAGGTGGAGCGCGAGCGGCAGAAGACCCGGGACAAGCGCCGCCGGACCCTGATCGTGTCGGCGGCGGTGGTCGGCGTACTAGGCCTGGCGGCCGTCGTCGGCCTGATCGCGGCCAACACCGGGAAGTCCGGCGACTCCGCGAAGGGTCCGGTGGTCGCGCCCTCCGGGGCCGTGGGCAAGGACGCGCTCGCCATCCAGACCGGCAAGGACGCCGCCCCGTCCACGCTGACCGTCTGGGAGGACTTCCGCTGCCCGGCCTGCAAGGCCTTCGAGGACAACTACCGGGCCACCGTCCACGAACTGGAGGCCAAGGGGCTCCTCAAGGCCGAATACCACCTGGTCACCCTGATCGACGGGAACATGGGCGGCACCGGCTCCCTCAAGGGGGCCAACGCGGCCGCCTGCGCGCAGGACGCCGGGAAGTTCCCCGCGTACCACGACGTGCTCTTCGAGAACCAGCCGCAGGAGACCGACGACGCCTACGGCAACAACGCCAAGCTGCTGGAGCTGGCCGGCAAGGTGGAGGGGCTGGACACCCCCGAGTTCCGCGCCTGCGTGGAGGACGGCAAGCACAACGCCTGGGTGGGCAAGTCCCAGGAGGCCTTCCGCGCCGGGAAGTTCCGCGGAACCCCGACCGTGCAGCTGGACGGCAAGGACATCTTCGCCGACCAGGCGAACCCGCTGACCCCGCAGAAGCTCAAGGAGAAGGTGGAGGCCGCGGCCAAGGGGACCGGGGGCGCCGCCACGACGCCGAAGGGCTCCGCGACGGACGCCGGGAAGGCCTCGCCGTCCGCCTCGGCCTCCGCTTCGGCTTCCCCGGCGAAGTCCTCGGTGAAGTCTTCGGCGAAGTCCTCCTCGACGACGGGGGCCAAGGCCGGTTCCGCTTCCGTCTCCAAGGGGGCGGGAGAGGACTGAGCTGCCCGTGGGGAAGGTGTGACGCCCCCGTATCGATTCAGCCGAGCTTGCCGGGCGGGTTGCGGTCTCCACCGCCCGGCAGGGTAGCGTCGGTCCTGCCATGAACCTTGCCTATATCCCCAGCCCGTCGACCGGCGTGATCAATCTTGGACCGATCCCGCTGCGCGGCTACGCGTTCTGCATCATCATCGGCGTCTTCGTCGCTGTCTGGCTCGGCAACAAGCGGTGGATCGCGCGCGGCGGAAAGCCGGGCACGGTCGCGGACATCGCCGTCTGGGCGGTGCCTTTCGGCCTTGTCGGCGGTCGCCTCTACCACGTGATCACCGACTACCAGCTCTACTTCGGCGAGGGCCGCAACTGGGTCGACGCCTTCAAGATCTGGGAAGGCGGCCTGGGCATCTGGGGCGCGATCGCGCTGGGCGCGGTGGGTGCCTGGATCGGCTGTCGGCTGCGCGGGATCCCGCTGCCGGCCTGGGCCGACGCCCTGGCTCCCGGCATCGCCATCGCCCAGGCCTTCGGCCGCTGGGGCAACTGGTTCAACCAGGAGCTGTACGGCCGCCCCACCGATCTGCCGTGGGCCCTGAAGATCAGCGAGGGCCCGAACCGGGTCGCCGGGACGTACCACCCGACCTTCCTGTACGAGTCGCTGTGGTGCCTCGGCGTCGCCGCGCTGGTGATCTGGGCCGACCGCCGCTTCAAGCTCGGACACGGCCGGGCCTTCGCCGTGTACGTGGCCGCGTACTGCGCGGGCCGTGTCTGGACCGAGTACCTGCGGGTCGACGAGGCCCACCACATCATGGGCATGCGGCTCAACGTGTGGACCGCGATCCTGTGCTTCGTGCTCGCGGTGGTCTACTTCGTCGTCTCGACGAAGCTGCGGCCGGGCCGTGAGGAAGTGGTGGAGCCGGACCGCGGCCCCGCCGCGGCCGACGGCGCCGGGGCGAAGGGGAAGTCCGACGTGGAGGCCAAGGCCGCGACCACGTCCGAGCTCGGGACCAAGGCCGTGACAGGGTCCGGGACCAAGGCCGAGACCGGGTCCGGCACCAAGTCCGCGACCGGGTCCGAGACCAAGGCCGGGTCCGGGTCCGAGTCCGCGACCGGCGGCACGGGCGAGGACGCCGCCGGGGCCGGGGGGAAGACCAAGGCCGAGGCCGGGGTCAAGACCGAGCCCGCTGCCGAGGGCGCGCCGCAGGACGCCGCGAAGGCGGACGCCGAGGCGGCTCCCGAGGCCAAGAAGCTCTGACCAGCTCCGGGCCCCAGGTCCGTGATCTGCCGAGAAGGGTGTCGCGCTCAGCGCGGCACCCTTCCGCGTTCCCGAGGACACCCCGAGATCCGAAAGGGACGGCCCCAGGCCGAAAGGAACGGCCTAGCCGTTGCCGCGGCGGGACAGGGTCAGGGTGCGGTGGGCCGCCGCCACCACCGCCGGGTCCACGAAGCGGCCGTCGGGCAGGGCCAGCGCGCCCGGGGTGGCCCGCGCGGCGGTGACGATCTCCTCGGCGGCGGTGACCTCCTCCGGGCCGGGGAGGTAGGCCCGTTCGATCACCGGTAGCTGCCGCGGATGGATCGCGGCGCGGCCCAGGAACCCGAGGGCCCGGCCGCGCGCGCAGGAGACGGCCAGCGCCTCCAGGTTCCGGATGTCGGGGAACACCGACTGCGAGGGCGGGGCCAGCCCGGCGGCCCGGGCCGCGACCACCACCCGGGAGCGCGGCCAGTCCAGGCCCGCCTCCGCACTGACGCCCAGGTCGGCCCGGAGATCGGCCTCCCCGAGGGACAGCCCGCGCAGGACGGGGTGGGCGCGCGCGATCTCGTACGCCCGTTCCACGCCCAGGGCCGACTCCAGCAGGGCGTACAGGGCCACCCCGCCCGTGCGGTCCGCCACGGCGCTGATCTGCTCCGGGGCGGAGATCTTGGGCAGCCGCAGCCCCGACAGGCCCCGGAGCCCGGTGAGGGCGTTGAGGTCGGCGCCGGCCCAGGGGGAGTCCAGGGCGTTGACCCGGACCTGCACGGGCACCGGCGGCCGGTCGGCCAGCAGTTCGGCGGTCGCCGCCCGGGCGTACTCCTTGCGGGATGCCGAGACCCCGTCCTCCAGGTCCACGATGACGGAGTCCGCCCCCGAGTGCAGGGCCTTCCAGACCACCTCGGGCCGGTCGCCGGGTGCGTACAGCCAGGTGAGGATCACAGGGCCCCGTCCTTCCTGAGCACGGTGATCTCGGCCTCGGTCAGGCCGAGTTCGGCGAGGACGGCTTCGGTGTCCGCGCCGTGCGGGCGGCCCGCCCAGCGGATGCCGCCCGGGGTCTCGGACAGCCGGAAGAGCACGTTCTGCATGCGGAGCGGGCCGAGCTCGGGGTCCTCGACCTCGGTGAGCGTGCCGAGGGCCGCGTACTGCGGATCGGCCATGACGTCCCGTACGTCGTAGACCTGGGCGACCGCCGCCTGGGCGTCCTCGAACGCGGCGACCACCTCCTCCGCCTTGTGCCGGGCGATCCAGCCGCCGACCGCCTCGTCGAGCACGTGCGTGTGGGCGGCCCGGCCGGAGCCGGTCGCGAACCAGGGTTCCGCGATCAGTTCGGGCCGGCCGACCAGGCGCATCAGGCGCTCCGCGATGGACTGGGCCGAGGCGGACACCGCCAGCCAGCGGCCGTCCGCGCTGCGGTAGGTGTTGCGGGGCGCGTTGTTGGCGGAGCGGTTGCCGCTGCGCGGCTGTACGTAGCCGAGCTGGTCGTACCAGAGCGGGTGCGGGCCCAGCACGGTCAGGATCGGTTCGATGATGGCCAGGTCCACCACCTGCCCCCGGCCGGTGCGGTCCCGGCCGGCCAGCGCGGCCATCACGGCGTACGCGGTGGTCAGCGCCGCGATGGAGTCCGCGAGCCCGAACGGCGGCAGGGTCGGCGGCCCCTCCGGCTCCCCGGTGATCGCCGCGAAGCCGCTCATCGCCTCCGCGAGGGTGCCGAAGCCGGGGCGGTGGGCGTACGGGCCCTGCTGGCCGAAGGCCGTCACGCGGGCCAGCACCAGCCGCGGGTTGGCGGCGGACAGCTCGGCCCAGCCGAGGCCCCACTTCTCCAGGGTTCCGGGGCGGAAGTTCTCGATGACCACGTCGGCGGTGGCGGCCAGCCGCAGCAGGGTCTCCCGGCCGCCGGGGGTGGACAGGTCGAGGGTCATCGTCCGCTTGTTCCGGCCGAGCAGCTTCCACCAGAGGCCGATGCCGTCCTTGGCGGGGCCGTGGCCGCGGGAGGGGTCCGGGCGGTCCGGGTGCTCGACCTTGACGACCTCGGCACCGAAGTCCCCGAGCAGGGTGGCCGCGAGGGGCCCCGCGAAGAGGGTGGCGAGGTCGAGGACGCGGAGCCCCCGCAGGGGGCCGGGGTGCGGGGCGGGGTGCGGGCCGGGGTGCGGGGCGGAAGGCGGGGCGGTCTGGGCCAGGGGTGCGGGTCGGGTCATGACGCCCTCCCGTCGGCGGGCGCGTTGCCGTTGCCGTTGCCGTTGCCGTTGCCGTTCGCGTTCCCGGCCCCGGCCGCTGCTGCGAAGGCGTCCGTCTCGGCCCGGGCCGGCATCGAGTCCTGGGCGCCCGGCCGCTGGACGGACAGCGCGGCGGCGGCCGAAGCCCAGCGCAGCGCCTGGCCCATCGGGCGGTCCTCCCCGAGGGCCACGGCCAGCGCCCCGACGAAGGTGTCCCCGGCGGCGGTGGTGTCCACGGCCCGGACCCGGGGCGCCGGCAGCGTCAGCGGCTCCCGGCCGCGCGCGGCGTACAGCACCCCGGCCGCACCGAGGGTGATCACCACCTCGGGGACGTCCTGGAGCAGCGCTTCGGCCGCCTGGTACGGATCGGTGAGACCGGTGAGGGTGGCCGCCTCGTGCTCGTTGGGGACCAGGAGGTCGGTGACGGCGAGGAGTTCGGAGGGCAGCGGCTGGGCCGGGGCCGGGGTGAGGATCGTACGGACGCCGTGGGCGCGGGCGGCGCGGGCCCCGGCGAGCACGGCTTCCATGGGCAGTTCGAGCTGGAGGAGCAGGGAGCCGGCGGAGCCGATGCGGGATTCGTCGCCCGCCTCCAGGCCGGTGACGAGGGCGTTGGCGCCCGGGATGACGATGATGCTGTTCGCGCCCTCGTCGTCGACGGTGATGTGGGCGGTGCCGCTGGCCCCCTCGACGGTGCGCAGGGCGGCCGTCTCGACCCCGGCGGCGGCGAGCGCGGAGCGCAGCCGTACGCCGAACTCGTCCGCCCCGACCGCACCGATCATCACCACCTCGCCGCCGCAACGGGCGGCGGCCACCGCCTGGTTGGCGCCCTTGCCGCCGGGAGCGGTGCGGAACGCGCGGCCGGTGACGGTCTCCCCGAGCCGGGGGGCCTTGGGTACGTAGGCGACGAGGTCCATGTTGGTACTGCCGAGCACGGCGATGGCCGTCATGAGCGGGCTGCCTCCTGAGCGGTGAGGTGGGCGAGGGTGTCGAAGCCGATGCCGTCGAAGCCGGGCACGGTGGTGGCGAGGCGGTTCTTGAGCGGGGCGGTCCAGCGGTCCGGGAGGTTCGCGGGGGCCCCTGCGAGGAGTCCGGCGAGGGAGCCCGCGGTGGCGCCGTTGGAGTCGGTGTCCCAGCCGCCGGACACGGCGCGGCACACCGAGTGGGTGAAATCGCCGTCGGCGTGCGTCAGGGCGGCCGCGATCAGGGCCGTGTTGGGGACGGCGTGGACCCAGTGGTAGTGGCCGTACCGGGCGTGGAGGCGGTCCACGACGTGGTCGAAGTCGGCGTGGCGGCCGGCGGTGTCGATCCCGAAGCGGACGGCCTCGGCGAGGCGTGAGCGGGGCGGTACGACGGCCAGACCGGACCGGAGCGCGGTGTGCACGTCGGCCCGGCCGGTGGCGGCCTCGGCGATGGCGGCGGCGACGAAGAGGGCCGCGTAGACCCCGTTGCCGGTGTGGGTGAGGACCGCGTCCCGGTGGGCCTGGGCCGCGGCGGCGGCCGGATCGCCGGGGTTGGTCCAGCCGTGGACGTCGGCGCGGATGAGGGCGCCGATCCACTCCCGGAAGGGGTTGTGGTGGGTGGCGGTGGCCGGGGGCTCCAGGCCCTGGAGGAGGTTGCGGTAGGCGACCCGCTCGGCGGTGAAGGTGCGGCCGGCGGGGAGTTCGTCGAGCCAGAGCCGGGCCACGTCGGCGGTGGTGAAGCCCTTGCCGTGGCGCTGGAGCAGGATCAGGTTCAGGAGGGGGTAGTTGAGGTCGTCGTCCTCGGGCATGCCGTCGATGTTCTCGGCGAGGGAGGTGGGGGCGGAGCGGCGGTTCCAGGGGTGTGCGGCCAGGAGCTCCGCCGGGACGCCGCGGGCGGTGAACCAGTCGGCCAGCGGCCAGTTGCCGGTGGCCCGGGCGAGGGCCCGGATCCCGGCCAGGGGCAGCTTCTCCACGGGCTTCCCGAGCAGGCACCCGACGGCCCGGCCGAGCCAGGCGGCTTCCAGCCGGGACGCCTCCGGCGGGGTGCGCGGGGCGGGGCGCTCCTGCGGGGACGGGGGCGCCGGCCGGGTCCGCACCCTGTGGGTGGGCCGGGGGTCGGGGCGAGCCCCGGCTGCGACGGCGGGCGTCGTTGGCGGCGGCGGTGCGGTGGCTGCGCCGGGCGCGGGTGTGGCGGTGAGCCCGGGCGGGGGTTCGGTGCGGGCATCGGTGGTTGGGCCGGGCCGGGGGGCGGTGGCTGCGCCGGGCGGGGGTGTGGCGGTGGGCCCGGGCGGGGGTTCGGAGCCGGCATCGGTGGCTGCGCCGGGCCGGGGTGTGGCGGCGGGCGGCGGCGGGGCGGGCGGCAGGCACCGGGGCGGGGCCGGCGTGGGCGACACGGCCGCCTCGTCGGCCCGGGGCGGCTCCGCCCAGGTGGCGGTGATGGCGGGCCAGGGGGTGGGTTCGGCCGGGGCCGAGGGGCAGGGCAGGGCCGCGAGTTCGGTCAGGAGGCGGGCGGCCAGGGCGCGGAGCTCCGGCGCGGGCGGGGCGGGGGAGGCGCCGGCGCTGGGCGGGGCCGGCCGGCCGCCCGCCGCGAGCCAGGTGCGCAGCAGCGGCCCCGCCTCCCGGCCGTCCTGCGCCGCCTGGCGGAACTCGTGCCCGACCAGGTCCTCCGGCTGGACCCACGTCAGCCGCACGGCGCACTCCGCGGGCCCCGTCACCGCGGCGTCGCGATCGCCCGGAACGCCGCCTCGTGGGCGCGGCGCCGGTCCTGGTCCCGCCGGAAGACCTCCCGGGCGACCTCGGTCAGCGCGGCCGCCGGGGCGTGCAGGTCCAGCCGGCTGGCCTCCGCGACCTGCTTCGCCCAGGCGGCGGGGATCACGGCCTCGCCCCCGAGGGCCCCCGCGACGGCGCCCGCCATGGTGGCGATGGAGTCGCAGTCCCGGCCGTAGTTGACGGCCCCGAGCACGGAACCCTCGTACGCCCCGTCGGCCACCAGCAGCATGCCGAGCGCGATCGGGAGCTCCTCGATCGCGTGGAGCCGCGACGGCCGCCGGGCGCCGAGCGAGGGCTTGCGGTAGTCCGGGCCGACCGAGTCGTACGGGGCGACGGCCGCCCGCAGAGGGACCAGCGCCGATTCGAAGTCCCGGTGCTGCGAGGCCACTTCGCGAACCGCCGCGATGGCCTCGCGCGTACCGTCCTTGGCGAGGGACAGGGCCGTGTCGACCACCGAGGCCGCCGTCGCCCCCGGCACGCACGCCGCGGCCACCGCCGCCGCGAACACGCCCGCCGCCTCCCGCCCGTACGAGGACTGGTGCGCGCCGGCGATGTCCAGAGCCTCGGCGTACGCGTGCGCGGGATCGCCGGCGTTGACGAGTCCGACCGGCGCCACGTACATCGCCGCACCGCAGTTGACGATGTTGCCGGTGCCCGCCTCGCGCGGATCGGCGTGGGCGTAGTGCAGCCGGGTCACGATCCACTTCTCGGCCAGGAAGACGCGCTGGAGGGGGAGGGCCTCGGCTTCGAGCTCCGGGATCCAGCGGGGGTTCGTCATGAGGTCAGGGACCAGGTGTTCGGCGATCGCGTACGCGTCCAGGTGGTCCCGTACGGCCTCGTAGACCCGTACCAGCGCGTGCGTCATGAGGGTGTCGTCCGTGACGTGTCCGTCGCCCTTGTGGTACGGGGCGATGGGCCGGGCGGTGCGCCAGTTCTCGTACCAGGGGCCGACGATGCCGTGCACGCGGCCGCCGTGCCGCTCGACGATCTGGTCCGGGGACCAGCCCTCCACGGGGCCGCCGAGGGCGTCGCCGACGGCGGCCCCGATCAGGCAGCCGGCCACCCGGTCGTCGAGCGTGAGGGGCGTGTGGGTCATGTCCGAATCATCCCTTGGGGGTTGGGGTTTTTGGGGGAGGTGAGTTCCGTACGGGTCAGCAGCGCGGCGAGTTCGACGAGGTCGGTGCCGGCGAGCCGGGGGAGGGCGCAGCCGGAGAGGGTGCGGCAGGCCTCGCGCCAGGCGGCGGGGAGGGAGTCGCCGCCACCGAGGGTGCCGGTGAGGGCGCCGGCCAGGGCGGGGGCGGAGTCCGCGACGCGGGAGAGGCAGGCGGCCGCCGGGACGGCCTCGGAGACCTTGCCGCGGGCGGCGGTGGCGAGGGCGAGGGCCACGGGGACGGTCTCGGCGGCGGCGATGCCGTAGCTGTAGACGTGGTCGACGATCTGGTGTTCCAGGAGCGGAACGATGGCGAAGGCGCCGCCGGGCGCCTCGGTGCGGGCGAGTTTGACGGCGTGGCGGGCGTTGCGGCCGATCTCCGTGGCGGCGGGGAGCTGTTCGAGGGCGGCGTCGACGGCCGTGTCGGTGTCGGCGCCGGTGAGGGCGGTGGCGATGGCGGCGGCCATGGCGCGGGCGCCGTGGACCCCGTCGCCGTCCTGGGTGTAGCGGGCGTCGAACTCGGCGAGGTCCGCGGCCGCGCGGGGGTCGCCGGGGTGGACCACGGCGAGGACGCAGGCGCGGATGCAGGCGGCGTCGTCGAAGTAGTGCGGGTTGTCGTGGCCGGTGGCGGGCGGGCGGAGCCCGGCGGCGAGGTTGCCGAGGCCGGCCCGGACGGAGATCCGGGCACGCAGGGGGAGCACGGCCGACTCCACCTCGGGGGCACGTTCGGCCGCCGCGGCGACCTCGGAGGCCAGGGCGTTCCAGGCCAGGTCGATGGCCGCGCGCATCCGGCGCGACCGGCTGAGGTCGCTGAGCAGCACCCCGGCGGCCGTCAGCACGGACTCGGCGGCGAAGGCGGCCCACTCGGCGTCGTCGGAGGGGCCGAGGCGCAGGGGCTCCGGGGGCTGGTTGAGGGCGATGGGGACGGGGAGGGTGGTGGTGGCGTTCTGCTCGGCGAAGGTGTCGAGCTCGCGGGTGAGGCGGCGGGTCCACTCGGGCATCCGGCTGGCCCGGTGCCGGGCGGCGGGCCACCCGGCGGCGTCGCCCGCGGCGAGGCCGAGCAGGAGCCCCTCGATGCGGCGCGGGCCGGCCGGCTGGGGCGTGTCGGTGCGGGGGGCGGGGTCCGACGGGGCCGGGGCGGGTGCGGTGCCCGTGGGCGGTGCCTGCGGGGAGGGGGCGGCCGTGGCGGAGTGGGTTCCCGTGGGCGGTTCCTGCGGGCCGGCCAGGGCCGTTGCGGTGTGCGTCGGAGTCGGCGTCTGCGCAGTGGGGCGGGCCGGGGCGGAGTGTGTGCCGCTGCCGGGGCTTTGGGCCGGGGCCGTGCCGGTACGGGCCTGCGGGCGCGGGCCCTCGGCCAGGTCGCCCGGGGGCGCGGCGGGGGCGGGGCTGTCTCCCGCTCGGCCCGTTCCCGGAAGCGGGGGCAGGCCCTGGGGCACCCGCCCGGCGGCCGGTGGATGCCGGGCGGGGGTCGTGCCGGACCCCCCGGGGGCCCGGGCTTCGGCCGGGTGGTCCGGGCCGGGGGCGGCGGTGTCCGGCCCCCCGGGGGCCAGGGCTGCGTGGGCCGGATCCGGCACCGGGGCGGCGTCCGCCCGCACGGCCGGGGCCCAGGCCGGACAGGGCCGGCCGGGGCCCGAGAGGGTCTCCGCCGGGCGGGGCGATGCGCCGGGGCGTGCGGCGGGGTCCGGCCGCGGGACCGGGTTCTCGGTCGTGCGGGCCGGCTCTCCGGGGCCCGGGGCGGCCGCGGCCGGGCGGGTCGGGTCGGCGGGGTCCGGCGTGGAGGAGGCCGGGCCGGGTGGGTCGGTGACGCCGGGGGCGGCTTCGGCCGGGCAGGGCTCCCCGGGGCCCGGGGCGGGCTCGGGCGGGCGGGGTGGGTCGGTGGCGGCGGGGTTCGAGGGGGAGAGGGGTGGGGTCATCGGGGGGTCTCGGCTTCCGGGGTGAGGAGGTCCGCGATGTCCAGGACGTGGTAGCCCCGCATCGAGGGGAGGCAGCTGCCCCGGACCGGGCCGATGGCCGACGCCCAGGCGGCGGGGATGTCGGGGGCGCCGGACATGGCGCCGGCGAGGGCGCCCGCCACCGCGGCGGTGGTGTCCGCGTCCCGGCCCATGTTCACGGCGGTCAGCACCGACCCCGCGAAGTCCCCGCGGCACGCGGCGAAGGCCCCGAAGGCCAGGCCCACCGCCTCCGGGGCCAGGTCCGTCCAGGGGTAGCCGCCGATGACCACCGCCGACCGCACCGCCCGTTCGCCGCGCGGGGCGGCCGTGACCGCCCGGCGCAGGGAGCGGGCCGTCCAGGAGTCGGACGGGATGACCGACAGGGCCGCCGAGATCACGGAGGCGGGCGAGCCCCCGGCCATGGCGGCCGCGACACCCGCCGCGACGGCCTGGCCGCCGTAGATGCCCTCCCCGTCGTGGCTGACCGAGCCGTCGATGGCCACGAGCCGGGCCGCTTCCGCCGGACGCCCCGCCGCGAAGACCCCGAACGGGGCCGCCCGCATCGCCAGCCCGTCGGACCAGGCGTGCCGGTGCTGCGCCGAGATGGGGGCGGCGAGGCCGCGGCGGAGGTTCTCCAGCGTGCCGCGCTCCGAGAAGCCGGCGCCCCGGAACGGGCCCTCGTCCAGGTCCGCGATCCAGTGGTGCCAGGCACGCTCGACGTGGGACACGGTCAGGGCGGAGCCGTGCCGGGCCAGCAGCAGGCCGGAGAAGATCGCGTACTCGGTGTCGTCCGTGCCCGCCGGGTCATCGGAGACGAAGCCCTCGATCCGCCCCCATTTCGCCCGGATCTCCGAGGGCTTCATGTTCTCCGCGGGGGCGCCCAGCGCGTCGCCCACCGCGAGTCCCAGAAGAGCGCCCCTGGCCCGTTCGAGGAGGACCTGCGGATTGCATGCAATCAGCTCCATGGCGCGCCTCTCCATTTGATGGGACTCATGATGAGCCCTTGGGGGATTTGTGCCATGGCATGTGGTTTGTCGCTTGCCGCGAAACGCCCCCAGAACACCCCCGTCACCCGGTCGCCGACCCGCGAAACCCCAGGTAAGTACGGCCTTCCTTGCTGGCGGGCGGCAAAAATCGTGCGTAGTTTCGAGGTGTTCAGGGGGAGTGGATTCCTGCGCGTCGCCTTCGCGTACCCACTCGCAAGAAAAGGGGAGATAAGCCGTATGTCCATCATCGACACCGAAGCACCGCTTCACACCGCCCACCGCGACAACCACACCCACCGTGACGTCAACGGCGGATGGCTGCGGCCGGCTGTTTTCGGTGCCATGGACGGGCTCGTCTCGAACCTCGCCCTGATGACCGGAGTGGCGGGCGGCGCGGTCGCGCCGCAGACCATAGTCATCACCGGCCTCGCCGGTCTGGCGGCCGGCGCCTTCTCGATGGCGGCCGGTGAGTACACCTCGGTCGCCTCGCAGCGCGAGCTCGTGCTGGCGGAGCTCGACGTCGAGCGCCAGCAGCTGCGCAAGCACCCCGTCGACGAGATGGAGGAGCTGGCCGAGCTGTACGTCTCGCGCGGCGTCGAGCCCGCCCTGGCGCGCGAGGTCGCGATGCAGCTGTCCCGCGACCCGGAGCAGGCGCTGGAGATCCACGCCCGCGAGGAGCTCGGGATCGACCCCGACGACCTGCCCTCGCCGGCCGTCGCCGCGGTCTCGTCCTTCGGCTCGTTCGCGCTGGGCGCGCTGCTGCCCGTACTGCCGTACCTGCTCGGTGCGACCGCGCTGTGGCCGGCCGTGCTGCTGGCGCTGGCCGGGCTCTTCGCCTGCGGCGCGGTGGTCGCCCGGGTCACGGCCCGGTCCTGGTGGTACAGCGGGCTGCGGCAGCTGGTCCTGGGCGGTGCGGCCGCCGGTGTGACGTACGTCCTGGGAAGCTGGATCGGCGGCGCCATAGGCTAACCGGCGCAGGAGTGAGACACTATGCGGTAGGCAGCATAAGTAGTCCGTTACCCGGCGGTTTCAATTCCGTGTCAGCCGGGCATCAGACCAGGGCGTCCGGGCAATGGTGCCCGCCCCGCGCCGGGACCTTCGACCCGTGATGCGTCCACGGACGTCCATCGAACCTCCGCGAAGGTCCCCCTTCTCCTGCTTCGTGCAGTGTCCGCATGCTGGAACGCGATATCCGCTTCTCGGGATTGGCGTCATCATGTAACCTGCACGAAATTTCGCAGAGGGCCAACGTCGTCCCTCGGCTATGCACATATGCCACGACGACGACGGGAGAGCCGATGCGTTCCGCATCCACGCACTCCGCGACCGGCCTCAGCAACACCGCCTGGTCGCCCATGGACGGTCGCCCCGCCCAGCAGGGCATGTACGACCCGCGCAACGAGCACGACGCCTGCGGCGTCGGCTTTGTGGCCAACCTCAGCGGCGAGGCCAGCCACACGCTGGTCGAGCAGGCGCTGACCGTATTGCGGAACCTCGAGCACCGCGGCGCCACCGGCTCCGAGCCGGACTCGGGCGACGGCGCCGGAATCCTTTCCCAGGTGCCCGACGGCTTCCTGCGCGAGGTCGCCGGATTCGAGCTCCCCGAGGCCGGCGCGTACGCCGTCGGCATCGCCTTCCTCCCCGCCGACGGCACCGCACAGGCCGTCGCCGTGGAGCAGATCGAGGCCATCGCGGCCGAGGAGAACCTGACGGTTCTCGGCTGGCGCGAGGTCCCGGTCACCCCCGACCTGCTCGGCAACGGCGCCCGCGCCACCATGCCGGCCTTCTCGCAGCTCTTCGTGACCGGGGGCACCTCCCGGACGGAGTCCGGGGGAGGCAGCACGGGCATCGAGCTGGACCGCAAGGCCTTCGTGCTGCGCAAGCGCGCCGAGCGCGAGGCCGGGGTGTACTTCCCCTCGCTCTCCGCCCGCACGATCGTCTACAAGGGCATGCTGACCACCGGCCAGCTGGAGCCCTTCTTCCCGGACCTCTCCGACCGTCGCTTCGCGTCGACGCTCGCCCTGGTCCACTCCCGGTTCTCGACGAACACCTTCCCGTCCTGGCCGCTCGCCCACCCGTACCGCTTCGTCGCGCACAACGGCGAGATCAACACGGTCAAGGGCAACCGGAACTGGATGAAGGCCCGCGAGTCCCAGCTCGCCTCCGACGTCTTCGGCGACGGCGCGCTGGACCGGATCTTCCCGATCTGCACCCCGGACGCCTCCGACTCGGCCTCCTTCGACGAGGTCCTGGAGCTGCTCCACCTCGGCGGCCGGTCGCTGCCGCACAGCGTGCTGATGATGATCCCGGAGGCGTGGGAGAACCACACCTCCATGGACCCGGACCGCCGCGCGTTCTACCAGTACCACTCCACGATGATGGAGCCCTGGGACGGCCCGGCCTGCGTCACCTTCACCGACGGCACCCAGGTCGGCGCGGTCCTCGACCGCAACGGTCTGCGCCCCGGCCGCTACTGGGTCACCGACGACGGCCTCGTCGTCCTCGGCTCCGAGGTCGGCGTGCTCGACATCGACCCGGCCAAGGTCGTCCGCAAGGGCCGCCTGCAGCCCGGCAAGATGTTCCTCGTCGACACCGCCCAGAAGCGGATCATCGAGGACGACGAGATCAAGGCCGAACTGGCCGGCGCCGCTCCGTACGCCGAATGGCTGGAGACCGGCGAGATCGAGCTGACGGACCTGCCCGAGCGCGAGCACATCGTGCACACCCACGCCTCGGTCACCCGCCGCCAGCAGACCTTCGGCTACACCGAGGAAGAGCTGCGCGTCATCCTCGCGCCGATGGCCCGTACGGCCGGCGAGCCCCTCGGCTCCATGGGCACGGACTCCCCGATCGCGGCCCTGTCCGAGCGCCCCCGGCTGCTCTTCGACTACTTCACGCAGCTCTTCGCGCAGGTCACCAACCCGCCGCTGGACGCCATCCGCGAGGAGCTCGTCACCTCGCTGCTGTCCTCGGTGGGCCCGCAGGGCAACCTGCTGGAGCCGACCGCCGCGTCCTGTCGCAGCGTCACCCTGCCCTTCCCGGTGATCGACAACGACGAGCTGGCCAAGCTCATACACGTCAACGCCGACGGCGACATGCCGGGCATGAAGGCCGCCACCCTGTCCGGGCTCTACCGGGTCTCGGGCGGCGGCGAGGCCCTGGCCGCCCGCCTGGAGGAGATCCGCGGCGAGGTCGACGCGGCCATCGAGAACGGCGCCCACCTGATCGTCCTCTCGGACCGTCACTCGGACGCCGAGCACGCGCCGATCCCGTCGCTGCTGCTCACCTCCGCCGTGCACCACCACCTCATCGCCACCAAGCAGCGCACCCAGGTGGGTCTGCTGGTCGAGGCCGGTGACGTCCGCGAGGTCCACCACGTCGCGCTGCTGATCGGCTACGGCGCGGCCGCCGTCAACCCGTACCTCGCCATGGAGTCCGTCGAGGACCTGCTGCGCGCGGGTACGTTCCTGTCCGGCCTGGAGCCGGAGCAGGCCATCAAGAACCTGATCTACGCGCTCGGCAAGGGCGTCCTGAAGGTCATGTCCAAGATGGGCATCTCCACCGTCGCCTCCTACCGCGGCGCCCAGGTGTTCGAGGCCGTCGGCCTGAACCAGGAGTTCGTCGACACGTACTTCGGCGGCACCGCCACCAAGATCGGCGGCGCCGGCCTGGACGTCATCGCCAAGGAGGTCGCCGCGCGCCACGCCAAGGCGTACCCGGTCTCCGGCATCGCCGCCACGCACCGCGCGCTGGAGATCGGCGGCGAGTACCAGTGGCGCCGCGAGGGCGAGCCGCACCTGTTCGACCCGGAGACGGTCTTCCGCCTCCAGCACGCCACCCGCAACCGCCGGTACGACATCTTCCGGCAGTACACGGACCGCGTGAACGAGCAGTCCGAGCGCCTGATGACGCTCCGCGGCCTGTTCGGCTTCAAGGGCGACCGCCCGTCGATCTCCCTCGACGAGGTCGAGCCGGTCTCCGAGATCGTCAAGCGCTTCTCCACCGGCGCCATGTCGTACGGCTCCATCTCCAAGGAGGCGCACGAGACCCTCGCCATCGCCATGAACCAGCTGGGCGGCAAGTCCAACACCGGTGAGGGCGGCGAGGACCCGGACCGCCTGTACGACCCGGCGCGCCGCTCCTCCATCAAGCAGGTCGCCTCCGGCCGCTTCGGCGTCACCAGCGAGTACCTGGTCAACGCGGACGACATCCAGATCAAGATGGCGCAGGGCGCCAAGCCCGGCGAGGGCGGCCAGCTGCCCGGCCACAAGGTCTACCCGTGGGTCGCCAAGACCCGGCACTCCACCCCGGGTGTCGGCCTGATCTCCCCGCCGCCGCACCACGACATCTACTCCATCGAGGACCTGGCTCAGCTGATCCACGACCTCAAGAACGCCAACCCGGTCGCGCGCATCCACGTGAAGCTCGTCTCCGAGGTCGGCGTCGGCACCGTCGCCGCCGGTGTGTCCAAGGCCCACGCGGACGTCGTGCTCATCTCCGGCCACGACGGCGGTACGGGCGCCTCCCCGCTCACCTCGCTGAAGCACGCGGGCGGTCCCTGGGAGCTCGGCCTCGCCGAGACCCAGCAGACCCTGCTGCTCAACGGGCTGCGCGACCGCATCGTCGTCCAGACGGACGGCCAGCTCAAGACCGGCCGCGACGTGGTCATCGCCGCGCTGCTCGGCGCCGAGGAGTTCGGTTTCGCGACCGCGCCGCTCGTCGTCTCCGGCTGCGTCATGATGCGCGTCTGCCACCTGGACACCTGCCCGGTCGGCATCGCCACCCAGAACCCGGTCCTGCGCGAGCGCTTCTCCGGCAAGCCCGAGTTCGTCGTCAACTTCTTCGAGTTCATCGCGGAGGAGGTGCGCGAGCTCCTCGCCGAGCTGGGCTTCCGCACGATCGAGGAGGCCGTCGGCCACGCCGAGCTCCTCGACACCAGCAAGGCCGTCACGCACTGGAAGGCGCAGGGCCTCGACCTCGAGCCCCTCTTCTACGTGCCCGAGCTGCCCGAGGGCGCGGTCCGCCACGCCCTGATCGAGCAGGACCACGGCCTGGAGAAGGCCCTCGACAACGAGCTGATCAAGCTCTCCGCCGACGCGCTGAACGCCGAGACCGCCGAAGCGGCCCAGCCGGTCCGCGCCCAGGTCGCGATCCGCAACATCAACCGGACCGTCGGCACCATGCTCGGCCACGAGGTCACGAAGAAGTTCGGCGGCGCGGGCCTGCCCGACAACACCATCGACCTGACCTTCACGGGCTCGGCCGGCCAGTCCTTCGGCGCCTTCCTGCCGAAGGGCGTCACCCTCCGCCTGGAGGGCGACGCCAACGACTACGTCGGCAAGGGCCTCTCCGGCGGCCGCGTCGTGGTCCGCCCCGACCGCGGCGCCGACCACCTCGCCGAGTACTCCACCATCGCCGGCAACACCATCGGCTACGGAGCCACCGGCGGCGAGATGTTCCTGCGCGGCCGCACCGGCGAGCGCTTCTGCGTCCGCAACTCCGGCGCCCTGGTCGTCTCGGAGGGCGTGGGCGACCACGGCTGCGAGTACATGACCGGCGGCCAGGCCGTCGTCCTGGGCGAGACGGGCCGCAACTTCGCGGCCGGCATGTCGGGCGGTGTCGCGTACGTCATCGACCTCGACCCGAACAGCGTCAACGTCGGCAACGCCGGGGCCGTCGAGACCGTACTGTCCGACGCCGACAAGCGGTGGCTGCACGACGTGGTGCGCCGCCACGAGGAGGAGACCGGCTCGACCGTGGCCGCGAAGCTCCTGGCCGACTGGGCCGTCTCGGTCGACCGCTTCAGCAAGATCATCCCGACCACCTACAAGGCAGTGCTCGCCGCCAAGGACGCCGCTGAGCTCGCTGGACTCTCGGAGTCCGAGACCACCGAGAAGATGATGGAGGCGGCGACCAATGGCTGACCCTAAGGGCTTCCTCACCACCCCCCGCGAGACCGCCTGTACCCGTCCCGTCGCCGACCGCGTCAAGGACTGGAACGAGGTCTACGTCCCGGGCTCGCTGCTCCCGATCATCAGCAAGCAGGCCGGCCGCTGCATGGACTGCGGCATCCCGTTCTGCCACAACGGCTGCCCGCTCGGGAACCTGATCCCGGAGTGGAACGACTTCGCGTACCGCGAGGACTGGAGCGCGGCGTCCGAGCGCCTGCACGCCACGAACAACTTCCCGGAGTTCACGGGCCGCCTGTGCCCCGCTCCGTGCGAGTCGGCGTGCGTGCTCGGCATCAACCAGCCGGCCGTCACGATCAAGAACGTCGAAGTCTCGATCATCGACAAGGCCTGGGACAACGGCAACGTCACCCCGCAGCCGCCGGAGCGCCTCTCCGGCAAGACGGCAGCCGTCATCGGCTCCGGCCCGGCGGGTCTGGCCGCGGCCCAGCAGCTGACCCGGGCCGGCCACACCGTGGTGGTGTACGAGCGCGCGGACCGCATCGGCGGTCTGCTGCGCTACGGCATCCCCGAGTTCAAGATGGAGAAGGTGCACATCAACCGCCGCATCGAGCAGATGCGCGCGGAGGGCACCAAGTTCCGTACCGGCATCGAGATCGGCCGCGACCTGAGCGCCACCGACCTGCGCAAGCGGTTCGACGCGGTGGTCATCGCGGCCGGCGCGACGGTCTCCCGCGACCTGCCGGTCCCCGGCCGTGACCTCAAGGGCATCCACTTCGCGATGGAGTACCTCCCCCTGGCCAACAAGGTCCAGGAGGGCGACTTCATGGCGCCGCCGATCACCGCCGAGGGCAAGCACGTGGTCGTCATCGGCGGCGGCGACACCGGTGCGGACTGCGTGGGCACCGCCCACCGCCAGGGCGCGGCCTCGGTCACGCAGCTGGAGATCATGCCGCGGCCGTCGGAGGAGCGGGCGGCCGGCCAGCCGTGGCCGACGTTCCCGATGCTGTACAAGGTCACCTCGGCCCACGAGGAGGGCGGCGAGCGGATCTACTCCGTCTCCACCACCCACTTCGAGGGCGACGAGGACGGCAACGTCCAGGCGCTCCACCTGATCGAGGTCGAGTTCAAGGACGGCAAGCTGGAGCAGAAGCCCGGAACCGAACGCGTCCTCCCGGCGCAGCTGGTCACCCTGGCGATGGGCTTCACCGGCACCGACCAGGCCAACGGCCTGGTGGAGCAGTTCGGCCTGGGCCTGGACGCGCGCGGCAACATCGAGCGCGACGCCGCGTACGCGACCAACGTGGACGGCGTCTTCGTCGCCGGCGACGCGGGCCGCGGCCAGTCGCTCATCGTCTGGGCGATCGCGGAAGGCCGCTCCGCCGCCCGCGGCGTGGACCGCTTCCTGACCGGCAGCAGCGCCCTCCCGTACCCGGTCAAGCCGACGGACCGCTCCATCACGGTGTAACCAAGCGAAACCCCCTCCCTCTCGGGAGGACCCCTCATACGGTCCGTACAACGGCGTACGGCACTCTGACACGGCGCCCGGCATGTCCCCGACCAGGGATGGCGGGCGCTGTGGCATGTGCGGTCGGGCCTCCATGCGCAGACGGTCGCGTTCGTCCGCCGACGGCATACGGGCCGTGACCGTCTCGACGGCCTTGACGCCCACGTACCCGAGTTCCGCGAGGAGGGTGACGGCGCCGCCACGGATCTTGCCGGCTGCCGCGAGGGGGGTGCCGGCCGCGATGGGGCCGGGGTAATAGGTGTCCGTCAACTCGCAGGGGATGCCGTCGAGTTCGATGAGACGCCTGCGCACGACCACCGCTTCGCCGACGATCGTGCCCAGCAGGTCCGCGACCTCGCCGGAGGCGGGCAGCCGCCCTCCCGTGTACCGGTCTGCCTTGCGGCTCCCACGGTATGCGCCGGGGCGGATACTTGGGCGATGGATCTTGACGTGGAGTGGGGGCTGCGGGCCGCGGAGGCGGGGGACGTGGAGGCGGTGGCCGAGCTGAGGGCCGTCGTCATGCGCGGGGACCTGGAGCGGCTCGGGCGGTACGACGAGCACCGGGTGCGGCAGCGGCTGCGGGACGGGTTCTCGCCGGAGTGCTCGTCCGTGGTCGTCGTGGGGGACGAGGTCGTCGGGTCCGTCACCGTACGGCCCGACGGGCAGGGGCTGCTGCTGGAGCACCTGTACCTGGACACCGCCCACCAGGGCCGGGGGATGGGGTCCGCCCTGCTGCGCGGGGTGCTGGAACGGGCCGACGCCGAAGGGGCGGACGTACGGCTGAACGTGCTGCGGGGGAGCGCCGCGCGGGCGTTGTACGAGCATCACGGGTTCGTCGTCGAGGCCCAGGACGAGGTGGACGTCTTCATGGTCCGGGCAGCCGCACGGTAGGCCGGTCCTCTCCCGGGAGCCGGCGGGCGGTCAGCGCGGCCAGCGCCGAGCGGCTGGTGAGGCCGGTCTTGCGGAAGATGTGCGAGAGGTGCGTGTCGACCGTACGCGGGCTCAGCCGAAGCCGCGCCGCGATCGCCGGGGTGGTGAGCCCCTCGGCGACCAGGGCCGCGATCTCCCGCTCCCGCCGGGTGAGGTCCGCCAAGGGAGCCGGGGGAGGGGCCTGGGCGGCGGGCCGCAGGAGGTCCGCCAGGCCCGTCAGCAGCCCGGCCCCGCCCGCCCCGGCCAGCCGTCGGCCCTGCTCCCACAGGGGCTCCGCCCCGGCCGCGTCCCCCGCCCGTTCCGTCAGCGACGCGCCCGGCAGCAGCAACAGCGCCTCCCACAGGGCTGCGCCCGAACGCCCCGCCTCCTCGGCCGCCCGTACGTACCGCTGCGCCGCCGCTGCCGGTTCCCCCCCCGGCCCGCCAGGTCCTGGCCCGCGCAGCGCAGGGCCGCGGCCCGCTGCGTGGGCAGCCCGAGCCGCTCCGCGTCCCGGTGCGCGAGGGAGGCTCACGCCTCGGCGCAGGCCAGGTCGCCGGTGGCGACGGCGGAGGTGACGACCGCCGCCGCGACCAAGCTGGTACCGGCCGGGGTGGCCGCCGCCATCTCCTGGAGCAGGTCGGCGACGCGGACGTGCTCCGGGCCGGGTTCTACGCCGACCTTCCCGAGCGGCTCCCGCGCATCCTGGAGCTCATGGGCGACGAGCGGCTCGGCTCGGTGGTCCGCACCGCCGCCGTGCGCGGACTCTGGGAAGAAGCCCTGGCCGTCGCCGCGATGGTCGGCGGCGAGCAGCGACGGCGGATCGCGGAGCTCACCGCCCGGCTCGACGGGGCCGAGCTCGATTCGCTCGTGCGGGTGACGCACGCCGAGGGCCTGTGGGAGGCGCTGCTCCCGCTCGTCGCCCTGCTCGGCGAACGGGACCGGACGGCCGTGGCCCGGCTGGAGTCGCTGCGCGATCCGCAGGTGCTGGCCGGGGTGGTACGGGCCGTCGCCGCGACCGGGCTGTGGGCGGAGTTCCCGCCCCTGGCGGGGGCGCTGCCCGAGGAGGGACGGAGGGCGGTGGCGGACTCCGCCGCCGGGCTCGCCGACACCGAGCTGGACGCGCTGGTACGGGAGGTCGACCGGCGGGACCTGTGGGAACTGGTGCTGCCGCTGGCCGAGCTGATGGACGAGGCGGGCAAGGAGCGGATCTTCGCGCTCCCCGCCTTCCAGGACCAGCCCGACCGGCAGGACGCACCCTAGGCCGTACGGCCCATCTGCGGGGCTCCTCGGCACAGTTGAGGGGCCCCGCCGTCTGGTAACTGTGGGCCCCATGCCCTCCCGAATGCTGCTGTTGCGCTGCCTGCTGGGCGCCGCCCTGCTGCTGCCCGCCCCGACCGCGCTCGCCGTCACCGCCGACGGCGCCGCCGACGGCCGCACCATCGACTACCGCGGGCTGCGGCTCACCGTCCCCGCCGACTGGCGGGTCGTCGACCTCGACCGGCACCCCGGCGCCTGCCTGCGCCTCGACCTGCCCACGCTCTACCTCGGCCACGCCGGCACCCAGGCCGAATGCACCGGCCGCGCCGTCGTCACCCGCGCCGACACCCTGCACCTGGAGCCCCTCGACGGCGCCCCGGCGCGCGCCGACGTCCCGACCCTCCCGGTGGAGCGGGGCGGCCCGCTCCCGCAGGACGACGGCGACAGCAACGAGCTGCGGTACGCCCTGCCCGGTGCCGGGCTGATGGCCACCGTCTCGTACGGGACCGCCCCCGACGCCGTACGCGACCTCCTGGAGCGCGCCCGCGCCGCGGCCGGCGGCGCCACCGCCCCCGGCGCGGCGGCCGACGCCGTGACCGCCGCCCTCCCGGCGCCCCGTAGCGCCCAGGAACCCTTCACCGGCCTCGGCTTCGACGCCTGCACCGCCCCCACCCAGGCGGCGATGAACGCCTGGCGGCAGGACTCCCCCTTCGGCGCCGTCGGCGTGTACATCGGCGGCCGCGCCCGGGCCTGCGCCCAGCCGCAGCTCACGTCCGGCTGGGTCCGCAAGCAGGCCGACGCGGGCTGGCACCTGATGCCGATCTGGGTGGGCCCGCAGCCCTGGCGCAGCGCCACCACCGGCCTGTCCACCGACCCCTCCGAGGCCAACGAGGAGGGCAAGGAGGCGGCCGAGGGCGCGGCCGACGCGGCCCGGTCGCTGGGCCTGGGGCAGGGCACGGTGATCTACAACGACCTGGAGCACTACACGGACCGGGCCACCTGGGACGCCCCGGTCGTGGCCTACCTCACCGCCTGGACGGTGCGCCTGCACGAACTCGGCTACAAGGCGGCGGCGTACGTGCACGCCGCCTCCGGGGTCCCGGCGCTGAGCGCGCACTACCACCAGGCCCCGGAGGCGATGCCGGACGTGCTGTGGGTGGCCCGCTGGAACAGCTCGGCCTCGGTCTCCGACGCCGATATGGGCCTGCCCGCCGGAACCCTCCAATGGGCGGGCCCGCGGCGGGCCCACCAGTTCCGCGGCGGCCACGACTCCACGTACGGCGGGGTCACGATCAACATCGACCGCAGTCAGCTGGACGTCGACCCGCGCGTCCTCGCCGTCCCCGGACCCGGCGGTGTCGTCCCCCTCAGCTAGCGGGACTGCCCAGGCCGCCGGGCGGGTCCTCGCGCGGCGGCTCGTCGTCGTTGCCCCGGCGCAGGGTGCGGATGCCGTGCGCCGGGGTCCATGTCCGGACCACCAGGTCGTCGCCGTCGATGCTGATGTGGACGACCTCCGTCAGATCCGCGTGGAAGAGGTCGAACGGGTGCGGGGACTCGGTCTCCTCCGCGTACCGGTGGAGCTCCGGCGGGTCCACGAGCTCCACCGCCCGCCCGGAGATCCGGACGTCCCCGCCCTCCATCTCCTCGCCCGCGCCCGGGTTGCAGTGCAGCGCGAAGCGCGGGTCGCGCCGCAGGTCCCTGCCCTTCAGGGAGCCGGCCATCATGCCGAGCCACAGTTCCCCGCCGCGGATGTCGACATTGAGGCCGGTCAGCCGCGGCGAGCCGTCCTTGCGGAGGGTGCCGAGGACATGGTGCGGGAACTGCGCGAAGCGGGCCTGGACCGTCGCCGCGAATTCCGGTTCCGCCTTCTCGAAGGCCGCCCAGTTGTTGATGGTTGTCATCCCTCCATCTAAGCGCGGAGCACTGACAGAGGCCCCTCAGACGCGCACGCCCCCGCCCGCCCTCCTCGGCCCGGGCCGGCGCGCCTACGGCTGCTTGCCGCGCTCCGCCGTGAGCGCCTCGATGTCGTCGAGCATGGCCGCCGCCAGATCGCGCTCCGAGGCGTAGTACCGCTCGGCCCACTTCAGGGTCAGCGTCGGGTACGCCCAGGACGCCTCGTCCCTGGCACCCTCCACGTCCGCCACCGCGCGGCAGCGCATCATCTCCGCGAACTCCTGGTGCTGTACGAGGACTTCGCGCATCTGCTCCGGCGCCAGCAGGTGGCCGAGCCACAGCCGAAGCATCGGCCCGTGCTTGAGCACCGGCGGGTCGACCGGGGCCTCGCGCGCCCATTCCCGTACGGCCGTCATGCCCTCGTCGGTGATCCGGTAGACGCGCTTGTCGCGGGTTCCGGTCTCCTGGGCGACCATCCGCGAGGAGGCGTAGCCGGCCTTCTCCAGCCGCTTGAGCTCGCTGTAGATCTGGCTGAAGGACGGGCTCCAGTAGAAGAAGCGCAGCGACCAGTCCGACCATTTCTTCAGGTCGTAACCGGAGAGCTCCTCCCCGAAGGAGAGCAGCCCGAGCACAGCCCAGCTGGTCGCGGGGAGGGCGCGCCTGTTCGTCTCGTCTGCCACGCAGCGCAGTCTACGACCGGTCCCCGCGGTGCCCCTTCCCCCGGCAGGTTATGCCTGCTAGAAGTATGCCTAATCGAAAGAGCCGTACGGAGGGACTGGAGGGCCGAGCCGTGATCCCACTCGACGGGAAGATCGTCGTCATCACCGGCGCCGGACGCGGCCAGGGCGCGGCCGAAGCCCGGCTGTGTGCCGAGGCCGGAGCCCGGGTCGTCGTCACCGACATCCGGGAGGACGAGGGCCGCGAGGTCGCCGCCTCCCTCGGGAAACAGGCGCTGTACGTCCGCCACGACGTGGCCGACGCCGACAGCTGGGCCCAGGTCGTCCGCGAGGCCAGCGCCGCCTTCGGCACGATCTCGGCCCTCGTCAACAACGCGGCCCTGTGGCGCACCGCCCACGTGGAGCGCCAGGACCCCGCGGAGTTCGAGGCACTGCTGCGGGTCAACCTGCTCGGCCCCTTCCTCGGCATCCAGGCCGTCGCCCCCGTGCTGCGCGCCGCCGGAGGCGGCTCGATCGTCAACATCTCCTCCACCGCCGGACTGGTCGGGATACCCGGCCACGCGGCCTACGGATCCACCAAGTTCGGGCTGCGCGGACTGACCCGCTCGGCGGCGCTCGACCTGGCCGGCGACCGGATCCGGGTCAACTCCGTGCACCCCGGAGCCATCGACACCCCGATGATCTCCGCCGTGTCGGGGCAGGACTGGTCGCACGTACCGCTGGGCCGCATGGGCCGCCCCGAAGAGGTCGGGGAACTCGTCCTCTTCCTCTGCTCGGACGCGTCCTCGTACGTCACGGGCACCGAGTTCGCCGTCGACGGGGGGATGACGGCCCGATGAGCGACTCCCTCTCCCCGGAGGCCCGGCGGCTGTGCGACGCGATGGCCGCGGCCTTCCCCGGCCCCGGGGACGTGCAGGCGCTGCGGGCCGCGGTCGCCGCCGGCACACGCGCCCCCGGACCCGAGGTCGCCTCCGTACGGGACACCGACGCCTCCGGGGTCCCGGTCCGGGTGTACGACCCCGCTCCCGGATCCACCGGGCGGCCGCTGGTCGTCTACTTCCACGGCGGCGGCTGGGTGATGTGCGGCCTGGACACCCACGACGCCCTCTGCAGGGAACTCGCCGCCGCCTCGGGCGCCGTGGTCGTCTCCGCCGACTACCGCCTGGCCCCCGAACACCCCTGGCCCGCCGCGCCGGACGACGCCCTGACCGTGCTGCTGTGGGCCCGCGCCCGGGCCGGCGCACTGGGCTGCGACCCCGACCGGGTGACCGTCGCCGGGGACTCCAGCGGCGGCAACCTGGCGGCCGTCACCGCGCTGCGGGCCCCCGGACTGGTGGCGGGACAGCTGCTGTTCTACCCGCCGCTGGACGCGGCCATGGACTCCGCGTCCGTGGAGACGTACGGGGAGGGCTGCTTCCACACCGCCGCCCACATGGCCTGGTACTGGGACCAGTACGGCGGAGACCCGGCCCACCCGCACGTATCCCCGCTGCGCGCCGCCGACCTGTCGGGCCTGCCGCCCACGCTGATCGTCCTGGCGGACTGCGACGTGCTGCGGGACGAGGGGCTGGCGTACGGGCGCCGGCTGGCGGAGGCGGGCGTCGACTGCGGAATCCTCTTGTACCCGGGGGTCTTCCACGGCTTCCTGGGCGCCCCCCTCCCGGCGGCCCGCGCAGCCGTTGCCCTGGCCGGGCGGTGGACGGGGTTCGGGGTGTCCCCGGTACCCCGGGCCTGATCTGCCGGTGCCCTGGCCGGGCGGTTTCCTCGGTTCGGGGTGTCCCCGGTACCCCGAGCTGCAAACCTGATCACGGGGCCACGGGGGCACCCCCGACCCCCAACCCCCGCCCCGGCGGGGGAGAATGGGCCCCGTGACCACACCCCGCGCACGATCTTTCGACGCCGCCGCCGCGCAGTACGCCGCGCACCGGCCCGCCTACCCCGAGGCCCTGTTCGACGCCCTGGAAGAGCTGGGCGGCCGCCCGCTCGCCGGTGCCCGCGTCGCAGACGTCGGCGCCGGGACCGGCATCGCCACCGCCCTGCTGCAGGCCCGCGGGGCGCACGTCGTCGCCGTCGAACCCGGTGACGGAATGGCCGCCGAACTCCGCCGGGCCCACCCCTCGATCCCGCTCGTGCGCGGCGACGGTGACCGGCTCCCGCTCGTCACCGCCGGCTTCGACCTGCTCACGTACGCACAGGCCTGGCACTGGACGGACCCCGCCCGCTCCGTCCCCGAGGCCCGCCGCGTGCTGCGGCCCGGCGGGGCGCTGGCGATCTTTTGGAACGACATAGACGAGTCGGTGCCGTGGGTCGCCGCCCAGGGCGCCCGGATCCGGGCGCTGTTCGGCGCGGAGGGCGTCAGCTTCCGTACCCTGCCCGCCGGCATCGACTCCGGCTTCCGCTCCCGCAGCGTCTCCTGGTCCCGCCGGGTCACCCTCGAAGACCACCTCGCCAACCTCGCCAGCCACTCCGCCTTCCTCCTCCTCGGCGAGCCCGGCACCAGGGAGTTCGTGGACGCCGAGCGGGCACTGCTGAGCGAGCGGTTCCCCGACGGGACGGTCGAGGAGCCCTACGTCACCAGCCTCCACGTGACGGTCATGTGACAGCGGCCCGCCTAGCCCCCCGGCCGCCCGGCCCCGGCTCCCCGCAGCACCTCCGCCCGGCACGCCGGCGCCGTTCCCCACGCGTCGCGCAGCGGGCGGGCCTTGCGCAGCCACAGGGAGAGGTCCAGCTCCTCGGTGTAGCCGACCGCCCCGTGGAGCTGGAGGGCCGTGGCGGCCGCCGCGTACGAGGCCTCGCCCGCGGTGAGCTTCGCCGCCGCGACATCGCCCGCGCCGAGGGACAGGGCGGCGGCCCAGAGCAGCGGCCGGGCGAACTCCAGGCCCAGCAGCGTGTCCGCCAGCCGGTGCTTGACCGCCTGGAAGCCGCCGATCGGCGTCCCGAACTGGGTGCGCTGCTTGGCGTACTCCACCGTCCGTGCCAGCAGCGCCTCCCCGACCCCCAGGCACTGGGCCGCGGTCAGCAGGCGCGCCCACCGCAGGGCGGTCTGCGCCGCGGCCGTCACGGCCGGTCCGGCGGCCAGCAGTTCCCCGCCGGGGTCCGGCGCGTACAGCCGGCGCGCCGGGTCCGTCGACGGCAGCAGTTCGCCGCGGCCGCCCGCCAGCCGCAGTTCGCCGGCGTCCGACACGGTGAAGCAGTACGTCGCCGCGTCCGCGTCCAGGGCGTACGGCCCCCCGCCCGGCAGGGTCACGGTCGCCGAGGTCTCGCCCGCCACCAGGCCGGGCAGGAAGCGTTTGGCCACCGCCTCGTCGGCCAGCTCCGACAGCAGCACCCCGGCTGCCGCCGTCTCCACCACCGGCCCCGGCATTCCGGCCCGCCCCAACTCGACGAAGGCGAGCGCCAGTTCCGGCGCCAGCGGCCCCACCCCGCCGTACGCCTCGTCGGCGGCCAGTGCGAACAGCCCCGTATCGGCCAGCCGGGTCCAGAGCGCCCGCCCGGGGGCCTGGTCCCCGGCGCTCCAGGCCCGTACGGCCGCCGGGACAGCGGCGGAGCCGAGCAGTGCGTGCAGGGTGCGGGCGAAGTCGCGCTGCTCGTCGGTCGGCAGGAAGCGCATCAGCGGCGGCCCTTCGGAAGGCCGAGCAGCCGCTCGGCGATGATGTCGCGCTGGATCTCGTTGGTGCCCGCGTAGATCGGCCCGGCCAGTGAGAAGACCCACGGCTCGGCCCACTCGCCGTCCGCGCGTTCCGCGTCCGGGCCCAGCAGGTCCAGCGCCGTCTCGTGCAGGGCGATGTCGTACTGGGACCAGAACACCTTGTTGAGGCTGGACTCGGCGCCGATCGTCTCGCCCGCCGCGAACCGGGAGGCGTTGGCCCAGGTGAACAGCTCGTAGGCGCGCGCCCCGACCACCGCGTCCGCCACCCGGTCCCGCATCGCGGTGTCGCAGGGGTCCGCCCGCGCGCGCCACAGCGACAGCAGCCGGTCCGCCGCCGCCAGGAAACGGCCCGGCGAGCGCAGGGTCAGGCCCCGTTCGTTGCCCGTCGTGGACATCGCGATCCGCCAGCCCTGTCCCGGCTCCCCGATGACGTCCTCGTCCGGTACGAAGACCCGGTCCAGGAAGAGTTCCGCGAAGGCCGGCTTCCCGTCGAGGCGGCCGATGGGCCGCACCGTGACCCCCGGGGCCCGCAGGTCGAACATCAGGTACGTCAGCCCCTGGTGCGGTTTCGGCGCCTGCGGGTCCGTCCGGAAGATGCCGAAGGCGCGGTCCGCGAACGCCGCCCGGGAGGACCAGGTCTTCTGCCCGGACAGCAGCCAGCCCCCCTCGGTGCGGACCGCCTTCGACTTCAGCGAGGCCAGGTCGGAGCCGGACTCGGGCTCCGACCAGGCCTGGGCCCAGATCACCTCGCCGCCGGCCATGGAGGGCAGCACCCGCGCCCGCTGCCGCGCCGTGGCGTGGTCGAAGAGGGTCGGCGCGAGCAGGTTGATGCCGTTCTGGGAGACCCGGCCGGGCGCGCCCGCCGCCCAGTACTCCTCCTCGAACACCAGCCAGCGTTCGATGTCCACGCCCCGACCCCCGTACTCCTCGGGCCAGGACACCACCGCCCAGCGGTCCGCGTGCAGCCGGGCCTCCCACTCCCGGTGCGCGGCGAACCCCTCGGCCGTCTCCAGCGAGGGCAGGGGCCGGGCCGGGACGTGGGTGCGGAGCCAGTCCCGGGCCTCGGCCCGGAAGGCCTCCACGTCCGCCGCGTGCGTGAGGTCCATCAGCTGTTCGCCTCCTTCGTGGCGGCGGTGCCGATGCCGCCGAGCGGTTCCGCCGCCGTCCTGGCGATGCGCCGCGCCGGCCGGCCGGTCTCCCGCGCCGGCCCGGCCCGCTCGACGACCCGCTCGGCCGCCCGGTAGCAGGCGTCGTCCAGGGCGCATGTCAGCGCGCTGTTCCGGGCGTTGCGGCAGCGGGGCCGGTTCACGGTCACGTGCGCGACCGGGCCGCGCCGCTCGTACGGCATCGCCGGGGCTTCGGGCTCGGCCATGCGGGGATCCTTCCCTAACAAGTGTTTGGTAGGTTAACGTACGGCCATGAGCGGCGTCGAGGAGTTCCGCACCGAGGTCTTCTTCGACGGCCCCCGCGCGGACGCGGGCTCGGACGAGATCCGGCGCCACACCACCGCCGAGCGGATCCTCGGCCTTCCCAAGGAGGTACGGGCGTGAACGCACCGCAGTACGTGACCGGGCACGGGCTGCTGGCCGGCCGGACCGCCGTGGTCACCGCGGCCGCCGGAGCCGGGATCGGCGGCGCCACCGCCCGCCGCTTCCTGGAGGAAGGCGCCGGCGTCCTCATCGGCGACGCCCACGCCCGGCGGCTCAAGGAGACCGAGCAGGCGCTGGCCGCGGAGTTCGGGGCGGACCGGGTGACCTCCCTGCCCTGCGACGTCACCGACGAGGAGCAGGTGCGGGCCCTGTTCGCGCTCGCCGAACACACCCACGGCGGCCTCGACATCGTCGTCAACAACGCCGGACTCGGCGGCACCGCCGCCCTCGTCGACATGACCGACGACCAGTGGGGCCGGGTCCTCGACGTCACCCTGAACGGCACCTTCCGCTGCACCCGCGCCGCCCTGCGCTCCTTCAAGGCGGCGGGCAAGAGGGCCGGCGAGGCGGTCGGCGAACCGGCCCGCACCGGCCGCGGGGTCGTCGTCAACAACGCCTCCGTGATCGGCTGGCGCGCCCAGAGCGGCCAGGCCCACTACGCCGCCGCCAAGGCCGGAGTGATGGCACTGACCCGCTGCGCGGCCCTGGAGGCGGCCGAGTTCGGCGTACGCGTCAACGCGGTCGCCCCGAGCCTGGCCATGCACCCGCACCTGGTGAAGGTCACCAGCGAGGAGCTGCTGGCCGAACTCACCGCCAAGGAGGCCTTCGGCCGGTACGCCGAGCCGTGGGAGGTCGCCAACGTCATCGTCTTCCTGGCCAGCGGCTACTCGTCGTACATGACGGGCGAGACCGTGTCGGTCAGCAGCCAGCACGCGTAGGCCGAGAATGGGCGCGTGCCAACGAACAAGAAGAAGCCACAGGTGACCGCGTCCCCCGAGCGCAGACGGGAACTCCTCGACACCGCCGCCGAGGTCTTCGCCGCCCAGGGGTACAACGCCACCACCGTCCGCAAGATCGCCGACGCCGCCGGGATGCTCGCCGGAAGCCTCTACTACCACTTCGATTCCAAGGAATCGATGCTCGACGAGATCCTCTCGGCCTTCCTGACCGAACTGTGGGCCGGCTACGACACCGTCCTCGCCGCCGGTCTCGGTCCCAGGGAGACCATCGAGGCCCTGGTCACCGAGTCCTTCCGCGAGATCGACCGGCACCGCGCCGCCGTCGCGATCTACCAGAAGGAATCGCGGCACCTGTCCGCCCAGCCCCGCTTCCACTACCTGTCCGACTCGCAGCAGAAGTTCGAGAAGGCGTGGCTGGGGACCCTGGAGCGCGGGGTCGCCGCCAAGGTCTTCCGGGCCGACCTCGACATCCGCCTCACCTACCGCTTCGTGCGCGACACGGTGTGGGTGGCGGCCTCCTGGTACCGGCCGGGCGGCCTGCACAGCCCCGAGGAGATCGCCCGCCAGTACCTGTCGATGGTGCTGGACGGGATCGCCCTGCGTACGTAACCGACCAAAGGAGTCCCCATGCCCGAGGCCTACATAGTCGACGCGGTACGCACCCCCGTGGGGCGGCGCAAGGGAGGCCTGTCCGGGGCCCACCCGGCCGACCTCGGCGCCCACGTCCTGCGGGCGCTGATGGAGCGTTCCGGGGTGGACCCGGCGGCCGTCGAGGACGTGGTCTTCGGCTGCCTCGACACGGTGGGGCCGCAGGCGGGCGACATCGCGCGGACCGCGTGGCTGGCCGCGGGCCTGCCCGAGGAGGTGCCGGGGGTGACCGTCGACCGCCAGTGCGGTTCCTCCCAGCAGGCCGTGCACTTCGCGGCGCAGGGCGTGTTGTCCGGCACCCAGGACCTGGTGGTCGCGGGCGGCACCCAGAACATGTCGATGATCCCGATCGCCTTCGCCTCGCGTCAGGCGGCGGAGCCCCTGGGCTTCACCGAAGGCCCGTACGCGGGCTCGGCGGGCTGGCGGGCCAGGTACGGGGACGCGCCGGTGAACCAGTTCCACGGCGCGCAGCTCATCGCCGAGAAGTGGGGGATCTCGCGGCGGGACATGGAGGAGTTCGCGCTCGGCTCCCACCAGCGGGCGGTCCGGGCGATCGACGAGGGCCGGTTCGACCGGGAGATCGCGGCGTACGGGGACGTACGGGTGGACGAGGGCCCGCGCCGCGACACGACCCTGGAGAAGATGGCGGGCCTGCGGCCGGTGCTGGAGGGCGGCACGATCACCGCGGCGGTCTCCTCGCAGGTCTCGGACGGGGCCGCGGCGATGCTGCTCGCCTCCGAGCGGGCGGTCGGGGAACACGGCCTGACCCCGAGGGCCCGGATCCACCACCTGTCGGTGCGGGGCGAGGACCCGATCCGGATGCTGTCGGCGCCGATCCCGGCGACGGCCCACGCGCTGAAGAAGACCGGGCTGTCCTTGGACGACATCGACCTGGTGGAGATCAACGAGGCCTTCGCCCCGGTCGTGCTGGCGTGGCTGAAGGAGACGGGCGCGGACCCCGCCAGGGTCAACGTCAACGGCGGGGCCATCGCCCTCGGCCACCCCCTGGGCGCCACCGGCGTCAAGCTGATGACCACCCTCCTGCACGAGCTGGAGCGCACCGGCGGCCGCTACGGCCTCCAGACGATGTGCGAGGGCGGCGGCCAGGCCAACGTCACGATCATCGAGCGGCTGTAGCCCCGAGGGGGTGGCTTGCCGATCAGGCCGGGCTTGCCGATCGGGCCGGGCCCGCCCCTCGGGCCGGGCCCGTGGCGGCCGGGGTCACGTACGATGGGCCCCCCGGCGCACCGGGTCCGGCACCGGCGGCGAGGGCGCCCCGGAGTGAGGTCCCACACGCGCGGAGGCGCGCCCCTGTGGCGGTGTGCTAGCTTAGGTCTCGTTGCAGTTGTGGTACCCATGAACTTTATGTGCGCCTGACGGGAATGCTCCGACAGGCGCTTTAATTGTTTTTACCGGAGTCTCCGGATGGGGCCCTTGCCGCCTATTCAGGAGATTCAAAATGGCACTTGGCACCGTGAAGTGGTTCAACTCGGAAAAGGGCTTCGGCTTCATCGAGCAGGACGGTGGCGGCCCGGACGTCTTCGCCCACTACTCGAACATCGCCACCCAGGGCTTCCGTGAGCTCCAGGAGGGCCAGCGCGTGTCCTTCGACGTGACCCAGGGCCAGAAGGGCCCCCAGGCGGAGAACATCCTCCCCGCCAACTAAGTATTTCAGCTCGCCGGGGCCCGCACCGTGAGGTGCGGGCCCCGGCTTGTCTGCTGTTTCGACCTTGTTGTACCTGCCGGTTTCAGGAGGGCATTTCCGCATGACCAGCTCCAGCTCCGCACGACCCAGCCGCCGCCCCACCCGGGGCCGAGGTGCGGCCCAGGGACGTCCGAAGGCTGGCGCGGGACGGCAGAAGTCCGCCCCCGTGGCCAGGCCCCAAGAATTCACCATGCCCGAACCGCTGACCCCGGCGCTCCCGCCGGTCGCCGCGTTCGAGGACATGAACATGCCCGAGGCGCTGCTGAAGACCCTCGCCGTCCAGGGCGTGACCGAGCCGTTCCCGATCCAGGCCGCCACGCTGCCGAACTCCCTCGCCGGCCGTGACCTGCTCGGCCGCGGCCGCACCGGCTCCGGCAAGACGCTGGCCTTCGGCCTGGCGCTGCTGTCCCGCACCGCCGGCCGCCGCGCACAGCCGAAGCAGCCGCTCGCGCTGGTCCTCGTACCGACCCGCGAGCTCGCGCAGCAGGTCACCGACGCCCTGGCCCCGTACGCCACGGCCGTCAACCTGCGCATCGCGACCGTCGTCGGCGGCATGTCGATCAACCGGCAGTCGGGCGCGCTGCGCCGCGGCGCCGAGGTGCTCGTCGCCACCCCCGGCCGGCTCAAGGACCTCATCGACCGCGGTGACGCCGACCTCTCCCAGGTCGCCATCACGGTCCTCGACGAGGCCGACCAGATGACCGACATGGGCTTCATGCCGCAGGTCACCGCGCTGCTCAAGCAGGTCGAGCCCGAGGGCCAGACCATGCTGTTCTCCGCGACCCTCGACAAGAACATCGACAAGCTCGTCAAGATGTTCCTGCACGACCCGGTCGCCTTCTCCGTCGACCCGTCCGCGGGTGCGGTCAGCACGATGGAGCACCACGTCCTGTACGTCATGGACGAGACCGACAAGAAGGCCGTGGCGACGCGCATAGCCGCCCGCGACGGCCGGGTGATCATGTTCGTCGACACCAAGCGCGGGGTCGACCGCATGGTCAAGAAGCTCCTCGCGGACGGCGTGCGCGCCTCCGGCCTGCACGGCGGCCGCTCGCAGCCGCAGCGCAACCGGACCCTGGACTGGTTCAAGACCGGTGAGGTCACCGCGCTGGTCGCCACCAACGTGGCCGCGCGCGGCATCCACATCGACGACCTGGACCTCGTCGTCAACGTGGACCCGCCCACCGACCACAAGGACTACCTGCACCGCGGCGGCCGTACCGCCCGCGCCGGCGAGTCCGGCAGCGTGGTCACCCTGGTGCTGCCCGACCAGAAGCGGGACATGACCCGGCTGATGTCGGACGCCGGGATCTCCCCGCGCACCGCGCAGATCAAGTCCTCCGACGAGGAGCTGTCCCGGCTGACCGGCGCCAAGGAGCCCTCGGGCATCCCGGTGGTGCTGGACGTGCCGCAGCCGACCCCGCCGAAGCCGCGCAGCGCCGGCCGCTCCGGTTCGGGTTCCGGCTCCGGTGCCCCGCGCCGTCGCTCCGGCGGCGGCCAGGGCGGCGGCCAGGGCTCCTCCGGTACCTCGGCCGCTGCGGGCGAGGGACGCTCGCGCCGGGCACCCCGCTCCGCGGGCGGCCAGGGCGGCTCCGGCCAGTCCGGTACGCGCGGCCAGGGCGCCCCGGCGGGCTCCCGGGGCCAGGGCGGCGGCCAGGGCGGTGCCCGCACCGGCGGCGCCCCGGCGGGCGCCCGGCGTCGCTCCGGTGGCGGCCGTCCGGCGGCCGGGCGCGCCTGATCCGCGCGGGAATCCGCCGCAAGACACACCGGTACGCCGGGCAGCGCACTCGCGCGCTGCCCGGCGCTCCGCGTTCCGGCAAGTTTTGGATCTAGCGGACCAGCTTGGACTGGAGCCGCGCCAGCGTCTGCAGGTCCAGGCCGAGGCCGTTCGTCAGGTAGCCGTAGAAGCTGCCGTAGTCCGCCTCCATCCGCGCCGTCGCCGCGTCCAGGTAGTCCGCGCGGACCTCCTGGAGGGGGATCAGCAGGTCCGGGTTCTGCATCCGGCCCGACTGCTTGAGGCCCGCGCGCACCTGGGCGTCGTACGCCGCGCGGAAGGTGTTCGAGGCCAGGTAGTCGCGCTCGGCCGTGTCCTCGGGAACGGCCAGTGCGCGCAGCAGCACGTAGCTCATCCAGCCCGTCCGGTCCTTGCCGGACGTGCAGTGGTACAGCAGCGGGCCCTGCTTGCCGTCGGCGATCTCCCGCAGCGTGGCCGCGAACTGCGCCCGGTTCTCGGGGCTGGTCACGAAGGTGCGGTAGATGTCGCGCATGTAGGCCTCGGCGCGGCCCCCGCCGAGCATCTGCTCCTGCGTCGCGGGGTCGCCGCTGGAGATCGCGGACACGAGGGTCCCGTACAGGCCGAGGTCGCTGACCGGGCGGGAGGCGGGGGAGAGCCCGGCGGGCAGCCGGTCGGCGCCGTCGTACTGGACCTCCATCGGAATGCGGAAGTCCACGACCTTCTTGAGGCCCAGACCGGCGACGGTGGTGAGGTCCGCCGCGGTCAGCTTGCTCAGCGCGTCGGAGCGGTAGACGAGGCCTTGGCGGACCTGGCCGCCCGTCCACGTGCGGTAGCCGCCGAGGTCGCGGACGTTGACCGCGCCCTGGAGGGGGATCTGGCGAATCGTTTCTGCCGCCTGGTGGTACCCGTGGTGTCCCGCGGACGCGGGGGCCGCCGGCGCGGCGGACGCGGCGGCGGGCAGAGTACCGAGGGCGAGTGCGGAGGCGAGCGCCGCGGTCGCCAGGCGGATTCGGGCACGGCTCATCTGTGGCAACTCCCGTAACGGAGAAGGGGGAATCACCCTGTCGGTGGCAGGGTGCCGAGCGGGTGCGGGGGGTGCTGGAGCCGGAGGGTGCCCTGTCGGCAGGACACCCCCCGGGAAAACCCAGCCTGATCTGGGGGACGGCCCCTAGCCGTGCAGTCGGTCCAGCACGGCCTGGGCCTCGGCCATGATCCGGGCGACGAGTTCCGCACACGACGGAAGATCCTCGATCACACCCGCGACCTGGCCCGATGCCATGACGCCGAGATCCGTACGGCCCTCGACCATGGACGCCTTGAGGAGCATGGGGGTGTTCGCGGCGAGCAGGACCTGGCTCCAGGACAGGTCCTTGCCGTGCTTCATCGCCAGGCCGTCCCGCACCATCTGCGGCCAGGACAGGCCCGACAGCTTCCGGAACCCGGCCGCGTGCCGCACCGCCCTGGCCAGCGCCCCGGCGCGGCCCGCCCGCTCCAGGGAGGCGACCAGCTCGCTGCGGAGCATCCGGTGCGGGAGCCCGTCGACGGCCGTGGTGACGGTGACGTCCCTGACCGTGGCCTTCAGGTACTCGGCCTTGACGGCGTCCGGGACGGTGGAGTCGGAGGTCAGCAGGAAGCGGGTGCCCATGGCGATGCCCGCGGCCCCGTACGCCAGCGCCGCGACGAGCCCGCGACCGTCACTGAACCCGCCCGCCGCGACCACCGGGATGTCCACCGCGTCCACCACCTGCGGCAGCAGCACGGTGGTGGCCACGTCACCGGTGTGCCCGCCGCCCTCGCCGCCCTGCACGATCACCGCGTCGGCGCCCCAGGCCGCGACCTTCTCGGCGTGCCGCCGGGCCCCGACCGACGGGATCACCACCACGCCCGCGTCCTTGAGGCGTGCGATCAGCTCCTTCGACGGAGCGAGGGCGAACGAGGCCACCCGGACCCCCTCGTCGATGATCAGCTGGGCCCGCTCGGCCGCGTCCCCGGCGTCCGCGCGCAGATTGACCCCGAACGGCGCCCGCGTACGGGACTTCACCTCCCGGACCGCCCCGCGCAGCTGCTCCACCGTCATCGTCGCCGAGGCCAGGATCCCGAGGGCGCCCGCGCCGGCCGCCGCCGACACCAGCCGGGGGCCCGCCACCCAGCCCATGCCCGTCTGCACGATCGGGTGCTCCACCCCGACCAGCTCGGTGAATGCCGTCTTCATGCCGTCAGACCCGCACTTCCCGGTCGCGCAGCCCCTCGGGGTCGATCACCTCGCGGATCAGCCGCAGCTCCCGCGCCGTCGGTTCCCGCGTGTACGGGACCCCGTCCGCGACCGCGAGGGGGAAACCGGTGGCCTCCCGGACCCGCTCGACGCTCACCCCCGGGTGCAGGGAGGCCAGGCGCATGCTGTGGCCGGGGCCGGTGAAATCGAAGACGCCGAGATCGCTCACCACGCGCGGCAGCCGGTGGAAGCGGGTCACCCCGGCCGCCTCGGCACGCTCGTAGCCCACCCCGCTGACCATGTCCACCCGCTCCACGAAGACCCGGGTGGAGTGCTTGGGGATCCAGTAACTCACCGGGTTGTTCAGGGTGTTGACGGGCGCCCCGCGCACCCCGAGGAGCTGGCGGGCCGGCTGCTCCCAGTCGCCGATGCAGGAGATGTTCTGGTTGCCGTACCGGTCGATCTGGCTCGCCCCCATCATCACGTGCCGCCTGCCGCCCGTCACCATCGTGAGATGACGGCGGTACGGCAGCCAGCCCTCGGGAGTGCCGTCCAGGCCGACCAGCATCGCCTCGCCGTCCGTCAGCAGCAGGTCCGGGGAGAAGGTGCGCTTCGCGAGCCGGGCTCCGAACGAGGGCACCAGGCCCATCGGGCTGGCCAGCACCTCCCCGTTGTCCCGCCAGGCCTCGGCGCAGGCCACCACGCAGTACTCGGCGCGGCTGACCGGGGTCGCTGTCGCTGTGCTCACTTCTGCTCCTCGTGCCAGGTCCGGACGGCCGACTGGTAGTCGTGCTCGCTCGCACCGGAGAGGAACCGGGCGGCGAACTCGGGCCAGGGGGTGGTCGCGTACAGCTTCTGGAAGGGCTCGTCACGGTCGTAGTCGGGGGCGCAGGAGGTGAAGTGCGCGCCGTTCGGGGTCTCCACGACCCCGGTGACGGAATGCCGGCTGACCAGCAGGGACTGCGGCGGGCCCGCCTTGGAGAGCTCGGCGGTCTCGACGAGCTGCTCGCAGGAGACGTACGCGGTGTCGGCGGCCTCGCAGAACAGGTCGTCGAAGTAGGGGTCGGGGCCGAGGTACTGGGCGTTGCCGAGGCGGTCGGCGCGGTTCAGGTGCACGAGCGCGGCGTCCATCCGCAGCGCCGGGACGGCGACGAACTCCTCGCCGTCGGCGTAGGGGGAGGTGACGGTACGCAGCTCCGGGTTGACCCGCATCACGTCGGAGCCGAGGCCGGCGCGGACGGGGAGGAAGGGGAGCCGGTTGGCGGCGGCGTGCAGGCCCCACATGAACATGGCCTCGTCGAGCTCGGTGAGGGCGAAGGCGCCGCGTTCGCGGGCGGCCCGGAAGTGGGGCTCCAGCGGGATCGAGTCGAGGGTCGCGAAGGGGGCGACGAGCCTGCGGATCCGGCCGGCGGCCGCGAGCAGCCCGACGTCGGGGCCGCCGTACGAGACCACGGTGAGATCGGTGATCTCGGAGCGGAGCAGTGCCCGCACCAGGGCCATGGGCTTGCGCCGGGATCCCCAGCCGCCTATGCCGAGGGTCATTCCGCTGTGCAGCCGTGCGACGACCTCTTCGGGCGTCAGCACCTTGTCGGTCGTGCCGGTCGTGCCCGTCGTGCCGGTCGTGCCCGTCATGCCGGTTCCGCCTTTCCGAAGGTGTCGCGGACGCGGCCGGCGACCCCGCTGAGGTTGGCCTCGAAGGTGAAGCCCTGCTCGAAGCGGTAGCTGCGGCGCACGTCGACGGGGTCGATGCCGTTGATGGCCGCCTTGGCCAGCCGGATCAGGTAGCCGTCCTTCCTGGCGATCTCGGCGGCCAGTTCGAGCGCCGCCGTACGCAGTTCCGCGCGCGGGACCACCCTCCAGACCGAGCCGTGCGCGTGCAGTTCGGCGGCGGTCGCGGTGCGCGAGGTGTAGTACAGGGCGCGCATCAGGTGCTGCGGGACGAGACGGGCCAGATGGGTGGCGGCCCCGAGCGCGCCCCGGTCCAGCTCGGGCAGGCCGAAGGTGGCGTCGTCGCTCGCCACGATCGCGTCCGCGTTGCCGACGAGGCCGATGCCGCCGCCCAGGCAGAACCCGTTCACGGCCGCGACGACCGGCACCTCGCACTCGTAGACGGCGGCGAAGGCCTCGTAGCAGCCCCGGTTGGCGCCGATGAGGGCCGCGTGGCCGGTGTCGCGCTGCATCTCCTTGATGTCGACGCCCGCGTTGAAGCCACGGCCCTCGGCGGCGAGGACGACACAGCGGACCTCGGGGTCGCGGCCGGCGGCGCGCAGGGAGTCGGCGAGGTCGTACCAGCCCTGCACGGGCAGTGCGTTGACGGGCGGGAAGTCGACTGTGACGAGTGCGATGCCCTTGTCCGGGCTGGAGGTGGAGACACCCATGAGCGGATCAGCTACCTTTCCACCAAACATTTGTTAGGTGAGGAAGGTAGCAGCCGATGGAGCTCAACGGGAGGGTTGCCGTCGTCACCGGCGGAACCCGGGGCGTCGGCGCCGGGATCGCGCGGTCGTTCCTCGCGGCGGGCGCGGAAGTGGTCGTCTGCGCGCGCCGGCCGCCGCGGGAACCGGTGTCGGCGGCGGGCCGCGAGGCCTCGTACACCGCGCTGGACCTGCGCGATCCGGCGGCCGTCCAGGACTTCTTCGGCGCGGTCGCGGCCCGGTACGGGCGGCTCGACTGCCTGGTGAACAACGCGGGCGGCACCCCGTACCGGCTGCTGGGGGAGGGGGAGGCGGAGCGCCACGCGCGGGTCGTCGAGCTGAACCTGGTGGCCCCGATGACGGCCTCGCTGGCGGCGTACCCGTGGCTGCTGGAGTCCCGGGGCTCGGTGCTGATGATCGGCAGCGTCAGCGGCACCCGGCCCTCGCCCGGGACGGCCGCCTACGGCGCGGCCAAGGCGGGGCTGGAGAACCTGGCCCGGTCCATGGCCGTGGAGTGGGCGCCCGAAGTACGGGTGAACTCGCTGGTCCTGGGCATGGTGCGGACCGAGCTGGCGCACCTGCACTACGGCGACGAGGCCGGGATCGCGGCGGTCGGCGCGACCGTGCCGCTGGGGCGGCTGGCGGAACCCTCGGACGTGGGGGAGGCGGCGGTCTTCCTGGCCTCCGGCCGGGCGGGATACGTGAGCGGGGCGAGCCTGCTCGTACACGGGGGCGGGGAGCGGCCGGCGTTTCTGGACGCGGCGAACGTCAACAAGACTGCGGACAAGGAGAGCTGAGATGGCGGGCATTGCGGACGGCCGGGTGGTCGTGGTGACGGGCGCGGGCCGGGGACTGGGCCGGGCCCATGCGCTGGGCTTCGCGGCGGAAGGGGCGAAGGTCGTCGTCAACGACCTGGGGGTCGGGATCGACGGGCTGCCGGGTCCGGACAGTCCCGCGGCGCGGGTGGCCGAGGAGATCAGGGCGCTGGGCGGCGAAGCGGTGGCGCACGGCGGGGACATCGCGACCTCCGAAGGCGCGGCCTCCCTCGTGGCGACGGCCGTATCCGCCTTCGGGCGGCTGGACACCCTGGTCAACAACGCCGGATTCCTGCGGGACCGGATGCTGGTGAACCTGGACGAGGGCGACTGGGACGCGGTGATGCGGGTGCACCTGAAGGGCCACTTCCTGCCGCTGCGCGCGGCGGCCGCGTGGTGGCGGGCGGAGGCGAAGGCCGGCCGGCAGGTGGCGGCCCGGGTGGTGAACACCTCCTCGGGGGCCGGTCTGGCGGGGTCGGTGGGGCAGGGCAACTACAGCGCGGCGAAGGCCGGGATCCTGGGGCTGACGCTGGTCGCGGCGGCGGAGATGGGCCGGTACGGGGTGCAGGTCAACGCGATCGCGCCGGCCGCGCGGACCCGGATGACGGAGCGGACCTTCGCGGAGACCATGGCGGCGCCGGCCGCCGGGGGCTTCGACGCGATGGCCCCGGAGAACGTGTCGCCGCTGGTGGTGTGGCTCGGGTCGGAGGCGTCGGCCGGGGTCACGGGGCGGGTCTTCGAGGCGGAGGGGGGCCGGATCACGGTGATGGAGGGCTGGCGGCCGGGGCCGACGGTGGACCGCGGCGGCCGGTGGACTCCGTCGGAGGCGGGGGAGGCGGCGGGCAAGCTGGTGTCGGAGGCGGGGGTTCCGGTGCCGGTCTACGGATCCGGTGCCCTGGCCGGGCCGGTGCCCTTGCCGGGCCGTTGCCCTGGCCGGGTCGTGTGACGGGGTTCGGGGTGTCCCCGGTACCCCGTGCCCTGGCCGGGCGGTTTCCGGGGTTCGGGCTGCCCCGCGCCGGGCCGGGTTGGTTTGCAGCTCGGTTGCTGCGGGTCGCCTCAAGCGCCGGCGGGGCTGGGGTGGTGGGTCGGTGCCGTGTCCGGGGTGGGGTGTCGTCCGGGGCG